>NZ_JBHSOR010000001.1:0-47093 GCF_042656325.1 Rhizobium sp. GCM10022189
CTTCGGCTGCATGAAGCACTTTCGCCGTTTCGCAACGCGCTACGAACGCAGAACCATTCACTTCCAAGGCTTCGTCCATCTCGCCGCCGCAATGATGTGGATGGCTTGAATGTCGATCGGTCCTAGTGCGCTTCGTCCCAATTGGTGGCGGCACGGGCGTCGACCCGCAGCGGCACGCGCATTTCAAGCGCCGGCGAGGTGGCGTTTTCCATGACCGAAACAATGATCGGCATTGCCTTTTCGACGTCGTCGTCCTCGACCTCGAAGATCAGTTCGTCGTGCACCTGCAGGAGCATACGGACGCGCTCGGCAAGACCGGCCTCGGCAAGCGCCGGCTCGATCTTGATCATGGCGCGGCGGATGACGTCGGCAGCAGAGCCCTGAATCGGCGCGTTGATGGCGGCGCGCTCGTTGAAGGCGCGCACCGAAGGGTTGGAGGAGCGGATTTCCGGATAGTTGATCCGGCGGCCGAAGATGGTTTCGACATAACCCTTGTCGCGGGCCATCTGCTTGCGGCTTTCCATATAGTCGCGGATGCCGGGGAACCGTTCGAAATATTTCTTGATGTAGTCGCCGGCTTCCGAGCGCTCGATGGACAGCTGGTTGGCGAGGCCGAAGGCGGAAATGCCGTAGATGATGCCGAAATTGATGGCCTTGGCGCGGCGGCGCACCTCGCCCGGCATGCCTTCGACCGGCACGCCGAACATTTCGGAAGCGGTCATGGCATGAATGTCTATGCCGTCCTCGAAGGCGCGCACGAGCTGCGGGATTTCAGCGACATGGGCGAGCACGCGCAGCTCGATCTGGCTGTAGTCGGCCGAGATCAGCTTGTGGCCGGGCGACGAAATGAAGGCGGTGCGGATCTTGCGGCCTTCGGCGGTGCGCACCGGAATGTTCTGGAGGTTCGGCTCCGAGGAGGACAGGCGACCGGTCGTCGTCGACGCCAGCGAATAGGAGGTGTGTACCCGCTTCGTCTGCGGATGGATGTAACCGGGAAGAGCGTCCGTATAGGTCGACTTCAGCTTGGTGAGCTGGCGCCAGTCGACGATCTTGCGCGGCAGTTCGAAGCCGGCTGCCGCCAGGTCTTCCAGCACGCTTGCCGAGGTCGACCACTGGCCGGTCTTGGTCTTGGTGCCGCCGGCCAGCCCCATCTTGCCGAAGAGGATATCGCCAAGCTGCTTGGGGGAGCCGATGTTGAACCTTTCTCCCGCAAGCTGGTAGATTTCATCCTCGTACCTGGCCGCACCCTGGGCCAGCTCCCCCGACAGGCGCGAGAGGATCTGGCGGTCGACCGTGATGCCGCGCTCTTCCATGCGCGCCAGAACGGGCACGAGCGGGCGCTCCAGGCGCTCGTAGACGCGCGTCAGCTGGGTGGCGGCAAGGCGCGGCTTCAGCACCATCCAGAGGCGCAGCGTCACGTCGGCGTCTTCCGCCGCATAGTGGGTGGCGCGCTCGATATCGACGAGGTCGAAGGTGACGTTCGACTTGCCGGAGCCGGCAACGTCCTTGTAGGCGATCGGCGTGTGGCCGAGGAATTTTTCCGACAGCGGGTCCATGCCATGCGCGCCGGTGCCGGCGTCGAGCACATAAGATATCAGCATCGTATCGTCGAAACTCTTCGTCTCGATGCCGTAGCGCTTCATCAGCAGATAGTCGTATTTCAGGTTCTGCGCGACCTTGAGGATCGATTCGTCCTCAAGCAATGCCTTCAGGCGCGACAGCGCATCGGGCATCGGGATCTGGTTTTCCGCAAGGCCCCCACCGAGCAGGTCGCCGACGCCCGTCTTGTGTCCAACAGGCACATAGGCGGCACGGATGCGCGTGCCTGTCGGGTCGCTTGCATTGTCCGCGATCGCCAGGGAAAAGCCGACAAGCTCCGCCTGCATGGCGTCCAGCGAGGTCGTTTCCGTATCGAAGGCAACGAGGCCGGTCTCCCTTGCATCGGCGATCCATCGATCGAGGGTCGCAAGGTCGCGGATCGTCACGTAGGAGGAATGGTCGAACGGCAGGTTCGCAAAAGCCTCGGCACGCGCCCTGGCGAGATCGGCCGGGGCGAACGTGCCTTCGACAGCGGCCTTTGCCTTTGCACGCGGCGCAACCGCGACGGCTTCGCCGCCCATATCGGGCACCGTGCCTGCAACAGGTTCCGGCTCGGCCGCGTCCAGATCCGGGCCATGCGCGTCCGCACCCCATTCGATCTTCACGAAGGCAGGCTCGATCTCGCTGGCATCGCAATTGCAGAATTCGGCGACACGGCGCGTCAGCGTCGTGAATTCCATGGTCTTCAGGAAACCGATCAGCTTGGGGCCGTTCTGCGGTTCGAGAACCAGCGCGTCGAGATCCAGCTCCAGCGGCACGTCGGTGCGCAGGCGCACGAGCTCACGCGAGAGCTTCGCCTTGTCGATATTGTCCAGGATCGTCTGGCGGCGCTTTTCCTGCTTGATCTCATGGGCGCGCTCGAGAAGCGTATCGAGATCGCCATATTCGGCGAGAAGCTGGGCCGCGGTCTTCGGGCCGATGCCGGGAATGCCGGGCACGTTGTCGACGGAATCGCCGGTCATGGCCTGCAGGTCGATCATCTTTTCCGGCGGCACCCCCCATTTCTCGATGACGTCGGGGATGCTGATCTGCTTGTCCTTCATGCTGTCGTACATGTGGACGTTCGGGGTGACGAGCTGCATCAGGTCCTTGTCGGAGGAGACGATCGTCACGTCGGCGCCGACGGTTTCGGCCTGCCGGGCATAGGTGGCGATGATGTCGTCGGCCTCGAAACCTTCCGTCTCGATGCAGGGCAGGTTGAAGGCGCGCGTCGCTTCGCGGATCAGGCCGAACTGCGGCACCAGCTCTTCGGGCGGCGCGGCACGGTTCGCCTTATAGGCGTCATAGAGATCCTTGCGGAAGGTCTTCGACGAATAGTCGAAAATGACGGCGAGATGGGTGGGCGTCGCGGCCACATCGGTGCTGCGCGCGTCTCTCAGCAGCTTCCAGAGCATGTTGCAGAAACCGGAGACGGCGCCGACCGGCAGGCCATCGGATTTGCGGGTTAGCGGCGGCAGCGCATGAAAGGCCCGGAAGATGAAACCAGAACCGTCGACAAGGAAAAGATGATCGCCTTTTTTCATGGCAGCATGGATAGCGCGACGACCAGACAAGGTCCATATAAACTTGGCTGCGCAAAAAGATTCCGCCTCACCAAACTGTTACCAATTTGTAATAGGCGGTTTTTTCTCTTTCCCTTGAAAAACCACATTCTCAATAACAAATCAGAGCTACCGGCGCTTGATCGCGCCGCGGGTCTGATAGCCGGCTTGTCCCCCGCCCGCATCAGGCTTGGACAAAGGCCTCATCCCCCTCTCCGGGCCTTTGTCCCCATTTTCAAGCCGCCATGGCCCTCCTCCAGGCCGTGGCGGCTTTGTTTTTCAGGAACTTGCCTCAACTCTCGAAAATTTAAGAGCTTGCCGCATATGTTTTGATGGATCGTATGCGATTTGTTGCATTGCCGACTGCCCGATTTTGAGCCTAACTTACAATCATGGGATTTAATCGAATGGACTCCGGTGCCTACCTTGCCAGCCAGCTGGCCAAGGGTTTTGCCCGCTCGCTGCATCAGCGCGCGGCGGGACTCGGTTTTTCTCCCGGCCAGTTCCCGATCCTGCTGGAGCTTTGGGCCGAAGACGGGCTGACCCAGAAGCAGCTTCTGGAGCGCGTCGACATCGAACAGGCGACGATGGCCAACACGCTCTCGCGCATGGTGCGCGACGGGCTGATCGAGCGGCGCCCGCACCCGACCGACAAACGGGCGCAACTGATCTTCCTCACCGAGAAGGCCAAGGCGATGGAGGTTGAGGCGATCGACACGGCGCGCGAGGCCGATCTTGCGCTGTTCAAGGGCTTCCGGGTCTTCGAGCGGGAGCTGATGCTCGAATATATCCGGCGCCTCATCAACAACGCCAAGGCACTCTGAACCACTGCGACGGACGCCCGCTTCCGCTCAGCGTCCTGCAGGGCCTGACGCGATCGCCGTGTCGCAGCACCTGCGGCGTGTGAGGTCGCGAACGACGAGAACATCGCAATGGCGGCCGCGATAGACGATCCGCCGCGTGACGACCTCGACAGGGATTGCCCTCTCGTCCTTGGCAATCAGCAGCATTTCCCGGTGATCGCTTTCCTGCCCGCCCTGGATGAGGGCCAGGACCGCGGAGGGAATGTTGCCGGTGAGCTCCGCAAGCTTCCAGCCGGACAGGCTGAGGAAGCGCTCGTTGGTGCTGACGATCCTGCCTTCGCGCAGAATGACGAGCCCTTCCTGCGAAACATTGGCAAGGCCGCGAAGATCGGTCAGGTGGCTTTCCAGGAAGACCGCGCCGAAGGCCATGAGGATGAGACCGGTTGCGACGACCATGACGATCACCGCAAGCACCTCGGGCTGGAGCGCCATCGCGGGCACGTCGCGCGTCGGGTCCGGCACCAGCGTGACGCTGCTCATCGAGATGAAATGCAGCGTGCAGATCGCCAGCACGAAGGCACCGGAGGATGCGACGGAGCGTATCAGACCTTTCAGCTTGAAGAAGGCGAGAAAGGCGGCCGTCGCAAAGGCCGCGCAGGAGCAGAAGGCAACGACTGGGGTGAAGGAATCGTAGACGATCACGGCCTGGGCTTCGATCGCCTGCATGCCGGTCAGATGCATGGCCGTGATGCCAAGCGCCATCAGTACGCCGCTGAACGCAAGGGCGTATCCGGTCCTGCTTTCCGAGGCGATCCATATGGCCACCCAGGAGCCGAAAATCGACAGGAACACGGACAGAAAGGTGAGACTAAAATCGTAACTGATCGGCATGCCGCCGTCATAGGCGAGCATCGCGATGAAATGCGTTGCCCAGACGCCTATGCCGCAGGCAAAGGCTGACGTGCCGATCCAGAGTTTTCGCTGGCCGATATCGCATTCCTGGGCACGGAAAAGCAGGAGCATGGCGGTCAGGCTGCCGACAAGGCTGACGATCACGGCGGCAATGACGAGCCGCCCGTCATGATTATCCCTGATGCAGGCAATGACAGAGAACATTCGCCACCTCGAAGCCGACCTTCGACCAATGCTATTTAGGGTTTTCCAAATAACCGCAAATTGCATCGGGTTCCGCCACTTCATCTATTGTAGCATTTGGCGCCAGGATGACATCTCGAAAATTTGACGCTCGAAACCGCAGCCAATTGAGTCTATCGTCCGGCCGAATTTCAGAAGGAGTCGGAAATGACCGAACTAAATCCAGTCCTTGCGCGCGCGGACCAGAACCTCGATTCGAGCCTCGAGAAGCTGTTCGAGTTGCTGCGCATCAAGTCGATCTCGACCGATCCGGCCTACAAGGCCGAATGCCGCAAGGCAGCCGAATGGCTGGTGGCTTATCTCAAGACGCTGGGCTTTGATGCCTCGGTTCGCGACACGCCCGGCCACCCGATGGTGGTCGCCCATCACGAAGGCGCCACGGCCGACGCACCGCATGTCCTTTTCTACGGTCACTACGACGTGCAGCCGGTCGATCCGATCGAGCTTTGGGAAAACGACCCTTTCGAGCCCGCCGTCAAGGATGCCGGCAACGGCCGCAAGATCGTGACCGGTCGCGGCACCGCCGACGACAAGGGCCAGCTGATGACCTTCGTCGAGGCCTGCCGCGCCTATAAGGAGATCAATGGCGCGCTTCCCTGCCGCGTCACCATTCTTTTCGAAGGCGAGGAAGAATCCGGTTCGCCGTCGCTGAAACCGTTCCTCGAAGCCAATGCCGCCGAACTCAAGGCCGACTACGCCCTGGTCTGCGACACCAGCATGTGGGACCGCGATACGCCGGCAATCGCGGCCGCTCTTCGCGGCCTTGTCGGTGAGGAAGTCGTGGTGACGGCTGCCGACCGCGACCTGCATTCCGGCCTCTTCGGCGGTGCCGCCGCCAACCCGATCCATATTCTCGTGGAAGCGCTTGCCGGCCTGCATGACGAGACCGGCCGCATCACGCTTGAAGGCTTCTACGACGGCGTGGAGGAAACGCCAGCGAACATCAAGGCCTCCTGGGAAGCGCTCGGCAAGTCGGCGGAAAACTTCCTCGGCGAGGTCGGCCTCTCCATCCCTTCGGGCGAAAAGGGCCGCTCGGTGCTCGAACTCACCTGGGCGCGCCCGACGGCCGAAGTCAACGGCATCTGGGGCGGCTATACCGGCGAAGGCTTCAAGACCGTCATTGCCGCAAAGGCATCGGCGAAAGTTTCCTTCCGCCTCGTCGGCACGCAGGATCCGGCAGCGATCCGGGAAAGCTTTCGCACCTATGTCCGCTCGAAGATCCCGGCCGACTGCTCCGTCGAGTTCCATCCGCATGGCGCCTCGCCGGCCATTCATCTTTCCTACGACTCGCCGGTTCTGACCAAGGCGCGCAACGCGCTTTCCGACGAATGGCCGAAGCCCGCCATCGTCATCGGCATGGGCGGCTCGATCCCGATCGTCGGCGATTTCCAGAAGATGCTCGGCATGGAATCCCTGCTGGTCGGCTTCGGCCTTTCCGACGACCGCATCCACTCGCCGAACGAGAAGTACGAACTCGCCTCCTACCACAAGGGCATCCGCTCCTGGGTGCGCATCCTTGCTGCACTGAAGGCCTGAAACGAAAAAGGCGTGCCCGCGGTCTGCGCGGCACGCCATCCGAAATCTGCAAACAAAAAGGCCGGGGCAAACCGGCCTTCCGTTATCCGCCTCATCTCAGTGCCAGTACATCCGTGGTCAAAGGAGAAGCGGATAGTGCACAGCCAGAGTGATCCCGAAAGGTTTACGGCCGGTAAACGGCCTGCTTAACCAGATCGCGGAAACGATGCGCAGATAGTGCGCACGACATTTCCGGGCTGCGATTTCTGAAGGATAATATCGGAAGCCGCCCCTTCTATTTCAAGACCCCTTGCAAAACTTCGGCCGCCGTTCAAGCTGCGTTCATCCTGGAATTCTTATAAGTCTTTGAAAGACAAGGTGAAACCTGTGCGGCGTGACCTGCGCCGCCAACGCTCTATCTTTGCCGTGCCGGAAAGCGTCGTATTGCGACGCCTGGCGCCGATCGTTTGTCGCGAGGAGTAAAAGGTGAAACATATTCTTCTGAAAATTGCTGTGGGCGGCCTGTTGCTGCTGGCGCCCGCCGTAGCCGAGGCAGCGCAGGGCATTTCGACTGCGAATGTGAACATGCGCGCCGGTCCGAGCACGCGCTATCCTGCCGTTGCCGTCATTCCCAACGGGACGCCGCTGCAGATCCGCGGCTGCCTTGCCGATACGCCCTGGTGCGACGTGGAATTTTATGGCGGCCGCGGCTGGGTTGCCGGCCAATATGTCCAGGCGACCTACGAGCGGCGGCGGATCTATGTCGGCCCGCAATATTATCGCCCGCTCGGTATTCCGACCGTGACCTTCAGCGTCGGTCCATACTGGGACCGCTATTATCGCAACCGCGACTTCTACCGGGATCGCGACCGCTGGCGCCGCGGCCCGGACTATTATTACCGCGATCGCGGTCCTTATCGTCCGTGAAGAAAAGGACCCGACGTATCTGGCGATACGCCGGGCCTGATATGGATCGGCGCGTGTTGAGGGGAGACGGCCGATCTGAACGGGACGTGAGGGGTATGTCCCGCTTCGGATAAAACTGCCGCAAAGCCTATTGGTTCCCTCGCCGGCCGGACGATGTGCGCTGCAGGGTCGCCGGCGAGGCGCATATCTGCGCGCCAGGGCCGGGCAGCATCCTCAGCCGGCTTCCATCCATCCTGTCGAAGCGGTCGTGCCTACTCTTTCGCGATGGCCGCGGCGAATGGCGCCCACCGGGGAAAGCTGGAGAAAATGCAGGCAGGCAGGGGACTTGGCCGCATCGGCGTTGTTCTTAACAGCCCGTTAATTCGCCGCATTTACAGTTCAATCGGATAAAACCGTCGCGTGGGGGCGCGGTCTTATAGCAAGGGTTCAGCCACTTCACGATGGTAGCCAGACGCAGATCAGACGACAGGATCGAACCGTCCTTCAACGGCCGCGGCCGCGAGGAGGATGACGAATTTGCGCTCGATGCCGATGAGCGCATCGACGGGCGGCACGCTTCCAGGCGTCCGTCCAGGCCGCCCGCTCCCCGCCGCGCGCCGGCAAAGCGCCGCCCCGAACGGCGCGAACGCGAAGGCGGCGGCCTGTTCGCGTTCCTGCGCAGGGTCGTCTACTGGTGCATCGTGCTCGGCATCTGGGCCGGCATCGGCGTTGCCGGGCTGGTGCTCTACTATGGTTCGCGCATGCCGAGCGCCAGCACCTGGGCAATTCCGGAACGGCCGCCGAACGTCAAGATCACCGCCGTGGACGGCAGCGTGATCGCCAACCGCGGCGCGACCGGCGGCGAGGCGCTGTCGCTGGATAATATGTCGCCCTATATCCCGGAAGCGATCATCGCCATCGAGGACAGGCGCTTCTATTCGCATTTCGGCGTCGATCCTTTCGGGCTGGCGCGCGCCTTCGTCAACAATCTCACCGGCCAGCCGATCCAGGGCGGCTCGACGCTGACGCAGCAGCTCGCCAAGAACCTGTTCCTCTCGCCCGACCGCACGCTGGAGCGCAAGGTGCAGGAAGTGCTGCTCTCCTTCTGGCTGGAGCAGAAATACACCAAGGACCAGATCCTTGCGATGTATCTGAACCGCGTCTATTTCGGCTCGAACGCCTATGGCGTGGAAGCGGCGGCGCGACGCTATTTCAACAAGTCGGCGCGCGACGTGAATCTCGGCGAAGCGGCGCTGCTTGCGGGCCTCGTCAAAGCGCCGTCGCGGCTTTCGCCGGCGCGCGATCCGGAAGCGGCCAATGCCCGCGCGCAGGTCGTGCTGCAGGCAATGCGCGACCAGGGCTATATCAGCGCCGACGAGATCAAGACCGCCATGTCGCAGACGCCGGCTTCTGCCCGCAGCTACTGGTCGGGCGCCGGACAATATGTCGCCGATATGGTGATGGACGAGCTGCAGGGGCTGGTCGGCGACGTGAAGGAAGACGTCATCGTCGATACGACGATCGACAAGACGCTCGAAAAGAAGGCGGAACAGTCGCTGGCCGGGGTGCTCGACAAGGAAGGCGGCAAGTTCGATGCGTCGCAGGCGGCCCTTGTCTCGATCGACGGCACGGGCGCGATCCGTGCGCTGGTCGGGGGCAGGGATTACGCGGCAAGCCAGTTCAACCGCGCCGTCAAGGCCAAACGCCAGCCGGGCTCCTCCTTCAAGCCTTTCGTCTATGCGGCCGCGCTCGAAAAGGGCCTGACGCCGGATAGCGTCTTCAACGACGCGCCGATCCGCATCGGCAACTGGACGCCCGAAAATTACGAGAAGAAATATAATGGCGAGGTAACGCTGAGGACCGCGCTCGCCAAGTCCCTGAACACGGTGGCCGCCCAGCTGGTGATGTATGACGGGCCGGACCAGGTGATCAAGCTCGCCCATCGCCTCGGCATCGAATCGGACCTGCAGCCCAATGCCTCGATCGCGCTCGGCACGTCGGAAGTCTCGCTCATGGAGCTGACGGCCTCCTATGCCGCCTTCATGAACGGTGGCTACAAGGCGACGCCGCATGTCATCCGCAGGGTGACGACCGCCGACGGCAAGGTGCTTTACGAGAACACCTACGACAATCCGCCGCGCGTGCTGTCCGAGCAGATCGTCGCCGAAATGAACATGATGATGATGGGCGTCATCAACGGCGGCACGGGTTCGAGCGCCAAGCTTCCCGGCTGGCAGGCGGCCGGCAAGACCGGCACGACACAGAATTCGCGCGACGCGCTGTTCGTCGGCTTTACCAGCAACCTGACGACGGGCGTATGGTTCGGCAATGACGACGGCAGGCCGATGAAGAAAGTGACCGGCGGCGGCCTTCCGGCCAAGGCCTGGAAGGAATTCATGGTGGCCGCGCATAAGGGGCTTTCGCCGGCACCGCTATTCGGCATGGGCCAGACGTTTGGCGATCCCGCCGCCAATCCCGGCGTCGATCCCAACACTGGCCAGCCGATGGCGCAGGCGCAGCCGGCGCCCGAGCAGCCTTCGACGGTCGGCAGCATCATTTCCGGCGTCTTCGGCGGCAATGACGACCTGAACCGCTATCCGCCGGCGCCCGGACAGCCGCGGGCGATGCCGGCCAATGGCGGCCCCGTGCCGCCCGCCAATGTCGCCGGCGGCGGCTATGACGACATGGTGCCGCCCGGTGATGTCGGCGGGCCGCAGGCATCGCCAGGGGCGCAGCCGCGCCGCACGACGCTGCTCGATCTGATCATGGGGCAATAGGGACAGTAGACAGTATTGAAAGGGATAAGATAGCTTGCGGGAGCACGTCCCGCGCAAGGCTCGGCACGCAAGATTTGCACGGTTTGACGGTGCGAAGCAGACCCTTTTCCGGCTACTGTAAAAATTGAATGCAACACATTCGTTTTGCTGGATTCCGGGCCATTTCTCGCCTTGCAGTCCAGAAAACCGCTCCTTATATACGCCGCATCACCGCAATCACGATTGCGTAATCTTAGTAGACCCATCCCGTAAGGGGCTGTCAGGGAAATGCCTTTCCGGGGTTCCGACAGCTTGCTTCAAGGAGAGAATGACATGGCAAAAGTAATTGGTATCGACCTTGGAACGACAAATTCCTGCGTCGCAGTCATGGACGGCAAGGACGCAAAGGTCATCGAGAATGCGGAAGGCGCGCGTACGACCCCTTCCATGGTGGCCTTTTCCGATGACGGCGAACGCCTCGTCGGGCAGCCGGCCAAACGCCAGGCGGTCACCAACCCCACGAACACCCTCTTCGCCGTAAAGCGCCTGATCGGCCGCCGCTACGAAGACCCGACCGTCGAAAAGGACAAGGGTCTCGTTCCTTTCTCGATCGTCAAGGGCGACAATGGCGACGCCTGGGTCGAAGCCAACGGCAAGGGCTACTCGCCCGCACAGATTTCCGCGATGATCCTTCAGAAGATGAAGGAAACCGCCGAATCCTATCTCGGTGAAAAGGTCGAAAAGGCCGTCATCACCGTTCCCGCCTACTTCAACGACGCGCAGCGCCAGGCAACCAAGGATGCCGGCCGCATCGCCGGTCTTGAAGTGCTGCGCATCATCAACGAGCCGACCGCTGCCGCGCTCGCCTACGGCCTCGACAAGAAGGACGGCAAGACGATCGCCGTCTACGACCTTGGCGGCGGTACCTTCGATATCTCGATCCTCGAAATCGGCGACGGCGTCTTCGAAGTGAAGTCCACCAACGGCGACACGTTCCTCGGCGGTGAAGACTTCGACATGCGTCTCGTCGAATATCTCGTTGCCGAGTTCAAGAAGGACAACGGCATCGACCTGAAGAACGACAAGCTCGCCCTGCAGCGCCTCAAGGAAGCTGCCGAAAAGGCAAAGATCGAGCTGTCCTCTTCGCAGCAGACCGAAATCAACCTGCCGTTCATCACGGCCGACGCTTCCGGCCCGAAGCACCTGACGCTGAAGCTGACCCGCGCCAAGCTGGAAAGCCTGGTCGACGATCTCGTTCAGCGCACGATCGCTCCGTGCAAGGCCGCCCTCAAGGATGCCGGCGTCACCGCTGCCGAAATCGACGAAGTCGTTCTCGTCGGCGGCATGAGCCGCATGCCGAAGGTGCAGGAAGTCGTCAAGCAGCTGTTCGGCAAGGAGCCGCACAAGGGCGTCAACCCGGATGAAGTCGTCGCTCTCGGCGCCGCCATCCAGGCCGGCGTTCTGCAGGGCGACGTCAAGGACGTCCTGCTTCTCGACGTGACCCCGCTGTCCCTCGGCATCGAGACGCTGGGCGGCGTCTTCACCCGTCTGATCGAGCGCAACACGACGATCCCGACGAAGAAGAGCCAGACCTTCTCGACCGCGGAAGACAACCAGCAGGCCGTCACCATCCGCGTCTCGCAGGGCGAGCGCGAAATGGCTGCCGACAACAAGCTGCTCGGCCAGTTCGACCTCGTCGGCCTGCCGCCGGCACCGCGTGGCGTTCCGCAGATCGAAGTGACCTTCGACATCGACGCCAACGGCATCGTGCAGGTTTCGGCCAAGGACAAGGGCACCGGCAAGGAACAGCAGATCCGCATCCAGGCCTCCGGCGGTCTGTCCGACGCCGACATCGAAAAGATGGTCAAGGATGCAGAAGCCCATGCTGCCGAAGACAAGAAGCGCCGCGAAGGTGTGGAAGCCAAGAACCAGGCCGAAAGCCTGATCCACTCCACGGAAAAGTCGCTCAAGGATTACGGTGACAAGGTTTCCGAAGCCGACCGCACCGCAATTTCCGATGCGATTGCCGCTCTGAAGTCCGCAACGGAAGCGACCGATGTCGATGCCGAGGACATCAAGGCCAAGACCCAGACGCTCATGGAAGTTTCCATGAAGCTCGGTCAGGCGATCTACGAAGCCCAGCAGGCCGAAGGCGGCACGACCGACGCTTCGGCTGATGATGACAATGTCGTCGATGCCGATTACGAAGAGGTCAAGGACGACGATCGCAAGAAGTCCGCTTAACCGGCGGGCTTGCGGCCTACGCTAGACGATAGACATCCGGCTGCTCACCATGGCAGCCGGAAATCCATTTCCGGGGCTTAAATTGGCAAAAGCGGACTTTTACGAAACTCTGGGTGTAGCCAAGACGGCGGATGAGAAAGAGCTGAAAAGCGCCTTCCGCAAGCTGGCAATGAAATACCATCCGGACAAGAACCCGGATGACAAGGACGCCGAACGCAAGTTCAAGGAAATCAACGAAGCCTACGAAACGCTGAAGGACCCGCAGAAGCGCGCGGCCTACGATCGTTACGGCCATGCGGCCTTCGAGCAGGGCGGCATGGGCGGTCCCGGCGGCTTCGGCGGCGGCGCCGGATTTGCCGGCGGCGGCTTCTCCGATATTTTCGAGGATATTTTCGGCGAGATGATGGGCGGCGGCCGCGGGCGGCAGCGCTCTTCGGGCGGCCGCGAACGTGGCGCCGACCTTCGCTACAATATGGAAATCTCGCTGGAGGAAGCCTTCTCCGGCAAGACGGCGCAGATCCGTGTTCCGACGTCGATCACCTGCGACGTCTGTTCCGGTTCCGGCGCCAAGCCCGGCACGCAGCCGAAAACCTGCGGCACCTGCCAGGGCTCCGGCCGCGTGCGCGCCGCACAGGGCTTCTTCTCGATCGAACGCACCTGCCCGACCTGCCACGGCCGCGGCCAGATCATTCCCGACCCGTGCCCGAAGTGCCACGGCCAGGGCCGTGTAACCGAAGAGCGCTCGCTCTCGGTCAATATCCCGGCCGGCATCGAGGACGGTACCCGCATTCGCCTGCAGGGCGAAGGCGAGGCCGGCATGCGCGGCGGCCCGGCGGGCGATCTCTATATCTTCCTGTCGGTAAAGCCGCACGAATTCTACCAGCGCGACGGGGCCGACCTCTATTGCGCCGTGCCGATCTCCATGACGACGGCCGCGCTCGGCGGCACTTTCGACGTGGCGACGCTCGACGGTACCAAATCGCGCGTCACCGTTCCCGAAGGCACGCAGGCCGGCAAGCAGTTCCGCCTGAAGGGCAAGGGCATGCCGGTGCTGCGCTCCAGCCAGACGGGCGATCTCTATATCCAGATCCAGATCGAGACGCCGCAGAAGCTTTCCAAGCGCCAGCGCGAGCTGCTGCAGGAATTCGAGCAGCTCTCCTCCAAGGAGAACAATCCGGAATCGACGGGCTTCTTTGCCCGCATGAAGGAATTCTTCGAGGGCTGATCCCGGCATTCGACCCCGGCATTTGGCAAGGCTACGAAGCCGGAGGTTCCGCCTCCGGCTTTTTCATGCGCGTTCCAATTCGGCACATCTGTTTCAAGCCGGGACGCATGCCTGCGCGCGGGCGTTTTGTGTTAACGCACAGATCCGATGAGACTTGCAAGTTGGTGAAATCCATACTGTCTTTGGCGCGCAGTCCGGGACTAACAGAGGGTATCTCCATGTCGGCAACGAACTTCTCAAATTGCCTGTCCGAAGATGTCGATGCGCTGGCGGGTGCGCTCTATTCGTGGTGCGCCGAACGCAACATCAAGCTCCGCAGCCAGCAGGGCCTTTCGATCGCCAGCATCGCGATCGACCTCTATCATGCCGGACATCAGACGCAGGATGCCCTGCTCGTCGCACTGCATGAGCGCGAGCTGCACTGAGCCACCATCAATTTCAAGGATGCGGGCTGCAGCGCCTCAAGCGGCGTTTTCGGCTGTCTCACCGCATATGAGGCTGAGGATCGTCTTGACCGCCTGCTTGCCGGCAACCGAACTCAACCTGTCATAGCTGACCGCCAGTTCATAGGCCTCGGGGCTCAGCTCGACGCGGTTGGCAAACTGGGAAATTCCCGTGCCCTCGAAAAGCTCGGAAATGTCCACGCCGAGAAAGACCGCTATCTGATGCAGCTTGCTGGCAGAGACGCGGTTCGTGCCCTTTTCGTATTTCTGGATCTGCTGGAATGTAAGGCCGAGTGCTTCGCCGAGTTCCAGTTGAGAAACACGTCGGCGCGCGCGAAGCTGTCTCACGTTGCGACCGACAATGATATCAATCGGATCTGGCACTGCTGCACTCTCTCCCCGGTAAACCCGTTATTTACCATATAGCGTCAGCTGAATATCTCAACCCGCAAGTTGCAATTTTCAACCGACTTTTTTTGGGCATTACGCTACGAAAACGGCCTGATATTCCGGGTGTTTTGCAACTTGTATTCCTTGTTTGATGACTTGATGGCGATGTCGCGAAAAATTGAACACCCTGTAGTTGACTTCATTGCCCGGATCGATAGTTAGTCGCGCCGGAACACCTGTAATACCGGTCATTCAGGAGGCTTCGAGTACTGCATGACATCCGCCCCCACCGGGAAATCTGATGCCGACAGTATCGTCATCGATATGCGCCGCCAGAAACTGACGATGATCCTCGATTCATTGAAATCGTTGCGCGGCTCGATCGAAGACCGGCCGGATCTGCTTTATTGGATCGAAAAGGCGATCGCGGAGGCCGAGGCACAGCTCGAGGCGCCGCCGCCGCGCCGGCATTAGGGACATAAGCGGCTCTCAGCCTTGATATCCTGATGGCTTCGGCTTAGCTGTCAGCCTTGATGATTCCGGATTTCCGATGCCGCACAAGGTTGCCCTCTCCCGTCTGAAGCTGACAGACTTTCGCAATTACGCGGCGGCCTCGCTTACGCTGGACGGGCGGCATGTGGTGCTGACCGGGGACAACGGCGCCGGCAAAACCAATCTGATGGAAGCGGTTTCCTTCCTGTCGCCGGGGCGCGGGATGCGCCGCGCCGCCTATGGCGACATTACCCGCGTCGGTGCTGCCGGCGGATTTTCGATCTTTGCCGAACTGGACGGCATGGAAGGCGCTGTCGAGATCGGAACGGGGATCGATACCAGCGACGAGGCGACCACGCGCCGGCTGCGCATCAACGGGACGACGGCAAAAACGGTCGACGAGCTGGCGGACCATCTGCGCGTGCTCTGGCTGACGCCGGCAATGGACGGCCTCTTTACCGGCGGCTCGTCCGACCGCAGGCGGTTCCTCGACCGGCTTGTCCTGTCGCTCGATCCTGAGCACGGAAGGCGGGCCAGCGACTTCGAGCGCGCCATGCGCAGCCGCAACAAGCTGCTCGACGAGGGCCGGTTCGACCCTTCCTGGCTTTCCGGCATCGAGGAGCAGATGGCAAGCCTCGGCATTGCCATGGCGCTCGCCCGGCAGGAAATGCTCGGCCTGCTGACGCGCCTGATCGAGGAGAACCGCGAAACCTCCCCCTTCCCGTCCGCGTCGCTGCAGCTCTCCGGCTTCATGGACGGCCAGTTCTCGCGGCCCTCGGTCGATCTGGAAGACGAATATGCGGCAACGCTCGCCGCCAGCCGTTACCGCGATGCCGGCGCCGGTCGTACGCTGGAGGGGCCGCATCGCGCCGACCTTATCGTACACCATCGCCAGAAGCAGATGGAAGCGGCGCGCTGCTCCACCGGGGAACAGAAGGCGCTGCTGGTTGGCCTCGTGCTTGCCCATGCGCGGCTCGTCGGCAACCTTACGGGCCATGCGCCGGTGCTGCTGCTCGACGAGATCGCCGCCCATCTCGACGAGGGACGCCGCGCCGCACTCTTCGACCTCATAGACGGGCTCGGCGGCCAGGCCTTCATGACCGGAACGGACCATCAGATGTTTGCAGCACTTGCAGAGCGGGCACAGTTTTTCACGGTTGCCGACGGGAGGGTTTTCGAATGAGCGATAGCGCTTCTCCTGGCGATCCGGAGCGTGATAGCATTCCGCACATGGAACCCCTCAGCCCGGACGAAATCGCACGCTACCACCGCCATATCCTGCTGCCGGAAATCGGCGGCGCGGGCCAGCAGAAACTGAAGGCGGCGCGCGTGCTTGTCATCGGCGCCGGAGGGCTTGGCGCACCGATCCTGCAATATCTGGCCGCCGCCGGGGTCGGGACGCTTGGCATTGCCGACGACGACCGTGTCTCGCTCTCCAACCTGCAGCGGCAGGTGATCCACGATTCCGGCACGATCGGCGAGATGAAGACGGAAAGCGCGGCCAGTGCGATTGCGCGGCTGAACCCGCACATCAAGGTCATCCGTTTCAGCGAGCGCCTTTCGGCCGCTGCCGCGCGCCTGCACCTTACCGGCTTCGACCTGCTGATTGACGGCTCGGACAATTTCGACACGCGCTATATGGCGGCCGACGCAGCGGAAGAAGCGCGTATTCCGCTCGTGACAGGTGCCGTCGGCCGTTTCGACGGTTCGCTGACCGTGCTGAAACCCTATGAGGCTGCCGAGGACGGAACCCAGAACCCCTGCTATCGCGATCTCTTTCCCGAAGCGCCGCCGGCCGGATTGATCCCTGCCTGCGCGGAAGCGGGGATTATCGGCGCACTGACGGGCGTGATCGGCACGCTGATGGCCATGGAGGCGATCAAGCTCATCACCGGTGCCGGCGAACCGCTGATCGGGCGCCTGCTGCTCTATGACGCCCTTGCCGCCCGTTTCGATACGATCCGCTACAAGCGCCGGCGCGCGCGACAGGGCAAGACAGCGTGACACCTTTTCGCATCGACGAGAGCTTTGCCCGCTGGGGCGAGCTGCTCGATCTCATCCTCGCATCCTTCGCCTATATGGACGGCCGCATCGATCCGCCGTCGTCGGCCATTCGCCTGACGACGGAATCGCTCATGGAAAAGGCGAAGGCGGAAATCGCCTATGCCGTGGAGAATGCCGGACGGCTCGTCGGCTGCATTTTCCTGCGCGCGGAGACAGATTGCCTCTATGTCGGCAAACTCGCGGTTCTGCCATCCGCACAAGGCACGGGCATCGGCCGGCGCCTGCTTGCTGTCGCCGAAGAGACGGCGCTCGATCTCGGCCTTCCGGCATTGCGGCTGGAGACAAGGATAGAGCTTGTCGGCAATCACGCGACCTTTGCGGCCTGGGGCTTCGATAAGACCGCGGAGAAATCCCATCCGGGCTTTTCGCGCGTGACGTTCATCGAGATGAAGAAGGTGCTGGCCGGCTAGGGATCGTTCGCACGGCCGTCACCGGCCCGGCAGGACCCGGTTCGGCGGCCTGTGACCGTCGATGAAGGCGCGGATGTTGATGATGACCTTGTCGCCCATCTCGGCACGCCCCTCGATCGTGGCCGAGCTCATATGCGGCAGCAGCACGACCTTGCCTTCGTTGGCAAGCTTGACCAGTTTCGGATTGACCATCGGTTCGTTCTCGAAAACATCGAGCCCGGCACCGGCGATCTTTCCCTCCCGCAGGCATTTGATGAGCGCCGCCTCGTCGATCACGTCGCCGCGCGCGGTATTGACGAGATAGGCGGTCGGCTGCAGCAGCGCCAGGCGCCTTGCCGACAGAAGATGGAAGGTCGCCGGCGTGGAGGGGCAGTTGACCGAGACGATATCGACGCGGGCAAGCATCTGGTCGAGGCTTTCCCAATAGGTCGCCTCCAGCTCGTCCTCGGTCGCCGGATTGACGCGCTTGCGGTTGTGATAGTGGATCGACAGGCCGAAGGCCTTGGCGCGGCGCGCAACGGCCGTGCCGATACGACCCATGCCGACGATACCGATTCGTTTTCCATGAATGCGTCGTCCGAGCATCCATGTCGGAGACCAGCCCGCCCATTCGCCGGGCCTGTCGGTCAGCACACGCGCGCCTTCACCGATCCGCCGCGGCACGGCGAGGATCAGTGCCATGGTCATGTCGGCGGTGTCCTCGGTCAACACGTTCGGCGTGTTGGTGACGGTGATGCCCTTGCGGGCGGCGGCTTCGATATCGATATGATCGGTGCCGTTTGAAAAGCTGGCGATCAGCTTCATCTGCGGCCCGGCCGCCTCGATGAGGGCGGCGTCGATGCGATCCGTCACGGTCGGCACGAGCACGTCGCAGGTTCTGACGGCCTCGACGAGTTCGGGCATGGATCGCGGCGTATCATCGATATTCAACTCGGCATCGAACAGCTCGCGCATGCGGGTTTCGACGACATCTGGCAGCTTGCGGGTTATGTAGACCTTCGGTTTTTTCTTCGTCGTCATAGCGGCTTGCGGTGCCTTGTTCAGAGGTCTTTAACCAAGTTGGGCGATCATTTCCCCGTTCCGGGCATTTTCTACCAGACCCGCACGCGAAGACAAACAAAACTCGCGAGGCGACCGGGGAATCCCGGAAAACGAGCAGGCAGGGCCTGATTCGAATTCGAGCCAACGGAAGCTTCCATGCGTCGCACTGTTTTGAACTCCTGCCTCGTTCTGGCGGTTGCCTTTGCCGTTTCGGCAGGCACAGTTGAATTTGCACAAGCGCAGACGGCCGCCAAGGGGCCGAGCGGCTTGCCGCTGCCGCGTTTCGTCACGTTGAAGTCCAAGCGCGTCAATTTGCGCATCGGGCCGGGAACGGACTATGCCGTTTCCTGGCTCTACCTGAAGTCGGGGCTGCCGGTCGAAATCATCCAGGAATACGACAACTGGCGCCGGATACGCGATGCCGACGGCACCGAGGGCTGGGTCAATCAGTCGCTCCTGTCGGGCCAGCGCGCCGCCATCGCCGCGCCGTGGATGAAGGGCAAGGGCAAGGGCGTTTATGTGAACCTGCGCCGCGAAGCACAGCCGTCTTCCAGCATCGTCGCCAAGCTGGAACCCGGCGTGATGATCACGATCGGCGAATGCAGCGGAGAATGGTGCTTCGCAAAGACCGACGGCGCCGAAGGCTGGGTGGCGCAGTCGGAAATCTGGGGTGCCTATCCGGGCGAGGCCTTTAAATAAGGCCCGCCTCCCTTGCGGCTTCGGACAGGGACTTCATCGGCCGCGGGCCGATCTGCTGAATGACGATGCCGGCGGCAAGGCAGCCGAGCTTGCCGCAATCCTCCAGCGTGCGGCCCTTTGTGTAGCCATAGAGGAAACCTGAGGCGAAGAGATCGCCGGCGCCGGTCGTATCGACCACTTCGTCGATCTTGATCGCATCGACGTAATGGCGCTCGTTACCCTTCAGGATCACGGCACCGTCCTCGCTCATGGTCACGGCGGCAATCTTGCAATCCCTCGCGATCCTGTTCAGCGCCTCCTCGAAATCGTCGGTCTCGTACAGCGACAGGACCTCCTGGCGATTGGCGAAGACGATATCGACCTTGCCCGAGCGCATCAGGTCCAGGAATTCGCCGCGGTAACGATCGACGCAGAAGCTGTCGGAGAGCGTCATCGACACTTCCCGGCCGTTCTCATGGGCGATGCGGGCGCAGTCGAGGATCGCTTCCTTCGCACGCGGCGGATCCCACAGATAACCTTCGAAATAGGTCACCTTGGCCTCGGCCACGACATCGGCCTCGACATCTTCAGGCCCAAGCTCGACGCAGGCGCCGAGATAGGTGTTCATCGAGCGCTCGCCGTCATCGGTGACGAAAATCATCGAGCGGGCGGTCGGCGGAAACTTGCCCTTGGCCCTGGTCTGGTAGTGAACACCCTGAGCGCGGATATCATGCGCGAAGATCTCGCCGAGCTGGTCTTCCGCGACCTTGCCGAAGTAAGCGGCCTTGCCGCCGAGGCTTGCCACGCCTGCCGCCGTATTGCCGGCGCTGCCGCCGGACGCTTCGAGCGCCGGCCCCATGCGGGAATAGAGCAGTCCGGCACGCTCGGCATCGATGAGGTTCATCGCCGCCTTGGTGATCTTGTTGTCAATGAGGAACTGGTCGTCGCAACGGGCGATAATATCGACGATTGCGTTGCCGACTGTCAGAACATCGAATCTGGTCATGAAAGGGGAAGTCCCGGATTTGTGATAGCCAGTAATCGGTCTTAGCGAAATTTGCCGGTATTGAAAGGATAAACAGCAGATCGCCCCCGCAAGTCTTCGCAAAACTGCCGTTTAATCGTCATGCCGCTGTCACCTTGCCTGCCTAGATATAGCATCGGAACACCGGCATGCAGGTATCTCGTATGGCCGGTTACGGGAGGGATGATCCCTTCACCCTTACCGGGACGATACTGACCACGGATGAACTGGCAGTTTCGCAACTGGCTATCCGGCAGGACCGGATGCGGAAAAGCGGGCTCGGCCCGCTTTTTTTGTTGCGCCGCGGAAGATATTCCGTCCCTGGCATTTGTCATGGCCGGCAATTTGCTGTCTTTTGTTTTCGCATGCCGTTTCGCAAACCCTCTGTACACCTTTGCGCGACATGTTTTAGACCTCGGCTATCCCCCCGCAGAGCAGCAGTTCATGTCAGCCATCATCTTCGACGTTCTTCCGATCTTCCTTCTCATTCTCATCGGCTGGCTGATTGTCCGCATAAGGCTGCTGACAGCGGATGTCGGCGATGCCTTGAGCGAATTCGTCTTCAAGATCGCCGTGCCGCTGCTGCTTTTCCGCACGATCGCGGAGGCCGATTTCCATGGCGCTTCGCCGTTCCGGCTCTGGGTCGTGTATTTCGCGGGTGTTGCGGTCACATGGACGGCCGGGCACATCGTCGCCACCCGTTTCTTCGGGCGCGACGAGCGCATCGGCGTGCTTGCCGGCGTGTCCTCGGCTTTCGCCAACAATATCTTCATCGGCCTGCCGCTGGTTGAACGCACCGTGGGCAGCGAGGGGCTTGTCGCCCTTTCGATCCTGCTTGCCGTGCATCTGCCGATCATGATGGTGGCCGGCACGATCATGATGGAACATGCCGAACGCAAGATTTCCGGCAAGAGCGACCGCAACATGACCCTGGTTTTGAAGCAGATCGGCCTGAACCTGCTGCACAACCCGCTGGTTATCGGCATTGCGGCGGGTGCGGCCTTTCACGTTTCCGGCTTGACCATGCCGGCGACGGTCAGCTCCGTCGTTGGCCAGATCGCCGGCACGGCCGGTCCGGCGGCGCTGATTTCGCTCGGCATGGCGCTCCAGAAATACGGCGTCTCCGGCAATGTCGGAATCGCCAGCGTGACCTCCGCCTTCAAACTATTGCTGCTGCCCGGCTGCGTGTGGGCCGCGAGCCATCTTTTCGGCCTCAGCGACGCGTGGGCGGCGGCGCTGGTTCTGACTGCGTCGGTGCCGACCGGGGTGAATGCCTGGCTGATCGCCAACCGGTTCGGCGTCGGTCACAGCCTTGCCGCCTCGACGATCACAGTGACCACGGCGCTCGGCGCCATCACCGTTTCCTTCTGGGCCTATATTCTGGGCGCCTGAGGCAACAAAAAAGCCCGGCTTGCGGCCGGGCTCCTTTTCGAAAACTGTCGCGTCTTACTGCGTTGCAGTCGGCGCATTCGGATCCGGCAGCGGAGCCGGCGAATCTGCCAGCGTGTGCAGATAGAGAATGACGTTGGCGCGATCCTGATCCTTCGGCAAACCGGCGAAGCCCATGGCGGTGCCCGGAACGTCCTTCTTCGGTGCCAGCAGGAACTTGTTGAGGTTCTCAAAGGTCCAATGTTCGCTGCTGCCCTTGGAGAAGTCCTTCATGGCAGAGGAATAGGCGAAGCCTTCATGCGAAGCGATCGGGCGATTTACGACACCAAAGAGATTCGGACCGACCTTGTTCGGTCCGCCTTTGGTGCCGTCATGACAGGCCTGACACTTCTTGAATACGGTCTCACCGGCCTTGGCGTCGGCGCTGGCGAGAAGCTGCGCGATCGGAACGGCAACGGCAGCAGGTGCGCTTTCACCGCCGGCGGCGGGTGCTTCCTCGGCGACGATAGCAAAACCTTCCTTCTCCGGCGCCTCGGAGTGGAAGATCCCTTCGGACGCGATGGAGACAGACATCAGAACGAAGATCGTTCCCAGCAGCGCCCCCACGGCCGTATTGACGTATGAATTCATCTGCAATGCTCCCCTTGCAGCCGGCAGACCAGAAACCGGACCATCTTGAAATTGCGCGGAACCTATGTCTTTTGGCTATTCGTTGCAACTGTCTAAATGGTCTTGTGCGTGAGACTTTTTGCCACTTTTCAGCCCGGATTAGAAGGCCCGAACAATGACAGATTCAAAATTAGATGAGGTGCTCGTGCTGATCCCCGCGCGCATGGCCTCCACCCGCCTCCCGGGCAAACCGCTCGCCGATATCTGCGGCCTGCCGATGATCGTACAGGTCGCCAAACGGGCGCAGGAAGCGGAAATCGGCCGCGTTATCGTGGCGGTCGACGACCAGGAGGTTTTCGACACCGTGGCCGCCGCCGGCTTTGAAGTGATCATGACGAGCAAGGATCATCAGGTCGGTTCGGACCGCATCTTCGAGGCGCTGACGATCGTCGATCCGGACAAGAAGGCGAAAATCGTCGTCAACGTCCAGGGCGATCTTCCGACGATCGAGCCGGAGACCGTGCGCGCCGCACTGCGCCCGCTCGAGAACCCGGAGGTCGATATCGGAACGTTGACGACCGAGATCGACAACGAGGAGGACAAGAGGGCCGCACACATCGTCAAGGTCGTCGGCACGCCGGTTTCCGACAGCCGCCTGCGCGCACTTTATTTTACCCGCACGACCGCGCCGCATGGCGAAGGTCCGCTCTACCACCATATCGGGCTCTATGCCTATCGGCGCGAAGCACTCGAGCGCTTCGTCTCCCTTCAGCGCGGGACGCTGGAAAAGCGCGAATCACTGGAGCAGCTGCGGGCGCTCGAAGCCGGAATGCGCATCGACGTCGAGATCGTTGACACGGTTCCGCTCGGTGTCGATACTCCAGCCGACCTCGAAAAGGCGCGGCGTATTCTCTCCGCGAAGGCGAACTGACGGATTTTCCTCATGAATATCAAGACCAACAGGATCGCCTTCCAGGGCGACTTCGGCGCCAATTCGGACATGGCAAGCCGCGACATGTTCCCGACCATGGAGCCGCTGCCCTGCCAGACGTTCGAGGACGCCTTCACCGCGGTCGACAACGGCGATGCCGATATCGGCATGATCCCGATCGAAAACACGATCGCGGGCCGCGTTGCCGACATCCACCACCTGCTGCCGGAATCGCGCCTGCACATCATCGGCGAATATTTCATGCCGATTCGCTTTCAGCTCATGGTGCTGCCGGGTGTGACAAAGGATGAAATCCGCACCGTGCACAGCCATATCCACGCGCTCGGCCAATGCCGCAAGATCGTGCGTGCCAATGGCTGGAAGCCGGTTATCGCCGGCGATACGGCAGGCGCCGCAAAGCTCGTCAAGGAAACCGGCGACCGCTCGATGGCCGCGCTCGCGCCGCGCCTGGCCGCCGACCTCTACGGTCTCGATATCATCGCCGAGAATGTCGAGGACACGGAAAACAACGTGACCCGCTTCGTGGTACTGTCGCGGGACGAAGAATGGGCGGAGCGCTCTGCCAGCGACGAGAAGATCGTCACCACCTTCGTCTTCAATGTCCGCAACATTCCGGCCGCCCTTTACAAGGCGCTCGGCGGCTTCGCCACCAACAACATCAACATGACGAAACTGGAAAGCTACCAGCTCGGCGGCAGGTTCGTGGCGACACAGTTCTACGCCGATATCGAGGGCCACCCGAACGACGCGAACGTGCGCCGGGCGCTGGAAGAACTGCGCTTCTTCTCCGAGAAGGTTCGTATTCTCGGCGTTTACAAGGGCCATCCGATGCGAGGCGTCCTCTAGGCATCATCAGGGCCTCACCGAGGCGATCGGTGAGGCTCCGGGCATAGCCATCTTATTTATCCGGCTCACAAACGCGCAGCCGGTGCCCATCCGGATCCAGCACCACGAAGGTCGGGCCGAAATCGAGTTCGGTCAGATCCTGAGCGAAAGGCAGGCCGCGGCTGCGCCAGTCTTCATACTGTTTTGCGACGGCATTTTCCCCATCGACCATGAAGGCGACCTCGCCACGATTGCCGATGGCGGACGGCTGCGGTTCGACGCTGCTGCGGCGCCAGAGGCCGAGGGTGAACCCGCCATCGAGCGGGAAGGCAACGAAATTCGGCGCTTCCACGGCGGGCTCTCGGCTCAGGATATTGCGATAGAAGGCTGCGCTTTCGGCGGGATCCTTCACGTAGAGGATAATGAGATTGGGACTGGCCATTTCGGTTCTCCATTGGGGTTGAAAGATGCCCGGTCGAAAGCACATGCTGCCAGTTTATGGCAGCATGTCTCCAAGAAACGGCGCCACAGAGAGCGCCGTTTCTTACCGGGAGGAATGTTTGTGATGCCTGCTGGCGGCTTCAGCGAAAAAGGTCGTCGCCGACGCGCCAGTCCTGTCCGTCATTGAAGCCGAGATCACGCTTGTGCCATGCCGGCATCGTCTGGAGATCAAGGCGTGGACGGCGCGATGACTGTGTCACGAGCCTGTACACAAACAGGCGCACCAGACGAAAACGAAGGGTTTTTCCGGCTTCGACGGACGTACGACGGCCGGTATATTGAACGACTTGAGGCATTCCCATGATCAGTACTCCTTCCTGCTGGACTGGTACCGATAATAGCGTTGCCTGCTGACAGTTTATGGCAGTAGCGTCAATGTTCGATCGGCGTATCCTGCGTGTCGCGCCATTCCTTGAGGAGCACGGTGCGGCGGCGCGGATAACGCGTGTCGTGGATCGTCATGTCGATGATGCGATCGGTGCGGAAATGACGGAAATCCTGGCGCAGTTCGCACCAGGCCATGATGATACGAACATGCTCGAAATAACCGAGCGCGAAGGGCCAGACACGACGCCGGGAGATACGCCCCTGCTCGTCGCCGTAGTGCAGCTCGAGAATGCGCTCCAGGCGGATCGCCTTGCGGATGGCCGAAACATCCGCCTTGTCTTCATCCTGCCGTTTGCGGCCGACAAAAAGCGTGGCCGAATCGACCATTTCGCGCATGTCGGGCGGCAGCACGGCCGCGATCTTGGCCAGCGCATCGGCGCCGGCATTGGCAAGGCGCGGCTCTGCGGCGCGCGCCACCCAGCGGGAGCCGAGCACCAGCGCTTCCAGCTCCTCCTCGGAAAACATCATCGGCGGCAGCATGAAGCCGGGTTTGAGCACATATCCTATGCCGGCCTCGCCCTCGATCATGGCGCCCTGCGCCTGAAGGCTCGCAATATCGCGGTAGAGCGTGCGCAGGCTGACGCCCGTTTCTTCGGCCAGCACGGTACCCGTGACCGGTCGCCGGTAGCGCCGGAGCGTCTGAAGCAGGGTCAGCAGCCGTTCGGAACGGGCCACCATCGCTATGACCTCATGCAGGCCGGCCGGACGTCGATCATCCCCACCTTGCAGTGCCTGCCTAACGTTTCCATTCGACCCAATCGCGCATGAGGCGATGGGCAATTGCGCCCTTCGGCGGCGGCGCCTTGCCGTTGGCGCCGGGGCGCTCCAGCATTTCGACGGTTTCCTCGCGGGTGAACCAGCGGCAATCCTCGAGCTCCGTCTCGTCGCGGTGAATATCGCGCGACTTCGCCTCGGCATAACAGCCGATCATCAGGGAATGCGGCATCGGCCAGGGCTGGGAAGCATGGTAGCGGATACGGCCGGTCCTGATACCGGATTCTTCCAGCGTTTCGCGGCGGACGGCATTCTCGATGGTTTCGCCGGGCTCCAGGAAGCCCGCCAGACAGGAATACATGCCCGGCGCAAAATGCGGACTGCGGCCGAGCAGGCAGAGATCGCGCTCCTCGTCGATCGTCAGCATGATAACGACGGGGTCGGTCCGCGGGAAGATCATGTGCTCGCAGGCGGTGCAGACCCGCTTGTAGCCGCCGATGTGAATTTCCATGGCCGAGCCGCAGCGGCCGCAGAACCGGTTGTCGCTGTTCCAGCGGATGAGGCTTGCTGCCTGCGCGAATTCGCCAAGCAGCATCTCGTCGACCAGCTCGTCGCGGAAGAGCGAACGGCCGTCGACGGGCTTGTACTGGCTTGCCATATCATCGACATCGATGCCGACAGGCACGGCAAGGCGCGGTTCGCCGGTCTTGCGATAGCCAAGCAGCACGGTTTCGTCCCAGTTCGGCTTCAGTTCCTGCAGTTCATAGCGGGCAAAGAGCGGATCGAGCACCTGGCCATCATGCTTGAGCACCAGCTTGTCCTTGGCGAAGGCGAAAATATGGGTGCCTTCGCGGGCAAGCGCCTTTTCGACCGAGCCCTCGTCGCGATGCTCGCTGTCGCGGTTCAGGTCGTTGGCGGCAAAGGCGGTGAGATTGCTGGGTTCCGGATGCGGTACATCCGAATCGAAAAGCGAATGACTCATGGTGAAAGGGCTTCCCGCAGCTTTACTATGAATTCGTTTCTTGTTGCCTCCTCGTAAGGCTCGGCCTTGCCGAAACCCCAGACGGGACCCGGCCAGTTCGCATCGCCTTCGGAACGCGCAATGACATGAACATGAAGCTGGCGGACGATATTGCCAAGAGCCCCGACATTGATTTTTGTGGCGCCGGTGATCTTCTTGAGCGCTGCGGCGACGAGATCGATCTCGAAGGTCAGCAGCACCTGGTCGAGCGGGGTCAGCTCGAATATCTCCGTAATGCCGGCCCGGCGCGGCACCAGGATCAGCCAGGGCCAACGGGCGTCCTTCGACAGCCTGACGTCGCACAAGCCGATCACCAGGATGCTGGTGCTGTCACTTTCGAGCCTGGGGTCGAGCACGAAATCGCTCAAGGGCATTCTCCTCATGTTTTCCAATGGACTAGCAGTTTTTTCGGAGCTTGGCTTGCTTTTGATGACGTTTTTGCCGATATGTGCATCCGGGAGGTTGGTGGTGGACGAGCCACTCGCCAACCGGGTCAGGTCCGGAAGGAAGCAGCCCTAACGAGCCCCGGCACGGGTCATCGTGCCAGCCTCCCACCTTCTCTTCCAAGAAGCCCGGGCTTTCGGGCATAAGCAGGGCGATGAGCGACACCGAGCGACAATCACAAGATGCCGCCTCGACGGGCACCGGATACCGGGTGCTGGCACGCAAATACCGCCCCAAGGATTTTACGGACCTGATGGTCGGCCAGGAGCCGATGGTCCGTACGCTGACCAACGCTTTCGAGACGGGCCGCATCGCGCAGGCCTATATGCTGACCGGCGTTCGCGGCGTGGGCAAGACGACGACGGCGCGCATTCTGGCGCGCGCGCTGAACTACAAGACGGCCGATATCGACAAGCCGACGATCGACCTTCGTGTGCCGGGCGAACATTGCCAGGCGATCATGGAAGGCCGCCATGTCGACGTGATCGAGATGGACGCCGCCTCGCATACCGGCATCGACGATATCCGCGAGATCATCGAGCAGGTGCGCTACCGGCCGGTTTCGGCGCGCTTCAAGGTCTATATCATCGACGAAGTGCACATGCTGTCGACAGCCGCCTTCAACGGGCTGTTGAAGACGCTCGAAGAGCCGCCGGAACATGTGAAATTCATCTTCGCGACGACGGAAATCCGCAAGGTTCCGATCACCGTTCTCTCCCGCTGCCAGCGTTTCGACCTGCGCCGCATCAGCGCCTCCGATCTCGTCGGCCTGTTCTCGACGATCGCCGCCAAGGAAGGCATCGAGGCCGAGCCGGATGCGCTGGCGATGATCGCGCGCGCTGCCGAGGGCTCGGCGCGTGACGGCCTGTCGCTGATGGACCAGGCGATTGCCCATGGCGGCGGCGTGGTGCAGGCGGAAGCCGTGCGCGGCATGCTTGGCCTTGCCGACCGCGCCCGCATCGTCGACCTTTTCCAGCATATCGTGCGCGGCGATGTCGCAAGCGCGCTCAACGAATTCCAGAGCCAGTACGAGGCGGGCGCCAACCCGGTCGTGGTGCTGACGGACCTTGCCGATTTCACGCATCTGGTGACACGGCTGAAATATGTGCCCGATGCCGCAAACGATCCCTCGCTCAGCGAAGTGGAGCGCACCAAGGCGGCCGAATTCGCGCAAGGAGTTGCCGTCACCACGCTGTCGCGCATCTGGCAGATGCTGCTCAAGGGTATTCCGGAGACGGAGAACTCTTCGCGCACGGCGGGCGCGGCCGAGATGGTGCTGATCCGGCTGGCACACGCAGCACATCTGCCCGCACCTGAAGATGCGGCGCGCCGGCTCGCAGAATTTTCCAGCGACGGCGGCGCGCCACGCCCGTCTCCGTCTGCGCCCTCGGGCAATGGCGGCGGCACGCGCGTTCCCTACCAGACGAATGTGACGGCACGGACTCCCGAGCCTGCGCCGCGGCCGCACCCTTCGGGACCGACCGCGATGCTGCGGGCCGTGCCCAACCCCGAGCCGCAGAATATCGGCCGCGTCGAGACGAAGCCGGCCGAAGCGCCGACGCCGCTCGTGCCGGTCAATTCGATCGGCGATATCGTCGACCTCGCCACCGAGAAGCGGGACGTCAAGCTGAAGGCGCTGGTGCGCAATTTCGTGCGGCCGGTGCGTATCGAGCCCGGCCGGCTGGATGTGAACCTTACCGAGGGCGCGCCGGGTACGCTGCTCAACGAGCTTGCCGTCAAGCTCAAGGAATGGACCGGAATCCACTGGATCGTCAGCACCAGCCGCGAAGAAGGCGGGCCGACGATGGTGGAGGCGGAGGCAAAAGCGCAGGAACAGCGGGTCAGCGACGCACGTCAGGATCCCGACGTCGCGGCGATTCTGGCCCAGTTTCCGGGCGCCAAGATCATCGACGTGCGCGTGCGGGCACCGTCGCCGGAGGAGGAAGCGGAGGACATCAAGCCACCTGCCGCTGCCGAATCCGAAGAGGGCGATATCCTGCCCGGCGACGACATAGAATTTTGATTTCAAGAAGGAGAAGACGATGCGCGACATCATGGGCATGATGGGCAAAGTCAAGGAAATGCAGGCCAAGATGGAGCAGATGCAGGCCGAGATCGCCGAGCTGACTGCCGAAGGCAAGGCCGGCGGCGGGCTCGTCACCGTCGTCATCTCCGGCAAGGGCGAACTCAAGAGCCTGAAGATCGACCCTTCCCTCTTCAAGGAAGACGATGTCGAAATCCTCGAAGACCTGATCGTTGCCGCCCATAAGGACGCCAAGGACAAGGCCGAAGCCATCGCTGCCGAAAAGACCAAGGCACTAACCGCCGGCCTGCCGATCCCGCCCGGCTTCAAGCTGCCGTTCTGATCTCATCGATTGATCCGGTATGACTGACCCCGGAGGAGGATACGGGAGATGATGACGGTAACGACGCTGCTGGTTTTCGCCGGCGCCCTTTTCATTGCTGCGGGAACACCGGGACCAAGCGTTGCGGCGCTTGTTGCCCGCGTCATCTCGAAGGGCGCGCGTGACGTGCTGCCCTTCCTGTTCGGCATGTGGGCCGGGGATGCGGTCTGGCTGACCTGCGCCATTGCCGGCCTTTCGGCGATTGCCGAAAGTTTCTATCACGTCTTCGTCGTCATCAAGTGGCTCGGCGTGCTCTATCTTCTCTATCTCGCCTGGCGGATGTGGTTTGCCAAAGCCGATGTCGAGGAAGAGGAATTGCCGCAGCAGCGTTCGCGCGGCCGGATGTTTCTGACGGGTCTCGCGATTGCGCTCGGCAATCCGAAGATCATGATGTTCTACGTGGCGCTTCTGCCGTCGATCATCGACATACCCTCGGTATCGCTCGCCGGCTGGGCCGAGCTTGTCGTTACCTTGTTCGTCGTTCTGGCCATCGTCGATTTCAGCTGGATGTTGCTTGCCGCAAAGGCACGCGCTTTGCTGAAGAGCCGGCGCGCCGTACGGATCGCCAACCGGGTGAGTGCCGGAACGATGGCGGGGGCTGCCGTCACGATTGCGATGCGCTGAACTCTATGCCTGGGCTTCCAGCAGGTCGCGCAGCTTGTAGTGAATGGGTGCGGCCAGATAGCGGCTGCGATCTGCGGCGGAAAGCCGGCGCCCGAAGGTTTCCATCATTTCCGGCATCGTGACCCGGGCGCCGGAAAAGGGTCTATGGTCGACCGGCATTCCGGCCTCGACGATTCCGTTTGATATCACGCGGCAATAGATGCCGGGGCGGGCTGCCCGGGTGTAGCGCTTGACGAATTTCGGATCGTTCATCCTTGCGGCAAACGTAGCGCAGGGTATGCGGCAAGAGGTGGCTTCGAGGATCACTCCGCCTGTCATGAAGCGGTCGCCAACCGCGACATCGCGGTTATCGAGCCCTTCGATGACTAGATTCTCGCCGAAAGTGCCCGGCTCGACCGGGTGGCCGAATTGGCTCGCCCACCAGTCGAGGCTGGCAGAACCTTCCAGATAGACGGCCTGATCGACGCCGCCGTGATGTTTCCTGTTACAGATGGCATTGCCGACGAGGCCTTCGGCATCGATCATGACGCCGCCGGCGACGGCGTGCTTGAAGATGCCGGTCCTGTAGCTCTTGCCCGGCAGCCTCTCGGCGCTGCCGCGACAGACGGCGAGGATTTTCATCGGTCTGGCGATCCTTCGGCGATTCCGTTTTCGTTCCATATCAGCTAATAACGGCGCATGGCAAAGCGAGTCACCGGCCCCGAAATCGAAAAACTGATCCAGCTTCTGGCGAAAGTGCCGGGCCTTGGGCCGCGTTCGGCGCGGCGGGCAGCGCTGCATCTCATCAAGAAGAAGGACCAGCTTCTCGGTCCGCTGTCGCATGCGATGGGTGAGGCCTATGACAAGGTCAAGATCTGCTCGCGCTGCGGCAATGTCGATACGGTCGATCCCTGCACGGTCTGCACCGATGCGCAGCGCGACCAGTCCGTGATTATCGTCGTCGAAGATGTTTCCGACCTCTGGGCGCTGGAACGGGCCGGCGCGCTGAACGCCGCCTATCATGTGCTTGGCGGCACGCTCTCGCCGCTCGACGGCGTCGGGCCTGACGACCTCAATATCCGCGGGTTGATCAACCGTGTCGGCGAAGGCGGCGTCAAGGAAATCATCATCGCCGTGAATGCGACCGTCGAGGGACAGACGACGGCGCATTATATCACCGACCAGCTCGCAGACCTCAATGTGAAGATCACGCGCCTCGCGCACGGCGTGCCCGTGGGGGGCGAGCTCGACTATCTGGACGAGGGAACGCTGTCGGCAGCACTTCGGGCACGCACGGCGATCTAGGATATTTCAAGACGGGAAAATCCCTAGATCATTGTTTTTACGCATTTCCGAACGCAACGCCGCCGCACGGCTTTTCCGGAATTGCTCAAGGGGGTCACATGAACGAACGTTTCCTTGGCCGGCTTCTTTTGGCAGGCGCCGCCCTGCTGGCGCTTTCTGCTCTGCCCTCCCATGCCGCCCCTTCGAAAGCCGACATCGAAACGCAATTCGAGAAATGGGTCCAGGCCGACCTCTGGCCCGATGCCAAGAAGAACGGCATTTCGGAGAAAGCGTTCCGCTCTGCCTTTGCCGGCGTCGAACTGGACTGGAGCCTGAGCGATCTCGCCCCTCCCGGCTTTCCACCGCCCAAGGAACAGAAGCAGACCCAGGCCGAATTTTCCTCGCCCGGCCCCTATTTCAACGAGGATCGCCTGAAGCGGCTTGCCATGACCGGGCGCGGCTTTGCCTCGCAATATGCATCGACGCTGAACCGCATTGAGAAGACCTATGGCGTGCCGGGTTCGATCGTGCTGGCGATCTGGGGGCGCGAGACCGGGTTCGGTGCGGCGAAAATCCCGAATTCGGCGATCGAGGTGCTGGCGACAAAAGCCTTCATGTCGACGCGCAAGGACATGTTCCGCATGGAGCTGATCGCCGCGCTGCATATTCTCGACGGCGGCGACGTGAGCCCCGCGGACTTCAAGGGGTCGTCGGCGGGAGCGCTCGGCCAGCCGCAATTCATGCCGACCAGCTACCTGAAATATGCCGTCGATTTCGATGGCGACGGTCATCGCAACATCTGGACATCGGTTCCCGACACGCTTGCCTCGATTGCCAACTTCCTCGTGAAAAAAGGCTGGCAGCGCGACCGCGACTGGGGTTTCGAAGTGACCATCCCGCAAGCCGTTTCCTGCGCGCAGGAAGGGCCGGATCGTGCCAAGCCCCTCTCCCACTGGGCCTCGCTCGGCATCAGCCGCATTTCCGGCAAGGGCTTCCCGCCCGGCGAGCTGAAAGCACAGGCAATGATGCTCGTGCCGGCCGGGCGTGACGGACCGGAGTTCATCGTCACACCGAATTTCTACATCATCAAAGAGTACAATAATTCCGACCTTTACGCCCTTTACATCGGCAATCTTGCCGACCGCATAGCCTTCGGCACCGGTGCCTTCCAGGGTCAATGGGGCGATGTCGGCAGGATGCTGCGCTCCGACGTCGCCGCCATGCAGCGTGCGCTCGAGCGGCAGGGCTACGATGTCGGCGGTTCGGACGGACTGCCGGGCTACAAGACGCGCCGCTCGATCGGCCAGTGGCAGGAAAAGAACGGCATGGAGCCCACCTGCTTCCCCGAAGCGGCGATGAAGGGCAAGCTGAAGTAAAGGCCAAAAACGCCGATCCGCGGACCTCAATGATGGAAATCGATCGGCGCCTTGTGAAAGACGTCGTCGACAGGCGGAATGGCCTGGCGCTCGATCATGCGGTGGACATGCGGCAGGCCTTCGCCGCGATGCAGAGCGCGCAGCCGATCGGTATTCTCGGCGTCGGCCTGGGTCCGGCGCTGGTTGTGCCGGATATATTCGACCCAGGTCGGCGTGTGGTAGGTTTCCGTCCAGAGACCGGGATTTTCCAGATCGCGCATCAAGGCCCAGTTGCGGGCGCCATCACGGATGCGAATGCGACGCCGCTCTCCCATCAGCATCATGAATTCGGCCAGGTCATCATCCGCAATCTGATAATCGACCTGGATGACGATCGGACCGCTGCGGGGGGTAATATCGAGGCCAAGGGCCGGCTCGATGAAGCGGTTCAGCGGATCGAGATTGAGCGAGGCGAAAGCCGGCATGGAGAAGCGCAGACCGATGACGACGCCAAACAGCAGGACCACGGCCGACATCAGCAGCGCATTCGACAGGCCATAGCGGTCGGCCGCAATACCCCAGAGCCAGCTTCCGCCGGCAATGCCGCCGAAGGTGACGGTCTGGTAAAGCGACAGGGAGCGGCCAACCACCCAGCGCGGCGTCGACAGCTGGACAATGGTGTTGAAGAGCGAAAGCGCCGAAACCCAGCAGGCGCCAGCGACAAACAGCCCGGCCGAGGTGAGCAGGGCGCTTGGGCTGAGGGCCGCGACGACGGCACTGAAGGCAAAGCCCAGAAAGGCTATACGGATGATGGCCTCGCTGGAAACCATTTCGCGCAGCCGGGCACTGGCCACGGCGCCGCCAATGGCACCGATGCCAAAGGCGCCGAGCATGAAACCGTAGGTCAACGGCCCTCCCGAGACCAGATCGAGCGCGACAACGGGCAGCAGCGCCTGGATGGAGCTCGCGCCGATGCCGAACACGAGCCCACGCAGGAGGATCTTCTCGAGATTGGGCGACATGGAGACGTAACGCATGCCGGCAAAAATGGCGCTGCCGAGCGTTTCGCGCGGCAGCGTCGAGGCAGGCGTGGTCGGCCGCCAGCGGAACAGCGCGTAGATGAGGGCAATATAACTCAGCGCATTCACCGCAAAGGCGGCAGCCGCACCGGCGGCCGCGACGATGGCGCCGCCGATCGCCGGCCCGACGCTGCGGGTGATATTGAAGCCCATGCTGTTCAGCGTGACCGCGCCCGGCAGATCGGCGCGCGGCACCATGTCGCCGACCGAGGCCTGCCAGGAGGGATTGTTGAGCGCCGTGCCGCAGCCGAGGAGAAAGGTGAAGAAGAGCAACAGGCCGGGTGTCATCCAGCCGAGCAGGGCAAAGGCCGTCAACAGGATCGAGATGACGAGCATTGCCGATTGTGCGGTCAGCATGATCCGGCGCCGGTCATAATTGTCCGCGAGCGCACCCGATACGAGCGAGAACAGCATGATCGGCAAAGCGGTCGACGTCTGCACCAGGGCCACCATATCCTCGGATGCGGTGATACTCGTCATCATCCAGGCGGCGCCGACGGCCTGGATCAGGCCGCCGAAATTCGAGGCGATGCTTGCAAACCAGATGGTACGGTAGGTTTCGTGCCGCAAAGGCGCAAATGTCGATGAAGTGTCAGCCAAGCTTCCCCCCCGCTTTGTCGTTGAGCCGCACCAGCACTATATGCGGAAGACGAGCGCCCGCCATAGGTTAGCCGATGCTTCCAGGCCTTAAGCGGCGGAATTGGCGCCGACCTTGCAATTTCGGAAAAACGGGACTATATGGCACTCAAATTCTTGATCGTACGATGAAGAGTGGGCCGCAAGGACCCGCTCTTTTTTATTAGCGCGATCACCCCGAATGCCAGAAATTGCAGGGAGCGCACCGCTTGTCGGATCTGACAAACGCAGACAATGAACGTGAGCCGCGGCTGATCACCGAGACCGGGCTTGACCAGCGCCTCGCCGATATCATCGAACCCGTGCTCGTCGACATGGGCTTCCGCCTCATTCGCGTGCGCGTGCTCAATCAGAACGGCATGACGATGCAGGTCATGGCCGAGAAGAACGACGGCACGATGACCGTCGAGGACTGCGAGCAGGTTTCCATGGCGATTTCTCCGGTGCTCGATGTGGAAGATCCGATCGATAAAGAGTATCATCTGGAAGTGTCTTCGCCGGGTATCGACCGCCCTCTGGTGCGGAAATCCGATTTTACCCGCTGGCAGGGCCACCTGGTAAAGTGCGAAACGTCGATCATGATCGGCAATCGCAAGCGCTTTCGCGGCAAGATCGTCGAAGCGGACGCCGACGGGTTTACGATCGAACGCGATCAGGTTGCCTACGGCGAGGAACAGAAGGTCGTCATCCCCTTCACCGCGCTTAGCGATGCCAAACTCATTCTGACCGACGATCTGATCCGCGATGCATTGCGCGCCGACAAGCTGGCAAAGGCGCAGGCTGCGAACCAGAACGAAGCGGACGACGAAGAATAACCGATCAACGTAAACTCCAGGGACGGGAACCCGGGTAGTCAAGGACGGAGAAACAGAACAATGGCAGTCAGTGCAAACCGGCTCGAACTTCTGCAGATCGCAGATGCAGTGGCGCGCGAAAAGGTCATCGACCGCGAAATCGTGCTTGCCGCGATGGCCGATGCCATCCAGAAGGCGGCGCGTTCCCGTTACGGCACCGAATCCAACATCCGCGCCGACATCAATCCGAAGACCGGCGAAATCCGCCTGCAGCGCCTGCTCGAAGTTGTCGAGAAGGCCGAGGACTATTCCACGCAGATCCCGCTGGAGCTTGCCCGGGACCGGAACCCGGACGCCGCTATCGGCGACTTCATCGCCGATCCGCTGCCGCCGATGGATTTCGGCCGTATCGCCGCGCAGTCGGCCAAGCAGGTGATCGTGCAGAAGGTGCGCGAAGCCGAGCGTGACCGCCAGTTCGACGAATTCAAGGATCGCGTCGGCGAAATCGTCAACGGCACCGTCAAGCGTGTCGAATATGGCAACGTCATCGTCGATCTCGGCCGTGGCGAAGGCATCATCCGCCGCGACGAAATGATCCCGCGCGAAAACGTGCGTTACGGCGATCGCGTCCGCGCCTATGTCTACGACGTGCGCCGCGAACAGCGCGGCCCGCAGATCTTCCTGTCGCGCACGCATCCGCAGTTCATGGTGAAGCTCTTCACCATGGAAGTGCCGGAAATCTACGACGGCATCATCCAGGTGAAGTCGGTTGCCCGCGATCCGGGCTCGCGCGCCAAGATCGCCGTGATCTCGAACGACAGTTCGATCGATCCGGTCGGCGCCTGCGTCGGTATGCGCGGTTCGCGCGTCCAGGCCGTCGTCGGCGAGCTCCAGGGCGAAAAGATCGATATCATTCCCTGGTCGCAGGACCCGGCGACCTTCGTCGTCAACGCCCTGCAGCCGGCCGAAGTCGCCAAGGTCGTTCTCGACGAGGATGCAGAGCGCATCGAAGTGGTCGTGCCGGACGAGCAGCTTTCGCTCGCCATCGGCCGCCGCGGCCAGAACGTTCGCCTGGCCTCGCAGCTGACGGGCTGGGATATCGACATCATGACGGAAGCCGAAGAGTCCGAGCGCCGTCAGAAGGAATTCAACGAACGCACCAACCTCTTCATGGATGCGCTCGACGTCGACGAGATGGTCGGCCAGGTTCTGGCTTCGGAAGGCTTTGCCGCCGTCGAGGAACTGGCCTATGTCGATCTCGACGAAATCTCCTCGATCGACGGTTTCGACGAAGACACGGCGCAGGAAATCCAGACCCGCGCCCGCGAATATCTCGAGAAGCTCGAAGCCGAAATGGACGAGAAGCGCAAGGCGCTCGGCGTTTCCGACGAGCTGCGCCAGATCGACGGCATGACCGCCCAGATGATGGTCGCGCTCGGCGAGGACGGCATCAAGTCGATCGAGGACTTCGCAGGCTGCGCAGCCGACGACCTCGTCGGCTGGACGGAACGCAAGAACGGCGAAACCAAGAAATTCGAGGGTCTGTTCTCGAAGTTCGACGTTTCGCGCGTCGAAGCCGAACAGATGGTCGTGCAGGCTCGCCTGCTCGCCGGCTGGATCACCGAGGAAGACCTTGCGAAGGAAGCTGAAGCCGTTGAGGCCGACGCTGCCGAGCAGGACGCATAATGACGGCGACGCCGGACACATCTCCTGAGGACGACGATCTTGCAGGTTACGACGTGAACGGCCGCATGTGCATCGCATCGCGCGAAAGCGGATCGCCGGACGAGCTGATCCGCTTCGTGGCTGCCCCCGACGGGACAGTGGTGCCGGACCTGAAGCGCGAGCTGCCGGGACGCGGCTGCTGGGTGAAGATGGACCGGTCGCTGGTCGACAAGGCGGTGGCGAAGAAGCTCTTCGCCCGCGCCCTCAAGGCCGATGTGAAGGCAGCCGACGACCTCGGCGAGCGCGTGGAGCGGCTGCTTCTGCACCAGCTCCTGCAGATGATGAACATGGCGCGCAAGGCGGGCCAGCTCGTCACCGGCTCGGCCAAGGTGGATGCCGCAATCCGCAGCGGAGCTGCGCTTGCCGTGTTCCATTCGACGGATGCCGCAGCCGACGGTGTCAGAAAGATAGACCAGGCCCGCAAGGCCTGGCACCTCGGAATGGAAACCGAGGAGGAAATACCTTCCTTCCGTCTCTTCTCGGAGAGCGAAATGGAAGGGGTGATGGGCCAGAATGCTTTTATCCATGCCGCAGTGCTTGCAGGGCAGGCAGGTGAGGGTGTAGTGAAGCGCGCAAAGATGCTCGAACAGTACCGTAACGGCGGTCAGTCCCGGGCAGCGGGCGGCGCTGGCCAGCAGAAACAATGATACGGTCACCGGCGGAAGCCGGCCCCCATATCATTGACCGATTGTATGTGATTGACAGGGTGTGATGGCCTCATCGTTCCCTGTCCGAAGGAACGGGAACGAATGACCGACAGCAACGACGACAAGACACTCAGCGTAACGGGGAAGAAGACCCTCACCCTGAAACCATCAGGGATCAGCCAGGGTACCGTTCGCCAGGATATGGGTCGCGGTCGCACCAAGGCGGTCGTCGTCGAGACCCGCAAGCGGCGCCCGATGCGCCCTGAAGACGAAAAGCCGATGACGCCGGCTCCCGCAGCTCCGGTGCGCGCGCCCGAACCGGCGCCGGCGCCCGTGCAGGCTCGCCCGCAGCAGCCGGCCCAGGCTCCGCGCATCCACCAGCCGGGCAGCCAGAACGACCCGCGCCCGCAGCAGACCAACCAGCGTCCGCAGCAATCCTACCAGCCGCAGCGCCAGCAGGATCGCCCGCGCCCCGTCGTTCTGAACCATCTCTCGCCCGAGGAAATGGATGCCCGCCGTCGCGCGCTCGCCGAAGCGCAGGCCCGTGACGCACAGGACGCCATCCGTCGCGCCGAGGACGAAAAGCGCCGCGCCGCCGAAGAGGCCGCACGTCAGGCCGCCGAGGCGGAGGAGGCCAAGCGCCGCGCCGCCGAGGAGGCTGCGCGCCAGGCCGAGGCGGCAGCTGCTGCCGCAACGGCAACGGTCGCGGAAGCATCCGCACCTGCCGCTCCCGTTGCCGAAGCACGCGTCGAAACTCCGCGTCCGCAACAGCCGGCACCGGCTGCACGCCGTCCGGAAGCGGCTCCGTCGCCTTCCACGGCCCGGCCCGCTGCCGGCGCACCGGCAGGCCTTCGCGGCCGCCGCGAGGAATCCGACGACGACGATCGCGGCCCCGCACGCGGTGGTCCGGTTCGCGGCCGCCCGATTCGTCCGGAGCCCGCAAAACCCGCGACAACGCGCCCGAAGGGCGAAGACGATCGCCGCCGCGGCAAGCTGACCGTAACGACCGCCGACGTGGACGACGAAGGCGGCGCACGCGGCCGTTCGCTTGCTTCCATGCGTCGCCGCCAGGAGAAGTTCCGCCGCAGCCAGATGCAGGAAACGCGCGAGAAGATTTCCCGCGAAGTCGTTCTGCCTGAGACCATCACCATTCAGGAACTGTCGCAGCGCATGTCCGAACGCGCCGTCGACGTCATCAAGTTCCTGATGAAGGAAGGCCAGATGATGAAGCCGGGCGACGTCATCGACGCCGACCTTGCAGAACTCATCGCCGGCGAATTCGGCCACACGGTCAAGCGCGTTTCCGAATCCGACGTCGAACTCGGCATCTTCAACATTGCCGACGTCGAAGGCGACCGCGTTTCGCGCCCGCCCGTCGTGACCATCATGGGCCACGTCGACCACGGCAAGACCTCGCTGCTCGACGCCATCCGCCATGCCAACGTGGTTGCCGGGGAAGCCGGCGGCATCACGCAGCATATCGGCGCCTATCAGGTGGAGCAGAACGGCCAGAAGATCACCTTCATCGATACTCCCGGCCACGCTGCCTTCACGGCCATGCGTGCCCGCGGCGCGCAGGCGACCGATATTGCGATCCTGGTGGTCGCGGCTGACGACAGCGTCATGCCGCAGACGATCGAATCGATCAATCACGCCAAGGCAGCCGGTGTTCCGATCATCGTGGCGATCAACAAGATCGACAAACACGAAGCCGATCCGCAGAAGGTGCGCAACCAGCTTCTGCAGTACGAAGTCTTCGTGGAATCGATGGGCGGTGAAACGCTCGACGTCGAAGTGTCGGCCAAGACCGGCAAGAACCTCGACAAGCTGCTCGAAGCCGTGCTGCTGCAGGCGGAAATCCTTGACCTCAAGGCCAATCCGAACCGCACCGCGGAAGGCACCGTCATCGAAGCCCAGCTCGACCGCGGCCGCGGCTCGGTTGCCACGGTTCTCGTTCAGAACGGTACGCTGAAGCCCGGCCAGATCATCGTCGCCGGCGATGTCTGGGGTCGTGTGCGCGCGCTCGTCAACGACAAGGGCGAACATATGAAGGAAGCGCCGCCGGCCATGCCCGTCGAGGTGCTCGGCCTTTCCGGCACGCCGCAGGCCGGCGACAAGTTCGCCGTCGTCGAGAACGAGAGCCGCGCCCGCGAGATCTCGGAATATCGCCAGCGTCTCGCCCGCGACAAGGCTGCCGCCCGTCATTCGGGCCAGCGCGGCTCGCTGGAACAGATGATGAGCCAGCTGCAGACGGCAGGCGTCAAGGAATTCCCGCTCGTCATCAAGGGTGACGTGCAGGGTTCGATCGAAGCGATTGCCGGCGCCCTCGAAAAGCTCGGCACCGACGAAGTGCGCGCCCGTATCGTCCACTCGGCGGTCGGCGGTGTGACGGAATCGGATATCTCGCTCGCCGAAGCCTCCGGCGCCGCCATTATCGGCTTCAACGTGCGCGCCAATTCGCAGGCTCGGACGCTCGCCGAGCGCCAGGGCATCGAAATCCGCTACTACAACATCATCTACGACCTCGTGGACGACGTGAAGGCAGCGATGTCGGGCCTGCTATCGCCGGAACGCCGCGAAACCTTCCTCGGCAATGCCGAGATCCTGGAAGTGTTCAACATCACCAAGGTCGGCAAGGTCGCCGGTTGCCGCGTCACCGAAGGCAAGGTCGAGCGTGGTGCGGGCGTGCGCCTCATCCGCGACAACGTCGTCATCCACGAAGGCAAGCTCAAGACGCTCAAGCGTTTCAAGGACGAAGTCTCGGAAGTGCCGGTCGGTCAGGAATGCGGCATGGCCTTCGAGAACTACGAAGACATCCGCGCCGGCGACACGATCGAGTGCTTCCGCGTGGAACACATTACGCGCACGCTCTGATCGGATAGAGATCGAAATCTTGGACGGGCGCCGGATGATCCAGTCCGGCGCCCGATCCGTTTGGGATAAAGAACAATGGCAACAAGACCCACATCCTCGGCTCCTTCGCAGCGCATGCTGCGCGTCGGCGAACAGGTTCGCGCAGCGATCACCCAGGTGCTGCAGCGTGGCGAAGTGCGCGACGATATCATCGAGGCGACCGTGATCTCGATTTCCGAAGTGCGCATGTCGCCGGACCTGAAGATCGCGACCGCCTATGTGACGCCGCTCGGCGTCTCCGACCACAGCGTCGTCATCGCTGCGCTGAACCGCAATGCGAAGTTCATCCGCGGCCGGCTCGGACCGCAGCTCAGGCAGATGAAATACATGCCGGAAGTGCGCTTCCGCGATGACACCAGCTTCGACAATTACAAGAAGATCGACGACCTGCTGCGTTCGCCCGAGGTGAGCCGCGATCTCGACAGTGACGACGAATAACAGAAGACACCGATGTCCAAACCACGCAAACCCAAGGGCCGGCCGATTTCCGGCTGGCTGATCCTCGACAAGCCGGTGGATTTCGGCTCGACGGAAGCCGTCTCCAAGATCAAATGGCTGTTCAAGGCGCAGAAATGCGGCCATGCCGGCACGCTCGATCCGCTTGCATCCGGCATGCTGCCGATCGCGCTCGGCGACGCCACCAAAACCGTCCCCTACGTCATGGACGGCCGCAAGATCTACGAATTTACCGTGACCTGGGGTGAGGAGCGGGCAACCGACGACCTTGAGGGCGAGGTAACGCAGAGCTCCGACAGGCGGCCGAGCGAGCAGCAGATCCGCGACATCCTGCCGAACTATACCGGCACGATCAGCCAGGTGCCGCCGCAGTTCTCCGCCATCAAGATCGCCGGCGAACGCGCCTATGATCTGGCACGCGACGGCGAGACAGTCGAGATCCCTTCGCGCGAAGTCGAAGTTCATCGCCTCACACTTCTTGCCTGCCCGGATGCCAATACGGCGCATTTCGAGGTCGAGTGCGGCAAGGGTACCTATGTACGGGCGCTGGCGCGCGATTTCGGCCGCGAACTCGGCTGCTACGGGCATATTTCCGGCCTGCGCCGCACCTTCGTCGCACCCTTTGCCGAGGAGGCGATGGTGCCGCTTGCAAAGCTTACCGCTCTCGAAGAGATCGAGGATATGGACGAGCGCCTTGCCGCGCTCGACGCGCTGTTGATCGATACCTGCGAGGCGCTGTCGGCCCTGCCCCACCTTGTCATCAGCGATGACCAGGCGCACCGCCTCAAGATGGGCAATCCGATCCTCGTACGCGGCCGCGATGCACCGGTTGCCGAAAGCGAGGCCTATGCGACGGCGCGCGGCCGGCTGATTGCGATCGGCGAGATCGGACAGGGCGAATTCCGACCCAAGCGCGTTTTCGCCTGACGGTCACAAACAGCGGCAATTGTCAGAAGACGGTGATGCGATATCTTTCCCGACGGGCCATGACGGCCCGTCAAAGGGGAAGAATATGCGCAGAATCGCCTTGGGAATGCTGACGTTCTTTTCGCTGTTGCTGACGATTACGATCGCTCAATCCGCCGAGCGCTGGGCCGAACTTCCGGCCTTTCCTCCCATGCCGGCGCCGAAGGCGAGCGGCATGGCCGATATCAACGACATCAGGATGTATTACGCCGAATATGGCGAGGGGGACCCGATCCTCTTCATTCACGGCGGGCTTGGAAATGCCGATGTCTGGGGCCACCAGGTCGCCGATTTTGCAAAAGACCATCTCGTCATCGTTGCCGACAGCCGCGGGCATGGCCGCTCCACGCGCGGCCAGCAGCCTTTCGGCTATGACTTGATGACATCGGACTACGTGGCGTTGCTCGACTATCTGAAGGTCGGCAAGGTGACGCTGGTCGGATGGTCTGACGGCGGCATCATCGGCATCGATATGGCGATGAAGAATCCCGAGAAGCTGACGCGGGTCATCGCCCAGGCGGCCAATGTCACGACCGATGGCGTGAAGGCCGACGTCATGACCAACAAGACCTTCAACGATTATATCAACGTCGCCGGCGAATATTACAGGAAGCTGTCACCGACACCGAACGAATATGATGCCTTCGTCAACCAGATCTCGGAGATGTGGGCGACGCAGCCCGCCTGGACGGCAGCCGATCTCGGCAAGATCACGGTGCCGGTCACACTCGCGATTGGGGACCATGACGAGGCTGTGAAGCTCGACCATACGGAAATGATGGCGAAGGAAATTCCGGGCGCAAAACTTGTCGTCCTGAAGGATGCCAGCCATTTCGCCATGCTGCAGGATCCGGCGGGTTATGACGCGATGATCCGGGACGCCATGGCAGGACGCTGACAGGCCGCAATCGGGACCCCTCTTTCCATTGCCGCTTATTTGGTTTATAGGCAGCGCCAGCATAGGGGTATCCCCGATTGCATTCGCGGCCAAGGCTGGACGACATCCCGGCTTTTGGCGACTTTAATTCCTCTCATAGAAAGGATTGTCCGATGTCGATCACTGCTGAGCGCAAGGCTGCGCTGATCAAGGAATATGCGACCGCCGAAGGCGACACCGGTTCTCCGGAAGTCCAGGTTGCCATCCTGACCGAGCGCATCAACAACCTGACCGAACACTTCAAGGACCACAAGAAGGATAACCATTCCCGCCGTGGCCTGCTGACGCTCGTTTCCAGCCGCCGCTCGCTTCTTGACTACCTCAAGAAGAAGGACGAGGCCCGCTACTCCAAGCTGATCAACAGCCTGGGTATCCGCCGCTAATGATTTTCCGGCGGGCGAAGCTCTTCGCCCGCCGGATGTTTTTTCGGGGATACGTCTCCCGATGACATTTTCCAGGCGCGCGCTATCTGTGTGAATGGAAAGACGGCAGGCCCGGATGGGCCGGTTCTGCCAGACCAACCGTTGACCTGTCATGGGGCAGGATTGCCGGATGCTTTCGGCCAGAGTTTCGCAAGAGCTTTGGCCCGGTTTCCTCTAACGGAAACCGTCCGTCCAAAGCTTCCCGTTGTCTTGCCCGTGATACGTCACACTGATTGCGGCCGACCCTGCGCTGCTCCAGACGGAGAAGGCGCGCCGGCCGCATTGAAGGACAAGACATGTTCGATACACATACCGTAGAAATCGAGTGGGCAGGCCGCCCGCTCAAGCTCGAAACCGGCAAAATCGCCCGTCAGGCTGACGGCGCGGTCCTCGCCACCTACGGCGAGACCGTCGTTCTGGCGACCGTCGTTTCCGCCAAGGCCCCGAAGCCCGGCCAGGACTTCTTCCCGCTGACGGTCAACTATCAGGAAAAGACCTACGCAGCCGGCAAGATCCCCGGCGGCTACTTCAAGCGCGAGGGCCGTCCGAGCGAAAACGAAACCCTCGTTTCTCGCCTGATCGACCGCCCGATCCGTCCGCTTTTCCCGGAAGGCTACAAGAACGACACGCAGGTCGTCGTCACCGTCGTCCAGCATGACCTAGAGAACGATCCGGACATCCTGTCCATGGTCGCGACCTCGGCCGCACTCACACTGTCCGGCATTCCCTTCATGGGTCCGGTCGGCGGCGCGCGCGTCGGCTACATCAACGGCGAATACGTGCTGAACCCGCATCTCGACGAGATGGACGAGTCGAGCCTCGACCTTGTCGTTGCCGGCACCTATGACGCCGTTCTGATGGTCGAATCCGAAGCCAAGGAACTGCCGGAAGACGTCATGCTCGGCGCCGTCATGTTCGGCCACAAGGGCTTCCAGCCGGTTCTCGACGCAATCATCAAGCTCGCCGAAGTCGCAGCCAAGGAGCCGCGCGACTTCCAGCCGGAAGACTATTCCGAACTCGAAGGCGAGATGCTGAAGCATTTCGAAGCCGAGCTGCGCGAAGCCTACAAGATCACCCAGAAGGCCGACCGTTACGCCGCTGTGGACGCCGTCAAGGCCAAGGTCAAGGCCCACTTCCTGCCGGAAGGCGTCGAGGCCAAGTACACGGCCGAGGAAGTCGGCGCGATCTTCAAGCATCTGCAGGCCAAGATCGTCCGCTGGAACATTCTCGACACCAAGAGCCGCATCGACGGCCGCGACCTGGAAACGGTTCGCCCGATCGTTGCCGAAGTCGGCCTGCTTCCGCGTACGCACGGTTCTGCCCTCTTCACCCGCGGTGAAACGCAGGCGATCGTCGTTGCCACGCTCGGCACCGGCGAAGACGAACAGTATGTCGACAGCCTGACCGGCATGTACAAGGAGCAGTTCATGCTCCACTACAACTTCCCGCCCTATTCCGTCGGCGAAACCGGCCGCATGGGTTCGCCGGGCCGCCGCGAAATCGGCCATGGCAAGCTTGCATGGCGCGCCATCCACCCGATGCTGCCGTCGGCTGAACAGTTCCCCTACACGCTGCGCGTCGTCTCGGAAATCACCGAGTCCAACGGCTCGTCCTCAATGGCAACCGTCTGCGGCACCTCGCTGGCGCTGATGGATGCCGGCGTTCCGCTCGCCAAGCCGGTTGCCGGTATCGCCATGGGCCTGATCCTCGAAGGCGACCGTTTCGCCGTCCTCTCCGACATTCTCGGTGACGAAGACCACCTCGGCGACATGGACTTCAAGGTTGCGGGTACTGCCGACGGCATCACCTCGCTGCAGATGGACATCAAGATCGCCGGTATTACCGAAGAGATCATGAGGGTCGCTCTCAGCCAGGCACAGAGCGGTCGCGCCCACATTCTCGGCGAAATGGCAAAGGCCATCACCGAGAGCCGCGGCCAGCTCGGCGAATTCGCACCGCGTATCGAAGTCATGAACATTCCGGTCGACAAGATCCGCGAAGTCATCGGCTCCGGCGGCAAGGTCATCCGTGAAATCGTCGAAAAGACCGGCGCGAAGATCAACATCGAAGACGACGGCACCGTCAAGATCGCCTCTTCTTCGGGCAAGGAAATCGAAGCGGCCCGCAAGTGGATCCATTCGATCGTCGCCGAGCCGGAAGTTGGCCAGATCTACGAAGGCACGGTCGTCAAGACCGCCGACTTCGGCGCATTCGTCAACTTCTTCGGTGCGCGTGACGGCCTCGTCCACATCTCGCAGCTCGCTTCCGAGCGCGTCGCAAAGACCCAGGACGTCGTCAAGGAAGGCGACAAGGTCTGGGTCAAGCTGCTCGGCTTCGACGAGCGCGGCAAGGTTCGCCTCTCCATGAAGGTCGTCGACCAGGCCACCGGCCAGGAAATCCCGGCTGCCGAAAAGGGCGACAAGAAGAAGGATGAAGCGGCCGAATAAGCCGCGCCTTCTCCTCTGATATCCGGGCGCGGGATTGTTTCCGCGCCCTTTTTGTATTCGACCTCTGCGCACATGCGGACGAAAACCGCCAGCGCATTTCCCTGGAATTGCTCCAGACGACGGGACCAGACCATGAGCCGCGAGACGCTGAAGACCCTCTTTCATCCCTTTGCCAGCGAAACCGTCACGCCTCCCGGCGAAGGCGAGCGTGTGCTCTTCCTGGGCGCCGAGGCAGGCTTTGCGCTGCCGGAAGGCTTTGCCGCCTCGCTTGCGGCCGTGCAGGGCTTCAAGCCGCTTTACAGGCAGTTGCTCGCCCAGCGTATCGAGGCCACGCCGGAGATCGAAGGCGAGGATTACAATGCCGCGCTGGTGCTCTGCACCAAACACAAGGGTGAGAACGAGGCCAGTATCGCCGCGGCCCTTTCCCGCGTCAAAGCCGGCGGCCTGATCCTCGTTGCAGGCGGCAAGGAAGACGGCATTCAGCCGCTGCGCAAGCGGATGGAAGGTTTCGGCCTCGAAATCGAGCACATGCCGAAATATCATGGCGTCGCCTTCTGGTTCGGACGGCCGGCCGATATCAGCGCGATCGTCGCGAAATTCGGCAAGTCGCCGGTTCGCGTCGAAGGCCGTTTCATCGCCTCGCCCGGCATGTTCTCGCATGACAGGCTCGATGCCGGCTCGCAGCTTCTCGCCTCGCGCCTGCCGACCGATTTTACGGGCGACGCGGCCGATTTCGGTGCCGGCTGGGGTTATCTTTCGGTCGAGCTGGCCGAGAAGTCTCCAAACCTTGCCCGCCTTGACCTCTACGAGGCCAATTACGAGGCGCTGGAGGCTGCGAAGGCCAATCTGGCAGAGAACTGCCCGAACGCGCCTGCGCGCTTCTTCTGGCACGATCTGGCGGGCGAGCAGGTGCGGGACAAATACGATCTCGTCATCATGAACCCGCCTTTTCATGAGGGGCACGCGGCCGAACCTTCGCTCGGCCAGGCGATGATCAAGACGGCAGCCTCTGCGCTGCGCGGCGGCGGGCGGCTGATGCTGGTCGCCAATCGCGGCCTGCCCTATGAGCCGGTGCTGGCGGAGCATTTCAAGGAAAGCGGCGAAACCTGCCGCAACGCCCGCTTCAAGGTGCTGTGGGCACGGAAATAAAAAAAGGCGGCCAATGGCCGCCTCAGACCGCTGACAAACCCGTCGATTTTTTCGGCGGGTTTTGTTTTTGAAGGTTTGGTTGTTTCCGGTTTGGCCGTGAGGCAGACGAAGTTGCGGCCTTTTGCCTTCATGTCATGGCTGGTTTGG
>NZ_JBHSOR010000002.1:0-405244 GCF_042656325.1 Rhizobium sp. GCM10022189
TGCCAAACACCTCAGACGGATCGCGGCCAGCCAAAAGCTGGTCCAGAAGTTCCTTGTCGATAGCCATGTGATGATTCTCTCCTTTCCATCATCATGGCCTCACGCACAGAATTCCTGACAGTCCCCCCGGCATCCCTGAAAACGCACATGATCGTCGAAAATACCGAGCGTATTTTTCAGATGCGGCTCGATAAATACCTTGTCCACTCCGAACCGGCTCACGCCCTCGGCGGTCAGCCAATTGATCGCGGCAACCATCCGCTGCTCCTCAAGCCGATAGTCCGGAAACAGCGGCTGCAGCACATCCAGATCCCATCGCCCGGTCAGCCAGTCATTCCGTCCTTTGCATGGCTGCTCCTCGCCATCGGCGGGTTGCTCGAAGGCGAAATAGCCGATCGGTGAGCGGGTGCCGCCATCGAGGAAGTTGCCGCTGGCATCCTTATAGTAATAGGCGAGGTCGAGCTTTCTGCCGTCGGTATGCGACAGGTGCGGCAGCAGGGGAAAGCCGGCAAGGAAGGGGAAATTGGCATCCAGCGCGATCGTCGTCGTTCCGGGAAATTCCTTGTCCATATGATCGGCCAACGCATGGGCCAGATCGCGCAGACGCGGCGTTACATAGTTGCGATTGAGAGCACAGTAGATCGGTGAGCGGACGACGAGCTTATCCGAAGCGTCTGCCAGACAGGACAGGGGAACACGCCCGAAGATCGGTGCAACGATGCTGGTGGCGAGTATCAGGCTAGTATAGACGAGCAGGAAGATCGCAAGCTTCGGCACCCATCTGCGCACGCCCCAGCGGCGCGTAACTGCAAGGCCCACGAGATAAGCGATACCGCCAATCTGGGTGAGCAAGGTCAGAAAGACGGCGACTGCGAAGCGGAAGGCGAAACGAAGCATTTGATATTTTCTTGCACCGGAAGTTGTGATTTTCTTTTACTGCCATTCTGATGAGCGATGGCACAAGGGGTAAGTTTGATGCGAACACGTCCGTCGGCACGGCTGCTCCTGCTCGATCAGTTCGGCTGCGTCCTCCTGTTCAAATTCGTCTTCAGATCCGGTGCGCTTGATGGCGAATAGTGAATAGTGAGTAGTGAGTAGTGAATAGTGAGTAGAATGGAAGGCCCGGCTGCGAAGCTGGGCTTTCTGGTCGTTGGGCTGCCGCCCATTCACCACCTCATTCCTGTGCCTGTCACAGGAATCCAGTGCGCCCAAGTCATTGGGCGCGAAAGACTCTTTTCTTCCGGCATGCTCAAGTCGCTCACCAGGCATCAGTTGCGCATGGCCTCCCGCAGCAATTCGATCGTTTCCGCCACGGGCGGTCCTTCGATCGCGGGCGGGTCGGACCTTTCGCAGAATTTGCCGCCGGATGAAGAAGGTCAGTGACGAGAAGCGGTGGCTGCGAGCGCTTGATGGAGAATAGCGAATAGTGAGTAGTGAGTAGAACGGAAGGCCCGGCTGTGAAGCTGGGCTTTCTGTTTGTTGGGCGTCCGCCCATTCACCACCTCATTCCTGTGCCCGTCACAGGAATCCAGTGCGCCCAAGTCATTGGGCGCGAAAGACTCTTTTCTTCCGGCGTGCTCAAGTCGTTCACCAGACATCAGTTGCGCATGGCCTCCCGCAGCAATTCGATCGTTTGTGCCACGGGCGGTCCTTCGATCGCGGGCGGGTCGGCCCTTTCGCAGAATTCCCGCCAGATGAAGAAGGTCAGTTCGGCGCCGTCGGTCGGGGTTTCGCCGGGGCCTTCGGCAAAGGTCTGGAGCAGGCGGTATCGCTCGTCGCGCCAGAAGAGCGCTTCCACCCAGTCATAGACCGGGATGATGTGGAAGTGGACGGGAAGTCCGGGCGTGTGGCCGTATCGGCCGATATAGACGCGTTTTGCGCCAAGCCTGCCGCCGAGGACCTTCTGTGCTTTCGCCAGCAGCGGGCCGAGTTCGGCGAGCGCTTCCGGCGACAGGTCCGAAAGGTCGTTGGTAAAGTTTCGGGAACTGACCATGAGATAGCCGGGCAGGGCGGAGTTGATGCGATGGTTCACCAGCCAGCCGGGCGTTTGCGCAATATGGAACTGGGGAGGAATTTCCAAGGACTGTTTCCTTCATCTGCGCAGGGCACCAGAGCGGAATCGCAGAGTGGACGACGGCGGCCTGTTTCGGCAAGGGTCATGTCTCGGACTGCTGGGGGGCAGTTCCGACACCATCCATAACGGAAGGCGCGCCGCAGGGACGCGCCTTCCGCCATGTTCGCCAGGAAACTCAGCCCTTGATGAAGGCCAGGATGTCCGGGTTGATGATTTCGGGATGCGTGGTGCACATGCCGTGCGGGAAGCCGGGATAGGTCTTCAGCGTGGCGTTCTTCAGGAGCTTGGCCGAAAGCGGCGCGGAATCGGCATAGGGGACGATCTGGTCGTCGTCGCCGTGCATGACGAGGACAGGCACGGTGATCTTCTGCAGGTCTTCGGTGAAGTCGGTTTCGGAGAAGGCCTTGATGCAATCGTAATGGGCCTTGGCGCCGCCCATCATGCCCTGGCGCCACCAGTTTTCGATGACGCCCTGGCTGACCTTCGCGCCCTCACGGTTGAAGCCGTAGAAGGGGCCGGTCGGGAGATCGAGGAAGAACTGGGCGCGGTTGGCAAGGAGAGCCGCACGCAGGCCGTCGAAGACTTCGAGCGGCAGGCCGCCGGGGTTCTTGTCCGACTTGACCATGACGGGCGGCACGGCGCCGATGATTACCGCCTTGGCGACGCGGCCTTCCTTGGCGCGGGCAACATAATGGACGACTTCGCCGCCACCGGTGGAGTGGCCGATATGGATGGCGTTCCTGAGATCGAGATGGTCGGTCAGCGCGGCGACGTCGGCCGCATAGGTGTCCATCTCGTTGCCTTCGAAGGTCTGGGTGGAGCGGCCATGGCCACGCCGGTCATGGGCGATGACGCGGAAACCCTTTTCGAGGAAGAACATCATCTGCGCGTCCCAGTCGTCGGCGCTGAGCGGCCAGCCGTGATGGAAGACGATCGGCTGGGCGTCCTTCGAACCCCAATCCTTGTAGAAGATTTCAGTTCCGTCCGTAGTCTTGATGAAAGGCATGGTCTGGCTCCGATTTTTCAGGTGATGTTGGACTGGCTGCGGCGCCGCCTGTCGGAAGAAGGTCCGCCGCCAGCGCAAAACTGCGTTCAAACATGGCTAGGCACGTTCGCCTCCGTGCGGGCTTGCGCGCGCCCCTTCGACGAGGCCACGCTCACCCGCTTGCGGCGGCGATACGCGTTAACCGTCGTAAATTGATGCAAAGCAAAAATGACGGCAATGGGCAAAAAGGCGTAGCGGGCTTACGAAGACAGCAAGTTGTCCGCACGTTTCTTCTTCTCGAAGCCGCGAAAGCCTTGATGCGCCAGGGGCGAGAGCGTGGCGATGAGATAGGCAAGGCCCGTCAGGAACAGGGCCGCAGACAGGCCCAGGGCATCGATCAGCACGCCGCCGACCAGCCCTCCGAATGGAAGCAGCGCCCAGCAGAGCGCGGCGTTCAGCGACGTGACGCGGCCGGTCAACGGCTTCGGGATGCGCTCGAACAGCACGGCCGAGAGGATGGGATTGAGAAAACCCGAGGCGAAGCCGCCAATGGCGAGCGTGGCGAAGATGAGCACGAGCGGCGAATCCACCGCAAAGACCAGGAAGCGCGGAAAGCCGGCCAGCAGGAAGGCGACCGTGTAGACGGCAAGGCGCGGCAGGCGCTCGCCGATGACGGCGGCAAGCATGGCGCCGGCGATCGAGGCGCCGGAGAAGGCGGCGAACATGATGCCGAGCAGGGCCGGCCCATTGCCCGAGGCCTGCGTCCAGACCGGCAACAGGACGGCGGCGAAGGCCTGATCGAGCAGGTTGGTGGTTGCCACCATCAGCACGATTGCGACCAGCACCGCGTCGCCGCGCAGGAAACGCCAGCCTTCCGCCAGTTCCCGGCCGTAGGCGGAGATACCGGCCGGTCCGGCCGCCGGGGCACGCGGCAATGCGGGGATGCCGGCTGCGACGGTCATGGCCGCAGCGGCGAAGGTGAAAGCGTTGACGACCAGCGCCTGGCCCGGCCCGGCAAGGGCGATCAATGCGCCGGCGCCGGCCGCTCCGGCCGTCGATGCCAGGCGCTCTATGGCGCCGACGACGCCCGTCACGCGCTCCAGCGGCACCGAGGCCAGATCGGCGATATCAGGCACCATGGATTGCTTGGCGGCGTCGGAGGGGCCGCGCAGCACGCCCATGGCAAAGACGATCGGAAGCAGGAGCGGCATGGTCAGCAGGCCGAAGAGATGCAGGAACGGCACGAGGCCGACCGCGACCACCGATGCAGCGTCGCAGACAATGGCAATGCGCCGGGCGCCGAGGCGGTCGATCAGGGGGCCGCCCAGCGCCTTGGCGACGACATAGGGCAGCATTTCCATCATGGCGACGAGACCGGTCAGCACCGGGCTGCCCGTCGTGCTCAGCACCAGCCAGGGAATGGCGACGCCGGAGAGCCGCGTGCCGGACAGGGAGAGCGTTTCGGCAAGGGCGAGCGCGAGGAAGGGGCGGCGCCCGCTCACGGCTCGTTCCCGTCTTCGCCATGCGGCACCCGGCCCGGATAGGGGAAGGCGTGCAGCATGACCGAGAAGGGCACCATATCGGCGGGCAGGGGCTTTCCGAGCGGCGGGGCGGCGGCCATCGCTTCCATCACGATATCGTTCAGCCGCCCGGTCAGCGCTTCGGCCTGCGCCGGCGTCAGGGGTATGACGATGTCGTTGGCCGCACTCGCCCTGCGCCATGCAAGCGGCAGTTCGGCATATTCCTCGACCGCCTTCTGCATCAGGCTGACCTGCAGCGACAATGCGGCCTGCGTGAAGGCGACATCCATGTCGAAAGCTTCGCCTTCGCTTTCGGCGGCCGGCACCGAGGTGATCTCGTGACTTGCACGCCATCTGCGATCGCGGCGCGAGGGACCCGGCGCATCCTCGATGAAACCGTATTGGGCAAGCTGGCGCAGGTGATAGCTGGTGGCGCCGCTGTTGAGGCCGAGGCGCACGGCAAGCTCGGTTGCCGTGGCGGGTCCGTCGATGCGCAGCATGCCGAGCATGCGCAGGCGCACGGGATGGGCAAGCGCCTTCAGCGCCGTGACGTCGGGAACGACCCGGCTGACGTTGCGGGAGATTGCTGGCCTTGCGTCAGGATCGGCTGGTGTCTTCATGCCGCCAGCATAATACCGCAAACAAATCTTTGCAAAGATTCCTTTGCAAATTCCGTCTGCGCATCAGGCCTGCCCGCGCTCTCCCAGAATGGAATGCAGGCGGGCGATTTCCTCGCGCACGGCCGTCAGTTCCGTCAGCACATGCATATCGATCTTCTGGTGCAGCGACAGCACTTCCAGTTCCGCCTTCAGGTTTACCTCATAATCCTTGGCGGCTTCGAAACGGTCGCGCTCGGCCTGCCGGTTCTGCGACATCATGATGATCGGCGCCTGGATGGCGGCGAGCATGGAGAGGATCAGGTTGAGGAAGACGAAGGGGTAGGGATCGAAGGCGCGCGACAGCAGGATGACCGTGTTGACGATCGTCCAGACCACCAGAAAGCCGATGAAGGCGAGAATGAAGGACCAGGAACCGCCGACGCGGGCGATGCCGTCGGCCAGCCGCTCGCCGAAGGAGGCTTCGGCGGAAAAGGCGGCGTTGACGTCGGTGGAGATGATCCTGCGTTCGTGCGCCTTGGCGATCACGCGCTTTTCGATATCGCCGAGTTCGTCGGCCGGCTTGCCGAAATGCAGGTGGACGAAATTCGGAAGGTTATACATGGCATTGTCCCGGAAATGGATCGAATTGGCGCGCAGTATTCCGCCAATGCCGCAAATTGCAATGCGCATCGGCGTCGCGCAAGGCAAACGCAGGGATGGGTTCCGGCACCGGCGCCGCCTTCATCAAATTTTCGCCGCAGATCGCTACGGCTTTTCAAGCGGCTTATTGCGGTGCACGAAGGGGCGGATTAAATGAATGACATGACACAGGAAAACGCTCTCTCCCAGATCTTCAACATCGCCATCGCCCAGCTGAACCCCACGGTGGGCGATATCGCCGGAAACCTTGCCAAGGTGCGCGAGGCGCGCGCCGACGCGGCCCGGCAGGGCGCGCATCTGCTCATGATGACCGAGCTTTTCATCTCGGGCTATCCGCCTGAAGACCTGGTTCTCAAGCCGGCCTTCATCCGCGCCTGCTGGAAGGCCGTCGAAAGCCTGGCGGCCGATACGGCCGATGGCGGGCCGGGCATCGTCATCGGCTTTCCGCGCCAGGACGAGACGGGGCGTTACAATTCCGTCGCCGTGCTCGACGGCGGCAAGGTGATTGCGGTGCGCGACAAGATCGACCTGCCGAATTACGGCGAGTTCGACGAGAAGCGTGTCTTCGACCAGGGCGCGATGCCCGGTCCGGTGAATTTCCGCGGCGTGCGCATCGGCATCCCGATCTGCGAGGATATCTGGGGCGATCTCGGCGTGTGCGAGACGCTGGCCGAGAGCGGGGCGGAAATCCTGCTCGTGCCGAACGGCTCGCCCTATTATCGCGGCAAGGTCGATATCCGCCATCAGGTCGTGCTAAAGCAGGTGATCGAGACCGGCCTGCCGATGGTCTATGCCGCCCAGCTCGGCGGCCAGGACGAACTCGTCTTCGACGGCGCAAGTTTTGCCTTCAATGCCGACAGGTCGCTCGCCTTCCAGCTCAGCCAGTTCGAAGCGACGCTCGCCGTGACCACCTGGAAGCGCACGGAAAAAGGCTGGCATTGCTCGGAAGGGCCGATGGCGCGCGTTCCCGAGGGCGAAGAGGCCGATTACCGCGCCTGCCTGCTCGGCTTCCGCGACTATGTGAACAAGAACGGGTTCAGGAATGTCGTGCTCGGCCTTTCCGGCGGCATCGATTCGGCGATCTGCGCGGCGATCGCCGTCGACGCGCTCGGCGAAGAGCGGGTGCGCACGGTCATGCTGCCCTATCACTATACGTCCGAGGATTCGCTGAAGGACGCGGCCGATTGCGCCAAAGCGCTTGGCTGCCGCTACGACATCGTGCCGATCGAGGCGCCGGTGACGGGCTTTTCCTCGGCCTTGTCGAACCTTTTCGAGGGCACGAACAGCGGCATCACCGAGGAAAACCTGCAGAGCCGCGCACGCGGCGTCATCCTGATGGCGATCTCCAACAAGTTCGGCTCCATGGTGGTGACGACCGGCAACAAGTCGGAAATGTCGGTCGGCTACGCCACGCTCTACGGCGACATGAACGGCGGCTTCAACCCGATCAAGGACCTCTACAAGATGCAGGTCTATGCGCTCGCCCGCTGGCGCAACGAAAACGTGCCGCCGGATGCGCTCGGCCCTTCCGGCATGGTCATTCCGCAGAACATCATCGACAAGGCGCCGTCGGCCGAACTTCGCCCGGACCAGAAGGACCAGGATTCGCTGCCGCCCTATCCGGTGCTGGACGACATTCTCGAATGCCTGGTCGAGCGGGAAATGGCGGTCGAGGAAATCGTGGCGCGCGGCCATGATGTCGAGACGGTACACCGCGTCGAACATCTGCTCTATCTCGCGGAATACAAGCGCCGCCAGTCGGCGCCGGGCGTGAAGATCACCAAGAAGAATTTCGGCCGCGACCGGCGCTACCCGATCACCAACCGGTTCCGGGATCGCTGAGACGCTTCAAAAACCTGGGAGGGATGAATGCGCAGCTCAGTTGAAATCTACAATGTGCGGCGGGGCGAAAGCCGTGTCGTCTGGCAGACGGAAGCGCTGGTGGAGGCGCCGAATTTCTCGCGCGACGGGGCCTATCTGCTGATCAACGGCGACGGGCTGCTCTATCGCCTGCGGCTCGACGGCAGCGATCTGGTCGAGCGGGTCGATACCGGCTTTGCCGTCCATTGCAACAACGACCACGGCATTTCGCCGGATGGCGAGCAGATCGTCATTTCCGACAAGACCGAGTTCGGCAAGTCGGCGATCTATATCCTGCCGATCGAGGGCGGCAAGCCGCGGCTGATCACCAAGAACCTGCCGTCCTACTGGCACGGCTGGTCGCCCGACGGGCGCGAGCTTGCCTATTGCGGCATCCGCAACGACCTCTTCGATATCTACACGATCTCGGTCGATGGCGGCGAGGAGAAGCGGCTGACGCATGGCGAGGGCCGCAACGACGGGCCGGACTGGTCGGCGGACGGGCAGTGGATCTATTTCAATTCCAGCCGCACCGGGCTGATGCAGATCTGGCGCATCCACCCGGACGGCACGGGTCTTGAGCAGGTGACATCGGACAATTACGGCAACTGGTTTGCGCATCCGTCGCCCGACAACGACAAGGTACTGATCCTCTCCTACGACCCCGACGTTTTCGACCATCCGCGCGATCTCAACGTGCGCCTGCGCATGATGGACATGGACGGCGGCAACCTGACGGAGCTGTTCGAGCTGTTTGGCGGGCAGGGCACGATCAATGTGCCGAACTGGTCGCCAGATGGCGAGGAATTCGCCTACGTGCGTTATTTTCCGGCGAAGTCTTGAGGGGTGCGCACCACTACTTGATGATGGGGTGGTGGGCACTAGCGTTTCATTGCAACTTGACGTAACAAGCACATCGACGCGACACGATGGGCGCTAGGTTGAGGGATTTTTTAATGTCGAACTGGCTTTTCCCACCTGTGCCAGTTTTTTTTGCTCTCTTCGGCCTGTGGATGATTTACAGCGGCTGGGGCAAACACTGGTCTGTCGCCTTCTCGACCAATCTTGTGCTTCCCTATTTCTATGGGAACATTTTTGTCGCCAACTTCTCGAGAACACCAGCGTCCATGTTCATCGCCGTTTTCCTGACGATGATCCCCTGCCTGTGGGCAGCCTTCTACCTCGTGTTAAAGCTTAAGGTAGCGGTTTTGCGGAACGCGGAATTCTCTGATACGAAATCGTTTTTTAGAGCTGCCGGCTTTTTCTTGTCGGCAGCGATTGTCACCTATGCCGCCGCATTTGTCCCCTCGACATGCCAAAACGCAAAGTGTGAAACTGGTGTCAGCCTTTTTGGCCCGCTGGACTACTCTGTAGTGTGGGCGGTGTGTATGTGGAGCGGATCCCTTGCCTCCGGGTCGGTACTGCTTTTTTTCGACATCGTGAGACGGCGATTCAATTTTCGCTGACAGAATCGCCCACGTTTTGATTGAGGGCGGCGGGATATCTCCCGCCGCGCTTGGATAGTGCCACTCAGGCCGCAACAGCAGCCTTCCGCCGCTCGCGGACAGCCTTCGCCAAATCCTCAAGCACATCCACCGACATATCCCAGCCGATGCAGCCGTCGGTGATCGACTGGCCGTAGACCAGCGGCTTGCCGGGGACGAGGTCCTGGCGGCCGGCGACGAGGTTGCTCTCGATCATCATGCCCTTGATATGGTGGTTGCCGGCGACGATCTGGCCGGCGACGTCGCGGACGACCTTCGGCTGGTTCATCGGGTCCTTGTTGCTGTTGGCGTGGCTGGCGTCAATGAGGATGCGCGGATCGACGCCGAGCTTGATCGCCTCGGCGATGACGGCCTGGACGTCGGCAGCCTCGTAGTTCGGCCGCTTGCCGCCGCGCAGGATGATGTGGCAGTCCTCGTTGCCGCGGGTAGACGCAATCGCGGCCTGTCCGTCCTTGGTGACGGCCGGGAAATGGTGGGGCTGGGAGGCCGCGACGATCGCGTCGAGCGCGATGCGCGCGCCGCCGTCCGTGCCGTTCTTGAAGCCGATCGGGCAGGAGAGACCCGAGGCGAGCTGGCGGTGGATCTGGCTTTCGGTCGTGCGCGCGCCGATGGCGCCGTAGCTGACGAGATCGGCAATGTATTGCGGCGTGATCGTATCGAGGAATTCGCAGCCGGCCGGCAGGCCCATGGCGTTGATGTCGAGCAGCAGGCGGCGCGCGAGGCGCAGGCCTTCCTCGATGCGGTAGCTGCCGTCAAGATGCGGGTCGTTCATCAGGCCCTTCCAGCCGACGGTGGTGCGGGGCTTTTCGAAATAGACGCGCATGACGATTTCGAGATCGCCGGAGAGGCGTCGTCGCTGCTCGACGAGGCGGGAGGCGTATTCGCGGGCGGCTGCCGGATCGTGGATCGAGCAGGGGCCGATGATGACGAGCTGGCGGTCGTCCTTGCCCGTCAGGATATTGTGGATCGTATCGCGCGTGCCGGTCACGGTCTCGGTGACGGCGCGGTCGCGCGGGATTTCCGAGAGGATGTCGGCAGGCTTGGTCAGCGGGGTGATCTCGACGATGCGCAGATCATCAATGGTATCGGTCACGGTATGCTCTCCTGTTTGGTCATACCGTGCGGAACAAAAAAGCCGCCAGGTAGACTAGCGGCTGTTCGGGTTGTCGTCGCGTTAGTTTCGGTTACGCACAGACCCGCATCCGCTGGAAGCAGCGGTACGAATAAAATCGCGATGCGTAAACGGACGAAATCGACATGCCGCCTATGTAGACATGCGAATTGGAATTGTCACGCGGAATCTGTGAGGAAAAATGACGGGTCGGTGAAGTTTTCAGCGGCTTTCCGCCATTGCCTCTTCCGGATGCCGGTTCTTGCGGCGCCGCGTCGTCAGTTCCTCGCCGGCATTGGCGGGCAGGCGCAGGAAGGTGATGCAGGCAAGCGCCGAGATCGTCGCCACGATGAAGAAGGCGATGTGGAAATCGCCGACCGTGAGCCTGCCGCCATGGAAGCTTGCGGAGACTTCCAGGATCGTGCCGGCCACGGCAACGCCCATGGCCATGGAGATGCGCTGCGCCACGGCATTGATGGCGGTTGCCTGGCTGCTGTCCGCCTCGTCCACATCGCCGAAGGCCATGGCGTTGACGCCCGAGAAGGCCATGGAGCGCAGCAGGCCGCCGACGAGAAGACAGCCCATGATGACGTAGACAGGCGTTTCGGCGGTGAAGAAGCCGTTGATGCCCAGGAAGATCGCCGCCAGGAAGGTCGTCAGCGCGATGACGTTGCGGAAGCCGAAGGCATTGTAGGTGCGCGATGCCGCGAATTTCGAGCCCATGGAGCCGAGCGCGCTGACGAAGGTGATCGAGCCGGACTGCAGCGGCGTCAGCCCGAAACCGAGCTGCAGCATCAGCGGCAGGAGGAAGGGCAGCGCGCCAAGCCCCATGCGGAAATTCGAAGCGCCGAGAATCGCCGCCCGGAACATCGGATAACGGAACATTTTCGGATCGAGCAGCGGATGCGGCGTGCGTTTCGCGTGCACGAAATAGAGGATGCCGGAGAGGATGCCGACGGCGACGGTGACATAACCGTAGACGATGGGAACGGCCGGCAGGCTGATGACGGAAATGCCGAAGACGAAACCGGCAAAACCTATCCCTGAAAGGAAGAAGCCCGGAAAATCCATCGGCTTGGGGCTGCGCGGCTCGACCGCCGGCAGGAAGCGGGTGACGAGAGCAATGCCGATAATGCCGATCGGCACGTTGATCCAGAAGATCCAGTGCCAGCTCAGATAGGTGGTCAGGAAGCCGCCGATCGGCGGCCCCATGATCGGGCCGATGAGCGCCGGTATGGTCAGCCAGGCCATGGCATTCACCAGCTGGTGACGTGGCGTGCCGCGCACCAGCAGCAACCGGCCGACCGGCGTCATCATCGAGCCGCCGGCGCCCTGGATGAGGCGGGAGATCACGAAGGCGGCGATGGAATTGGAAAAGGCGCAGGCGACCGAGCCGACCATGAAGACGAAGATCGCCAGCCGGAAGACGTTGCGGGCGCCGAAGCGATCCGACATCCAGCCGCTGATCGGAATGAAGATCGCCAGCGCCACGAGGTAGCTCGTTACTGCAAGCTTGAGCGCGATCGGCGAGGTGCCGATATCGGCGGCAATGGCCGGCAGGCTGGTGGCAATCACGGTCGAATCCATCTGTTCCATGAACAGGGCGACCGCAAGGATCATCGGCGTTAGACGGGACACGGGCAACCGGAATGCAACGGGATGGGATTCGGCGCCTTCGGCACCGGTCGGATTCTGGCTTCCTTCTAGGCCAGCATTTTCGGCCTGTCCACGAAATCAATGTCGCAGCGGCTTGCCGTCGTGCCGTTTCCGCGCCATAGATCCGATTGTCAGGTGCCCGCCGTCACAGGCGGGAGAATCGGGAATCCGGTGCAAGACCGGAACGTGCCCAACGCTGTAAGGCCGACGCCCGCCGCTTCATGACGCCACTGGCCGCAGGGCCGGGAAGGCAGCGGCCGGGCGGATGACGCCGAGTCAGAAGACCGGCCTGGCAAGATAGACCTAACCCGCGCGGACGGCGGGCGGTTGCGTTGTTGGGGATTTGACGATGCGACCCATTGACGATGCCGTTTGCCCGGCATCCGGTTTTTCTGCGGCCGAACGCGAGGCCGTCTATCACGCAATCATGACGCGGCGCGACGTGCGCGGCGAGTTCCTGCCCGATCCCTTGCCGGACGACCTGATCAGGCGGCTTCTGACGGCCGCCCATCACGCGCCTTCGGTCGGCTTCATGCAGCCGTGGAATTTCGTTCTGGTCAAAAGCGCCGAGGTGAGGGCGCGGGTGCGCGACGCTTTCGTCAAGGCCAATGAAGAGGCCGCCCTGATGTTTGCGGCCGAACGGCGGCAGGCCTATCGCGCGCTGAAGCTCGAAGGAATCGTCGAGGCGCCGCTCGGCATCTGCGTCACCTGCGATCCCACCCGCAGCGGCAGCGTCGTGCTGGGGCGCACGCACAATCCGCGCATGGACAGCTATTCCACCGTCTGCGCCATCCAGAACCTGTGGCTTGCGGCACGAGCCGAAGGCGTCGGCATCGGCTGGGTCAGCATCTTTCGCGAGGGCGACCTGAAGCAGATTCTCGGCATACCCGATCATATCGAGGTCGTGGCCTGGCTCTGCGCCGGTTTCGTCGATCGGCTCTATGAAGAGCCGGAACTGGCGGTCAAGGGCTGGCGGCAGCGCCTGGCGCTGGAAGAGCTGGTCTTCCATGACGGCTGGGGGCAGGCGGCAGGCTAAGGCCGCGCCGTCTTTTACGGCTGCTGCTGCGGCTGCGGGCCTGACACGGCCGGATTGGCAAGATCGATCTTGCCCTGATCGCCGGCAAGGAATTGCGGGCCGACCTGGCGAACCTTGGTTGCCGGATCGTAGGGGCGATCCGGCACCTGCGCCTGCGGCGGCGTATTCGCGGCCTTCGGGGCCTCAGTGCGGATCGTGGTGATCGAGCCCTGCGGCTCGGGCGCCGGCGCGGAGACCGTCTGGCTCCGGCGCATTTCCTCGTAATAGGCCGTCAGGTTGCAGGAGCAGGCGGATTTTTCGCCGGGCGGGCGGGTCTTGTAGGCGAAGGCGTTCTTCATCGCGCCATAGGGCGCGCCCGTCGCCGTCGAGATCATGTTTGCGGCTTCGGTGCTGGAAATATCGCGATAGTAGAGTTCCGTCTCCACGCCGGGGCACATCTTGGCGCAGGTCGCGGCATCGCGGCCGAAATCGACCGAGGTGGCGTTGTTGCTGATCGGGAAGAAGCCGCCGTCGCAGGTGCGCACGCAGATGGTGCTGACGGGCGAGAGCATTTCGGCGCGCGGCAGGCCGTAGCGCTCACCGCCGCCGAGGGGAATGAACGTATCGCCGCGCATGGCCTGTTCCTCGATCGAGGGGGCCGGCGCATAGAGATCGCCCTGTGCGGGTTCGCTGAAACTCTCGCCGTTGCAGCCATTGTCTTCAAGCGCGGCCAGCAGGCCTTCGCGGGCCGGATCGACAGCGGACTGGCGCAACGCGTCGCGGCGGTCCTGCAGGTAGCGGATGTTGTCCACCATCTTTGCCTGCGCCTGTTCCAGCTCCTCGCAGAAGCCGGCATTCTCGCCGCCGACGACGACCATGCTGCCGGACGTGCAGCCGTAGCGGCGCAGATCGCCGCGCACCTTGCGCAATTCCAGATTCTGTTCGGCCAGCGCGCCCGCATATTGGCGCATCTCGGTGCCGTTGGCATTGCCGATCACCTGCGGCAGGTCGGCAAGACGCCCGCGCAGATCCTCGCAGATCGCATTGGTCTGCGCCTCTGCGGGAACCGCGAATGCCAGAAAGAAGACGAGATACAGGTTTCGGCGCTTCACGACGTCGTTCCGGAGTGAGAAAAAGCATCCATCGGCGAATTGCGGCTTCAATCCGCCGCGCTTTGTCTTAACGTATTTCCCTTAATAAGCTCGGATGAATTCCTAGCGCATTTTTGCGATCTTATCCAGAAGACCCGATGCTCCGTTTCCGCCGCTCCCGCAATCGCGCGGGGGCATCCGTGACAGCTAAACAGTTGATATGACAGATATCCCACGCGACATGCTCTCCCGCGCAGCCGCATCGGCAATGCCGCAGGGCAGACAGGGCCTTCACGTTTTCGTGGACGGCTGTTTCGAGCCCGGTTCCGGGCAGGGAGGATGGGCCTTCGTCGCCTACCGCGACGGCGCCGAAATCGCCGCCGGCTTCGGCGGCGCGGAGAATTCCGCCAATAACAGGATGGAACTGACCGCCGTGCTTGAGGCGGCGGCCTGGATCGGCGGCGCGGCGGCGGGCCTGCCGGCGCTGATCTGGTCCGATTCCGTCTACGCCGTCGAAGGCTGCAACCATTGGCGGGCGATCTGGCGGAACAACGGCTGGAAGAAGAGCAATCCCGGCGGCAAGGCCCGGAACCGGGCGATAGCGGATGCGGACCTCTGGAGGGCCGTCGATCTCAGGCTGTTGCAGAATCCGGCGATCGGCATTGCCTGGTGCAAGGGCCATTCCGGTATTGCCGGCAACGAGCGCGCCGACGAACTGTCGGATCGGGGACGCCGCTCGATAGGGCGTCCCCGACAGGCTTGACATGTTTAGGCCGGCTGCGAGGCCTCGACGACGGCCAGCGCCGCCATGTTGACGACGCCGCGCGAGGTGACTGACGGTGCCAGGATGTGGGCGGGCATGGCCGTGCCGAGCAGGATCGGGCCGACATGCAGGCCGTCGGTCATCGACTTGACGACGCCGAGCGTGATGTTGGCGGCATCGAGGTTCGGGAAGACCAGGAGGTTGGCTTCGTCATTGAGCGTCGTGTGCGGCATGACGCGGCGGCGCAGCTCCTCGGAGATCGCGCTTTCGCCGTGCATTTCGCCGTCGACCTCGAGATCGGGTGCTGCCTCGCGCACGAGCTGCAGCGCATTGCGCATCTTGGTGGCGCTTTCGGATTCGCGCGAGCCGAAGTTCGAATGCGAGACGAGGGCGGCGCGCGGGGTGATGCCGAAACGCTTGATTTCCTCCGCTGCCAGAACCGTCGCCTCGGCGATCTCTTCCGCCGTCGGGTTGAAGGTCACGTAGGTATCGGTAAAGAAGGTGGCGCCGCGCTGCGAGATCATCAGGCTGAGGGCGGAGAAATCGCGCACGTTCGGGCGCTTGCCGATGATCTGGCGCACGTCGCGCAGGTGCTTCTCGTAACGGCCTTCGAGGCCGCAGATCAGCGCATCGGCTTCGCCGCGCTTCAGCGCCAGCGCGCCGATGACGGTGGTGTTGGTGCGCACGATGGTGCGCGCTGCTTCCGGGATCACGCCGCGACGGCCGACGAGCTGCAGGTAGAGATCGACATATTCGCGGAAGCGCGGATCGTCCTCGGGGTTGATGACCTCGAAATCGGCGAGCGGGCGGATGCGCAACCCGTAGCGCTTCAGGCGCGTCTCGATGACCTGCGGGCGGCCGATGATGATCGGCTCGGCAATGCCTTCTTCGAGCAGCACCTGGGCGGCGCGCAGCACGCGCTCGTCTTCCCCTTCGGAGAAGATGACGCGCTTGCGCTCGGCCGTCTTGGCGGCCGTGAAGATCGGCTTCATGACGAAGCCGGAGCGGAAGACGAAGCGGTTCAGCTGGTCGAGATAGGCATCGAAATCGGCGATCGGGCGGCGCGCGACGCCGCTTTCGGCCGCAGCCTTGGCGACTTCAGGCGCGATGCGCAGGATCAGGCGCGGATCGAAGGGCGAGGGGATGAGGTAATCGGGGCCGAAAACGGGCGTTTCGCCGGAATAGGCGCGGGCGGCAACGTCGGACGGCTCCTCGCGGGCAAGGGCTGCGATGGCGCGCACGGCGGCCATCTTCATTTCCTCGTTGATCGTCTCGGCGCCGCAATCCAGCGCACCCCTGAAAATATAGGGGAAGCAGAGGACGTTATTGACCTGGTTCGGGAAGTCGGAGCGGCCGGTGCAGATCATCGCATCCGGGCGGGCGGCGCGGGCGAGATCCGGCATGACTTCCGGCGTCGGGTTGGCGAGCGCCATGATGAGCGGTTTTTCGGCCATCTGGGCCAGCAGTTCCGGCTTTAGAACGCCTGCGGCCGACAGGCCGAGGAAAACGTCGGCGCCGCCGATATTTTCGGCGAGCGTGCGCGTGTCGCTCTTCTGGGCGTAGACGGCCTTCCATTCGTCCATCAGCTCGACGCGGCCTTCATAGACGAGGCCTTCGAGATCGTGGACCCAGATGTTTTCGCGCCTGGCGCCGAGCGTCACCAGGAGGTTGAGACAGGCGAGCGCGGCCGCGCCGGCGCCCGAAGCGACGATCTTGACCTCGTCGATCTTCTTGCCGGCGAGTTCCAGGCCGTTGAGGATGGCGGCGGCGACGATGATGGCGGTGCCGTGCTGGTCGTCGTGGAAGACCGGGATCTTCATCTTCTCGCGCAGCTGCTTCTCGATGCGGAAACATTCCGGCGCCTTGATGTCCTCGAGGTTGATGCCGCCGAAGGTCGGCTCCAGCGAGGCGACGGTGGACACCATCTGGTCGACGTCGGCCGCATCCACTTCGATATCGAAGACGTCGATATTGGCGAATTTCTTGAACAGCACCGCCTTGCCTTCCATGACCGGCTTGGAGGCCAGCGGGCCGATATTGCCGAGGCCGAGAACGGCGGTGCCGTTGGAGATGACGGCGACGAGATTGGCGCGGGACGTATAGTCGGCAGCCTGTTCCGGATTGTCACGGATGGCGAGGCAGGGAGCGGCCACGCCGGGCGAATAGGCGAGCGCCAGGTCGCGCTGGTTGCCGAGCGGCTTGGTGGCCTGGATTTCCAGCTTGCCGGGGCGCGGATAGCGATGGAAGAAGAGCGCCTGCTCGTCGAGGCTGCCGCCCGTCAGATTCTTTTCCGATTTGGATTTCTCCTGGTGATCCATCGCCGCCTCCAGCGTTGTTCGAAGTCTTTTGGAGCTTCCTCCATACATCAATCGACCGGCCTGGACAGTACGGAAATGCGGCGTGGGGAAAGTTTTCGTGCGGGGGGCGGGGCGGCTCTTGGTGCCGAACGGTTGCCGCCAGCTAATCCTTTTGGGGAAACTTGTCTGGTGAGGGCGGCAAGCGCAGAATGCCGCACGCGACGGTGCGGGGCGCCGGTCGCATGGAGGAACTCATGGACAACTTGAACCTCACGACCCTGCAAAGGGGTCAGGCGATGGTCAATGACGTGGCCATCGATGCATTTGCCGCCGGATTTCGCGGCAGTCTCCTGACGAGCAAGGATACGAATTACGACGAGGCGCGGGCGATCTGGAATGCGATGATCGACCGGCGGCCCGGCCTCATCGCCCGCTGTGCGGGCGCTGCCGATGTCGTTCGAGCGGTGCGATTTGCGCGCGACAACAATCTTCTCGTTTCGGTGCGCGGCGGCGGGCACGGCATTGCCGGCAACGCCGTCTGCGACGGCGGCGTCGTCATCGACCTGTCGGCGATGAAATCGGTGCGGGTCGATCCGCAGACGCGGCGCGCCAGGATCGAGCCGGGTGCAACCCTTGCCGATGTAGACAAGGAAACGCTGGCCTTCGGGCTAGTGCTGCCGACCGGCATCAATTCCACGACAGGCATCGCCGGCCTGACGCTCGGCGGCGGCTTCGGCTGGCTGACTCGCAAATTCGGACTGACCCTCGACAATCTGCTCTCGGTCGACGTGGTGACGGCGGATGGCGAACTGGTCAAGGCGAGCGAGACGGATAAGCCCGATCTCTTCTGGGCATTGCGCGGCGGCGGCGGCAATTTCGGCGTCGTGACCTCCTTCGAGTTCAAGCTCAACCCGCTCGACACCGAGGTTCTCGCCGGGCTAGTCGTGCATCCCTTCGCCGATGCGGAAAAAGTGCTGAAGGAATACCGGCAAGCGCTGGAGGCGGCGCCCGACGAACTGACCTGCTGGGTGGTGATGCGTCAGGCGCCGCCGCTGCCCTTCCTGCCGGCCGAATGGCACGGCAAGGAGATCGTGGTGCTGGCGATGTGCTATTGCGGAGATGTCGCGGCGGGTGAGAAGGCTGCTGCCAGGTTGCGCGCTATCGGAAAGCCGATTGCCGATATCGTCGGCCCGATGCCGTTCACCAGCTGGCAGCAGGCCTTCGATCCGCTGCTCACACCAGGTGCGCGCAATTACTGGAAGAGCCAGGATTTCGCTTCCCTGTCCGATGCGGCGATCGACGTGCTGCTCAAGGCGGTGCGCAGGCTGCCCGGCCCGGAATGTGAGATCTTCATCGGCCATGTCGGGGGTGCTGCCGGGCGCGTGGCCAACGAGGCCACCGCGTTTCCGCAGCGCAGCTCGCATTTCGTCATGAATGTGCATGCCCGCTGGCGGGAAAGCGGGATGGACGGAAGCTGCGTCGGCTGGGCGCGCGAGCTTTTCGATGCCACCAAGCCGCATGCTGTGGGAACCGCCTATATCAACTTCATGCCTGACGACGAAACCGACCGCGTCGAAGCCGCCTATGGCACCAACTACGCCCGCCTTGCTGAGATCAAGCGGCGTTACGATCCGAACAATCTGTTCCGGATGAACCAGAACGTGAAACCGATGGCGACGGTGCGCACTGCCTGAGGATTGATGTTTTAGGGAAGGAGTTTCGCGCCAGCGCCGGAATTTGAATGTGTTGGCGTGAAGCCGGCCAGAGCCTCGAAGGGGAGGTTCGGTTGGCGTTCCCGGTGAAGCACCGTGGAAAGGCCACCAGGCGCTCCACATCTAGCCTGTATGAACGGCTTTGCAGGGCTTTCCCGCGCTTTGTCATCTTCCTGATACACGAGTCTGATTTTGGAAGACCAGACGAAGAACGATGGGACACGAGCGGAAAGGCTTGTGACAGACATGATGGAACCCCGGCGCTTCCGCACCCTCTTCATTTCCGATCTGCATCTGGGCTCGAAGGCCGCCAAGGCGGATTTCCTGCTGGATTTCCTGCGGTATCACGAGGCCGACACGATCTACCTCGTCGGCGATATCGTCGACGGCTGGCGCCTGAAGCGCAGCTGGTACTGGCCGCAGGTCTGCAACGACGTCGTCCAGAAACTGCTGCGTAAGGCGCGCAAGGGCACGCGCGTCGTCTATATTCCCGGCAATCACGACGAATTCCTGCGCGCCTTTCCGGGCACGCATTTCGGCGGCATCGAAGTGGTCGACCGAATCGTCCATGACGGCGCCGACGGCAAGAAATACCTGATCCTGCATGGCGACGAATTCGACGTCGTGGTGCGCAACGCAAGGCTGCTCGCCTATCTCGGCGACTGGGCCTACGACATGGCGATCCGCGTCAACGTGGTGCTCGCCGCCGTGCGCCGCCGCCTCGGCATGCCCTACTGGTCCTTCTCGGCCTGGGCCAAGCTGCAGGTCAAGCACGCCGTCAACTTCATCGGCGAGTTCCAGCGCGTGGTGGCCGACGAAGCCCGCAAGAGCGGCGCCGACGGCGTCATCTGCGGCCATATCCACCATGCGGTGATCGAGGATATGGAGGGCATCCGCTACATCAATACCGGCGACTGGGTGGAAAGCTGCACGGCGATCGTGGAGCATGAAGACGGTACGTTCGAACTCATCACCTGGCGCGCGCTGACCAGCAACGTGCCGGCATTGACATCTGTCGAATTGCTTGAAGAGGGCGATCTCGCCCCGCAGGCTGCCTGAATAATGTGTGCGTACCGCATCGGCGGCCTGCCGCCGGTGCACCATGAATTTAGCCGTTGCCTTCGGGCGACAGGCCCTATTTATTTTTTAAATCGTTTCGAATTCTATCCGTATCGTTTCGATCGGGCTATTTCTCGCCATAGTCGTGTCTGATTGGATGTGTTAGGCAACGCAGAGTTTCCTTCAGGTCCATCATGATTCCCGCTCAAAATCCCTCCAGGGGCGAGGGAGCGCCACCGCGCTTCCGGCTGCTCAGCGCGCTGTGCTACAGCGCGCCGCTGCTGGTCAACGGTATCGTCCTGCCCTTCTTTCCCGTCTGGCTGTCGACCCACCAGTTCAACGACCACCAGATCGGCACGATTCTCGCCGTGCCCATGGTGGTGCGCGTTCTGGTGGCGCCCATCGTGGCGGTCTTTGCCGACCGCATGCAGGAGCGGGCGCATGTGCTGCTCTGGTCGGGCATCCTGTCGCTGCTGACGGCCATCGCGCTCTACTGGACGACGGATTTCTGGCCGGTGCTGATCGTCTTTGCGCTGCAGGGCGCGACCTTTGCGCCCTATGTGCCTGTGGTCGAATCGATCGTGATTTCGGGCGTGCGCCGCTGGGGGCTCGATTACGGCTCCATGCGCGTCTGGGGCTCGGTCGCCTTCATCGTCTCGACGCTCGCAGGCGGCGAGCTGGTCGGCCGCTGGGGCGGCGGCATGGTGCTGCCGGTGATGATCTTCGGCTTCCTGCTGACCATCGTCATGGCGATCTTCTGTCCGCGCATCGGCCCGACGCGGCGGCGCGGCCAGCCGATCAACCTTCCGGCCACCACCGGCAGCGGGCTGCGCGAGCCGCATCTTCTGCTTCTGCTGCTCGGCGTGTCGATCCAGCAGGCAAGCCATGCGCTGCTCAACGCCTTCTCCTCGATCTACTGGCACCAGCTCGGCTTTTCCGGCACCGAGGTCGGCCTTCTCTGGAGCGCGGGCGTCGCCTCCGAGGTGACGGTCTTCTTCCTGTCGCGCCGCCTCAACCGCCGCTTCAACGCCTGGACGCTGATCCGTTTCGGCTGCGCCGTCAGCATCTGCCGCTGGGTCTTCTTCCCGACGGAGACGAGCTTCATCGGCTTTTTCGCGCTGCAATGCCTGCACGGCTTCACCTATGCCTTCGTGCATACGGGCGTGCAGCGGCGCATCGTGGCGACCGTGCAGGAGACGCAGGAGGCTTCGGCCCAGGGCGCCTATTTCTTCTATATCGGCATGGCCTCGGGGCTGATGACGATCGCCTCCGGCTATATCTACGCCGCACTCGGCCTCGACAGCTATTATGTCATGGCCTGCGTCGCGGCCTTCGGGCTCGCGCTCGTCATCATCGCCTATTACCTTCAGCCCCAGAGGCTGGCTTCGGGCGGGGATACGAGGGAGCCGGCATAGGTCAGGCCCGGCTCGCGGTCGCGGGCAAGCAGCAGCGGGCCGTCGAGATCGACGAAATCGGCATCCTGCGCCAGCAGGACCGCCGGCGCCATCGCCAGCGACGTGCCGACCATGCAGCCGATCATGATCGAGAAGCCGAGCCGCTGGGCTTCCTCCTTCATTTCAAGCGCTTCCGTCAGGCCGCCGGTCTTGTCGAGCTTGATGTTGATGGCGTCGTAGCGGTCGGCAAGGCTTGCGAGATCGCCGGTGTGGTGGACGCTTTCATCGGCGCAGACAAGGACATGACGGGCGATCTCGGCCAGCATGTCGTCGCGGCCGGCCGGCAGCGGCTGCTCCACCAGCGCGATCCCGGATTCGGCGGCGATGCGAAGATGATGTTCCAGCCGATCCTCCGGCCAGCCCTCGTTGGCATCGAGAATGATGGCGGCGTTCGGGGCGGCTTGGCGCACGGCGCGGATGCGGCTTTCGTCGTCGCCGGTGCCGACCTTGACCTTCAGGAGCGGGCGCTGCGCATGTTCGCGCGCCTGGGCCGCCATCACGTCGGGTTCGCCGAGCGAGATCGTGTAGGCCGTGGTCAGCGGCTTCAGCTTGCGCAGGTCGAGGCGGGAGGCGACGCTTCTGCCCGTCAGCTTGGCCTCGAGATCCCAGAGCGCGCAGTCGACGGCGTTGCGGGCGGCACCCGGCGGCATGGCATGCAGCAGTTCGGAGCGCGAAACGCCGTTCTCGATCAGCGGGCGGGCCGCTTCGATCTGCGCCATGACGCTTTCCATCGTCTCGCCGTAGCGGCGGTAGGGCACGCATTCGCCGAGCCCTCTGGCCGTTGCCTCCGTCAGCGTGCAGGTAATCACCTCTGCCGAGGTCTTTGCCCCGCGCGAGATGGTGAAAGTTCCGGCAATCGGGAATGAATTCATCTGGATATCAAGGTGACGCGGCATATTTGCTCTCCTGCGAGCATGGAAATTGCGCGTTGCTTCTGTATATTGACGCGCCGGCGGCGAATATAGTGTTCGCGAGTCGGAACTGTCGCCGCAAGCATTGAAAGACACAAGTATTTTGAAGTCCGAGAAACGCAACGCCGCCTCGCTGCATGTGGACGACCGAGCCGGTGGCTCGGGCCAGCACGTGCATCTTGAAGGCAATTGGCGCAGCGCCAACATCCATCTCGTGCTGCAGGATTTCGACAAGCTTTCGCGCAGCAACAGCGGCGACCTGACGCTCGACCTTTCCGGCGTCACCGATATCGATACGGCCGGCATCTGGCTTCTTTGCCGACTAAAGAAACAGCAGGAAGAGGCCGGGCGGACGGTTCGCTTCGAGGGAACCAACCCGCATATCGACGAGCTGATCGCCACTTTCTCCAGGGAGCCCGAAAAGCAGGAGCCCGAGCAGAAGGAGCGGCTGTCGATTACCGAGCGCATCTTCGCGCCGATCGGGCGCATGACGCTCGACGTCTGGGACAACCTGGCCGCCGCCATGTATATCCTCGGCTCGGCGGTGCGCGGCGCGCAGATGAAGTTCGGCCGCGGCAGCGGCGTTTCTCCGGCCTCGATCGTCAACCAGATCGACCATATGGGCGTGCGCGCCGTTCCGATCATCCTGCTGATGTCCTTTCTGATCGGCGCGATCATCGCGCAGCAGGGCGCCTTCCAGCTTCGTTACTTCGGCGCGGAAATCTTCGTCGTCGATCTTGTCGGCATCCTGCAGCTGCGCGAAATCGGCGTGCTGCTGACGGCCATCATGATCGCCGGCCGTTCGGGCAGCGCGATCACCGCCGAAATCGGCTCCATGAAGATGCGCGAGGAAGTGGACGCGCTGAAGGTGATGGGGCTGAACCCGATCGGCGTCCTGATCTTCCCGCGGCTGGTGGCGCTGACCGTGGCGCTGCCGCTTCTGACGGTGATCGCCAACTTTGCCTCGCTCGCGGGTGCCGCCGCCGTCGCCTATGCCTATTCGGGCATTACCTTCGCCACCTTCCTGTCGCGCCTGCACGAGGCGGTGACGCTCTCGACCGTGCTTGCCGGCATGATCAAGGCGCCGTTCATGGCGCTCGTCATCGGCATTGTCGCAGCCGTCGAGGGGCTGAAGGTGGGCGGCAGCGCCGAATCGCTCGGCCAGCATGTGACGGCCTCCGTCGTGAAGGCGATTTTCGTCGTCATCCTGATGGACGGGCTTTTTGCGATGTTCTATGCAGCGATCGATTTCTGACATGGCGGGCAACGTGGATCAGCAACCGATCGAAACGGGCAGGAACGGCACCCAGAACGGGGGGCGCGACGTCGTGCTTTCGGCGCGCGACGTCACCGTCGGTTTCGGCTCCAAGGTGGTGCTCGACAAGCTCAGCCTCGATATCTACCGCGGCGAGATCCTCGGTTTCGTCGGCGCCTCCGGCACCGGCAAATCGGTGCTGATGCGCACCGTGCTGCGCCTCCTGCCGCGCCGCTCCGGCACGATCAGGATTCTCGGCCAGGATTTCGACGAGCTGGACGAGCCGGAGCGCAATGCGCTGGACATGCGTCTCGGCGTTCTCTTTCAGCAGGGCGCGCTCTTCTCCTCGCTGACGGTGAAGGAGAATATCCAGGTGCCGATGCGCGAATATCTGGATCTGCCGGCGACGCTGATGGACGAGCTGGCGCATCTGAAGATCCGCATGGTGGGTCTGGCGGCCGACGCGGCCGACAAATATCCGTCCGAGCTTTCGGGCGGCATGATCAAGCGCGCGGCCCTTGCCCGCGCACTGGCGCTCGATCCCGAACTCGTCTTCCTCGACGAGCCGACCTCGGGCCTCGATCCTATTGGTGCTGCCGAATTCGACGAGTTGATCGCCAACCTGCGCGATAGCCTGGGGTTAACCGTCTATATGGTGACGCATGACCTCGACAGTCTGTTTTCGGTCTGCGACCGTATTGCCGTGCTCGGAAAGAAGCGGGTAATGGTGGAAGGAACGATCGACGACATGCTGGCCTACGACGATCCGTGGGTGCAGGCCTATTTCAGGGGCAAGCGGGCGCGCTCGATCGTGCCGCAGGACGACGCGCCGGCAAGGGCGCAGCATGACAGCGGGAAGTGACCGGAGACGATGGAAACCAGAGCCAATTACACGATCGTCGGCTTTTTCACCGTTCTGGTGATCGCGGCCGCATTCGGCTTCGTCTACTGGATGGCCGAATATGGCCGCAGCGGGCCGATGGCCGAGCTGATCGTGCGCATTCCGGGCTCCGCCAACGGCCTCAGCGTCGGCTCGCCCGTGCGCTTCAACGGCATTCAGGTCGGCTCGGTGCAGACGCTCTCCATCGATGCCGACGATCCGCAATATTCGCTGGCTTTCACCGAGGTACGCTCGGACGCGCCGATCTATCCCTCCACCAAGGCCGCCCTTGAAATCCAGGGCCTGACGGGTGCGGCCTATATCGAGCTTTCGGGCGGGCGCAAGGAAGACAAGAACATTCTCCAGCAGGCGCTGGAAAGCGGCAAACGCGCCGTCATCGTCGCCGACCAGTCGAGCGTCACCAACCTGCTTGCCACCGCCGACAAGATCCTCGACCGCGCCAACGATGCGGTCGGCGACGTGCAGGGCTTCGTGCGCGATGCGCGCGGGCCGCTCACCAAGACGCTGCAGAATGCCGAGACCTTCTCGGATGCGCTGGCCAAGAATTCCGGCAATATCGACAGTTTCCTGCAGAGTGTCGGCGATCTCTCCAACACGGTGCGCAACGTCTCGGGCCGGGTTGATTCCACGCTTGCCGCCGTCGAGGATCTGGTGAAGGCCGTCGACGCGCAGAAGATCAACACGATCCTGACAAACGCCGAGAAGGTGAGCCGCGATATCGCCGATGCGTCCGGCGATCTGAAGGGTCTGGTCGACAAGGTCGACCAGACGGTGACGACCTATAACGAATTCGGCAAGAAGGCGCAGGTCACGCTCGACCGCGTCGATACGCTGGTGGCCGCCATCGACGCCAACAAGATCAAGGGCTCGGTCGACGATATCGCCCAGGCGACCAGGGATGCGCGCGTCGCCGTCGCCTCGATCCGCGATGTCACCAACACGGTGGCCGACCGGAAGAAGGATATCGACCAGACGATCCAGGACGTGCAGCAGATGGCGAACAAGCTGAACTCGGCTTCGACGCGTGTCGACGGCATTCTCATCAAGGTCGATGCGCTGCTCGGCTCGGACAATACGAATTCGCTCTTCACCGAGGCGCGCGCGACGCTCGAATCCTTCAAGAAGGTGGCCGACAGCATCAATGCCCGCATCGGGCCGATCGCCGACAATCTGCAGCGCTTTTCCGGCAGCGGCCTGAGCGACGTGCAGACGCTGGTCAACGAGCTGCGCGGCACGGCCAACAATCTCAACAATGCCATTACCAATTTCGACCAGAACCCGCAGCGGATCATCTTCGGCGGGCCGACGGTGAAACAGTATGACGGGCGTACGCGGCGTTGAGGCGGTTCCGGCAAAAATGCGCAGCGGTCTTGCGTGCGGAATTGCCGAGCTGCAGGCAGCAGTTTCAGTCAGGATTTGCGGGAAAGAAGAACAGAGGTCAGGGGTAGCGTAATATGGGTCTATCGCATGTGATGTCGCGCCGTTCCTGGATCCGCGGAACGGCGATTATTTTGCCGCTGACGGCCGCACTTCTGGCAGGCTGCGGAACGACGGCAAAGAACGACACCTTTGATCTATCGGCAGCCAACGTCGACGGCACCGGCCCGTCGGCCAAAAACAAGCAGATCCTGATCGCCGACCCCACGGCTCTGAAAGCGCTGAACAGCGACCAGATCGTCATCCGCGTTTCGCCCTCCGAAATCCAGTATCTGGCACGCGCCCAATGGAGCGATACGCTGCCGCGCATGGTGCAGTCGAAGCTCGTCGAAGCCTTCGAGAATTCCGGCAAGCTCGGCGGCGTCGGCAAGCCGGGGCAGGGACTGGCGATCGACTATCAGGTGGTGAGCGATATCCGGTCCTTCGAAATCGATGCTTCCTCGGGCAACAAGGCCGTGGTCGAGATTTCCGTCAAGATCCTCAACGACCGCAACGGCACGGTGCGCGCCCAGCAGGTCTTCCGCGCAACGGCTGCGGCCGGCGGCGACAATGCGGGCTTCGTGAAGGGGCTCGACCGGGCGTTCACGGCCGTGACCGACCAGATCGTCGGCTGGACGCTGAAGTCGATCTGAGCCTGCTCTTCCAAAAGAGAAAGCCCGAAACCGTCAGGCGGTTTCGGGCCTTTTTCGTTTCCGGCCTGTCCGGAGGCCTTACTTGGTCGGCTGCGCGTCCGTCATTGACGGCGTGCCACCCGTTGCCGAGGCCGTCGCGGTCGAGGCCTGGGGCAGGTAGCTGTCGAGCAGGCCGGCCATCTTGTCGTCGCGCAGGCTGGCGGTCTTTTCGCCCATGACGACGCCGACGACGCGGCGGCCGTCCTTGGCGGCCGATATCACGACATTGTAGCCGGACGCATCGGTGAAGCCGGTCTTGATGCCGTCGACGCCGGCATAGCGGTACATGAGGTTGTTGTGGCCGCGCAGCTTCATGCCGCGGAACTGGAAGCCGCGCATGGAGAAGAGCTTGAACTCCTCGGGAAAGTCGCGCATCAGCGCCACGCCGAGCGTCGCCATGTCGCGGGCGGTGGTCACCTGTTCGGGATCGGGCAGGCCCGAGGGATTCTTGAAGACGGTGTCCTTCATGCCAAGCTGATGGGCCTTGTCGGTCATGACAGTGGCAAAAGCCTGTTCCGAGCCGCCAAGCTGTTCGGCAAGCGCCACGGCGGAATCATTGGCCGAGAGCACGACGATGCTTTCGACGGCTTCCTTGACCGTGACCTTGCGGCCGGCGCCGACGGCGAGCTTGAAGGGCTCCTTGCTCTCGGCATTTTCCGACATGGTGATCTTCTGGTCCCAGGTCAGGCGCTTTTCATGCAGCGCCTGGAAGGTCAGGTAGAGGGTCATCATCTTGGTCAGCGATGCCGGGAAGTTCAGCTCGTCCTGGTTGGAGGCTTCCAGAACCTGGCCGGTCTGCACGTCCACGAGGATGCTTGCCTGGCCGGCTTCGGCCCGCATGGATGCGCCCAGGAGAAATGCGGAGGACAGGGCGGCGGCGATCAGCCGGGAGGTCGTCTTGGTCATCAATGTCTGCGGTCTCTGTCGTGGCAAGCGATTGGCTTGGCAAAGGTCTTGATGGAGCCATGGCCTGATACGGCCCGGCCCGTCGATGGATGCGGATCGGGAATGTTTGTGACGGAATGAAGGAGCAGGGGCAATAAAAAAGGGCCATCCACAGATGACCCCTTTTGTCTCACCATCTTTCGGCGCGCTCTCAGCTGAGCCGGCCTGCCGCATGGGCCAGCATCGTATAGACCTTGCCGGTATCGGAGGTCAGGTAGGACTGCGTGACCGTGCGGTTCGGATCGGTGCGCGCGACATCGGCAAGCAGCTTTTCGAAATCGCCGATGTAGCGGTCGACAGCGGTGCGGAATTCCGGCTCGCGGTCGTACTTGCGCTTGATCTCGTCAAAGGTCTGCTGGCCCTTCAGCGTATAGAGGCGACGGGTGAAGACGTCGCGCTCGCCGCGCTGGTAGCGGCGCCACAGGTCCACCGAAGCGTCGTGATCGATGGCGCGGGCGATATCGACCGAGAGCGAATTCAGCGATTCGACGACATGGCGCGGGTTGCGGGCATCGTTGGCACGCTGGGCGGGAGCAGGGGCCGCGGCTTCCGCTGCCGGGCGGGCCGGGGCCGCACGCGGGGCTTCCTCGGCCTCGTCACGCGAGGCGCCGCGCAGGAGATCGCTGATCCAGCCGCCGCTCGTGGCTTCCGGGCGCGGCGCTTCCTGCCGGGCTGCGGCCGGTGCCGACTGGGGAGCCTGGGCAGCCGGACGCTGCGGGGCCGGCGCAGGGGCTGCTGCCGGGTTCGGGGCGATGGTGCCGCGCAGGCCCATGGATTCGATCGACTGGCGGGCCGTCGGAGCCGGCTGCGGGGCCGGCGCCGCCGGGATCACCGGCTGGCTGACACGCGGCGCCGGCTCTGCCTGGGCGAGCGAGCGGGCGACCGGCTCGGAGATTTCCAGGCGGTGGCTGGAACGGCCGACGATCTGCGAAATATCCTGCAGGGCCTTGATCTGCTCGGCGACGGCGCGGCGCATGGCGGACGCGCTTTCCTTGGCTTCTTCCGGCAGGTCGAAGGCGCCGCGCTTCAGCTCGGCGCGGGTGGCGTCGAGTTCGTTGCGGATGTCGGCCGCGGAGCGGCGGATTTCTTCGGTGGCGCCCGAGAAGCGGCCGACCGCTTCGTCGATCGCGTCCCGCAGCGATTCACGCAGGTTCTGCGCCGCATTGTCGGAAGCGCGGCCGGCTTCGCCGAGCATGCGCTCGACTTCCGACAGCGAGGCCGTCAGGCCGCCGCGCAGGCGGTTGGTGAGATCGCCGGAGCGGCGCTCGACATTGGCAAAGCTGTTGTCGATCGTCGCATTGGCCTCTTCGCCGGCGCGGTTGATCGCCTCGCGCATGGTCAAGGCCGCTTCCTCGGCGCGCTTTTCCGTATCCGAAAGCACGCGGCCGATATCGGCAAAGGATGCCTGCACGCTCTGGCGCAGCGTCCCCGTGACCTGGTTGGAGCGCTGTTCCGCACGTTCGAAGACGGTCTCGATCATGCCGCCCAGGCCGCGCATGGTCTTTTCGATCTCGCCGGAGCGCTGGACGAGGCCGCTTGCCAGCGTCTGCAGCGCGGCCTCACGCTCTTCCAGCGTGGAGACGAGGCCGGACTGGGCGGCCGCGAGAAGTTGCGATGCCTGGCCGAGAACCTTGGAATGGTCGTCGAAGCGGCCGATGATGCTGCCGACCTGGGCGAGCGTCTGGCCGGATATATCCGACAGGCGATCGACCTTGCCTTCGAGCAGGCGGGTGGATGCGGACACCATTTCGGCAGCCTTGGCGGCCGAGTCCGTGAAGCGCGTCGTCGTGTCGCCGAGGCGGCTGTCGACGCCGCTCAGCTGATCGGCGGCGCGCGTCATCATCATGGACATGGCGGCGCTGCTTTCCGACAGGCGCTGGACAAGGCCGTTGACGTTGTTCGTCAGGCTGTTCTCGATGGCGGCGACGGCATTGGCGACATTTTCGGCGCGGGCGGCGACGGCCTGGGTCAGCGCGTCGTTTTCCGCCCGCAGGCGCTCGGCGCTGAGGCTCGCGGCCGCGGTGATGCGGGCTGCGGCTTCCTGGCCGGCATCGCTGTAGCGGTCGATGATCGGGCGCGCCGTCTCGTCCAGGATGCGCGTCAGCTCGGTGGAGCGGCCGGCCAGCATGGAGTTCAGGTCGCGGGTGCGCTCGTCGAGCGTGGCGCGGATCGAATTGCCGCGCGCTTCCAGCGCCTTGTCGATATCGCTGAGCGTGGTATCGATTTCGCGGGCACGCTGCTCCAGGCTGGAGCGGATGATGCTGCTGCGGGCCTCCAGCGCGCGGTCGACCTCGGCCATGCTGGAGGTGATCTGGCTGCCGGCATCCGTCAGCGTCGAGCGGATCGAATTGCCGTGCGCCTCCAGCGTCTGGCCGGCATCGGCCAGCGCACGGTTGATGGCGCTGACCTGGCCGCTGACGATGTTTTCGGCTTCCGCCACCTTGCTGACGATGACGTTGCCGGCTTCGGAGAAGGTCTGGGCAACGGCGGCAGCCTGGCCGGCGAGGCGGCTCTGCGCTTCGGCGACACGGTTGACGATCTGCGAGGAGCGCTCGTCCATGGCGTCGGCGAACTGCTGGCCGGTGCGGCTGAGCAGTTCGGAGGATTTGACGGCTTCGCCGTCCATGCCTTCGGCCGCTTCGGCAACGGCGCTGCGCAGGCTCGCGGCAAGGCCGGCGGCCTTGCCTTCGATCGTGCGGTTGACGGCGTCGAGGCCGACGGTCAGGGCGCGGTCCATGGTGGACAGGCGCTCTTCGATGCGCGCGGTGCCGCGATCCATCATGTCGCTCAGGGCCGCGGTGCGGCCGTCGATCGACTGGGCCAGGTTCGCGCTGCCGCTTTCGAGCGTTTCGGCAAGCTGCGCCCGGCGGCTGTCCAGAGCCTCGGTGAGATGGGCGCTGTGGCTGTCGAGGGCGTGCGTGAGGTTGGCGCTGCCGGCCTGCAGCGCATCCGTCAGGCTGGCGGCGCGGCCGTCGAAGGTTTCGGTCAGGCTGGCGGTGCGGCTGTCGAGCGCCTGCGTCAGGTTTGCGGCGCTGGTGCCGAGCGTCGTGGCGATGCGCTGGGCCGCGTCGTCGCCGATCGAGCCCAGACGCGAGATACCGTCGTCCAGAAGGCCGGAGAGGTGGCTGCCTGCGGCATCGACCCTGCCGACCACGCCCTCGACGCCATCGGCGATGCGCGCCTCGATGGCGGCAAGGCTGGCTTCGACGCGGGCGCCGGTTTCGGTGAAGCGGCCCGTGAGGCTGTCGACGGACTGGTCGAGATGACCGGAGAAATCGACGGCCGAACGCGAGATCGTGTCGGCCGCTTCCTGGAAGCGGCCAGCAATCTGGCCGGCGCCCTCGCGCATGCGCTCTTCGAGCGACTGGGCGCTGCTGTCGATCGCCTGGCGGATCGCCGCCTCGCGATCTTCCAGCGACATTTCGAGCATGCTGATGCTGGTCGCAACAGAGGTGCCGATCGAGGTCGCCTGTTCGGAGAGCGTGTCGTTGATGAGGTTGTGCGCCTCGCTCAATGTCAGCGTGATCGCATTGGTACGGTCTTCAAGCGTGGTGCGGATGCGCTCATGGGCGGCGGCAAGACCGCCTTCGACATTGTTTGCCGCGTCGTTGGCAAGGGCGGCCATGCGCTGCTCGGCGTCGGTCAGGCCGTTCTCGATGCGGCCCGTCATGCTGCCGATGATGCCTTCCATGCGGGCGCTGCCGGCGTCGAGGGCTTCCGACAGGGTGGACGTGTGCTCGGCCAGCGCGGTTTCCAGGCGCGCCTGATTGTCCGTATAGGCGGCGCGGATCGCTTCCGTGCGGTCGGCAAAGGCACCGGCGACGCGCTCTTCGGCATTGGCAACGGTGTCCATGATGGCGTTGCTGCGGTTTTCGAGCGCCGATTCGAAGCGGCTCTGGCCGTCGTCGAGCGAAATGGCGAGCGCCATGGTCTTTTCGTCAAGCGTGTCGGATAGGCGGTCGGTGCTGTTGGCAACGGCAAGGACGATGGATTCGGCGCGGCTGGCGAGCGCTTCCTCGATGCGCAGCTGGCTTTCGCCGAGCGAGGCGGTAATCCGCTCATGCGTGCCGGCGGCCGCGTTGACCAGCGCGTCGGCGCCCGCCGTCAGCGTGTCTTCCAGGCGGCTCTGGCTTTCGTTCAGCGAGATCGCCAGCGCCATCGCCTTTTCGTCGAGCGTTTCGGCGAGACGGTCATGCGTGCCGGAAACGGCGCTGAGGAACGATTGCGAATGGGTCGAGAGCGTGTCTTCGATGCGCGACTGCGTTTCGTTGAGCGAAATGCCGAGCGCCATCGCCCGCTCGTCGAGCGCTTCGGCAAGGCGGTCATGGGTGCTGGAAACGGCGCTGAGCAGCGCCTCCGAACGGGTCGAGAGCGTGTCGTCGATACGGGCCTGGCCTTCGTTCAGCGAGATCGCCAGCGCCATCGCCTTTTCGTCCAGCGTATCGGAGAGGCGGTCATGGGTGCCGGACACGGCATCGATGAGCGATTGCGAACGGGTGGTGAGCGTGTCTTCGATGCGCGACTGCGTTTCGTTGAGCGAAATCGCCAGCGCCATCGCCTTTTCGTCGAGCGTCTCGGCAAGACGGTCATGCGTGCCGGAGACCGTATTGATAATGGCTTGCGAACGGGTGGTGAGCGCCTCGTCGAAGCGGCTGTGGTGGTCGGCGAGCGCGCCGATCAGCGCTCCGCCGCGTTCGGCCATCACGCTGTCGAGATCGCTGTGCGCCGTCTTCAGCGCATCGGTGATCTCGGCGGCGCGGGCGGCGAGAACGCCGCTCAGCTCTTCGGCGCGGCCGCCGAATGCGCTCGTGACCTTTTCGGTGCCGCTATCGACGGCAGCGGCAAGTTCGCTCGTGGTGGTCTGCAGCGTCTCGCGGAATTCGGCGGCGCGGGCGGCGAGGTTGTTCTGCAGGTCCGAGGTGCCGGCCGCAAGCGCCAGCGAGATTTCCGAGGTGGCCGTGCTCAGCGCCGAGCCGAGTTCGCCGGTGCGGGCCGTCAGTGCCGAGGTGATTTCGTCGGCGCGGTTGGCCAGCGTGTTTTCCAGCACGTCCTGGCCGGTTGCAAAGGCGGTCGCCAGCGCCAGCGACCGCTCGCTCATGGACGCGCCGAGGCGATCGATATTGCTGGTGAGGATGCCTTCGATGGAATCGGCGTTGCCCGACAGCGTCTCGTTGATGCGGGTGAGGCTTTCGATGAGCTTGGTATCGAGCGAGCCGGAGCGCTTGTCGAAGGCATCGGTGAATTCGGCGACGCGCTCGTCGAAGGCGGTCGAAAGCTGGGCGACGGTCGTCTGCAGGCGTTCCTCGAAGAAGCCGGAACGCACGTCGAGATCCATGACCGCGTCGTCGGCCGTCGATTGCAGGCTCTGGCGGAAGCTCGCGCCCTTTTCGTCGAGCGCGGCGTTCAGCCTGGAGAGCACGTCGTCCAGCGTGCCGCCGATCGTGCGTTCGCCGGTCGTCAGGCTCTCGTTGATCTCGCGGGTGCGGGAAATCAGGATTTCGTTGAGCTGCTGGGTGCGCTCCTGCAGCGCCGCGTTCAGGCGCTCGGTGCTCGCATCCATCGTCGAGGCGCGCGTCTCGAACTGGGTGAGCAGGCGCTCGCCATGTTCGTTGATCGTGTTGGTGAGCGCATCCAGGCGGTTGTCGAATTCGTTGCCGATCGCAAGGCCGGAGGCGGTCAGCGTGTGGAGCAGCGTATCGGCCTTGGCGGCCAGCAGCGTGCCGAGCGACTGCATGGCGCTGTCGGACTTTTCCATGATCGCGGCGGCGCGCGTATCGATGAGCGAGGCGAAGGCTTCGCCCGAGGTCGCAAGGCGGATGGCGATCTCTTCCGTCGCCAGCGACAGTTCTTCCTTGAGCTGGTCGTGAACGCCGGCAATGGAGGAGCGGATGCGGTCGGCATGGTTGACGATCGCTTCGCGCTCGGAGCCGAGTTCATGGACGAGGCCGCGCACGCGCAGTTCGTTGTCGGCATAGGAGCGCTCGAGCGCATTCACTTCGGAATGCACGAGCGTTTCGAGTTCGGAAGCGCGCGCAATGGTGCGCTCGATGCCTTCGTTCATCGCCGAGACTTCGCGGCGCACGGCCTGGCCGACCGTCATGATGCGTTCGGAGGCGATGGTTTCCGGCTCGGAAAGGCGCAGCGCCACTTCGGCCATGGAGCGGGCGGCGTTGCGCATGTCCTGGGCGCGCGAGATCATGATGGCAAAGGCGTAGAACATCATGACCGGCACGACGATGCCGACGATGCCGGCAATCACGCCCGGCAGGGCGGCAAGATCGGTCAGCGAGCGGATCTGCGAGATCTGCGGCGCATAAAGCATGAACATCAGCCCGAGGCCGATGACGACCCAGAGGATCGAGACGAGGGCGGCCGTGCGCAGGGCAGGGCGGCTGGAGCCGCTTTCCAGCGACTTCAGCAGCGAGGCCGGCGAGTTGCGGCTGGCATCGTTGGCGGGCGAAAAGGCCGGTGCGCGCGGAGCCTGCTGATCGCCGGTGCGGGCGGCGCGGCCGCGGCGGCGCTGCGTTTCTTCCTGGGACTGATTACGGGCATTGGATGGTTCAGTCACATTAGCCTCCGGGGCATGGGGCGCGCTGCCGCGGCGAGACGGCACGTTCTCCTGGCCGAAATCAATCTGAAGCGCCTCGTCCAATGCCTTGAACGCCTTGTCCTCGATCGATTCATTGTATTTGTTATTCGCCATTCCGGTATGCCTCGCAATTCCCGGCCAGCCCGGCAGCGCGTCCGGGCCATCGCCTTCGCCCGGATGAACCTTCGCCGTTCCAGCCTTCCATCCCAAGACGGACGGATAAGCATGTCATTTCAGAGTAGATAGCCGATTTTTCAAACGAAAGGTATCAAAACACTACCATTATCCACTCTGGCGGCAAAGGCGCGCGGCAGGAGCCCGCCTCAACAGTATCGTAGTGACACATCTGCGCCCCCGAGACAATTAACGAACCCTTGCCTTTGCATGGCTCTTAACCTGTTGTTAACACCTTTAAATTTCGGAAGCCGCCCAAAAGCCGATATTTTAGCGTTATTTAAGGGACGTTAACCATATGGTCAGATTTCCGTCGCGAAGGCGCCGGAATTTAACGGGATCGCCATTCTCCGACCGCACAACGGAAGCAAGCGCGGACGATACAAGACGGGAGAATTGGCAAATGGCAGCAATGAATATCGCATTCGAGGCACCGGACAATTCCACGGGTCCTTCGCCTTCCAAGGTCCGGCCGATCGACCTTGTTCACCTTGCGCGCCAGACGATGGGCGACAAGACGGTGGAAATCGAAGTTCTCCAGATGTTTGCGCGCCAGGCGCGCGCCTGCCTGCAGGAGATCGCAAGCGGCGAAACCGCCAAGGTGGGCGCTGCGGCACATCGCCTGAAGGGAGCCGCAAGCTCCGTCGGCGCCTTCCGGGTTTCGCAGTCGGCCGAAGCGGTGGAAGAGAACAATGGCGACGCCGCCGCGATGGCGGCGCTCGGCGCGGCTGTCGTCGATGCGGAGAATTTCATTCTGAAACTCTGCCGCGGATAAGGCAGGACAGATCGGCAAGACACCAGGCCCGCTGTTCCATTCGGGAACGGCGGGTCTTTTTGCGACCAGGGCCATGACGCATTCTGAATGGCGCAAGCCTGCCCGATCTGCGACGTTCGAGGCACGCCGGCAATGTTGACTGACACGCCGAATTGTCGGAAGAAAATCCGCCCATCTCCTACGAAAGACCGGAAATAGTCCTGATGCCCAAACTTACCATCGTCGCCTTTGACGGAACGCGCTTCGATCTCGATGTCGATCAAGGCTCCACCGTGATGGAGAACGCGGTCCGCAATTCCGTGCCCGGCATCGAGGCCGAATGCGGCGGCGCCTGCGCCTGTGCGACCTGTCACGTCTATGTCGACGAGCAGTGGAGCGAAATCGTCGGCCCGCCGGAGGCGATGGAAGAGGATATGCTGGATTTCGCCTTTGACGTGCGTCCGACCTCGCGCCTTTCCTGTCAGATCAGGATGAAGGCCGCCTATGACGGGCTGACCGTTCACGTGCCGGAACGGCAGGCCTGATTTTCCCGCAAGCTCTTCAAAAAGAGAGCCTCGCACGCCGGAGGCGGGCGAGGCGAGGCGGGCGCATTACCTACGGATGAGGGAGGAACACCCGCGGCTTCGGAACGCGCCAGGAGAACACAGTCACGAAAGCCAGCTGCCTCACTGCACTTTCGAATATAGTCATATTACCGCGTTCCGGTTGAGTCCACCAGAATGAAAAATGACCGGTAAAAGGCTGTGACGTCCACAAGCTTCGCACAGGTTTCATTGTGCAGCTAACGATCTCTGCTCGCGCTGAGGGCAAAAAAGGCTTATCTTTCGCCGCCTTTGCCTCTGAGTCTGTTATTGAGCAGCCGCAGCATGCGATTCTGGAAATTGACCGCCTCGACCCGGTCGAATCGCGCCTGCAACCTGTCGTGCTCTTCTATTCCGCGAGCCGACCTGTCCGAAACGAGTTCCTGCATGAGCTCGCAGCTGCGCTGCGCAGGCAGCGCCTTCAGTCCGCGCTCCATGGCGCGCGCCTGGGTGCGGGCGATCTCGGCATGGCGCTCCTCGTGGCGCTTGATGTCGCTCGACAGCGCATCCCAGATCATCGACAGTTCGCGGCTCGCGCCCTTGCGGTTGCGCCAGCGCGGCATGATGATCTGCGTGTGGACCGTGACCTTGACGTTGCCGACGCGGCAGCGGCCATTGTCCTGGATATAGGTCGCCTCGCCGCCGAAGCGGATCTTGGTGGCGCCGGGATGGCGGGCCGAGGAGCCGTTCGCCGTCGGGCCGCGCCGGCTCAGCTCGTCGTCCAGCTCGTCGGCCGTCTTTCCCTTGATGTCGAAATAGGAATAGCTTTTCGTCGCAATGACTTCGGCTGCCGCGGTGCCGCAGAAAAAGGCAATCACAAAAAAGGCGATGGGCAGGCGTATATAACGCAACGCAAGCGGCATTCTGAACTGTACCCGTGTTGAAGTTCGGGGGAGCTTGGGGCATAGCCACCGCAAGCGCAATATCGGACGGCGGCTTTTTTGGCTACAGCATGCCGCGCAAAAGTGCGAAACGGCTCTGCGGCAACGACATGGGCCGGACAGATTCGAAGCCCGGCGGGCCGATCCGGGGCTGCGACAGGCTTCGGCGAGGAGACGGGACGAAACGGATGAAGCAGCTGGAAAGCAGTGTCTGGCGCGTGGCCCATGGCCGCGAGATCGCGCTCAACGGGCGCTCGGCGATCATGGCGATCGTCAACGTGACGCCCGATTCCTTTTCCGACGGCGGGCGCTACGACACGGTGGAGAGCGCCGTCGAACACGCGCTGCAGGCGATCGCCGACGGGGCCGACATTCTCGACATAGGCGGGGAATCGACGCGGCCGGACGCGGCCCCCGTCAGCCCGGCGGAGGAACAGGCGCGCGTGCTGCCGGTCATCGAGGCACTCAGGGCGCGTACGCAGGCCCTGATTTCCATCGATACCTATCGCGCCGAAACGGCGCGGCTTGCCATCGGCGCCGGCGCCCATATCGTCAACGATGTCTTCGGCCTGCAGAAGGAGCCTGCCATCGCCGCGCTTTCGGCAGAGACCGGGGCGGGGCTCTGCATCATGCATACGGGCCGCGACCGGGCAAAGCTTGCCGATATCATCGACGACCAGGTCTTCTTTCTCGAGCGCTCGCTGGAAATCGCGTCTGCCGCCGGTGTCGGGCGCGACCGCATCGTGCTCGATCCCGGCTTCGGCTTTGCCAAGGAGACGCCGGAAGAAAATCTGGAACTGATGGCACGTTTCGAAGAGCTGCACCGTTTCGGCCTGCCGCTTCTGGCCGGCACGTCGCGCAAGCGCTTCCTGGGCGCCGTCACCGGCCGGCAGCCTGCCGAGCGCGATGCCGCGACGGCTGCGACAAGCGCGCTTCTGAGGCTGCAGGGTGCCGCTGTTTTTCGCGTGCACAATGTCGCAATCAACAGGGATGCGCTTGCCGTCGCCGATGCTATGCTGGCCGCCCGGAACAGCAATTCCAAGGCGGGTCGCGATCCTTCAGGTCCGCGCATCCCGCTTTAAGTCTTTGTTTTACGCATGTCGCTATCGCAAGGGTGCCGCACACCTTTGCACGACACGCTCTAGAGAAGAGGCCGTCATGGGCACCTATACGATCCTGATGCAGAACTGCGCCTTCTTCGCCCGCCACGGCGTGCATGCCGAGGAGGAATTCCTTGGCCAGCGCTTCTTCGTGGATGCCGAACTGGAGGTGGAAGCGGGCAGCGCGCTGGAAAACGATTCCATCGACGAAACCGTGCATTACGGCACCGCCTTCACCATCATCGAGGAAATCGTCGTCGGCCAGCGGCGCTACCTGATCGAGGCGCTGGCGCTCGATATCGCCAAGGGACTGTGCAGGAAATTCCCGCAGATCATCCGGGCCAGGATCACCGTGCGCAAGCCGAATGCGCCGATCCCCGGCGTGCTCGACTTCGTGCAGGTGACCGTTGAGCATCGTGCACGATAATCCCTTCCGTCTCGCAACGCTCGGCCTCGGCGGCAATATAGGCGATCCGGTCAGGGCGATGGCGGCAGCGCTTGCCACGCTCGACGCCCGCGCGGACTGCCGGGTGGCCGCCGTCTCCCGGCTCTACCGCACGCCGCCCTGGGGCAAGACCGACCAGTCCTATTTCTTCAATGCCTGTGCGGCGGTGGAAACGCGGATGGCGCCGGAAGCGCTGCTCGACCTCTGCCTGTCGATCGAGCGGGACATGAAGCGCGAGCGCATCGAGCGCTGGGGGCCGCGCACGCTCGATATCGACGTGCTGACCTTCGAGGGCGTCGAGCAGGACGCGCCGCGGCTGGAACTGCCGCATCCGCGCATGACGGAGCGGGGCTTCGTGCTGATGCCGCTTGCCGATATCGCGCCCGAACTCACGGTCCGGGGCAGGGCTGTCTCCGACTGGCTGGCCGGCGCCGACGTCGCGGGTATCGAGATCGCGAACGAGGACCGCGGCTGGTGGCGCAGGCCCTGACGGCATAAAGCCCTGCCGAGCCTGTGTTCAGGGCGAATTGATGCTGGGCAGGAAATCCTCCACCTGCTTGCGGTCAGCGGCAGGCAGCGGCTGAACCCGTTCCTGCCAGAAACGTTCGGCCTCCGGCGGGTCCTTTTCCCATTGGCGCACAGTGGTGATGTTGTCGTCGATCTTGCAGCGGCGGCGTCCACCAAGGCGCAGATATTCCTCGGCGAGCCGCAGGCTCTTGGTGGAAGTATCCTTGTCGTCCGTGTTCATGTCATCGGCCTCCTTGGTTGCGCAGGGACAAGCCCCGGCATCCAGGAAGAACGACGTGCGAGGGGAAACGATCCCGCTCGGCGATAAATTTTGGCCAAACAAAAAGCGGCGGGAGACCGCCGCTTGGAAAACCCGCGAGAAGCAGACGGCTTACTGGATGGAGCCGACCGCCATTTCGTCCACCTGGCGCGTCAGGGTCAGGCCGATGACCGGGATCATCTGGCTTTCCACCTTGACCGAAACGGTGACGTTCATGGTCTTGTCGTCGCGCACGCGGGCGATCATGGCGCCGTTCAGCTTGGCGCGGTTGATGCCGACAACGACGGTATCGTCGGTGACGGCGCCGGAAACGACATCGAGGCCCTTGCCTTCGGCTCCGTCAAGGAACTTGCCCTTGTAGGTGGAGCCGGACTGGGAAATGACGGCGGTCATCGGCTGCTTGAAGACGCCGACGCGGCAGGTGCCGTCCAGCTTGATGCCGGCAGAGGAATCCTCGGTCGGCGAGCCGACGAGATTGCAGGTGAACTTGGTGCCCTTGTATTTGCCGGCGACGATTTCGCCCGGACCCTTCCAGGTGCCGGCAACGGATTCGAAGAAGGCCTTGTCGCGGGTTGCGGCAGTGGCGTTGGAAGCGACGTCTGCCACCGGAGACAATGCCGCGGCGGCCAGGCCGCATACAAAAAGAAACTTGCGCGAGTACATGGATTTTCCTTGGCAAACACCACTCGGGAACTGGTCGGAAGTTTTGCCGAAGAATGGTTAATCATTTCTTTCCGGCGGCGCTGAAATGCATGGAGATACAAGGCTTTCGCAAGGCGACGTCTCTGAGGCCGCAGCTATAGCGCCTTGAATCCGCTATGATTTTTCGCGCCACTCGAAATCGGCCGGCAATGCGGCGAAATTCGCCGCCTTCTTAAGGATTGCCGTTGCGTGCCGTCATCGAGGGCGTCAGGTCGGCGATGAAATCGCCGATTCCCGGCCGTTTCAGCGCGCGGAAGGTCAGCGGGCGGCAGAGATCCATGGCGGCAATGCCGATGCGCGCCGTCATCAGGCCGTTGATGACGCCTTCGCCGAGTCGGGCCGACAGCTTCGAGGCAAGGCCGTGGCCAAGGACCTGCTGCACCAGGCTGTCGCCGACAGCGATCGAGCCGGTCACGGCAAGGTGGGCGAGCACGTCGCGCATCAGTCGCAGCATGCCGAGCGTGCCGGGCCGGCCGCCATAGAGTTCGGCCATGGCGCGGATCAGGCGGGCGGACTCGTAGAGCACATAGAGCAGATCGACGACGGCGCGCGGGCTGACGGCGGTGACGATCGACACGCGCTTGGAGGAATTGACGATCAGCGCGCGTGCCCGGCGGTCGAGCGGGGCAAGCAGCTCGCGCTCGGCAAGCGCAATCAGATGCGGCGCGTCGATGACCTCGCCTTCGGTCTCCTTCAGCGTGGCGCGGCCCCTGGCGGTTTCAGGCTTGCTGGCGAGCAGCCCCGTCAGGCGGGCGACGACCGCGCGCGCCCTGGCGGGGCGGGTTTCCAGGATCGCGGCATCGGCCTCGGCCTTGACGGTCTGCACGGCGGCAAGGCGCATCATGCCCGCCGTCTCGCGGATGGCGATGGCGATAACGGCGAGGATGCCGATCGCGAGAACGGCAAGCGCGGTGTAGCCGAGCCAGTCGGCGCGGCTGAAGAGATCGCGGATCAGCCGGTCGGTCCACAGGCCGAAGGCGAGCGACAGCAGGATGCCGAAGGCGCCGGCGGCAATGCCGGCAAGGGAGGTGCGGCGCTTGCGCGGGCTGGCGACAGGCAGCGGGCTCGGATCCTGTTCCGGATTGAGGAAGGGATCGTCCTCATCCGGCGTCAGCACGACCTCGCCGGAGAAGCTTGCCGGCTTGCGGCGCCCGGCGCGCGGCGTTTCGGGCGCGGCGTTCTCTTCCTCGTAAGCGAAGGCGGCAGGCGCCCGGCGCGGCGGATTGGGCTGGTCGATCGGCGGCTTGCTCATGCGAGGCGATCTCCGAACAGGAACTGCATGGCGCGGTCGAGGCGGATATGCGGCACGGAAAGCTTGATGCCGCCGCCGGTTTCCTCGAGCTGCGGCGGGCGGAAGCGCACGACGCTGACGTCGGGCAGTTCGACCGAACTGTCGCCGGCCTCGATGCGCTCGAACAGGCTTTCCGGATTGTCCGGCAGATCGCCGGGGAAGATCGCCGTCTTGCGCTCGCCGTCGAAGGTTTCGCCGGCGATCCTTTCGCCGGCCATGGGCGTGCCGACGATGACGGGCAGGTCGTGGCCGTCGCGGCGCACGCTCGCCTCGCGCGTGGCGCGCACGGAGGCGAGCGCCATGACGTCGATGCCGGCGCCGGCCATGCCGATGCGGTCGATGGCGCGATCGACGAGGCGGCGCGTCAGCCGGTCCAGCCGGTCATGGCTTTCGTGGTGCAGGTGGTCGGCCTTGGTGGCGGCGACCAGAACGCGGTCGATACGCCGGCCGAGCAGCGACGACAGGATGGAATTGGTGCCGGGGCGGAAGCAGGCGAGCACGTCGGTCAGGGCGCGCTCCAGATCCTGCACGGCTTCCGGGCCGCGGTTCATCGCCTGCAGCGCATCGACCAGCACGATCTGCCGGTCGAGCCTGGCAAAATGCTCGCGGAAGAAGGGTTTGACGACGACGGACTTATAGGCCTCGTAACGGCGCTCCATCATCGCCCAGAGCGAGCCGCGCCCGGCGCGGCCCTCGGGCGGCAGGGCAAGCGGGGCAAAAGTCAGGGCAGGGGAGCCGTCGAGATCGCCGGGCAGCAGGAAACGGCCGGGCGGCAGGGTGGAGAGCGAGCGCTCGTCCGTTTTGCAGGCCTTCAGATAATCGGCGAAGCTGGCGGAAAGCGCGCGGGCGGCCATCTCGTCGGCCGTGGCGTGGATATCCGTTGCCTTGGTCAGCGCCAGCCAGCGGCTCGACAATTCCCGGCGGATGCCGGTTGCGGCAAGAGCGATGGTTTCCTCGCTGAAGGTGCGGAAATCCTTGCCGAGCAGCGGCAGGTCCAGCAGCCACTCGCCGGGATAATCGACGATATCGATCGACAGGCGACCGGGCGAGAACATGCGCGTCCAGGAACTGGCGCTCTGATAGTCGAGCGTGATGCGCAGCTCGGAAATCGCGCGGGTGGAATCCGGCCAGATGCGCTCCTTCACCAGCGCGCGGATATGATCCTCGTACTGGAAACGCGGCACGGCGTCATCTGGCTGCGGCTCCAGGCGAACGGCCGAAACGCGGCCGGACTGCACCGCCTCGAAGAGCGGCAGCCGGCCGCCATGCAGGAGATTGTGGACCAGCGACGAAATGAAGACCGTCTTGCCGGAACGGGAAAGGCCGGTGACGCCGAGCCGGATGGTCGGATTGACGAGACCGCTGGCACGGTCGGCAAGGTTATCAAGCGCGATCAGCGCATCGTCGGCAAAGGTTGTCAGGCGTGGCGGCAAATCGGGATCCCTGATGGCACTGTCCGCAATATAGGAAACCGTCGCTGCCTGAAAAAGAAGCGGCGCGAAAGCTCAGTCGATGACGAAATCGACGAGACGCCAGGCCGACGTCGTCGCGACATAATCGATGACGGCGAGCCCGGCTGTCGGAAAGCCCTTCGGCGCGGAGGCCGCCATGGCCTTCTGGCCGATCAGCGCCGAAAGGACCTGCTCCATCGTCGGGTTATGGCCGACGAGCATGACGCTTGCCGCATCCTGCGCGTCGATGATTTCGAGATAGGTGTCGAGCGAGGCATTGTAGAGCGTGTCGACGAAGCGCATGTCGAGCGCCTCTCCCATGGCGCGGTGCACGGCCTCGGCGGTGTCGCGGCAGCGAAGGGCCGTCGAGCTGATCAGGATATCGGGACGGTAGCCCTTGTCGGCGGCGCGGTCGGCGATGATCTCGGCATCGCCGAAGCCTTTCCGGCTCAGCGGGCGGTCGAAATCGCGCTGTCCGGGCTCGGCCCAGGCGGCTTCGGCATGTCGCAGCAGGTAGATCCGATGGGGCGGAGGCAGGAGGGCGGCCATGGGCAAATCCAGCTTCGAACGGAGCCTTTTCAGTAGCGGTTGCGGTCCGGCAACGTCAACTACTAGCCGGCCCTCAACGGCGCGAAACGGCATGGCAGAGAGGGCGTTTTGACGGCGAAGCTAAAATCGCCGTTCCGAATAATGGTGAGAAAATAGACTGTTAGCTTAAAATTGTGACAGATTTAAAAATCTGTTTACCTGTCTTATTTGGCTTGAATCGCGGATAGCGCTTGGGATATACACCCGGCCAGATGAGATGTTCTTCAGGAGAATCGCGTTGAGTGAGAAGATCGATCTTAGCAATTATGTTCCTTCGGAGGACGAGGAATTCATGAATGCAAATCAGCGGGCCTATTTCAGGGCCAAGCTGATCGCCTGGAAAAACGACATCCTCCGCGAAGCGCGCGAAACTCTCGATCACCTCGCAGAAGAAAGCGCAAACCACCCCGACCTTGCAGACCGTGCCTCCTCCGAAACCGACCGGGCCATCGAACTTCGCGCCCGCGACCGCCAGAGAAAGCTGATCTCCAAGATCGACGCAGCCCTGCAGCGCATCGAAGACGGCACCTACGGCTATTGCGAGGAAACCGGCGAGCCGATCGGTCTCAAGCGCCTCGACGCCCGCCCGATCGCCACGCTGTCGATCGAAGCGCAGGAGCGCCACGAGCGCCGCGAAAAGGTTTACCGGGACGAATAACCGCTCCCGACCGGCAATTGACCCGACCGGCAATTGAAAAGGCACCGCGAGACGATCGCGGTGCCTTTTTGTTTTGGCGGTCTTGCGCCGGGCTCACGCAAGCCGGCTGCTATTTGTCGCGATTGACGCTCATTTCGCCGAAAATGCGGGCGACCTCCTTCTGAAGGGCGGCATCCGCGCCGGTGATCGGCGCCATTTCCGGGTCGCGGCGCGGCATCGATCCCGGCTGGGCGGGGCCGGGCTGCGGGGCAGGGCGCGCCTGCTGCGCATTGGGTGCGGGAACCACGCGCTCGGCGGCCGGACCGGCTGCTATTTCCTCATCGAGGATGCGCTGGAAATCGCGGCGGATGGCGGCCGATTGCAGGCCGCCGTCCTCAGCCGCGAGCGGCGTGCTGCGGGAGGCGGCGGGCACGGCCTGGGCCGGCGGGGCGGACACTTCCGGCTCGATGCGCTGCTGCGGCAGCACGCGCTGGCGGGCTGCGTCGAGGATATCGGCGGCACTGGCGGCATCCGGCACAGGCTGCGGCGCGGGGCGTTCGGGCTGGCGGGACGGAAGCTGCGACACGCGCTGCGGGCCGTCGCGCTCGGCTGTCAGCGGCGGGGCGGAAACCTGCGGTGCGGACATTTGTTGCCCGGAAATTTGTTGGCCGGAAATTTGTTGGCCGGACATGGGCGGCGCAACGGCCGGAGCGACCGAAGGTTCGGGCCGCTGGCGGATGGGCTCGGCCGGTGGTGCGATGACCGGCGGGGCGATGACTGGAGCCGGCGCCGGGCTGTAGGGTTCGAAATCGGGCTCGGCGCTTGCCGCAACAGGCGGTGCGGCGACAGGGGCGACCGGCCTCGGCTGCGGGGCGGGCGGCGGTTCGCGGCGCGGCTGGACGGCCGTCGGCTCCTCGGCCGGCTGCGGGCGGGCATCGCCCGCCGTTTCGGCCTCACCTTCCGGCAGGATGCGGCTTTCGATGACGATATCGGTCGGGCCGCCGATCATGACGAGATGTTCGACATTGTCGCGGCGCACGAGCACCAGGCGGCGGCGCGCATCGACGGCGGCGGCATCCAGCACCTGCAGGCGCGGCTGGCGGTTGCGCCCGCCGCGCACGAAGGGCGAGGGGGCGCGGCTGCGCAGGAACCAGAGAACCAGGACGAGCAGGATGAGGGCAAGGCCGACGCCGCCGGCGGCGACCAGAAAGTTGCTACCGTATGCCCCTACAACATCATCGAACATAGGCACTCACTCCATTTCGCATTTTGGCACAACAGACGACGTTTCCGCTCCTTAGGCAAGAGCCGGCCTGTCTGTCCAGTCACCGGCGAACGCGATTTCGTGTTCTGCGGCCATTTGGCCGGGACAGGCTGTGCGCAGGCCGGCGAACTCACGGGCAAACTGGCGCGTTTGCCTGTGAATTCAAGCAGTCTCACGAAAGCCTGCTGTTTTTGCCGGCGCGGCAAGTTGATAAGAAGGAGAAGAATGCCTGATTCCCGCTGCGCGACGGTGTTACGCGCGGGGCGGATAAGGCTCATGCGAGGAATAGATGACGAAATCGCGTCAGGTCGACGACTATAACGCGCCGCTTGTGGACCGCGAGGGGCGTTCGGGCACGGCGATACGCATCATTCTGCTGGCGATCGTGCTGATCGCGGCGGCGGCCGCCTTCGTCTTCTTCAAGGATTCGCTCGGCAACGAGCTGGTGCTCGGCTGTCTCGGCGTTCTTGCCATGGTCGGCATCTTCTTCCTCGTCTCCTCCGTCATCGGCTTCATCGAGGTCATGCCGCAGCGCCAGTCCGACGGCCTGGCGCGCGCTTTCCTGAACAGCCATCCCGACGGAACGCTGATTACCGACGACAAGGGGCGCATCGTCTATGCCAACGCCGCCTACGGGGCGCTGACGGGCGCGCGCAAGGCGACCGAGGTGCAGACGCTGGAGACATTGCTGTCGCGCCACCGCGAATCGAACGAGGCGCTTTACCGGCTGGTGAACGGTCTGCGCGAGGGACGGGAGGGGCGCGAAGAATTCCGCCTGCTGCGCGCCGTCGGGCCGGGCAGCAGCGCCGGCGCGCACTGGTATCGGCTGAAGGCGCGGCTCCTGAAGGCGGAAGACGGCGACGGCAAGCCGCTGCAGATCTGGCAGATCACCGACATCACCGCCGAGCGCGAGGATCAGGAGCGCTTCTTCAAGGAGCTGCAGAACGCGATCGACTATCTCGACCACGCCCCATCCGGTTTCTTCTCCGCCGGGCGCAAGGGCGAGATCTTCTACCTGAACGCAACGCTGGCCGAATGGCTGGGCCTCGATCTCACCAAATTCATACCGGGCTCGATGAATATCGGCGATCTCGTCGCCGGCGAGGGGCTGGCGCTGATCCAGTCGGTGCAGGCCGAGCCGGGGCTCAAGAAGACCGTGACGCTGGATCTCGACCTGCGCAAATCGAACGGCCAGAGCCTGCCGGTGCAGATCATCCACCGCGTCACGTCCATGCGCGACGGGGCGCCCGGCGAAAGCCGCACGATCGTGCTGACGCGCGATGCGGGTGAGGAAAGCGGGCAGTCCGCCTCGGCGGCGGCCATGCGCTTCACGCGCTTCTTCAACAATACGCCGATGGCGATTGCGTCCGTCGACGGCAAGGGCAAGATCCTGCGCACCAACGCGCCGTTCCTGAAACTCTTTTCCAATATCGTCTCGCGTGACGATCTGGAGCGTGGCGCGCTGCTCGAAACCATCGTGCAGGAAAGCGACCGGCCACAGCTTGCCGAAGCCCTTGCCGCCGCCAAGGACCGGCAGGGCGATATTGCGCCGATCGATTCCCGCACGCCGACCGACGAGGCGCGCTTCTTCCGCTTCTATGTGAATGCCGTCATCGACCAGTCCGACGAGGCGCCCGAGGAGGCGGCCATCGTCTATGCCGTCGAAGTGACCGAGCAGAAGGCGCTCGAAGCGCAGATGGCCCAGACGCAGAAGATGAACGCGGTCGGCACACTTGCCGGCGGCATCGCGCACGATTTCAACAACGTGCTGACGGCGATCCTGCTCTCCTCCGACCACCTGCTCCTGCAGGCGCGGCCGGCCGACGCGAGCTTTGCCGACCTGATGGAAATCAAGCGCAACGCCAACCGCGCCGCCGTTCTCGTGCGCCAGCTGCTCGCCTTCTCGCGCAAGCAGACGATGCGGCCGACCGTGCTCAACCTCACCGATGTCGTCGGCGACCTGCGCATGCTGGTCGACCGGCTGATTTCGGGCACGAACGTCAAGCTCGATGTCGAATATGGCCGCGATCTCTGGCCGGTGAAGACCGACCTGTCGCAGTTCGAGCAGGTGCTGATCAACCTCTGCGTCAACGCGCGCGACGCCATGCCCCAAGGCGGCACGCTGACGCTGCGCACCCGTAACCTTCCCGCCGCCGAAGTCGCGGCCTTCAACTATTCCTACATGCCGCACGAGGACATGGTGCTGGTGGAAGTGACCGATACCGGCACCGGTATCGCGCCCGAGATCATGGACAAGATCTTCGAGCCCTTCTTCACCACCAAGGAAGTGGGCAAGGGCACCGGCCTCGGCCTTGCCATGGTCTATGGCATCGTCAAACAGTCCGGCGGCTATATCCAGCCGGAATCGGAAGTCGGCAAGGGCACGACCTTCCGCATCTTCCTGCCGCGCCATATCGTCGAGCCGGCCGTCGCCGCCGAAGCGGATGCCGCCGATCAGGCGGTTGCTTCGGGCGGCGCCAATGTCGTGGAACTGGTGCAGCCGAAGCAGCCGGAAGACCTGACGGGCTCTGCCGTCATCCTGCTCGTCGAGGACGAGGAGGCGGTGCGCCGCGGCGGCAAGCGCATGCTGGAGACGCGCGGCTATACGGTCTATGAGGCGGGCTCGGGCGTGGAAGCGCTCGACATCATGGACGAGCTCGAAGGCAAGGTGGATATCGTCGTTTCCGACGTGGTCATGCCGGAAATGGACGGGCCGTCGCTCTTGCGCGAATTGCGCAAGAAATATCCGGACCTGAAATTCATCTTCGTGTCCGGTTATGCCGAGGATGCCTTTGCCCGCAACCTGCCGCCGGAAGCCAAGTTCGGCTTCCTGCCGAAGCCGTTCTCGCTGAAACAGCTGGCCGTGGCGGTGAAAGAGACGCTGGATAGCTGACGGGTCGAGTGATTCAGGCGGTCAGCGCGGGCAGTGCGTGCGGCCCCCCTTTCGACAGGGAATTCTGCCGCACAAATGCGTCGGCAGGGCGGGTCCAGCCCGCCCCAACAACTAATTACTCACCCAGCGCCACGGCGATCTCTGCCGCCAGCCGCGCATTATTCTCCACCAGCGCGATGTTCGTCTTCAGGCTCTGGCCATCCGTCAGGTCGAAGATCGTGCTCAAGAGGTAAGGTGTTACCGCCTTGCCGGTGATTTCGTCGCGTTCGGCGCTGTCGAGCGCACGCTCGATATAGATTTCCATTTCCTCGCGGGCGATTTCGTCGGCTTCCGGAACCGGGTTGGCGATCAGCATGCCGCCGTCGATGCCGAGCTGTTCGCGGGTCGTCTGGAAATTGGCGATCGCGGCCGGGCTGTTCAGGGTCAGCGGGCTTGGGATGCCCGAGGAGCGCGACCAGAAGGCCGGGAATTCGTCGCTTTCATAGGTGACGACGGGAACGCCGCGGGTTTCCAGCACTTCCAGCGTCTTCGGAATGTCGAGGATCGCCTTGGCGCCGGCGCAGACGACGATGACGCCGGTGCGGGCGAGTTCTTCAAGGTCGGCGGAAATATCGAAAGTCTCTTCCGCGCCGCGATGCACGCCGCCGATGCCGCCGGTCGCAAAGACCTTGATGCCGGCGCGCGCGGCCGCAATCATCGTGGCGGCAACGGTGGTGGCACCGGTGCGGCGCTCGGCGATCGCAAAGGCGATATCGGCGCGCGACACTTTCATCACGTCCTTGGCCCTGGCGAGCTGTTCCAGCTCGGCGGCCTCCAGGCCGATATGCAGCGTGCCGTGGATGACGGCGATCGTGGCGGGAACGGCACCCTGGTCGCGAATGATCGATTCGACGCTGCGCGCCATTTCGATATTGCCGGGGTAGGGCATGCCGTGGGTGATGATGGTCGATTCGAGGGCGACGATCGGGGCGCCGCGCTGCTTGGCGGCGGCCACTTCCTTCGAATAGGAGATCGGCAGCAGGGGCGAGAAGGGTTTGGTCATGATCCGTATCCGTTTATCGATGTTGCCGCTTCATTGCAGAATTCTCGCCGCCGGGACAAGCGAAAGCATGTCGCGGAGCAATTCGGGAGAGAGATTTTCGCTCACCGCGTGATGCGACTGGACGGTGAGTGCGGCCGCCGCCGCGCCGTGGCGAACCGCCTCTTCCAGCGGATGGCCGAGCATCAGGGCCGCCAGCGTGCCGGCGGCAAGCGAGTCTCCCGCACCGGTGACATCGGCGACAGTATCGGAGATCGGCGGCTGCAGGAGAAGGGCGCGCCCGTCCTTGAAGGCGACGAGTTCCCGCTGGCCGCGGGTGACGACCGCGCCGCCGATGCCGATGTCACCGAGCAGGGGCGGCCAGGCGGCGGCATTGTCGGGCCGCTCGCCGGTCAGCGCCGCGGCCTCGGCTTCGTTGAGGAAGAGATAGTCGATGCCTTCAAGGCACGGCAGAAGGCGCACGACCTTGGCCGGGGAAATGGCAATCGCGGCGACCGGCTTGCCGAGCGCATTGGCCCTGGAAACGATCGCGGCTGCGGTCTCCTCCGGCAGGTTGGCGTCGAAGAGGACGAAATCGGTGGCGGCAAAGGCGTCGCGCACCCAGCGGATCGACAGGCGGCGCGGCACGAAGAAACGGTAGAGTTCCATGTCGGCCAACGCGATGACGAGATTGCCGTCCCTCTCGATGATCGCCGTGTAACTCGGCGTCTTGCGGTCGAGGAAGACGAAGGGGCGGTCGTCGATGCCGGCAAAGTCTGCCGCCTCGCTCACCATCTCGCCGATCGGGTCGCCGCCGCGCGGCGAAATCATCGTCACGTCGAAGCCGAGGCGGGCAAGATTGCGGGCCGCGTTGAAGCCGCCGCCGCCCGGTTCCTCGAACCATGTGCCGGGATTGCTGGCGCCCGGTGCCGTCTCGCCGGAAATACGGCCGCGGCGATCGATATGGGCGCCGCCGAGAACGAGAATCCTGGCGCTCATTTCTGCACCCCGCAAGCGAATCGAATGGCGGCGGACGCTGTCGCGTCCACAGGGCGGGGCGCACTAAGCCGTTGCTTTGCATCGATAAAACAAAAATAGAACACGGGCCGTTTTACCTTTTTCTTTCAGATATTTGCAACCCCATTGCGAAATAAGAACAAATGGGGTACAAACTTCGCATCAGCGGCGACATTGCTAGAGCAGCGTCAATAACCTAAAGGTGGATCGAATGTCTCAGAATTCATTGCGGCTCGTAGAGGACAAATCGGTGGACAAAAGCAAGGCGCTCGAAGCGGCACTCTCACAGATCGAGCGGTCGTTCGGCAAGGGCTCGATCATGAAACTCGGCTCGAACGAGAACATCGTCGAGATCGAAACGGTTTCCACAGGTTCTCTCAGCCTCGATATCGCTCTCGGCATCGGCGGTCTGCCGAAGGGTCGTATCATCGAGATCTACGGTCCGGAAAGCTCGGGCAAGACGACGCTGGCGCTGCAGACCATTGCCGAGGCGCAGAAGAAGGGCGGCATCTGCGCCTTCGTCGATGCCGAACATGCGCTCGATCCGGTCTATGCCCGCAAGCTCGGCGTCGACCTGCAGAACCTCCTGATCTCGCAGCCCGACACGGGCGAGCAGGCGCTCGAAATCACCGATACGCTGGTACGCTCCGGCGCCATCGACGTTCTGGTCGTCGATTCCGTTGCGGCGCTGACGCCGCGCGCCGAAATCGAGGGCGAAATGGGCGACAACCTGCCGGGCATGCAGGCCCGCCTGATGAGCCAGGCGCTGCGCAAGCTGACGGCCTCGATCTCCAAGTCGAACTGCATGGTGATCTTCATCAACCAGATCCGCATGAAGATCGGCGTCATGTTCGGTTCGCCGGAAACCACGACCGGCGGCAACGCGCTGAAATTCTACGCCTCCGTCCGCCTCGACATCCGCCGTATCGGCCAGGTCAAGGAGCGCGAAGAGGTGATCGGCAACCAGACGCGCGTCAAGGTCGTCAAGAACAAGATGGCGCCTCCCTTCAAGCAGGTCGAATTCGACATCATGTATGGCGAGGGCGTGTCGAAGACCGGCGAACTCATCGACCTCGGCGTCAAGGCCGGCATCGTCGAGAAGTCCGGCGCCTGGTTCTCCTATAACAGCCAGCGCCTCGGCCAGGGCCGCGAAAACGCCAAGATCTTCCTGCGCGACAATCCGGATCTCGCCCGCGAGATCGAAACCGCGCTTCGCCAGAATGCCGGCCTGATCGCCGACCGCTTCCTGCAGAACGGCGGCCCGGACGCCGGCGACGATGCAGGCGATGGCGACATGTAATCCAGCCTGAGCGCAAAGCGAATTCGAAGCGGCCGCATTCCCTCACGAGAATGCGGCCGCTTCTGTTTGTGTGCCGGACTTTGTTTGTATGCTGGACAGTGGCAGGGCCGGACGATAAAAGCCGATGGATTTAATTTTACCTGCCTGCTGGCAGCATCGAAGGGCATGAAATGAGCGGTGTAAACGATATCCGGTCGACCTTCCTCGACTATTTCAAGAAGAACGGCCATGAGGTCGTTCCATCAAGCCCGCTCGTGCCGCGCAATGATCCGACGCTGATGTTCACCAATGCCGGCATGGTGCAGTTCAAGAACGTCTTCACCGGCCTCGAAAAGCGTCCCTATTTGACGGCGACGACCTCGCAGAAATGCGTGCGCGCCGGCGGCAAGCACAACGACCTCGACAATGTCGGCTATACCGCGCGCCACCTGACCTTCTTCGAAATGCTCGGCAATTTCTCCTTCGGCGACTATTTCAAGGAGAATGCGATCGAGCTTGCCTGGAAGCTCGTCACCGAAGGTTTCGACCTGCCGAAGAACCGGCTGCTGGTGACGGTCTATTCGGAAGACGAGGAAGCCGCGACGCTGTGGAAGAAAATCGCCGGTTTCTCCGACGACAAGATCATCCGCATCCCGACCTCCGACAATTTCTGGCAGATGGGCGATACCGGCCCCTGCGGCCCGTGCTCGGAAATCTTCATCGACCAGGGCGAGAATATCTGGGGCGGCCCTCCCGGCTCGCCGGAAGAGGATGGCGACCGGTTCCTGGAATTCTGGAACCTCGTCTTCATGCAGTTCGAACAGACCGAGCCCGGCGTTCGCAACCCGCTGCCGCGTCCGTCGATCGATACCGGCATGGGCCTGGAGCGCATGGCGGCCGTCCTGCAGGGCGTGCAGAGCGTTTTCGACACCGACCTGTTCCGCACGCTGACCGGCACGATCGAGGATGCCGTCGGCGTCAAGGCCGAGGGCAATGCCAGCCACCGCGTCATCGCCGACCACCTGCGTTCCTCCGCCTTCCTGATCGCCGACGGCGTGCTGCCGTCGAATGAGGGCCGCGGCTACGTGCTGCGCCGTATCATGCGCCGCGCCATGCGCCATGCCCAGCTTCTCGGCGCCAGGGAGCCGCTGATGTACCGGCTGCTGCCGACGCTGGTGCAGGAGATGGGCCGCGCCTATCCGGAGCTGGTGCGCGCCGAGGCGCTGATTTCCGAAACGCTGAAGCTCGAGGAAAACCGTTTCCGCAAGACGCTGGAGCGCGGCCTGTCGCTTCTCTCGGACGCGACCGTCAACCTGTCCAAGGGCGACATGCTGGACGGCGAGACCGCCTTCAAGCTCTACGATACCTATGGCTTCCCGCTCGACCTGACGCAGGACGCGCTGCGTGCCCGCGAGATCGGCGTCGACATTTCCGGCTTCACCGATGCGATGGAGCGCCAGAAGGCCGAGGCCCGTTCGCACTGGGCCGGTTCCGGCGAGAAGGCCACGGAAACGGTCTGGTTCGAGCTGAAAGAAAAGCACGGCGCGAGCGAATTCCTCGGCTACGACACCGAGACGGCCGAAGGCGTGGTGCAGGCGATCGTCAGGGACGGCGCCGTCGCAGCCGAAGCCAGGGCCGGCGACAAGGTGCAGATCGTCGTCAACCAGACGCCGTTCTACGGCGAATCCGGTGGCCAGATGGGCGATACCGGCGTGATCTCTACCGATCACGGCAGGATCGAAATTTCCGACACGCAGAAGAAGGGCGAGGGCCTGTTCGTGCATTCCGGCACGGTTGTCGAAGGCGTGGTCAAGGCCGGTGAAGCCGTCGCGCTGACGGTCGATCATATCAGGCGTTCGCGCCTGCGCGCCAACCATTCGGCCACCCATCTTCTGCATGAGGCGCTGCGCGAGGTGCTTGGCACGCACGTTGCCCAGAAGGGCTCGCTGGTCGCGCCCGAGCGCCTGCGCTTCGACGTGTCGCATCCGAAGCCGATGACGGCCGAAGAGCTCAAGGTCGTCGAAGAGATGGCCAACGAGATCGTGCTGCAGAACGCGCCGGTGACGACACGCCTGATGAGCGTCGACGATGCCATCGCGGAAGGCGCAATGGCGCTCTTCGGCGAAAAATACGGCGACGAAGTGCGCGTCGTGTCGATGGGCACGGGCCTGCACGGCGCCAAGAAGGACAAGCCCTATTCGATCGAACTCTGTGGCGGCACGCATGTCTCGGCGACCGGCCAGATCGGTCTCGTGCGTATTCTCGGCGAAAGCGCCGTCGGTGCGGGCGTTCGCCGTATCGAGGCCGTGACCGGTGAATCGGCGCGCGAATATCTTGCCGAGCAGGACGAGCGCGTGAAGACGCTCGCCGCGTCGCTGAAGGTTCAGCCTTCGGACGTTGTGGCGCGTGTCGAGGCGCTGATGGACGAGCGCCGCAAGCTGGAAAAGGAACTGGCCGATGCCAAGCGCAAGCTCGCCATGGGCGGCGGGCAGGGCGGTTCTGCCGATGCCGTGCGCGAGGTCGCCGGCGTCAAGTTCCTCGGCAAGGCCGTGGCCGGCGTCGATCCGAAGGACCTCAAGGGTCTCGCCGATGACGGCAAGGCCAGCCTCGGCTCCGGCGTCGTGACGCTGATCGGCGTGTCCGAAGACGGCAAGGCGAGCGCGGTCGTGGCCGTCACGCCCGATCTCGTCGATCGTTTCAGCGCCGTCGATCTGGTGCGCGTCGCCTCTGCAGCGCTTGGCGGCAAGGGCGGCGGCGGCCGCCCCGACATGGCGCAGGCCGGCGGCCCGGATGGATCCAAGGCCGATGAAGCGCTTGAGGCTGTCGCCGCGGCACTCGCCAGCTGATCGACAAAGACCCGGAGGGCAGGAGGTTCCCTGTGAAAGTCCATCGCTCTCCAGGCAAGACGATCGGTCTTGCCGTTCTCTCGCTGCTGATGACGGCGCTTCTGGCCGCCCTCAGCTTCGCCGGTTATCAGAAGGAAGGCGTGAACGGCGTATCCGTCGTGCTCGGCCTCCTCGGCGTGCTTTTCCTCGTCGCCTTCATCGCGTTCCTCCGGAAGGCGTTTGACCGGCGTCCGGTGATGGATTTCGCTGACGAGGGCCTTCTGGTGACCGAAGTCGCTCCCCAGCGGATCGGTTGGGGTGACGTGGCTGTCCGCGCATTCCAGGTGCACAGGCAGCCCTTCATCGAACTCCAGATCACACCGGCCGCAGCCGCACGGCTGACGATCTCGCGCATGACGCGCCTCAACAACAAGGCGCTCGGAAAGTCGAACGACTATCTGACCTTTTCGGTCAGCGGTCTCGACCATCCGGTGGAGCAGATCCTGTCCGAGCTTCAGGAGCGGGCGCAGGCCGTGCGCCAAGGCTAATCGCCACGCGCTTTCATACCAGCCTCAAGTCCGCAGGATTTGTCAAATCGGGTTATGCTTTGTTGCCGCCGATCGAAGAGCGAGGTTCGACATGACAGGCGAAACGGCATGGGCGCTTTACGAGGACCGTCTGAGACGGGTCTCGGCCTATATCCACGATCATCTCGACGAGGATCTGGATATGGAGCGGCTGGCCGAGATCGCCTGCCTGTCGAGCTATCACTGGCACCGGATCTATCGGGCGATCTACGGCGAGACGCTGGCGGCGACCGTCAAGCGGCTGCGGCTGCATCGCGCGGCGGGCGAGATCGTCCGCACCGAGCTTGGTGTCAGCGAGATTGCGAAGCGATCGGGCTATCCCAATCTCCAGTCCTTCAACCGCATCTTCAAATCGGTCTACGGCATGCCGCCGGCGCGCTACCGGAAAGAGGGAAGCCACAAGCAGTTCGAACCCTCAATCTCCGGAAAGGCGCCAGCCATGTTTGATGTCACCCTGAAAACCATCCCGCCGCTCGAACTCGTCGGCGTTGCCCATACCGGCTCCTACATGGAGATCGGCAAGGCTTTCGAGACGCTGTTCGGCACGCTCTACGCGCGCGGGCTGGCAAGGCCCGAGATGCGGATGATCGGCGTCTATCTCGACGATCCCGATCTCGTGCTGCCGGAAAAGCTGCGCTCGGTCGCCTGTGTCACGGGCGGGCAGGAGACGACCGCCAACGCTCCCCTGGAGCGGCGGCTGGTGGAAGGCGGCGATTATGCCGTGCTGCATCACAAGGGGCCTTATGCCGACATGCACAAGGCCTATCAGTGGCTCTACGCCCGGTGGCTGCCAGCCTCCGGCCGGCAGATCCGGGATCGCGTCATGTTCGAGGAATATCTCAACAATCCGCGCGAGGTCGCGCCGACCGAGTTGCTGACGGATATCTATATGCCACTGGCCTGAGCGAAACGCTCAGGCGGCCTGCATCGCCTTCGCCGCCTCTTCGTCCAGCGCGCTTGCCCGCTTATAGGCGTCGCGTTCTGACAGCCTGCCAAAATAGTCGACGAAGGCCTGGCGCTTTTCGATACTGCCGAAGGCAAGGCCCCAGCCGATATGCGAGCCGACATAGACGTCGGCGGCCGTGAAGCGCTTGCCGGCAATATAGGGGGAGGCGGCCGAGACCGCCTTTTCCAGCGTGCCCATGACATCGCCGAAGGAGCCGCAGCCGGCCATGCGCAACCGCTCCTGCGGGATTTCGAAGCCGAGCGCCTTCAGCGTGACGGCAGCTTCCAGCGGCCCGGCGGCGAAGAACATCCATCGGTAGTAATCGGCGCGTTCATCAGGCTGCGGCGCGAGGCCCGCCTGCGGAAACGTATCCGCAAGATAGGCGCAGATCGCCGCGCATTCCGTCACGATCGTCGTGCCGTGACGGATCGCCGGCACCTTGCCCATCGGGTTGACGGAAAGGTAGTCCGCACCCTTCATCGTCCCGCCGAAGGTCAGGATTTCAGTACGGTAGGGGACGCCGGTCTCCTCCAGCATCCACCGCGCTATCCGGCCGCGCGACATCGGATTGGTGTAAAAGGTGATTTCCTCGCTCATCCTGGTCTCCTCTCTCCCATGTTGTTTTCGTAGCGCCGGCGCGGGAGATTTCAACCCTTGGAGAGGGCGGCACCTTCACAGCCGCAGGCGGCGCGACCGGCGTCGGCGTGATCCCGGAAGCCTGGCCGGGAGGGGAGCGCCAACGCTGATTGTAATATTGCGTCCCGGTCTCCAGCAAAGCGAGATCGAGATAAAAGACAATCATATCCTGGCCCTCGCGCCGCGCGAGAAGCCTTACAAGCTGCAGGAATTCGGGGACAATACTCGTCTTGACCATCGGAACCTCCATGCCCGGGTGAGATTCCAGATAGGCCTTGCAACTTACGCGAGGCTTATTTGCGAAAGTTTCCACTAAATTAGCGACAGGATCCGATTTTATCCGGCAACAAAAAACCCGGCGCGAAGGCCGGGTTTCTCGATCTCCGTGCGAGCAGGGCTCAGGCCATTGCGGCCTGCAGGTTCTGGTCGATCTTGTCGAGGAAAGCGGTGGTGGAGAGCCACGGCTGATCGGGACCGATGAGCAGCGCCAGGTCCTTGGTCATGAAGCCGGCTTCGACGGTGTCGACGCAGACCTTTTCCAGCGTGGAGGCGAACTTGGCGAGTTCGGCATTGTCGTCCAGCTTGGCGCGGTGGGCGAGGCCACGGGTCCAGGCGAAGATCGAGGCGATCGAGTTCGTCGAGGTTTCCTGGCCCTTCTGGTGCTGGCGGTAGTGGCGCGTGACCGTGCCGTGGGCGGCTTCGGCCTCGACCGTCTTGCCGTCGGGCGTGAGCAGAACCGAGGTCATGAGGCCGAGCGAGCCGAAGCCCTGGGCAACGGTATCGGACTGGACGTCGCCGTCGTAGTTCTTGCAGGCCCAGACATAACCGCCGGACCACTTCAGCGCGGAGGCGACCATGTCGTCGATCAGGCGGTGTTCGTAGGTGATGCCGATTTCGTCGAACTGCGCCTTGAACTCGGCTTCGTAGACTTCCTGGAAGATGTCCTTGAAGCGGCCGTCATAGGCCTTGAGAATGGTGTTCTTGGTCGACAGGTAGACCGGCCACTTGCGCATCAGGCCGTACATCATCGAGGCGCGGGCGAATTCGCGGATCGACTCGTCGAGGTTGTACATCGCCATGGCGACGCCGGCGCCCGGCGCGTTGAAGACTTCCTTCTCGATGACCGTGCCGTCCTCGCCGACGAACTTGATCGTCAGCTTGCCCTTGCCGGGGAACTTGAAGTCGGTCGCGCGGTACTGGTCGCCGAAAGCGTGACGGCCGACGACGATCGGCTGCGTCCAGCCGGGAACGAGGCGGGGAACGTTGCGGCAGATGATCGGCTCGCGGAAGATGACGCCGCCGAGGATGTTGCGGATCGTGCCGTTCGGGCTCTTCCACATTTCCTTGAGGTTGAATTCCTTCACGCGGGCTTCGTCCGGCGTGATCGTCGCGCACTTGATGCCGACGCCGTATTTCTTGATGGCGTTGGCGGCATCGACCGTCACCTGGTCGTTGGTGGCGTCGCGGTTTTCGACCGAGAGGTCGTAATAGTCGATGTCGAGGTCGAGATACGGATGGATCAGCTTATCCTTGATGAGCTGCCAAATGATGCGAGTCATTTCATCGCCGTCGAGATCGGCGACGGGATTGGCGACCTTGATCTTCTTCATGTATCTGCCTCGTAAGCTTAAGAAAGGGACAGCTGTCCCGGGTGGGTGATGTGGGTCCGGAGCGCTATAGCATTGTGAGCCGGGAACGCAAAGCAGAACGGGCAGGCGCCGTGACGTTTTTGCCGCCTTTGCCAAGCGCGGGAAAATGGCTAGTCTCGCCGGCACAAGCCCCGAGTCTCGGACATTTCGCCATGAAAAAGATCGCCGTTCTCTTCGCCGGCCTCGTTGCCGCCTCGTCCGTCCTGCCCGGCGTTTCGGCCGCTGCGGACGCGACCGCGCCGGTCAAGGAGATCATCGAGGATACGAAGAAGAACTGGGCGGGCGACAACAGCGACTGGATCGACATTTTCGACGAGGCCACGCTCGGCCGGCTCTACAGCAAGGACTTTGCCGACAAATACAAGGCGGCCGCCCAGAACCCGGCCGCCGACGAGGACGGCATTTCGCCCTTCGATTACGACGTGATCGTCAACGGCCAGGATGCCTGTCCGCTCCAGGACCTTTCGATGGAAAGCGGCCAGCCGGCCAACGGCACGACCGAGGTGACGGTCAAGTTCAAGGCGGCGACCTGCATGGAAGGCACGCCGGACAAGGATGCCTTCACGACCGTGCGCTTCGAGGTGATCGACGAGAACGGCAAGCCGGTCATCGACGACATCATGATCCAGGGCGAGGAAGGCCAGGGGCCGATCTCGCTCAAGGAAGCCATGGTGCAGATCGCCAACGGCGAATGAGGCTTCTTCGGCGTCACCGGCCGGCGACATCGGCTGCGATTTGATTTTTGCCGGGGCAGCGGTATCTCGCTCTCGGGCGCCGCCGGCGCTGGCGCGCATGAGGATTGGCAAGGGTGATTTCCGGATTCGAGTTCCGAGACTGGCTGCTCGCCAATGACCCGGCGCTTTCGCGCCTGCGCATGGGCACGCGCGTCACGCTGTCGATCGGCCTGTCCTTCGCGATCCTGCTTCTGATCCACGCGCTTGTCGTGCCGCTGCCGATCGCCTCCTATGCCCTCGGCATCGTGCTGTCGATCGAAGGCGGGGTCGCCGTGCGCGACAAGGGTTCGGCGCGCCAGCTGGTCACGCGGCTGCTCGGCTGCCTGGCGAGCGTGATCGTCGTCGGCATTGCGGCGGTGCTCGAGCCCTATCGGTATTTTTCGGATTTCATCTTCCTCGTGGTGATCTGCCTTGCCTCCATCGGGCGCGTCTATGGGCCGCGCGGCTTTGCGATCGGCATGTTCGCCTTCACCTCCTATTTCATGGGCGCCTATTTCCACCCGACCGTCGAGGAACTGCCCGTCATCGTCATCGGTCCTGTCGTCTCCGCGCTCGTCAGCCATTGGGTGAGGGCGGTGCTCCTGCCCGACAATTGGCGGCGCGACCTCCTGCGTTCGCTCGAAAGCGTGCGCGGCCGCATCAACCAGATCCTCTACAAGCTCGCGGCACTGGCCGCGGTCGGGACGGTGAACGAGGCGGACCGGCAGGAGCTGCGCCAGCTGGAAGACCGGCTGAAGGAAGTGGTGCTGATGGCCGAGAGCTTCATTCCGCGGCCGCCGGGCGGCGTCTTCGACGGCGCCTCCGCACCGGCCGCGCAGCTGGCGATCCGCCTGTTCGACGCGCATCTGGCGACCGAGAGCGCCATCGTGCTGAGCTTTCAAAGCCCGCCGTCCTTTGCGCTGGTCCATGCGGTGATCGAGGACGACCGCGCCGCACTTTCGGCCGAGGAGAAGGCGGCGGAGGACAGGGAAGGCGAGCCGCGGGGCGAGACGGTACGCGCGCTGCTCTGGCTTGCGGCGGCACGCCGGCAGCTTGCCGAAACCATCGATGCCGGGCGCGGCTCCGACTTTGCCGAGATTGCCTCGGTGGAAGAGGCGAGCGCATCGGCAGCAATCGATTTTTCCCTGAAGAACCCGCTCATGCGCTCGGCCCTGCAGATCACGCTCGCTGCGGCGATTGCCATGACGCTGGGGCTTGCCCTGTCGCGCGAACGCTGGTTCTGGGCGGTGCTGGCCTCCTTCCTCGTGTTCACCAATACCAATTCGCGCGGCGACACCGCCATCAAGGCGCTGCAGCGGTCGATCGGCACGCTGTTCGGCATCGCCTTCGGCCTGGTTCTGGCGACGCTGCTGACAGGGCATGTGGCGATAGGGGTCGCCGTTTCGGTCGCCTGCATCTTCCTCGCCTTCTACTTCCTGCAGATTTCCTATGCGACGATGACCTTTTTCGTCTCGATCGTGCTCTGCCTCGTCTATGGCATGATGGGCGTGCTGACCTTCGATCTCTTGAAGCTGCGCCTCGAGGAGACGTTGATCGGCGCGGTCGCCGGAACGCTGGTTGCCTTCCTCGTGCTGCCGGCGCGCACGCGCGGGACGCTGGATACGGCGCTCGCCAAATGGTTCGACGCCCTGAAGGAGCTGCTGTCGGCCGTATCGGAGAAGAAGAGCCAGCAGGAACTCATCGTCATCTCGCAGAAGGTCGATGCCTGCTACCGCGACATGACGCTGGCCGCCCGCCCGCTCGGCTCGACCTGGTCCATTGTCACCAGGCCGGGACAAATCCGCCAGACGCTGGCGATCTTCCTTTCCGTCACCTACTGGTCGCGCATCCTGGCGCGAAACCACATGGCCGATGCGGTCGATGACGATCTGCAGCGCAGCATCGCCGCCGATCTCGGCCTGCTGGATGCGGCGGCGCCGCGCGGTTCGGAATGTTTCCTGATCGTGCGCAAGCAGATGCGGCCGACCGGCCGCCACCTGCCGCTCTGGCGAGAAGGGGCGCGGCTTGCGGTGGAAATGATCGGCTCGACGCTGGAGCGGCTCTACCCGGAAGAGGCGCAGGACTTGCCTGTTGCGGCCGGCAAAGCTATTGCGCCGGTAAATCAGGAATAGGAAGCACATGGCGGGTACCAACAGCGAGCGTCAACTTCTGGCCGAAGGGCCTGTCATCATTCTGGTCGAGCCGCAGATGGGCGAGAATATCGGCATGGTGGCGCGCGCCATGGCGAATTTCGGGCTTGCAGATCTGCGCCTCGTCAATCCGCGCGACGGCTGGCCCAACGAGAAGGCGCAGGCCGCCGCCTCCAAGGCCGATCACGTGATCGAAGGCACCAGGGTTTTCGGCACGCTGGAAGAGGCGATCGCCGACCTCAATTTCGTCTACGCGACGACGGCGCGCAGCCGCGACAACTACAAGCCGGTGCGCTCGCCGGTCTTTGCTGCCGGAAACCTGCGCAACCGGTTCAGGGCAGGCGAGGCGACGGGCATCCTCTTCGGCCGCGAGCGCTGGGGCCTGACCAACGAGGAAGTGGCGCTTGCCGACGAGATCGTCACCTTCCCGGTCAATCCCGCCTTTGCCTCGCTCAATATCGCCCAGGCCGTGCTGCTCATGTCCTATGAGTGGATGAAATCGGGCATGGAGGATCTGGAAGCGGTGCCGTTCCAGGCGCTGGAACAGCGGCCCTCCACCAAGGAGCAGCTGTTCGGCCTGTTCGAGCAGCTGGAAGAGGCGCTGGATTCGCGCAACTATTTCCATCCGCCCTCGAAAAAGCCGAAAATGGTGGACAACCTGCGCGCCGTTCTCTCCCGCCGGGCATTCACGGAGCAGGAAATCAGCGTGCTGCGCGGCGTCATCTCCTCCCTCGACCGCTTTACGCGCAACAGTCCGCGCAAAGGCGGTTTCACCCGATCCGGCAAGGATGCGCCCACCGATGACAGCGCCGACAAGTGAGCTGAAACCCGTCCTCGTTTTCGATTCAGGCATAGGCGGGCTGACCGTGCTGCGCGAGGCGCGCGTGCTGATGCCCGAGCGCGGCTTCATCTATGTGGCCGACGATGCCGGCTTTCCCTATGGCGGCTGGGAAGAACAGGCGCTGAAGGAGCGGGTGATCGGGCTCTTTGCCCGGCTGCTCGAAGAATACGATCCCGAAGTCTGCATCATCGCCTGCAACACGGCCTTCACGCTGGTCGGGGCGGACCTGCGCGCCGCCTTCCCGCAGATGACCTTCGTCGGCACGGTGCCGGCGATCAAGCCCGCGGCCGAGCGCACGCGCTCCGGCCTCGTCTCGGTGCTGGCCACCCCCGGCACGGTCAGGCGCGCCTATACGCGCGATCTCATCCAGTCCTTCGCGCAGCAGTGCCATGTGCGGCTTGTCGGCTCCGAGAACCTGGCGCGCATGGCGGAGGCCTATATCCGCGGCGATGCGGTTTCCGACGAGGCCGTCATGGCCGAGATCGAACAATGTTTCGTCGAAAGGGAAGGGCGCAAGACCGATATCGTCGTGCTGGCCTGCACGCATTATCCGTTCATGGCCAATCTGTTCCGCCGGCTGGCGCCGTGGCCGGTCGACTGGCTGGATCCGGCGGAAGCCATTGCGCGGCGCGCCCGTTCGCTGGTGCCGCAGGTGGCCGATGCCGTGCACCCGGATCATTTCGACTTCGCCGTCTTTACCTCCGGCAATCCGGATTTCGCCACGCGGCGGCTGATGCAGGGCTTCGGGCTGAGCACGCGGTAAGGCGCAGCGCTTTATTTCACCGGCCTCATCGCGCAAGATCGCCGCGGGGAATCGCAAGCGGGTCTCTGCCGCTCAAGATGCAAAGGGATGCGCCGTGCCGCTGCAAAGACTTGTCATGCTGATCTTCTTTCTGCAACCGATCGCCTTCGGCGCCTGGTTGCCGCGCATTCCCGACATCCAGGCGAAACTGGGACTCGGCACCGCCGATCTTGCTGTTGCCCTTCTCGGATTGCCGATCGGCACGCTGATCACGCTGCCCTTTGCCGGCCGCCTTGTCTCGCGCATCGGCGGGCGCATGGCGATCGTCTACGGTTTCGTCTTCTTTCTTGCCGTGGTTTCGCTGCCGGCCTTCGCGCCGAGCGCCGTGCTTCTGTTCCTTGCCCTGATGATCGTCGGGGTGGCGCTTTCGACGGTGGAACTCGGCATGAATGTCGAGGCAGACGTGACGGAAAAGGCGACGGGGCTGATTATCATGAGCCGCTGCCACGGCTTCTGGAGCCTCGGCATCATGGCCGGCAGCCTGCTCGGCGTCGGTGCCATCGCCATCGGGCTTTCGCCGCACTCGTCGATCCTGTTCACGGCCATCGTCATCCTGCCGGTCGCGCTGCTTGCCAGCCTGCGCCTGCCGAAACTGCCGGAAAGTCACCAAGCGGAGAATGCGCAGGCAAGCACCGGCTTCAAGCCGCCGAGCCTTGCCCTGCTCGGCATCTGCGCCTTCGTCTTCGGCGTGACGATGACGGAAGGCGCGATCGCCGATTGGTCGGCGGTCTATCTGCGCGATGTCATGAATAGCGAGGGCGCGCAGACCGGCCTCGGCTATTCGGTCTTCGCTTTCATGGTTGCGGCAGGGCGTTTCAGCGGCGACTACATGAAGGGCCGGTTCGGCGCGGTTGCCATTGCCCGCGGCTGCGGCATCGCCTCGCTTGCCGGCATGCTCGTCGTTCTCCTTGCGCCGGCGACGCCGCTTGCCCTGCTGGGTTTTGCCGCAGTCGGTGTCGGCGTCTCGGTCGGCTTTCCGCTTGCGGTGACGGCCGTCGCTTCGCTGACCGACCGCCCGCCGGCCTCAAGCGTTGCGACGCTTTCCTTCGCGGCGCTCAGCGGTTTTCTCATCGGGCCGCCGATCATCGGCTTTCTCGGCGAACATCTCGGTCTGCGGGCAGGGCTTGCGGTCCTGCTGCTTCCGCTTTTCGTCAGCCTGCTCTGCACCCGCCTGCTGATTCCGGCGCAGGCAGAGATGGCGGGCGGCCTCGTCGAGCGCGAGGCGGTGTGAGGCATCTTTCCGCAGCGGACTTTCCCTGTGGGTTTTTGAAGGTTTGAAGACAACAGCGCCTGCGAATCTGCTAGGGACGTGGGCTGGAATTTGTAAGGGGAATGGGACGTGCAGGTTGGCATCGATATGGGAATGGCGTCCGGCGGTCCGGCGACGCTCGATATCGAGGAATTGCTGGCGACGCGTCTGCTCGTGCAGGGCAATTCCGGCTCCGGCAAATCGCATCTGCTGCGCCGCCTGCTGGAGCAATCGGCCCAATGGGTGCAGCAGGTCATCATCGATCCCGAAGGTGATTTCGTGACACTCTCCGATCGCTTCGGCCATGTGGTGGTCGATGGCGAGCGCACCGAGGCCGAGCTTGCCGGCATTGCCAACCGTATCCGCCAGCACCGCGTTTCCTGCGTTCTGACGCTGGAAGGGCTCGATATCGAGCAGCAGATGCGGGCGGCGGCCGCCTTTCTCAACGGCATGTTCGATGCCGATCGCGAATATTGGTATCCGGTGCTCGTGGTGGTGGACGAAGCGCAGATGTTTGCGCCCTCGGTCGGCGGCGACGTCTCGGAAGATGCGCGCAAGGCCTCGCTCGGCGCCATGACCAACCTGATGTGCCGCGGGCGCAAACGCGGGCTTGCCGGCGTCATCGCCACGCAGCGGCTCGCCAAGCTTGCCAAGAACGTCGCGGCCGAAGCTTCGAATTTCCTGATGGGCCGCACCTTCCTCGATATCGACATGGCGCGCGCGGCCGACCTGCTCGGCATGGACCGCCGCCAGGCCGAGATGTTCCGCGACCTGAAGCGCGGCCATTTCGTGGCGCTTGGCCCGGCATTGTCGCGCCGGCCGCTGCCGATCCAGATCGGCAATGTCGAGACCTCGGCGCGCTCTTCCAGCCCGAAGCTGATGCCGCTGCCGGATTCGCCCGACGATGTCGAAGACCTGATCTTCACGCCCGATCCGGAAGAGTTCCAGCGGCCGATCGTGCGCCGCGCGCCGCCCGCACCGCGCCCCACCACCGATATCCTGGCCGAACTCTCGCGGTCCACGCCCGCAGCCGGCCCGGTGCAGCCTGCCGAAACCAGGGCGGCGCAGCCGGAACTGTCGGCCGAAGAGCGCGAGGAGCGGCTTGCCGGCGTGCTCGCCGAAATCCTCGACGATCCGGGCTCCGGCTTCCGCACGGATGCCGTTCTCTATCAGGAATTCCTCGTTCGGCTGCGCATGCGCCGCGTTCCCGGCCCGCCGATGTCGCTGCCGGAATTCCGGCGGCGCGTGGCGGTGTCGCGCTCTGGCGTCGATCCCGAAATGGCGGCGAGCGAGGCCTGGGCGACGGCGCTTTCGCTCTCCAACGGCGTCACCGACGATCTGCAGGGCGTGTTCCTGATGATGGCGAAGGCTGCGATCGGCGGCGAGGCTTGCCCTTCGGATGCCCGCATCGCACGGGCCTATGGCACCCATTCCGCCCGGCGCGCACGCCGGCTGCTTGGCTATTTCGAAGAGCAGGGGCTGATCGTCGTGCATACGGATTTTACCGGCAAGCGCATCGTCGCCTTTCCGGACCTGCAGGCAGAGACGGCACCCGGTTCGGCCGACGCGCCCGATAGCGACTTTCTGAAGAGCGCTGCCGAATAAGCTTGCTCAGACCCAGCTCTGGATGATTTCCGGGCTGGCGTGGATGCAGGTGAGTTCCAGCCGTGTCGTTCCCACATTCTTGAAGCAGTGCGGCGTCTCGGCATTGACGACGACGATATCGCCGACATTGGGTTCCAGCGTTTCTTCGCCAACGGTGAAACGGGCCTTGCCGGAGCGCACGATCCACATTTCCGCATAGGGATGAACATGCAGTTCCGGCCCCTGGCCGGGTTCGTTGTCGATCAGGAAGATCGAGACCGGCGCACCATATTCGCCGCCTTCGAAGCGGATGGTGCGGTTGGCGAATTGCTGCTGGCTTTCACGCGGTATGACATGGAACATGATTTCCTCCTTGATCACTCGGCAGGCTCCGCTATGAATTATCTTCACGAGAAGATAATTCCCTCAATTTATCTTCTCGTCAAGATAGTTTTGGAGAGGCCATGGAACAGCAAGACCATGTGGACCGGCTGCGCGCGCTCTGGGCCGCGGAGTTGCCAGATCTCGATACGACGCCGATGAGCATTCTCGGGCGCATCTACCGGATCTCCAATCTGGTGCGACCGTCGATCGAATCGACATTTGCCGAATTCGATCTTGATAGGGGCGAGTTCGACGTGATCTCGACAATCCGCAAGGCAGGGCCGCCTTACCGGATGATCCCGACAGAACTCTACGGCCTGCTGATGATCTCCTCGGGCGGACTGACGCACCGGCTGGACAGGCTGGAGAAATCGGGGCTTATCCGCCGGGAGCGATCGGCGCAGGACAAGCGCAGCTTCGAAGTGGCATTGACGGACGAGGGCATCCGCCGCGCGGAAAACGCCTTTCGCGAAGATATGAAACGGGAGCTTGCGCATCTCGATGGGCTGGAGGAGGGTGAGCGCCAGGCGCTGGCGGGGTTGCTGCGCAAGCTTGCCGGTTCGCTCGAGCGGGCAGGCGAGAACGGCCCTGAAACGGCAGATTCTGTTTGACAATCCTGTGACTTATCCCTAAAGACCGCGCCAGCACCGGGCAGCAATGTCCGGTGTTTCATTTGACATGTCCCGTGGATCAGATCCGTTCGCGTAACGGAAAGATCCTGTCGGCTCCCGGAAACGGGATCAAAGGAGGGCGTGTTTCCTTCGCGCGGTTTGGTAACAGACCGTCACAACACTTTGAAAGGAAATACGATGAGCAAGCGCGAATCGTCCAAGTACAAGATCGACCGCCGTATGGGCGAAAACATCTGGGGCCGTCCGAAGTCCCCGGTGAACCGCCGCGAATACGGTCCGGGCCAGCACGGCCAGCGCCGCAAGGGCAAGCTTTCCGACTTCGGCGTGCAGCTGCGCGCCAAGCAGAAGCTGAAGGGTTACTACGGCGACCTGCGCGAGAAGCAGTTCCGCGCCATCTTCGCCGAAGCAGCCCGCCGCAAGGGCGACACCTCGGAAAACCTGATCGGTCTTCTGGAGTCCCGCCTCGACGCGATCGTCTACCGCGCCAAGTTCGTTCCGACGGTCTTTGCTGCCCGTCAGTTCGTCAACCATGGCCACGTCACGGTCAACGGCGTGCGCGTCAACATCGGTTCTTACCGTTGCAAGGCCGGCGACGTTATCGAAGTTCGTGAAAAGTCCAAGCAGCTCGTGACCGTTCTGGAATCCGTTGCACTCGCTGAGCGCGACGTTCCGGACTATGTCGAAGTCGACCACAACAAGATGGTTGCCACTTTCGCACGCGTCCCGACGCTGTCCGACGTTCCGTACCCGGTCGTCATGGAGCCGCATCTGGTCGTCGAATTCTATTCGCGTTAACGCATAACCCCGACAATCGATTTCGATTGTCGGAGAGGCTTATGCGTCTCTATAAGTGCTGCTGCGTCCCTTGCACATCTTCGATGTGCGGCGCAGCAGGGCGCGAGACGTTTTCGCATACGGAAAAGCCGCCCTCCAAGGCGGCTTTTTTGTCTTCGGAGAGAAGTCATGGTGGATTTGCAGGCAGTCCTCGACAGCATCTACAAGGAATTGGCGCCGCGCATCGGCGAGGGCAAGGTCGCGGATTACATTCCCGAGCTTGCCAAGATCGATCCGAACCAGTTCGGCCTGTCGGTCGTCACCGTCGACGGCAGGGTCCATAGCGTCGGCAATGCCGATGTCGCTTTCTCCATCCAGAGCATTTCCAAGGTCTTCATGCTGACGCTGGCGCTCGGCAAGGTGGGCGAGGGGTTGTGGAAGAGGGTCGGGCGCGAACCGTCGGGATCGGCCTTCAATTCCATCGTCCAGCTCGAGCACGAACACGGCATCCCGCGCAATCCCTTCATCAATGCCGGCGCGATCGCCGTCACCGACGTCGTCATGGCCGGCCATGCGCCGCGTGAGGCGATCGGCGAGCTCCTGCGCTTCGTGCGTTACCTCGCCGACGACGAATCCGTCACCATCGACGACAAGGTGGCGCGTTCGGAGACGGCAACCGGCTATCGCAATTTCGCGCTTGCCAATTTCATGCGCTCCTACCGCAATCTCGACCATCCGGTCGACCATGTGCTCGGCGTCTATTTCCACCAGTGCGCGCTGTCGATGAGCTGCGAGCAGCTCGCCCGCGCCGGCCTGTTCCTGGCGGCGCGCGGCAGCAATCCGCTGACCGGCCATTCGGTCGTCTCGCCCAAGCGCGCGCGGCGCATCAACGCGCTGATGCTGACCTGCGGCCATTACGACGGATCGGGCGATTTCGCCTATCATGTCGGCCTGCCCGGCAAGAGCGGCGTCGGCGGCGGCATCTTTGCGGTCGCACCCGGCATCGCCTCCATCGCGGTCTGGTCGCCGGGGCTGAACAAGGTCGGCAATTCGCAGCTCGGCGCCGTGGCGCTGGAGATGCTGGCGGCGCGCACCGGCTGGTCCGTTTTCGGCGATTGAGGCTGTGTTGGGCTGCGGCTTTCTGCTAAGCAGGGCAGGCACAGCAGACAGGTAGGAAGATGAATATCGCAGCCAATATTGCCGACGATCTGGAAGCGGCCGACCCCGGCATCGGCCATGCGCTGTTTGCCGATGCGCCTCACTCCGTTTCCTTCAACAAGCTGCGCAAGCGGCTGTTGCGGCAGGTGCGCCAGGCCTTCGACGATTTCGACATGCTGAAAGGCCAGAAGCGCTGGCTGATCGGCATTTCCGGCGGCAAGGATTCCTACGGGCTGCTGGCGCTGCTGCTCGACCTGCAATGGCGCGGCCTGCTGCCGGTGGAACTGATCGCCTGCAATCTCGACCAGGGCCAGCCGAACTTTCCGAAACATGTGCTGCCGGACTATCTCACCCGGATCGGCGTCAAACACCGGATCGAATATCGCGACACCTATTCGATCGTGAAGGAGAAGGTGCCGGAGGGGGCGACCTACTGTTCGCTCTGCTCGCGCCTGCGGCGCGGCAATCTCTACCGCATCGCCAGGGAAGAGGGCTGCGACGCGCTGGTGCTCGGCCATCACCGCGAGGACATCCTCGAAACCTTCTTCATGAACTTCTTCCACGGCGGGCGCATGGCCGCCATGCCGGCGAAGCTTCTGAACGACGAAGGCAACCTGATGGTGCTGCGTCCGCTCGCTTACTGCGCGGAGGACGATATGGCGAAATTCGCGGCCGCCATGCAGTTTCCGATCATCCCCTGCGATCTCTGCGGCTCGCAGGACGGCCTGCAGCGCAATGCGATGAAGGACATGCTTGCCGATATCGAGCGCCGCATGCCCGGCCGCAAGGACACGATGCTGCGGGCGCTCGCGCATGTGAACCCGTCGCATCTGCTCGACCCCAAACTTTTCGACTTTTCTGCGCTGAGCGTCACCCAAACGTCATAACGGACTTGCTATGAGCCTCTGCAGATCCATGCAACGAGTCCAGAATGATTTTCTCAGACAATGACATAGAGTTTCTCGGCGATTGCCTGCGGCATGTCGCCGAAGAAGAAATCATGCCGCGGTTCCGCAATGCGGCCGCCGCCAACGTTTCCGAAAAAACCTCCTCCGTCGATCTCGTCACGCAGGCCGACCTGCGCTCCGAGGCCTATCTGACGGCGGCGATCCGCGAGCGCTTTCCCGATGCGCTCATCGTCGGCGAGGAGGCCTATGAGGCGGACCGGTCGGTGGTGCCGGCGCTTGCCGATGCCGATCTTGCCTTCGTCATCGACCCGGTGGACGGCACTTTCAATTTCGCCGCCGGCCTGCCGGTCTTCGGCACGATCCTCGCCGTAACGGTCAAGGGCGAGACGGTTGCCGGCATCATTCACGATCCGGCGCTCGGCGATACGGTGATTTCCCTCAAGGGTGCCGGCGCCTTCCAGCAGAAGCGCAATTGCGAGCCGGTCCGCCTGAAGGTCGCAGAACCGGTCGAGCTTGGCCGCATGGTCGGCGCCATGGCCTGCAGCCATATGGAGGAGCCGGATCGTTCGCGCATTGCCGGCAACATGGCGAAGATCCGCATGACCTTCGCCTTCAACTGCTCGGCCTATGAATATTGGATGGCTTCGTCCGGCAAACTGCATTTCATCGGCCACGCCAAGCTGATGCCGTGGGACCATCTTGCCGGCGTGCTGACGCATCAGGAAGCCGGCGGCCATACCGCGAAATTCGACGGAACGCCCTACAGGCCGGGCGAGATTTCCGGCGGCATCATCTCGGCTCCCGACAGGGAAAGCTGGCAGATGATCCGCAGCGAGATCGTCGGCCACCGATAGACCGAAAGGAAAGCGCCATGACGACTGCCATAGATACGATGAAGCTTGCCGATCTCCTGCGGCAGGCAGCGAAAGCCGAGATCCTGCCGCGCTTTCGCCGGCTGGGCAGCGGCGACGTGCGCGCCAAGACGGAAGCGACCGATCTCGTAACCGAGGCGGACGAGCAGGCCGAACGTTTGATGAAGGCGCAAGCCCAGCGCCTCTGGCCGGAAGCGCTGTTCATCGGCGAGGAATCGGTTGCCGCCGACGCGTCGCTGCTCGACAGGCTCGCGGGGGCGGATCTCGCCATCGTCGTCGATCCGGTCGACGGCACGTTCAACTTTGCTGCCGGCATTCCGGCCTTCGGCGTCATGGCCTCAGTCGTTTCCAAGGGCGAGACGGTTGCCGGCATCATCTACGATCCGATGGGCGACGACTGGGTCATGGCGGAAAAGGGCGGCGGCGCCTGGTTGCGGCGGCCGGACGGCGAGGCGCAGCGGCTCAAGGTGGCAGCGCCGGTTGCGCTCGACCAGATGGTCGGCATGGCCTCCACCGGCTACCTGCCGCAGGAAAAGCGCGCCGAAATCCTCGGCAATCTCGCCACGGTGCGCTTCCTCACCAACTACCGCTGTGCTGCCCACGAATACCGCACCTTTGCCGGCGGCCATGTGCATTACCTGATGTATAACAAGCTGATGCCCTGGGATCATCTGGCCGGCACACTGATCTGCCAGGAAGCCGGCGCCCATGCCGCCCGTTTCGACGGCTCGGCCTATCTGCCGCACCATGTCACCGGCGGACTGCTGATTGCGCCCGACAGGGACAGCTGGGACATCCTGCGCCGCGAGGTTTTCACGGTCTGAGCCCGAGGCGGCCTGAATGTGCGTTCAGGCCAATATCTCCCTCAGCGCGTCCAGCAGCCTGTCGCATTCGGCATCGGTGCCGATGGTGATGCGCAGGAAATCCTGGATGCGCTCCTTGCGGAAATGCCGGACGAGGATTGCTCGCTTGCGCAGTTCCGCCGCCAGCTCCGCACCGCCGCGGATGCTATGGCGGGCAAAGACGAAATTGGCGGATGAGGGCAGGACCTCGAAGCCGAGTTCGCCAAGGGCTGCCGTCAGCCGCTCGCGGCTGGCGATGATCAGTTCGCAATGTTTCTCGAACCAGTCCCGGTCCTCCCAGGCGGCGACGGCGCCGGCCTGGCTCAGCCTGTCCAGCGGATAGGAATTGAAACTGTCCTTGAGCCGTTCCAGCGCGTCGATGAGCGGGCGCTGGCCGACGGCGAAACCGACGCGCAGGCCGGAGAGGCCGCGCGATTTGGAGAAGGTCTGGACGACGAGCAGGTTCGGGTATTTCCGGACCAGCGGAATGGCGCTCTCACCGCCGAAATCCACATAGGCTTCGTCGATGACGACGACCTGATCGGGGTGCTCGGATATCAGCGTTTCGATCGCCGTGAGCGGCAGCGCCGTTCCGGTCGGTGCGTTCGGGTTGGTCAGGATGATCGCGCCGCAGGGCTGGCGGTAATCCTCGATCCTCACCCGCATCTTCTCATCCAGCGGGATTTCGCGGAATTCGATGCCGTAGAGGCGGCAATAGGTCGGGTAGAAGCTGTAGCTGATGTCGGGGTAGAGCAGGGGCAACTCGTGCTTCAGGAGCGCCTGGAACGTGTGGGCCAGAACCTCGTCCGAGCCGTTGCCGACGAACACTTCGCCGGGATCGAGATCGTGGCTTGCGGCAATCGCCTGGCGCAGCTTCAGGCCGGTCGGCTCGGGGTAGAGGCGCAGCGTGTCGTTGACCGCCTGCCCAATCGCCGCCAGCGCATGCGGCGAGGGGCCGTAAGGGTTCTCGTTGGTGTTCAGCTTCACGAGGCCCTCGATGACGGGCTGTTCGCCCGCCACATAGGGTGTCAGGGAATGAACGACGGGGCTCCAGAAACGGCTCATCATCACCTTCCAATATTGGCGCTCAAGCACCATTACATGTGAACGGCGCCGGGGTCGATCTGCGGGCTGTCGCCGGGGTGGGTGAAAAGCTTGCCCTTTTCGGCCCAGAGCACCATGACGATGGTAATGGCGCCGAAGAGCGCGAAACCGCCGAAGAGCGGCTGGACGGTGCCGTTGAAGAGCTGGCCGACGACGCCGCCGAGAACGGCGCCGAAAGTGGTGGAGACGAAACCCGTCACCGCCGTTGCCGTGCCGGCGAGGTTGCCCATCGGCTCCAGGCTGATGGCCGTGAAATTGGTGGCGATCACGGCAAACATCATCAGGAGGATCGAGAAGAGCGCATAGGAGAAGGCGAAGGACGGCGTGCCGCCGAGGGCTGCGACAAAGCCGATTGCCGAAATGATGGTGAAGAGCAGCATGGCGGCATGGGAGATGCGGCGCATGCCGAAGCTGCGCACCAGCATGCCGTTCAGGAAGTTTGCGACCGCGATGCCGCCTGCCGTCGCGGCAAAGGCGATCGGCAGCCAGTCGCCGAGGCCGTAGACTTCGCCGAAGACCTGCTGGACCGAGATGACATAGGCGCTGATGACGCCGGTGAACATGGTGAGCCCGATCATGTAGCCGCAGGTGATTCGGTTGGTCAGAACCGTCCTGAAACCATCGGCAACGGCGGCGAAGGAGAGCGGAATGCGCTCGTCCGGCGGCAGCGATTCCTTCAGGCGCAGGAGCGCCCAGACGAAAAGGATCGAGGCGACGACGCCGAGCAGGATGAAGATCCAGTGCCATTCGGCATAGGTGATGATCAGCTGGCCGACGGAGGGGGCAACGATCGGCACGATCATGAAGACGATCATGACATAGGACATGACGCGGGCCATCTCGCGGCCGCCGAAGCAGTCGCGCACGATCGCCATGGTGGTGATGCGCACGGCCGCGCCGCCGATGCCCTGGACGAAACGCATGACCAGCAGCATTTCGAAACTGCCGGTGGCAGCCGCCGCAAACATGCCGATGACATAGCAGGCGAGGCCGCCGAGCAGGATGTTGCGGCGGCCGAAGGCATCCGACAGGCTGCCGAAGACGATCTGCGAGGCGCCGAAGCCCAAGAAGAACACGCCGATGACGAGCTGCGTGTCGTTGTTGTTGGTCACGCCGAGCGAATGGCCGATGCTCGGCAATGCCGCCAGCATGCTGTCGATCGCCATGGCGATCGAGGCGGTCATGATGGCGATCGTCACCACGAATTCGACGAAGCCCATGCCGATGCGGGCCGAGCCCTGGTTTTCCGTATGCGGTTTGTGTGTCGGAGTCATTCGAATCCCCCTGAATGACGCAAGAGCGGCCGCAACGCGGCCGAATGAAGCGGGATGCGGCGAGCCCCTACCAGAATGCCCCGCCGCCTGATGTGTCTGGAAGCTTCCGGTGCCCGATATCAGTGGCCGATATCGGTGAAGCTCGAAAGCGATGCGTCCTTCGACAGCGGCGCGTGCTGCGCCCTGAACAGCCGGCCCTTTTCGGCGATCAGCACGAAGACGATGCCGATCAGCGAGACGACGAAATAACCGGCGATCATCGGCGTTGCCGTGCCGTTATAGGCCTGCCCGATCATGGCGCCGATCGAGGCGCCGCCGACCGTGCTCATGAAGCCGATCACCGAGGAGGCCGTGCCGGCAAGATGGCCGAGCGGCTCCATGGCGAGCGAGTTGAAGTTGGAGCCGATCCAGCCGAACTGGAACATGACCAGCGCGAAGAAGACGATGAAGATCGCAAAGGGCATCGGCTGCGGCCCGAAGGCTTGCACCAGAAGCCAGACGAAGCTCAAGAGGCAGAAGCCGATGATGGAGGCGTGCGACAGGCGGCGCATGCCGAAACGGCCGACGAGCTGGGAATTGATGAAGGACGAGAAGGCCATGAACAGGGCCACGCCGGCGAAAGCCACCGGCGCGTATACGCCGAGCCCGTAAATGCCGACATAGATCTGCTGGGCGGAATTGATGAAGCCGAACAGCGCGCCGAACAGGATCGTGCTGGCGATGGTGTAACAGAGGGCGATGCGGTTGGAAAGGAAGATCGCAAAACCCTGCAGGATGGAGCGCGCCGTGAACGGGCGCACATTGGCCGGATCCAGCGTTTCGGGCAGGCGCAGATACATCCAGATGCCGACGGCCGTCGCCATCGTGCCGATGAAGACGAAGATCATGTGCCAGGTGCTGACGAGCATGATGATCTGGCCGCTGCCGGGCGCAATGACGGGCACGATCATGAAGACCATCATGATGAGCGACATGACCTCCGCCATCTGCCGGCCGCCGTAGACGTCGCGGACGATGGAGATGGTGATGACGCGGGTGGCGGCCGAACCGAGGCCCTGGATGAAGCGCAGCGCCAGAAGCCCGGCGAAGGTCGGCACGACGGCGATGCCGAAAGCGGAAACGACGTAGATGCTGAGGCCGATCAGCAGCGGAACGCGGCGGCCGAAGCGGTCCGACAGCGGGCCGTAGAAAAGCTGGGCGAGGCCGAAGCCGAACAGATAGGCGGAAACGACATATTGGCGATGATTTTCGTTTTCGACACCGAGACTCGCGCCGATCTGCTGCAATGCGGGCAGCATGATGTCGATCGCCAGCGAGTTGACGGCCATCATGAAAGCCGCAAGCGCGATAAATTCCAGCTTGCCCATGGGCAGCCGACCCGCGGACATGGCTTGTGATGAATCTGTCACAATGAAATTCCCATAAACAGGTCAAGGCGCTGCTTGGCGCAGCGCCTCGAACTCAAAATACAGATTTGGAAACCGGACGGACGCCCGATGACCGATCAGGCGGCGCCTTTGACCGTGACGCCGTTTTCCTGGAGATGCTGCTGGAGCTCACCGGCCTGGAACATTTCCCGGACGATGTCGCAGCCGCCGATGAACTCGCCCTTGACGTAGAGCTGGGGGATCGTCGGCCAGTTGGAGTAATCCTTGATGCCCTGGCGGATTTCCGAATCGGCGAGCACGTTGATGCCCTTATAGTCGACGCCGAGATAGTCGAGGATCTGCACGACCTGGCCGGAGAAACCGCACTGCGGAAACTGCGGCGTGCCCTTCATGAAGAGGACGACGTCGTTGCTCTTGACTTCGTTGTCGATGAATTCGTTGATACCGCTCATGGGACCTAATCCTTTCAACAGGCAGGTTAAAGGCCCGCCGTTTCAATCATTTTCCTTAGATAGCATGTGGGGGCGGGAATTCCACCCGCCCAAACCAAAAAAAGACCAATCCGCGACACTCTGCGGCTGGTATTGTTGCCCATGTGTTACTGCTCCCTGGCGAGGTAAGCCTGGATCTGTTCAATCTCGCTGTCGGTGAAGTGGCTGAAGTCCCACTGCGAGACTTCGGTCATGACGCCGAGGTCGCGTCCGCCCATGCCCTTGCCGGTGCGCAGCAGGGCCTTGAACTGTTCGGGCGGATAGGATTGCGCGAGGGGCTTCAGGGCAGGGGCCTTGAAGGCCGGCGACTGTTTCTCGGTATCGAGATTGTGGCAGTGGCTGCAATCCGTCTTCCACATATATTCGCCGATATCGGCCGGGCGCGCCGCCGCCGGCTTGAAACCCGGCGCCACGTCGTCGGCCTCGAAGGGGATCTGGCCGAGCGCCAGCGCGATTCGCCCGACAGGCCCCCAGCTCGTGCCGCCGTCGACGGCATCGGGAAGCGGCTTCTGGCTGCGCAGCCAGGCGATGATATCGGCCATGTCCTCGTCCGAAATATTGGAGAGGTTGCTGGCCGGCATGATGACGGCGCCGGTGCCGTCCCGCTTGATGCCGTGGCGGATGAGGCGCACCAGTTCGGCATCGGTATATTCGGGAACCAGCCGCGTCAGGTTCGGTGCGACGAGGCGGCCGAGCGCGGGGTCGTCCAGCAGGACATTGCCGGCATCGCGGTGACAGCCGCCGCACATGAAGGTGCGGGCGCGCCGTTCCGATTCCTCCGGCGACAGCGTCGTCTTGACGGTGAAATCGGCGGCCGCCAGATCGTAGCTCCTTGCGAGCCGCATTTCGGACAGGCTGTAGACGGCGCCAACCGCCACAAGACAGAGAACGACGAGTGCGGCGAGAACGATTTTCAGGATGCGAAACATTTGAAGACCTCCCAGGAAGATATGGTTCAGGCGGCGGCCGGACGCTGCCTTGCGGCAACAGCCCGTTCAAAATCGCCATAGGCAAGGTTCCAGCCGCGGCGTTCCCTCAGCGTCGCAAGCCAGCGCAGGACATTGGGAAAGGCGGAGAGATCGACATCCGCAAAAGCGCCGAGCGTGACGTTGGCGGCGCCGACATAGTCTGCAAGCGTGATTTCGCTGCCGCAGACGAACTCGCCGTCGCCGATCATGCGGTCGTTGAGAACCTGCAGATATTTGCGGCTGCCCTGCGCGCCGATCGCGCGCATCGCGGCAAGCGTCTTTGCCTCCAGCGCCAGCAGGGGCGGCAATATATGGGTGTAGGAAAGCAGGACGCAGTGGAAGACGTGGAAATTCGTCTGGAACCAGCTGATGGCCTCGTCGACACGGGTGCGGGCCTGCAGTTCCGCCGGATAGACGGGCATTTCATATTTCAGGGCGACGTAGCGGATGATCGCCGAACTCTGCGCCACAGTGAAATCGCCATCGACCAGCACGGGAACCTGAGCATTGGCATTGATGCCGCTAAATTCGGCCGTGTATTGCTCTCCGTCGGCGATCGAGATGATCTGTTCTTCGAACTCGACATTCTGGTCAAACAGGAAAAAAGAGGCGATGCGCGAAGATGTCGAGGTCGGATCGTATATAAGCTTCATGATATTTACTACCCGGGAATAGAAACGGCGGCGGCGATCTGCTAAGGCAATTCTTGGGCGGGCTCAAACACCGATATTGAAAGTTGGTTCTGCATTTTTGCATAATGGATGCATGGTGGAGTGGGGCGATCTCAGATTTCTGCTGCATGTGGTGCGCGAGGGCTCAACGCTCGCGGCCTCGCGCGTGCTCAATACCAGCCAGAGCACGGTCATGCGCCGCATTGCCGTGCTCGAAGGCCAGCTTGGGCTGAGCCTGTTCGAAAAGCGCCGCAGCGGCTATGTGCCGACCGATACGCTGCTCGGCCTGCTCGGCAAGCTGGAGGCGGTGGAGGCTGCCCATTCGGCCTTCGAAAGCGAGGCCCGCGTCATCTGCCGGGGTTTGAGCGGCACGGTGCGGCTGACGACGCCGGAACTGATCTCAAGCCATTTCCTGAAATTTCCGCTGCAGCAGTTCCGCCAGCTCAATCCCGATATCCGGATCGAGCTTGTGGCGAGCGACGATTATCTCGATCTGTCCTGGGAGGCCGATATTGCGCTGCGGGCCGGCGACCCGCCGACGGACGGCGCGCTCTTCGGGCGGCGCATCATCAACGACACCTGGAGCGTCTATTGCAGCCGCGCCTATGCGGAAGCGAACGGCTACCCCACCACGACGGCCGATTTCAGCAAGCACGGCTTCATCTGCATCGTCGAGCGGGCGCGGCCGGACAGGCTGACGGAGTGGATGAACACGCATTTTCCGCCTGATAACATCGTCCTGCGCCACAGCAGCCTCATGTCCGCCTTCTTCAGCGTCAAGGCCGGTGACGGCATCGGCATCTGTCCGGACATGATCGGCATGAACGAGCCGGATTTCATCCGCTGCATGCCGGTCGACGTGCAGACCGGCAAGGAAGTCTGGCTGCTCGCGCATGAGCGCAACCGCCAGACGCCGCGCATCCGCATCGTTCTCGATTTCCTGACCGAGCACCTGATGAAAAAGGTGCAGACGATGCGGCTGGTGATGGGGGAGAAGGTCTGAAGCGTCTGCCGGCCTATGCGCGCCGCTGCTTGCTGCGGCCGGCGGCGGTACGGCGCCTGCTCACCTGTTTGCGGGCCGGTTTGCGGCTCACCGACGCTGCCTTGCGGGTGGTGCGGCCCGTTGTGGCCGATGCGGCCTTGCGGCGCTTGCGCTTGGTCGTGGTGCGGCCCGCCGTCTTCTTCAGAATTTCCTTCAGCACGCTGTCGATGACGCCTGATACAAGTTCGTTCACGAGATTGGCCACAAAATCCCCCTCAATCCTATCGAAACGCCGCTTTTCCTATTGAATTCCCGAGGAGTTCGCTTAGCAAGGCGGCTCGAGGTTTTTATCCGTTTTTTCGCCGTATTTTCAAGCGAACCGGTCACTCGATCAACGGCGCATTCAACCCGCCTGAAAGAAGAAAAAGACTATGAAACTCGTCGAGAAGCGGGTGGTGCTGCATTTTCCCGGATTCGAACCACTGGATGGCGCAGCGCATCGGGCGCGCTACGAGCGCAGTGCAAGGCAAAGCGCCTCCGTCTGGGGCTACAATGTCGCGACCGGTGCCGCCGACGACCGGCACCATGTTTCCTTCGATGTCGGCACCGGTGCCGACGGCTGGCAAACGCAGACGCGCGTGCATGTCTTCGATCACAATGAGCTGGTGCAGCGATTGCGCGCCGGCAATACGGCCGGGCGGATCGCGTCGGGTTTTGCCAGCTTCTGGCAGGTCGTGCGCGAGGGCGGCATGGCCGGCTATTTCCGCCATGCCTGGCGCTTCGGCCTGTTCTTCATCTTTCCCTTCCTGCTGACGGCGTTCGCGATCCTCGTCGCGCTGCAGATCCTGACGCTGCATTACTGGCTCGGCCTTCCGGGCTGGCACTTCGGCTGGAGCGCGCCGCTGGCGGCCGTTTTCTTCATCTTCGGCTTTCTGCCCTTTTCCGAGCGTTTCCACACGCTGCACCTCTTCGCCGACTGGGAAATGGCCGTGGCGCTGGCGCGCATGGACAGGCCCGAATTCAACGACTGGCTGGAGCAATGCGCAAGCGCGATGCGCGCAGCGCTCGACGAGGAGGCGGACGAATATGTCATCTCCTCGCACAGCATGGGCTCCAGCGTCGCCGCCCATGTCGTCGGCATCCTGCTGGAGCGGGAGCCGGACGTCTTCAAGGGCAAGCGCGTGGTGTTTGCGACACTCGGCTGCGCCATCCTGCAATGCGCGCTGATGTCGTCGGCAACGCTGCTGCGCTCGCGCGTCGGTCTGATTGCCCGTTGCCCGGATATTTTCTGGCTGGACGTGCAGTGCCTGACGGACTCGATCAATTTCTACAAGGTGCCGGTCGTCAGCGTTTCCGGCCACCCGGACGCGCCGCAGGCCAGCATGATCCATATCCGCGTGCGGCAGATGCTGACGCCGGAGCATTACAGGAAGATCCGCGGGGATCAGTTGCGCGTGCACCGGCAATATGTGCTGGGGCCGGACACGAAATCCGCCTTCGATTTCACGCTGCTGACCGCCGGGCCGATGCCGGCCTCCGTCTTTGCCTATCCCGAGCAGAGCAAGCTTCCGGCCTGAACCTGCACACCAGCAGAGAGCGTCGATCGCCTTCGCGCGGGTCCGTCCGATCGTCAAAAGGCCCGGCGGGAAAATTCTTCCAGCCGGGCCGTTCGTTTCCGTTCTTCAGTAGAACCCGGATTTCAATCCGGCGCCGAGGTCTGCAGGGCAAGCGCGTGCAGGATGCCGCCCATGTTGCCTTTCAGCGCCTCGTAAACCATCTGATGCTGCTGCACGCGGCTCTTGCCGCGAAAGGCTTCCGCGACGACTTCGGCGGCGTAGTGGTCGCCGTCGCCCGCCAGATCGCGGATCGTTACCTTGGCACCGGGAATCCCGGCCTTGATCATGTCTTCGATATCGCCGGGTGTCATCGCCATGATCGTTACTCCCTATACATTATTCCGCAGCGACAAGCTCGCCGCTGTTATCCATGAAATCAGGGAACCACGATTCATGGGCATCACGCAATTGCTGAATCGGCAGGGCGATCAGATCGTCGACGACGAGCGCATCCCCCTGGACGGTGCCGAGACGGCGGAAGGGCACGCCGGCGCCTTCGGCATTGGCGCAGACGAAATCGGCGACATCCTTCGGGACCGTGAGAACGTAGCGCGCCTGATCCTCGCCGAAGAGCAGGGCATGCGCGGCACCCTTGCCTTCGCTGAGGCTGATGCGCAAGCCCTTGCCCGAGGCCATCGCCATTTCGGCGAGCGCGATCGCAAGACCGCCCGAGGAAATGTCGTGGCAGGCAGTCGCCTGGCCGTTGCGGATGACGGAGCGGACGAAATCGCCGTTGCGGCGCTCGGCAAAGAGATCGACTTCCGGCGCCGGGCCTTCCGCGCTGCCGACAATATCGCGCAGGTAGACGGACTGGCCGAGATGGCTGCCGTCGGTGCCGATGAGCAGGACCCTGTCGCCTTCGGCCGCACTGCCGATGCGGGCCATCTTGCGCCAGTCGGGCATCAGGCCGACGCCGGCAATGGTGGGCGTCGGCAGGATGGCGACGCCGTTGGTCTCGTTATAGAGCGAGACGTTGCCGGAGACGATCGGGAAGTCGAGCGCGCGGCAGGCTTCGCCGATGCCCTTCACGGCGCCGACGAACTGGCCCATGATTTCGGGCTTTTCCGGATTGCCGAAATTGAGGTTGTCAGTCGCGGCCAGCGGCTCGGCGCCCGTTGCCGTGATGTTGCGCCAGCATTCGGCGACGGCCTGCTTGCCGCCTTCGAAAGGATCGGCCTCGACGTAGCGCGGGGTGACGTCGGAGGAAAAGGCGAGGGCCTTCAACGGGTGGCCCTCGACGCGCACGACACCGGCGTCACCGCCCGGAAGCTGCAGGGAATTGCCCTGGATCAGCGTGTCGTACTGTTCGTAGACCCAACGGCGGCTGGACTGGTTGGCGGAGCCGACGAGCTTGAGCAGCGCTTCGTTGTAATCCGTGGGAGCGGCAACGAGATTAGCCGGCAGGGGCGCGCGCTTGTCGGATTCGCGCCAGGGGCGGTCATATTCCGGCGCCTGGTCGCCGAGATCCTTGATCGGCAGGTTGGCGACTTCCTCGCCCTGATGCATGACGCGGAAGCGCAGGTCGTCGGTGGTCTTGCCGACGATGGCGAAATCGAGGCCCCACTTGACGAAGATCGCCTTGGCTACCTCTTCCTTTTCCGGCTGCAGGACCATGAGCATGCGCTCCTGGCTTTCCGACAGCATCATCTCGTAGGCCGTCATGCGCTCTTCGCGCACCGGCACCTTGTCGAGTTCCAGCAGGATGCCGAGGTCGCCCTTGGCGCCCATTTCGACAGCCGAGCAGGTGAGGCCGGCGGCGCCCATGTCCTGAATGGCGATGACGGCACCCGTCTGCATCAGCTCAAGGCAGGCTTCGAGCAGGCACTTTTCGGTGAAGGGGTCGCCGACCTGAACGGTCGGGCGCTTCTCCTCGATCGATTCGTCGAATTCGGCCGATGCCATGGTGGCGCCGCCGACGCCGTCGCGGCCGGTCTTGGCGCCGAGATAGACGACGGGCAGGCCGACGCCCTTGGCTTCCGACAGGAAGATGGCGTTCGACTTGGCAAGACCTGCCGCAAAGGCGTTGACGAGGATGTTGCCGTTATAGCGGGCGTCGAATTCCACTTCGCCGCCGACCGTCGGCACGCCGAAGGAATTGCCGTAGCCGCCGACACCGGCAACCACACCGGCGACGAGGTGGCGGGTCTTGGGATGGTCGGGCTCGCCGAAGCGCAGCGCGTTCATGGCAGCGATCGGGCGCGCGCCCATGGTGAAGACGTCACGCAGGATGCCGCCGACGCCGGTCGCGGCCCCCTGATAGGGCTCGATATAGGAGGGGTGGTTGTGGCTCTCCATCTTGAAGACGACGCAATCGCCGTCATCGATATCGACCACGCCGGCATTTTCGCCCGGTCCCTGGATGACCCGCGGCCCCTTGGTCGGCAGCGTGCGCAGCCACTTCTTGGAAGACTTGTAGGAGCAGTGCTCGTTCCACATGGCCGAGAAGATGCCGAGCTCGGTGAAAGTCGGTTCGCGGCCGATCAGATCGAGAATGCGCTGGTATTCATCCGGCTTGAGACCGTGCGAGGCGATGAGTTCCGGCGTGATCTTGATGGTGTTTGGAATGGTCATGAGCTCTTGAAAGTCCCTGCCTAGAGCAATCCAGCGAAAGTGCGCAGCGGTTTTGCGTCCGGAATGCGTGAAAACAAAGAGATAGAGCATGCCTGCGATTCAAGCGAATAACGGGCATGCTCTAGCGCGTTTGTCGTGTCTTTAGCTTATGTAGGAACCGCGCGCGACAGGAAAATGCCTGCCGTCAACAGAGGGCCGGCACATAAGCTTCACAATGCCGTCTCCGGCGGTCGCCACGGTCAGAATTTGTAGCCGACCATCAGCCCGGCGCGGGTCATGCCGTCATTCGGGCCGTCGCAGAGATTGGCGTTCGAGGAATGGGCGAGCTGCGCCATGACATTCCAGTTGCTGTCGAAGCGATAGCCGGCGCCGAGATATTCGTGGAACAGCACGCGACAGCCGAGATCCGGACCGTCGTCATTGCCGCGAAGATCGCCGGTGTGGACGACACCGCCGAAACCGGCTTCGGCGAAGATCCTGTCGCTGAGATCGACGGTCCAGGTGAAACCGGCGAAAAACTGCGTCGCTTCGCCAGCCGTGCCGATCGAGGTGCCGACATGGACGCGCGGGTGCATGAGCTGCTGTTTCCAGCCCGTCGCCTGCTCGAAGCCGAAGGGGTCGAAAAGGGCCGTTATTTCGGGAAAGACGCCGTCTTCACCCGAATGGCCGCCCTGGATGGAGGCGGATGCGCCGAAGCGCAATTCGTCGAAGACCTTGTCTGCGGCCGCCGCCGCCGATGACATTCCCAAGCTGCTGGCAATTGCTGCGACCGACGCGATACCGGACAGGCGCAGCAGGAACGAAGGAAGATCGAATTTCATCTGCTGTCCTTTGATTCCCGCCTGAACAGCGGGACAGGACAGAGGTAACATGCAGGCATCAGCGGTAAAGCGCCGCTCTTCCGATCAGGGGCTTTTCCACATTCCTGACACCGAATTGCAACAGTTCAGATCTCCCCATCATAGGCCGAGCCGCCGTTTTCCAGCAGTCTTTTCAAGATCATAAGCCCCGACAGCATCTCGCTTCTATCCTTCGGCGAGGAGATTCCGATGCGCACCCGGTGGTAGGCCTTCTCGCCGCGGGCGGCCTTGAACTCGTCCTCGTCGTCCACCAGCACGCCGTCCCGGTAGGCGGCATTCTTGAAGGTGCCGGACATCCAGGGCTCCGGCAGCTTGAGCCAGAGGAAGGGCGCGTGCGGGTGGGATTCGAATTCGAAGCCCTGCAGATGCTCGCGGGCGAGGCCGACGCGGGCAGACAGTTCCACGACGCATGTATTGCGGATCTCGTGCGCCTTGCCGCTGGCGACCAGCCGCGCGCAGGTTTCGGCGAGGATGAAGGGCAGGCCGCCCGTCACCATCTTGTGCGTGACCTTGATGCGCTGGGCGAAATGCGGCGGGCAGGCCACCCAGCCGCCGCGCACGCCCGCGGCAACCGATTTCGACAGGCCGTTGACCAGGAAAGTGCGGTCGGGCGCGATCGAGGCCAGCAGCGGCGTATCGTCATTGGCCATGCCGCCGTAAAGGTCGTCCTCGATGATCCACACACCGTGGCGCCTGGCAATCTCGGCAATGGCGACGCGCCGGGCATAGGGCATGATGGCGAGCGTCGGATTGTGGACCGTCGGCATCAGGAAGATGAGCTTCGGATGCTGCTGCTGGCAGAGCCGCTCGAAATCCTCGGGGATGACGCCGTTCTCGTCCGACTCCACCGTCAGCGTACGCCGGCCGAGCAGGCGCACGCTGCGGCTGACCTGCGTATAGGTGAGGTTTTCGAAGACGATCTTGTCACCGGGCGCAGACACGGCGGCGATGACGGCAATGGCCGCGGCATGGGCGCCGAGCGTGGGGACGACGTTTTCGACCTCCGGCGACCAGTCGTTGCGCGCCAGCCAGAGACGGCCGGCCTCGAACCAGTTCATGGGAAAGCTGCGCGAATAGGAGGAGATTTCCGCCAGGTGCTGCTCGCCGATCTCGGCCATGATGCCGGCAATGACCTTGCCCTGACCGAGATCGGGGGCGGCGGTCGTGTCGAAGCGAAGCTTGTTTGCCGGGGCCTCCGCAATGCGCGTGCCGCTCAGAGAAAGGGTAAGCGGATCGGCCTGTTCGCTCGGGGGCGTATTGGCGCGGTCGAGCACATAGGTGCCGCGGCCGACTTCGCCGGCAACGAGACCGCGTTCATGCACCAGCGCATAGGCGCGGCCGATTGTTCCGATTGTCACCCCGATGTCATAGGCGAGGTTTCTCTGCGGCGGCAATTTCGTGCCCGCCGGCAAGGCGCCGGAAGCAATGGCGGATTCGATATTGTCCGCAAGCCGCATATAGACCGGGCCGGAGCCCTGCGAGAGATCGGGGAGCCAATTTGTCATGGTGACAATGATTAGATTGTCACCCTTACCCTGTCAAGACTATGTGACAATCCCATGAGCGGAAACAACAGGAGCCAAGGATGTCCGTTGTACCTCAAGTAAAGTGCGATATTGTATCGATTGTCTCTATCGATAGCCCGCATGCGATTGTTCTCCCCAGGCAGGCGCCGGCCAAGACATGGCTCGGCCGGCTGTGGGCCGCCTTTTGCCTGTGGCAGCAGAAGCGGGAGGGGCGCCGCGCGCTGCGCGGGCTGACGGCGGACCAGCTCAAGGATATCGGCCTGTCGCGGTCCGATGCCGCACGCGAAGTCAGCAAGTCGTTTTTCTGGGATTGAGCCTGGAGCAATTCCCGCAAAAGCGGTTCCCACTTTTGCTGGAATTGCTTTAGCTGCAGGCGCGGTTGCCGCCGGACCAGCGGGTCACATCGGCGGCGATGCGGCCGGCGACGGGCTCGGACATCATCGGGCCGAAGGCCTGCATTCTCGCCGGATTGCCTTCCGCCTGCACGACGAGCAGCGGCCGGCTTTCCGGGCTGCCCTTGTGCACCACGAGAATGCGCGGACGACCGGAGAAGGAATTGAGTTCCGGTGCCAGCTTGTAAGCGGCAAAAGCCGCGTCGCCCGACTTGAACCAGCAGCTGTTGGCGCCAAGCGCCACACGCTCCATCGTCGACAGCGCGCTGCGGTCCGGCCCCTTTGCGGGTGTCGAGGACTGGCAGGCGGCGACGAGTGCGGCAAGGCCGGCAAAGGCAGCGGCGTGAGCAATGGCTGCGAAAAGGCGAGGGCGCATCTGTCTTGTTCTCTGGCCGGAAATCAGGCGGCGATGACGTCGAGCGCCGAAGCGAACAGGCCGCGGCCATCCGAACCGCCATGGGCGGCTTCGATGAGATTTTCCGGATGCGGCATCATGCCGAGAACGTTGCCCCTGGCATTCATGACGCCGGCAATGTCGTTGACCGAACCGTTCGGATTGGTGCCTTCCGCATAGCGGAAGACGACCTGGCCATTGCCTTCGATGGCGGACAACGTCTCGGCATCGGCGAAATAATTGCCGTCGTGATGGGCGACCGGGCAGCGGATGATCTGGCCCTTTTCATAGGCGCGGGAGAAATCCGTCTCGGCATTGACGACTTCGAGCTTGATCTCGCGGCAGACGAATTTCAGCGAGGCATTGCGCATCAGGGCGCCGGGCAGCAGGCCGGCTTCGACGAGGATCTGGAAGCCGTTGCAGACGCCCAGAACCTTCACGCCCCTGTTGGCCTTCTCGATGATCGCCTGCATGACCGGCATGCGCGCGGCAATGGCGCCGCAGCGCAGGTAATCGCCGTAGGAGAAGCCGCCGGGAATGACGATCAGGTCGACGTCAGGGATTTCCGTCTCCGTCTGCCAGATCGTCACCGGCCTGTGACCGGAGATCTTGGTGAGAGCGGCGATCATGTCGCGATCGCGGTTGAGGCCCGGAAGTTGAACGACGGCTGATTTCATGGTTGCGGTTCAAACCTTGCTTGTGCTTCTGCCAGTTCTCGAAGTTCGAGACGATTTTCGATACGGTCGAGCCGATCAAGAATTTGGCCAATCGTACCGCGCAGATTGTTTATGTCGCCCTGCATGACATGCATGTGGTTTCGAAAGCTGACCATCTCCTGGCGCATATCGCGCTGCCCTTCCTTTACGGAAGACACATCTGTCTGAATCCTCCTCAGGATTTCAAACAGAAGCTCTTGGTTTACTTCAGCCATCGATTATTCCTCACAACCCCTAGTCGAGAGAAATAGTATAGTTCTCAATCACCGTATTGGCCAGCAGCTTTTCGCACATTGCCTTGAGATCGGCCTCGGCCTTGGCCTTGTCGGTGCCTTCCAGTTCCAGGTCGAAGACCTTGCCCTGGCGGACATGGCCGACGCCGCCGAAGCCGAGCGCGCCGAGCGCGCCTTCGATGGCCTTGCCCTGAGGATCGAGAACGCCGTTTTTCAGCGTGACGGTGACGCGAGCCTTGATCACTTGTTTTTCCCTGCTTTGCTTGACCAGACGGTTTTTACTTGACCAGAACCGGGCCGGTGCCGCGCACGGGCTCGTTCTCATTGATGATGCCGAGACGGCGCGCGACTTCGGAATAGGCCTCCAGCAGACCGCCCATATCGCGGCGGAAGAGGTCCTTGTCCATCTTCTTGTGCGTCTCGATATCCCAGAGGCGGCAGCTGTCGGGCGAGATTTCGTCGGCCAGGATGATGCGCATCATGTCGCCTTCGAACAGGCGGCCGCATTCGATCTTGAAATCGACAAGCTGGATGCCGACGCCGAGGAAGAGGCCGGTCATGAAGTCGTTGACGCGGATGGCGAGCGCCATGATGTCGTCAAGCTCGGCCGGATTGGCCCAGCCGAAGGCGGTGATGTGCTCTTCGGAGACCATCGGGTCTTCGAGCGTGTCGGACTTGTAATAGAATTCGATGATCGAGCGCGGCAGGACCACGCCTTCCTCGATGCCGAGGCGTTTGGCGAGCGAGCCGGCGGCGACGTTGCGCACGACGATCTCGAGCGGGATCATCTCCACTTCCTTGATCAGCTGCTCGCGCATGTTGAGCCGGCGGATGAAGTGGGTGGGAATGCCGATCTTGTTCAGATGGCTGAAGATGTATTCGGAAATACGGTTGTTGAGGACGCCCTTGCCATCGATGACTTCGTGTTTCTTCTTGTTGAAAGCGGTGGCATCGTCCTTGAAGAACTGGATCAGCGTGCCCGGTTCAGGTCCCTCATACAGAATCTTTGCCTTGCCCTCGTAGATACGGCGGCGACGGTTCATTGTGGTTATTCTCTAGCTGTTGGCGCTCTTGGGATGGCGCGCGTGGATCGATCTCGTGGCGTCCCCTTAAAGGAAAAGAGAGAGTTTCACAATCCGCCTGTCACTCCTTCCCCGGTTTCCGGCCTCGGGCGGGAAAACCGCATAGAGAATCGAAATCTTGCCAAGGGGAGACTACCGCCTTTTTCTTTACGGTGGAATGAAGGCAAAATCCCGGACGGGTTATACAGGCCCTTATCTGGAGGCCGTCCTGGAAACGGAGCGGCGCAGAGCCCTCTGCAGCGCGCGAGCCTCGCCCTCCGGACGCCGCCAGCCTTCCTCGCGGGCAAAAGCCGGGATCTGCCGGGCCGGCATCGGCCGGGCAAGCGCGTAACCCTGCAGCATGTCGCAGCCGATCTCCTGCAGGATGCGGACGTGATCGGTCGTCTCGACACCTTCGGCGGTCACGAGGATGTTCAGCGAACGGCCGATCTCGACGATGGAGCGCACGAGCTTGCGCTGCTCGGCCGATTGCGGCAGCCGGCCGATCAGTTCGCGGTCGATCTTCAGCGTTTTCGGGCTCAGCCGCAGCAGGCTGACGATCGAGGCGTGGCCGGTGCCGAAATCATCGACCTCGATATCGATGCCGAGCTGCTTCAGCTTCTTGAGATTGGCCGCGACCGCATCGTCGCAATCGTCGAGCGAGATCGATTCCAGGAGTTCGAAGGACACCGTGCCGGGCTCGATCTTCAGCGAACGCAGCTTCTTGCCGAGCTGCGGATCGGACAGTCTCCGGCCGGAGACATTGACCGAGATGCGGGGGACGGCAAAACCTTCGCCGATCCAGGCCTTGCGGTCGGCGATGGCGCGTTCGAGGATCAGCGCGTCGATGGTCGAAACGACATCGAGATCCTCGGCGATATCGAGGAAACGATCGGGCGCCAGCAGCCCGTGTTCGGGGTGCTGCCAGCGGGCGAGCGTCTCGATGCCGGCAATGTCGAGCGTGCGGGCATCGAACTGCGGCTGGTAGAAGGGCACGAATTCGTTGCGCTCCAGGCCGATCAGGATTTCGTCGGCAAGGCGCTTGGCCGTCAGGATCGAGCGGCGCGCGGCATTGGAGAAAAATTCGTGGCGGTTGCGGCCGGAGCCCTTGGCCCGGTAGAGCGCGATGTCGGCATTGAGCAGGAGCTGTTTTTCGTCGAGCCGCGCACCGGCGTCGATGGCGATGCCGATGCTGGCGCCGAAACGGCAATCGTGCCCCTCATATTTGATGGGCTTGCGCAATTCGCGGATGATGCGCTCGGCGACGGTGGCAATCTTCTTCGAGGCGGTATCGACGATGCAGAGGATGACGAATTCGTCGCCGCCGATGCGCGCCACGAAATCGGTCGCGCGAATGGAATCGCGCAGCACCCGGGCGGCATGTTTGAGCATATGGTCGCCGGCGCGGTGGCCGAGCGTGTCGTTGATCTGCTTGAAGCGGTCGAGATCGATATGGAGGATGGCGAGCGCCGTGCCTTCCTCGCGGCAACGGGCCGAATAGGCCTCGACCATCTTGTCGAGATAGCGGCGGTTCGGCAGGCCGGTCAGATAGTCGTGCAGGGCCAGATGCTCGATGCTTTCCTTGGCGGCTTCGAGTTCCCGGTTGCGCGCTTCGGCCAGGTCCTTGGCGCGCTGCAACTCGTTGCGCAGCGCCACTTCCTCCGTCACGTCCCAATTGGCGCCGATGAGCTTGCGGCAGCCGTTGCCGTCCACGAAGAAGGCGCCGCGGGCGCGGATGATGCGCTCGGCGCCGTCGCCCCTGACGATGCGGAATTCGTGATTGAAGCCGGTCTGGTCGCGGACATGGCGCTCGACGGTGCCGAGCACGCGCTCGCGATCGTCGGGATGGATCGCCTGCGGCCAGGCCGTCACCGCCGTCCGGCGATCGAAGCCCTTCAGGCCGTAGATGGCGATCAGCCTGTCGTCCCATTCCACGGTTTCATGATCGATATCGGCTTCGAAAACGCCGATATCGCTGATCTGCAGGGCAAGGTCGAGGCGGCGGGAAAGCTGCGCCAGCATCTCCCCGGTTTCCTTGCGCGCGGTGATGTCGGTGTCGGTGCCGACGACGCGCTGGGCCGCGCCGCTCTCATCCCATTCGACGGGCGCGCCGCGGCATTCGATCCAGACCCAGCGGCCGTCCCGGTGCCGCTCGCGATACTCGAAGACATGATAGTCGGGGTCGCCGGCATTCTGGCGCTCGATGGCGTTGACGACAAAATCGCGATCGTCGGGGTGGACGAGCTGCAGCCAGGCCTCGTAATCGCCGTCGGCCTGCTCGTCGGGCGCCATGCCGCGAATGCTTTTCCAGGTCTGCGAATAGAATTTCTTGTCGAGCCGGTAATTGTGGTCCCAGACACCGAGACCGGAGCCGACGAGCGCATAGTTCCACCGGCTCTCGCGCTCGGCAATATCGGAATCGTCGGTGTAGCTTGCAAACCCGTCGGCCGCCGGCTCGTCACGACTGGCATCGGCGGCTTTTGGCGGCTGGCTTTGCTTCACGGGCGCTCTCGCTTTTCTGGCGTCGGCGCAGTCTGCGGCCATTCCATTAAGAAATGCTTAGAAAGCCATCTCTTAATTCTCTGGAAATACCGGATTTTTCGGCTTCGTCAGCCGGGCAGGCGGCTCAGGAACTGGGCAAAGACCATCGTGCCTTCCGGCCAGGGGCCGTGGCCGGATTCGGCATTGATGTGACCGGATTCGCCGGCATCCACCAGGAAGGAACCCCAGCTGCTGGCGATATCGTCGGCATGTTCGTAGGTGCCGAAAGGATCGTTGCGGCTGGCGACGGTGATCGACGGGAAAGGCAGCGGATCGCGCGGGTAGGGGCCGAAGGTCATCAGGTGCTTCGGGCGGATATCCGGATTGGCGACATCGGGCGGCGCCACGAAGAAGGCACCGGCGACGCGCTTGCGAAACAGCGGGATCGCGTGGATCACCGAGGGCACGCCAAGCGAGTGGGCGACGAGCACGACGGGGCGCGTGCAGCCGTTCACCTCTTCGGCGATGCGGGCCACCCAGTCCTCGAGCACGGGCTTGGACCACTCCGCCTGCTCGACGCGGCGCGCGGTGGAAAGTTTCGCTTCCCAGCGGCTCTGCCAATGGTCGGGGCCGGAATTGGTATAGCCGGGAACGATGAGAATATCTGCGTCTGAAGCTTTCATAGTGCGCCGATGTGAGAAAGCTTAACCGCGATGTCAAGGGAAAGAGCGACTTAGCTCAAGAAATTTGCTATTGTCACTTTGTGCCGGTTGCGTTCTCGTGTCGGCCTATCGTGCCGACATACTCGCCTCCGGCTTCATCTTGGCTGAGGAGGAGAAAGCCATGGCGACATTTCATGTCATGACAGGTGCCGGCGAAAGTTTCGCACGGCCTGCGATCAATCGCATCAGCATAGCCGACGTCTTCGATGCGCTGAGGCTGGGTTTCGAGGATTTCCGCGAGAAGCCTTCGCATTACGTTTTCCTGTGTCTCATGTATCCGATCGCCGGCATCTTCCTGACGATGCTGACCTCGGGCGCCAATCTCGCACCGATGGTCTTTCCGCTGATGTCGGGCTTCGTGCTGATCGGCCCGCTCGCCGCGGTCGGTCTCTATGAAATCAGCCGCCGGCGCGAGGCCGGGCTCGACACGTCCTGGCAACATGCGCTCGAGGTGCGCCGTTCACCGGCCCTGCCGTCGATCATCGCCGTCGGCCTGCTGCTGTTCGGCATCTTCACCGTCTGGCTGGTCACCGCACAGACCATTTACGCAAATCTCCTCGGCGAGGTTTTCCCGCGCTCCACCTCGCTCTTCCTGCAGCAGGTGTTCGGCACGCCGGAAGGCATGCAGCTCATCCTGTGGGGCAACCTGGTCGGTCTCGGCTTTGCGCTCGTCGTTCTGGCGATCACGGTCGTGACCTTCCCGATGCTGCTCGACAGGGATTGCGGGGCGGTGGCCGCAATGGTCGCCTCGGTCCGGGCAACCGCCGCCAATCCGGTGCCGGTGCTGTTCTGGGGCCTGATCGTCGCGGCATTGCTCGTCATCGGCACGATCCCGGTCTTTGTCGGCCTGGCGCTCGTCATTCCCATCCTCGGCCATGCGACATGGCATCTCTACCGCAAGCTGATTGCCCGCGAAGCCATGTAGCGGCAGCGGCACGTTGCCGGGGTATCGCAAACTCTCCCGATACCCCGGAATTTCCACAGCGCCCGGAACCTCGCAACCGTGCCTGGAGTTTGTCTTGCGCCGGCTTCGAAGGAGGATTTCCAGGTGACCGTACGCCATGTGTTCGCCCGCTTCGCCACCAGGATATCGGAGTGGGCGGGCAAGCCCGTAAGCTTCATTCTGGCGCTCATCGCCGTCATCATCTGGGCCGCCCTTGGCCCCGTCTTCGACTATTCCGAAACCTGGCAGCTGGTGATCAATACCGGCACGACGATCATCACCTTCCTGATGGTCTTCGTGCTGCAGAACGCGCAGACGCGCGACACCCGCGCCATCCAGGCCAAGCTCGACGAAATCATCCTGACGAGCCATGCCGAGAACCGCTTCATCGGCATCGAAAACCTCGACGAGGAGGACCTCAAGCATCTCGACCGGCTGGTGGCCAAGGCGGCCAAGGGCAGGGGCGAGACCGAGGCCCGCCGGACGACCGAGAAGCAGGCCGATCTATCCGCCGCCAAGCCGGAGAAAAGGAAGCGCGCGGCGCCGGCGACAGCATCGCGCAAGCGCAAATGAAAACGGCGCCCCGCAGGCGCCGTTTCATGCCATGACCCCGGCCGGTCAGGCCTGGCCGAAGACGCGGCGGAAGATCGTATCGACGTGTTTCGTGTGGTAGCCGAGATCGAATTTCTCGCGGATATCGGCTTCCGAAAGCGCTGCGCGCACTTCGGCGTCGGCCAGCAGTTCTTCAAGGAAGTCCTTGCCCTGTTCCCAGACCTTCATGGCGTTGCGCTGCACGAGGCGATAGGCGTCCTCGCGGGAGACGCCGGCCTGCGTCAGCGCCAGCAGGACGCGCTGCGAATGGACGAGGCCGCGGAACTTGTCGAGGTTCTTCATCATGTTCTCGGGATAGACCACGAGCTTCTCGATGACGCCGGCCAGGCGGTTCAGCGCGAAATCGAGCGTGATGGTCGTATCCGGGCCGATGGCGCGCTCGACGCTCGAATGGCTGATGTCGCGCTCGTGCCAGAGGGCCACGTTTTCCATCGCGGGCACGACCGACATGCGCACGAGGCGGGCAAGGCCCGTCAGGTTTTCGGTCAGGACCGGGTTGCGCTTGTGCGGCATGGCCGAGGAGCCCTTCTGGCCCGGCGAGAAGAATTCTTCAGCTTCCAGCACTTCGGTGCGCTGCATGTGGCGGATCTCGATCGCGACGTTTTCGATCGACGAGCCGATGACGCCGAGTGTCGCGAAGAACATCGCGTGGCGGTCCCGCGGGATGACCTGCGTGGAAACGGTCTCCGGCACGAGGCCGAGGGCGGCGCAGACATGCTCCTCGACCTGCGGGTCGATATTGGCGAATGTGCCGACGGCGCCGGAAATGGCGCCGGTGGCGATTTCGGCGCGGGCCGCGACGAGGCGGGCGCGGTTGCGGCTCATCTCGGCGTAGAAGCGGGCGAAGGTCAGGCCCATCGTCGTCGGCTCGGCATGGATGCCGTGGCTGCGGCCGATGCGGATCGTATCCTTGTGCTCGAAGGCGCGCGTCTTCAGTGCCGCCAGAACGCGGTCCATGTCGGCAAGCAGGATATCGGCGGCGCGTACGAGCTGGATGTTCAGCGTCGTGTCGAGCACGTCGGAGGAGGTCATGCCCTGGTGGACAAAGCGGGCGTCGGGGCCGACGATTTCGGCAAGGTGGGTCAGGAAGGCAATGACGTCATGCTTGGTGACTGCTTCGATCTCGTCGATACGGGCAACGTCGAAGGTCGCCTTGCCGCCCTTTTCCCAGATGGTGGCGGCCGCCGATTTCGGGATCACGCCGAGGTTGGCAAGCGCGTCGCAGGCGTGCGCCTCGATCTCGAACCAGATGCGGAACTTGGTTTCGGGAGACCAGATGGCGACCATCTCTGGCCGGGAATAACGAGGGATCATGGGCGAGCGCCTTCATTTCGTGACAGTAGCTGCCGCCCCTGTAGCAAAGACGGCCGGCAATCTCAACGCATGCGTTTGGCAAGAGCCAGACTGGTGGCAAGCAGGCAGACAAGGCCGATGGGCAGGAACAGCCCGAGACCGATGACGAGGAACTGATAAACGGCGCTGACGCTGGTGAAGATGAATTGCAGCATCCAGATGAAGGAACCGAACGGCGCGTGCCAGCGGGAATAGAAAATCCGGTAATCCATGGCGAAGAGAAAGGCCGTCATCAGCACCGTGCCTGCCGTCAACGCCAGGAAGAAGGCGGCAAAACGCGCTTCCACCCGATGGCCGAGCGCCAGATAGCGCCCGACCAGCAGGTTGAAGGGCCAGGAAAGCAGGCCGCCACCGAAATAAAGGATGGCGAGATCGAGGACGTGGCTCGTCTCCAGGCGATTGCGCAGGTAGAGGCCCGATATCGCCGAGATCAGCATCAGGACGCCCCAGAGCGGGGCGCCGACGAAAAGTTCCGGAAAGGACGGCCATGCCGCCCGCAGACGGTTCATTCTCAGGGGTGAACCGGAACGGCGATCCAGCGGCCGTTGCGGCCGTCGGGAGACGCGCTCAGCGCCAGGACGAGGGCGATATGGACAGGCTTGCCCGATTCCGGCTGATAGACGAGGGCGCCGCCCATGCGATATTCCACCGCGCAGCCGCGCTCGGCCGGAATGGCCTTGTCCTCATGGACGAGCTGGCGGTTCGGCGCGCCGTCCTTTTCGATGAGCTGCAGCGTGAAGCCGACGGCACGGTTGTTCATGCCCTTGCAGGCGTCGGGGGCGGCGACCTGCGCATCGCCGAGCAGCAGCGTATAGGCGCCGCGTGCCGGCCCGTCCGTGGCAAGCGTCGTATAGCGGATCGTCTTCATCGGCGAGCCGAGTTCGGTCGGCGGATTGAAGGCCGCGATCAGGCCGGGATTGGTCAGAAGGTCGTATTTGTCCATCTGCTGGCGGGCAGCCGTCAGGTTCTGGCGGCGCGCCTTGGAGAGATTGGCGTCCTTGTCCGTCAGCTCCAGATGAAAGGGCGTGCCCTCGAGATCGGCGCCCGTGTCGGTATCGATGAAATAGGTGTCCGAATAGGGGACCTTGCCGTCCTTCATGCCGAATTCCTGGAAGGCAAAGACCTTGCCGTCGGCGGAAAAGCCGACAGGCTGAATATTGGCGATATCGCCGGCATGGGCCGTTGCGGCCATGCCGGTCAGCACGGCGGCAAGAAACCCGCCCATGAACATGCGCTTCGTCATCTAGCGAGCTCCCTCAGCCGCGTTGCGAAGGGCCGATATCGCCTGGCGATAGGCCTCGACGGTGTCGCCCTTGAAAATTGCCGATCCGGCGACAAGCACATTGCCGCCGGCCTTTGCAACGGCAGGCGCGGTATCAACCGTCACGCCGCCGTCCACCTCAAGCTCGATCGGGCGATCACCGATAAGTGACTTCGCCGCTGCGATCTTGCCTGTCATTGCCGGAATGAATTTCTGGCCGCCGAAACCGGGGTTGACGGACATAATGAGAATGAGGTCGATATCGTCAAGCACGTTCTCGATCACCGAGAGCGGCGTGGCCGGATTGAGCGTGACGCCGACCTTCTTGCCGAGATGGCGGATGGTCTGCAGCGAGCGATGCAGGTGCGGTCCGGCCTCGGCATGGACGGTGATGCGGTCGCAACCGGCCTTGGCGAAAGCCTCCAGGTAGGGATCGGCCGGCGAGATCATCAGATGGCAGTCGAAGGTCGCGTCCGTATAGGAGCGCAGCGACTTGATGACATCGGGGCCGAAGGAAATGTTCGGCACGAAATGCCCGTCCATGACGTCGAGGTGGATCCAGTCGGCGCCGGCCGCGGTGACGTTGCGCACTTCCTCGCCGAGCTTTGCAAAATCAGCCGCCAGGATCGACGGGGCGATGCGGATGGGCAGTGTCGTCATGGGTCTCGGTCTCCATCTCAGCCGGCAGCGGCATGCCGCCTCACGGCATATACAACAGGTCAGTCCGTCCCGTCGGCGGACGGGACGAAAGCACCGTCGCGCCATTCGAGAAGACGATAGGGATTTTGCGCCAGTTCATGAGCCGGCGTGAACGTGACCGGACCGATCGGCGTATCGAATTGCGTGCCGATCAGCTTTTCGGCCACCGGCTTGCCCTCGGCCGCGGCGGCCTGCACGGCCTGATCGGCAATCAGCGCGGCTGCGGCCGCCGGCAGCACATAACCTTCCGGCTCGGCTCCGGCCGCGCGCAGCGCCTCGACGCTTGCCGCCGCCGCCGGCAGAAGCGCATATTCGGGAATGGCGACGGCGCGCACGCCGTCCATCAGCGCCAGCGGCTCGTTTGCCGCGCGCATCGCGTCGCCGCCCAGAATGTCGAGCTGGATGTTCTCGGCCTCGGCGTCGCGGGCGATGGTGGCGACATCGTTCCTGTCGCCGCCGATGAAGACCTTGGTGGCGCCGGCCCGCTTCAGGCGCCGCACGAGGCCGACCTGCTGATCCTGTCCCGGCCGGTAGGTATCGGTGAAGACGGGCTTCAGGCCGTTTTCCTCCAGCGCGTTGCGCACGGCCTCCGTCAGTTCGCGGCCGTGGATCGTGCCGTCCTCGACAAGGGCGATCGGGGACGCCGTCCATTGCTGCAGGATGATCTGGATGATCCGGGCCGCTTCATCGCTGTCCTGCGGCCCCAGGCGGAAGAGGGGCCAGCCGTTCTTCAGCGAATCTTCCATCAGGATGCGCGAGCGCACCGACACGGTGATGACGGGAATATTGGCGTCCTTCAGCTTCGGCAGCGCGCCTTCCAGCGTTTCGCTGCAGAGGAAGCCGATGGCGATCTGCACCTTGGCGGCGATCAGCGCATCGGCGATCGCCTGGCCGCTATTGTCCTGGCAGGTTTCGTTGACGGCAACGAGCGTGTCGCCCGCCTGCCGGATCTGGAAGCCCGCGCCGGCGGAGATCTGGGCGCCGAGCGAGGCGAAGGTGCCTTCCTGCGGCGCCACGACGCCGATCGTCACGCCGGCCGCGCGGCTTTCGGCCGTCAACGCCATCAGCGTCAGGAGGGCGGCTATGACACGCAGGCTCGTCATGAAAGGTGCAGGTCTCTCGTCTGGTCCATGCCCTTTTATCCGCACGGCGGCAATCGTCAAAGAAAAACAAGCGCGTTCTGCAGCTTTTAGCGGGCGCTATTGTAGAAAAGGTAACCGATGCCCGCCATATTGGTGAAATAACAAGAACAAGAAGCGGATTGCGGAGAAGCACGTGTTGAACAGGCAGCATATCGATCCCGGCCTCTATCGCGATGCCATGAGCCGCTACGCCGGCCATGTGCAGCTCGTGACGACGGCGCTCGGCCAGGCCCGGCGCGGCGTTACCATCACGGCCGCCTGTTCGGTGTCCGACAATCCGGCTTCCGTTCTCGTCTGCCTCAACAATACCAACGTGAAGAACGAGATTTTCTGGCGCAGCGGCATATTCGCGCTGAACTCGCTCGGCGCCCACCATCAGGACGTTGCCGACGCCTTTTCGGGCCGTACGCATCTGGAAAACGAGGAGCGTTTCCAAAGCGCCCGTTTCGAAACGCTGGCAACCGGCGCGCCCGTGCTTGCCGATGCGCTTGCGGTTTTCGACTGCCGGGTAACGGACATCAAGGAAATGCCGACCCACAATGTCATCTTCGGCGAGGTCGCCGCCGTGCGCTTCACCGAAGTCCATCCGGCGCTTCTCTACCTGCACCGCGGCTACCATTCGATATAGGCGACAGACCATGGACAATGCCGGCATCGAGGAAATGTTTCAGTCGCTTGGACCCGTCACCATCAAGCGCATGTTCGGCGGCAAGGGCATCTACCATCTCGGCCGCATTCTGGCGCTCGAAGTGCGCGACGAAATCCTGCTGAAGGCCGACGAGGAGAGCGCGCCCGAATTTGCCGCGGCAGGTGCCAGCCAGTGGTTCTACGAGGGGAAGAAAGGCGCGCCGGTGAAGATGCCCTACTGGAGCATTCCCGACGAGGCCTATGACGACCCGGACGTCATGGCGCGCTGGGTGCGGCTTGCCTATGAAGCCGCATTGCGGGCCGAGTGATCAGCGCAACGCGCCGGGCGGAAGCGCCGACAGCGCAGCCCTGGTGAAAGCCGATAGCGGCTCGGGCAGGTCGGCAAGGCCGAACCAGCCGAAATCCGAAAGCTTGTCCGGTTCCGTCAGCTTCGGTTCGCCCGTGACGTCGCGGGCGATATAGAGAAGGGAAATCCAGTGCTGGCGGTCGGCCTCGATGATCTGCTCGGTCGAGCCGATCGGCTCGACACGGCCGATGGTGAGGCCGGTTTCTTCTTCCGCCTCGCGGCGCGCGGCTTCCTCGGCCGGCTCCATATGATCGACCTTGCCGCCGACGATATTCCAGTAGCCGGCTTCGGGCGGACGCATACGCTTGTAGAGAAGGATCTTGCCGTCGCGCAAAATCACCAGGCCTACGCCGAGGCCGGGGAAATCGATGCCGGGCTTGCCCATCGAGGGTCTCAGACCTTGGCGTTTGCCGCGATCAGCATGAAGGCAGGGATATCGTCACCGAATCCGACCGGCGTCGGGCCGTCGTCGTGATCGCGGTGGCGGCGGCGCTCGCGATTGTCGTCGTTGGCGGGATAGGGCCGATTGCCGCGCGCATTGTTCTGCGGCTTCTGTTCTGCTTTGCGCTCGTTCTTCACGCTGTCGGCCTTTGCTGCTGCTTCCACGACTACGCCACCATTATCTTCGGCGTTGATATCAGATTTATGACTCGAAGACCGGCGGTCGCGGCCGCGATCCTTGTCCCGCTCGCGACCCTTGCCGCGACGGGGAGAACGCTCGCTGTCGCGGCTTTCTTCGGCCGGCGGCAGGGCGGAGAGATCGCCGTTCAGCCATTCGACCTTTTCGCCGATCAGCTTTTCGATCGCGTCGGCATATTTCTGGTCATGGCGGGTGACGATGGTGAAGGAAGCGCCGGAGCGGCCGGCACGGCCGGTGCGGCCGATGCGGTGAACATAGTCTTCCGAATGGATCGGCACGTCGAAATTGAAGACGTGGCTGACATCGGGAATATCGAGGCCGCGGGCGGCGACGTCGGAGGCAACGAGCAGCTTGATGTTGCCGTCCTTGAAGTTGGCAAGCATGGTCATGCGCGAGCGCTGGTCCATGTCGCCGTGCAGCGCGCCGACGGAGAAGCCGTGGCGGTCGAGCGACCGGAAGAGTTCGGCGACGTCCTTCTTGCGGTTGCAGAAGATGATCGCGTTCTTGAGGTCTTCCTGGGCGCGGATGAGATCGCGCAGCACGGCGCGCTTCTCGTAATCCTTGCCATGCGAGGCGACGAAACGCTGGGTGATGGTCTTGGAAGCCGAAGCCGGCTTGGCGACCTCGATGCGTTCCGGGTTCTGCAGGAAGCGGTCCGCGAGCTTCTGGATTTCCGGCGGCATGGTGGCCGAGAAGAACAGCGTCTGGCGGGTGAAGGGGATAAGCTTGGCGATGCGCTCGATATCGGGGATGAAGCCCATGTCGAGCATGCGGTCGGCTTCGTCGATGACGAGGATTTCGACGCCGCTCATCAAGAGCTTGCCGCGCTCGAAATGGTCGAGAAGGCGGCCGGGGGTGCAGATCAGAACGTCCGCGCCGCGCTCCAGCTTGCGGTCCTGTTCCTCGAAGGAAACGCCGCCGATGAGGAGGGCGACGTTGAGGCGGTGGTTCTTGCCGTATTTCTCGAAGTTTTCGGCAACCTGGGCGGCCAGTTCGCGGGTCGGCTCCAGGATCAGCGTGCGCGGCATACGGGCGCGGGCGCGGCCCTTTTCCAGAAGCGACAGCATGGGAAGAACGAAAGATGCCGTCTTGCCGGTGCCGGTCTGCGCGATGCCGCAAATATCGCGGCGCTCGAGCGCGAAGGGAATTGCCCCGGCCTGAATGGGAGTGGGGGTCGTATAGCCCGCATCGGTAACAGCGGAGAGCACTTTGGGGCTCAAACCAAGTTCAGCAAATGTCGTCAAAGGGAAAACTGTTTCCGTTCCGTTCGGCCGGTCTCTGGCGAGTCGGCGGGATTGCATGCCGCAATGCTGGGCGACATAGTCCGAAACGGCCGGCAAGTCAAGGAATAGCGCCTCCACCCCTGGGAGCGAGGTGAAGCGTTCGTTACTCCGATCCGGCTATTTTATATAAGTGGCAAGTTTAAGGCCGGCATTCATGAAATAGATCGGATCGACGGCATGTCCATCCTGGCGCACTTCATAGTGCAGGTGCGTGCCGGTGGAGCGGCCGGTGCTGCCGGCCAGCCCGATCACATCGCTGCGGTCCACCGTGTCGCCGACCTTGACCAGGATTTCCGACATGTGGCCGTAGCGCGTCGAAATGCCGTTGCCGTGATCGACCTCGACCATGTTGCCGTAGCCGCCCGTCCAGCCGGCGGCGATCACCTTGCCGGGCGCGGTCGGCCGGATTCGTTCGCCGGGCGAAAAGCGGAAATCGATGCCGGAATGCAGCGCCAGCCGGCCGAGGAACGGATCGCGCCGGTTGCCGAAGGGGCTGGTGATTTCCTTGCCGATGGCCGGATTGCGGAAGGGCAGGGATTCGGCGGTGCTGCGCACGGCCTCCAGGCGCGTCAGCGCGCTGTCGAGCTGGGCCAGCGAATTGTTGAAATCGTCGTTGCTTTCAGGCTCCACATAGGGGCCGCCGACGGCGCTGTCCTCGCCCTGTTTTGCGGCGACCGCCTCGGCCGGAACGGAAATATGGAAGCGGTCGAGCACGCCTTCGATCGTATCGGCGGCATTGCCGGCATCGCTCGTCAGCTGGTCGATGCGGTTCTTCTGGTCCTGCTCGACAGCCTTCAGCGACAGCGTGACCTTGGAAAAGATGCGGTCGGCGCGATCGCCGACGGTTTCTTCCGACGGGACGTAGGCGAGGGTGGAATTGTCGGGCGCCCCGGCATCGGCCGGCTGGCTGTCGCCGGCCAGAAGCTTTCCGATGGCCTCGGCGCCGCCGCTCAGCGACGCATGCTTGTCCTTCATCTCGGGCGCATAGGATTGCGCCGGGGACTGCGCCTGCGCATCCGCCGCGGCGGCGTCCTTGCCCGTCAGGCCGGAGCTTTCGGCACGGTCGAGAAGGTTGTCGAGCTTCCCGTGGCGCGACGTCAGCGCCATCTGCTGTTCCATCAGCTTGTCCACCTTGTCCTCGACCACCTGCTGATCGAGAAGCTGGCGGGAGGTGATGCGGTCGACCTGGGCGCGCAAGGCGGCGATACGGTCCTCGTAATCGTGCTGCATGCGGGCCTGCCGGGCCATGGTGGCGCCGATCAGATCGTCGCGCAGCACGAGGTAGGAGGTGGCGAGCAGGTAGCCGATCGAGAAGACGCCCACGAAGCAGAAGGCCAGCGCCGCCATCCACGGCTTCACCGTCATGTGGCGCACCTTGTCGCCGCTCGCGAGAATGAGGATGTGTTCCTGTGCCCTCTTGCCGAATACCCGACTGTGATGCCCGCTCGTCACGGAGGGTCCCCCAAAGATTCGCTTTTCAGCGCCCGCCTCATTGGGAAACGATTACATACATTTATGGTTAACGGTCGGTTTACGCGCCCTTGTCGAAGCTTGCCGTTCAGCTCTGGCTGGTCGATGTCAGCGAACGATAGAAAGAGGGCGTCAGGCCGGCTTCGGCGCGCGCCACATCGTTGAAGGGCGCCTTCAGCGGACCGCGGAAATTGGCGCGCACCAGCTCCTGGAACGTGCGCGCCGGATCGCGCTTCTCGCGCGCGCAGAGGAAGCGGAACCATTTGGCGCCGACGGCGACGTGGCCCTTTTCGTCATTGTAGATCACGTCGAGAACGGCGGCGCTTTCGAGATCGCCGGTCTCGCGCATTTTCGCCTGCAGGGCCGGCGTCACATCGAGGCCGCGCGCTTCGAGAATCAGCGGCACGACGGCAAGGCGCGCCGTCAGGTCGTTGCGGGTCGAGTGCGCGGCCTGCCAGAGGCCGTCATGGGCGGGCAGATCGCCGTAATCGGCGCCGAGATCGTTGAGCCGCTTGCGCACCATGCGGAAATGCTTGGCCTCTTCGAAGGCCACCTGCATCCAGCCGTCGAAGAAGGAATTCGGCACATGGGCGGAGGCGAACCGCGCAACGATATCAAGCGCCAGATCGACGGCGTTGAGCTCGATATGGGCAATTGCGTGCAGAAGCGCGATGCGGCCGGGCACGGTGTGCAGCGAGCGCTTCTCGACCTGGGTCGGCGGCACCAGCAGCGGCTTTTCCGGCCGGCCGGGACGCTCGGGCAGGGGCGCGTCCAGCGGCGAGCGCAGCGAGATGCGCCGCGCGAACCACCTGTTTGCGCTCTCCTGGGCGAGTTCCGTCTTGCGGTCGAGATCGGCCGAGCGGATCGCATCGATCGCGCCGCCGCGCAGCGAGGTGATGGACGTCACGCGGCGAGGTTCCTGACGGCTTCGAGCACCGTTGCGGCGTGGCCCGCCACCCTGACCTTCTGCCAGATGGTGGCAATCGTGCCGTCCCTGCGGATCAGGAAGGTGGTGCGTTCGACGCCCATGAAGGTGCGGCCGTACATCTTCTTCTCCTTCCACACGCCATAGGCCTGCAGCGTGGTCTTTTCCTCGTCGGAGGCGAGCGCCACCGTCAGCTTGTGCTTCCTGATGAAACGGTCGTGGCAGGCGGCAGAATCGGGCGACATGCCGACGACGGCGGCACCTGCGGCGGCGAACTCATCGGCAAGGGCTGTAAAGTCAAGCGATTCGGTCGTGCAGCCCGTCGTGTCGTCCTTGGGATAGAAGAACAGGACCACCGGCTTTCCATGGAAATCCGAGAGCGAAATGCGCCCGCCGCCATCGCGGGGCAGGCTGAAATCGGGAGCGGCAGAGCCAATACCGGGAGCGGACATTCTCAAAACTTTCTTTTGCCGGGTTTAGGAGAGATACTATATCAGACAGGGTATATAGTGGACGAAACGGCGTCCCGCCCAGAGTCATTCAGATCAGATTCAGGAGTTTCCCAAGGCGCATGTCAGCCATCCGCGGCGAAAAAGTCACGTTTCGCAAGAAGGACATCGTCGCATTGCACAACCTGCCCTCCGCCCAGGTGGAGGACCCGCTCATCGTGCATTGCCCGCCGCCACGCTCGCGCATGCGCGGCACCGCAAGGGCCACCGGCGGCTTCTGCGCGGTGATCCTGTTCATCCTGGCGGCGATCGTCTTTACCATCGAAAGCGGGATTATCGACGCGCCGCTGTCGCAGCAGGCGCAATCGGCGCTGAACGGCGCGCTCGGACCGCGCTACCGCGCCGAAGTCGGCTCCACCGTCATCCGCTTCACCTCCGGTTTCAGGCTGGCGCTCGAAGCGCGCGACGTCAACATGATCGACCAGCAGAGCGGCCAGCATCTTTCCACCACAGCCTCCATGCGCATGGCGCTCGATCCGCTGCAGCTCTTCCGCGGCCGCATCGCCATATCGTCCGTCGAAGCCGACGATATCGCGCTCGACACGTCGCTGCTTCCGTCGGGCGCTCCCGTCAAGCTCGACGACCTGCGCGTCGATGCGATCCCGGCGGCGATGGAGTCGATCTTCTCGCATCTCGACCTGTTCGAAGCCTTCGTCGAGCGCGGCGCGACCGATTCGGTGCGCATCTCCGGCATCGACATCAAGCTCGCCGATACGGCAAACGGGCCGCTTTCGCTGGTCGTCGACAATCTCGCCTTCGAACATGCCGGGCCGAACGCGCTGCAGCTCAGCGGCCAGATTTCCATCAACGGCGAGGCGGCCGATCTCAACGTGATCACGGAGCAGGCGGGCGGGCGCGCATCCCGGCTCGTCGCCACATTGTCGCATGCCGACCTGACGCCCTTTGCGCTGAAGCGCAACGAACAGGGCGAGATCCGCCAGGGCCTCAACGCCTTCGGCGACCTCACCATTTCCGCCGTCAGGGCCGCCGATGGCGTCAAGCCGTCGCTCAACGCCGCTCTCAAGCTCGATCCGGGGCTGATTTACGTCGACGGCGATTCCCAGGAGCTGACGGACGGGCAAATCAACCTCGGCTATGACTTCGACAAGCAGACGCTGGAGATCGCCAGATCGCAGCTGCAGCTCGGCGCCACCATTCTGCCGTTGACCGGCGCCGTCATCGATCTCGACAAGCTCGATCCCGATGCGGGCAAGGGGTTCGGCATCGATGCGCTGATCAGCGGCGGCACCGCCGCCCCCAATTCCGGCGAGCAGCCGCTGTCCTTCGATCTGCAGGCGACCGGGCGCTATCTCGTTGCCGGCCGCGAATTCCAGTTCGCCAACATGGTCGCGTCCTCGCCGCTCGGCTCCCTTTACGGGGCGCTGCATATCAAGCTGAACGACAAATCGCCGGAGATCAGTTTTGCCGGCAAGTCGCAGCGGATGCAGACGACGGCGGTCAAGCAGCTCTGGCCCTTCTGGATGGCGTCCAAGGCGCGGGTCTGGGTGCTTGCGAACCTGTTCGGCGGCACGGTCAGCGACGCGTCCATTTCGGTCTTCATTCCGGCGGGGCGCCTGGACGAGGCCGCGGGCGGGCGCGGGCTGCGGCTCGACGAAAACCAGCTGCGCATCGCCTTCGACATAGACGGAACGCGCATGAACGTCGCCGGCGAAATACCGCCGGTGCGCGACACCGCGGCGCATTTCGACCTGACGGGCGGAAAAGCGACGATTTCGCTGAAGAGCGGCACCTCCTATTTCTCGTCGGGTCGTTCGGTCGCGCTGCAGCCGGGCACTTTCGTGATGCCGTCCGTCTACGACAAGCCGCTGATGGCCGATATCGACATTTCCGTTTCGGGTTCGGCCGATGCGGTGGGCGAGCTGTTGACCTACAAGCCGATCAAGGTGCTGCAGCGCGCGGGTTTCACGCCGGATGACCTCAAGGGCAATATCGACGCGCATGTGCAGGCGCATTTCGGACTTCTGTCCTCGCAGAACCCGCCGTCGCCCGAGTGGCACGCGCAGATGAAGCTTACCGATGTCGCGCTTGCCAAGCCGTTTTCGGGGCGCGCGATCACCAATCTCGACGGCACGCTGGATGCCGATCCGCAGCAGGTGAAAGTCAAGGGCAAGGCCGATATCGACGGCGTTACCGCCGATATCGACATGCTGGAACCCGTCGAAAAATCCTCCGGCATCGAGCCGCAGCGCGTGATCACGGCAACGCTGAACGGCGACCAGCGCGACAGGCTGCTGCCTGGCCTGTCCGGCATCCTCGGGGGCAGCGTCAAGCTGGTGCTGACGCGGCTCGACGAGGACCGGCAGGACGTGCAGCTCGATCTCGGCAAGGCCTCGCTCGATCTGCCCTGGATCGGCTGGTCCAAGGGCGTCGGCATTCCCGCCGATGCCGAATTCGAGGTTTCCGGCCCGGCCGACAATACGCAGGTGAAGAATTTCCGCCTCAAGGGGGACGGCTTCGGCGCGACGGGCGCGCTCGTGATCGGCAAGAACGGCCTGATATCGGCCGATTTCGACAGCGTGAAACTGTCCTCCGTCGATGATTTCGGTCTCTCGCTGAGGCGCAACAAGGGCGGTTTCGATATTTCCGTCTCCGGCGCCAGCGCCGACGCGCGCCCGATCATCGCCCGGCTGAAATCGGATTCGGACAGCGATAGCGACGGCAGCGACAACAGCAGCGTGACCGTCAAGGCCAAACTGCAGAACATTATCGGCTTCAACGACGAGAAGATCGGCAATTTCCAGGCGCAGATCGCCTTGAGCGGCAGCCGGCTGCAGGCGCTGAACTTCTCCGGCGTCACCGATAGCGGCGAGGCGGTCGTCAGCCAGATGCAGGGCGGCGGCGTCATCAACATCACCAGCGGCGATGCCGGCTCCGTTTCGCGTTTCGCGGATCTCTACCAGCATATGCAGGGCGGCCTGCTCAATCTTTCGATCCGCCTCGGTGCCGGCAGCGGCTGGGACGGCTCGCTCGACGTGCGCCGCTTCTCGATCGTCAACGAGCAGCGCCTGCGTTCCATCGTCTCGACGCCGGTCGGATCGGACCAGCGCAGCCTCAGCGAAGCCGTCAAGCGCGATATCGACACGTCCTCGCAGCGCTTCCAGCGCGGCTTTGCGCGCATCGTCTCGCGCGGCGGGGCGGTCTCCATCGAAAACGGCGTGCTGCGCGGCGACCAGATCGGCGCCACGTTCCAGGGCGTGGTACGCGACGCGAAGGGCAGAATGGACCTGACCGGCACCTTCATGCCGGCCTACGGGCTGAACCGGCTGTTTGCCGAACTGCCGCTGATCGGCGTCATCCTCGGCAACGGTTCGGACCGCGGGCTGATCGGCATCACCTTCAAGCTGACCGGCAAGTTCGACCAGCCGAACCTGCAGATCAATCCGCTCTCGGTGATCGCGCCGGGCGTCTTCCGCCAGATCTTCGAATTCCAATGAGCATGGGAAAGCCGAGACAGGCGCCTGCTTCAAACTGCCGGCAAAATCAGCCGAGCACATCCTCGGCGCAAGGCCGAGGATGACGCCGAGTAAAAGACGAGGCTTGTCCGCAAAGAAAAAGCCGGCGCGACGGCCGGCTTTGCGATTTCATCTTGTCCGCGCAGATCAGGCCGCGCGGCGGATCAGGATGTGCTTCTTCTTGCCAAGCGACAGCTTGATGACGCCGTCGGCGGTAATCTCGCCGCTGCCGATCATCTTGCGTTCGTCGCTGACGGCCTGATCGTTGATGCGCACGGCGCCGCCCTGGACGTGGCGGCGGGCTTCGCCGTTCGAGGCGGCAAGACCGGCGCGCACGATCAGCGAGAGCAGGCCGATGCCGGCGTCGAGTTCGGAGGCAGGGACCTCGACCGACGGCAGGTTTTCCGACAGGCCGCCTTCCTCGAAGGTCTTGCGCGCCGTTTCGGCCGCCTGTTCGGCGGCTTCACGGCCGTGCAGGATCGCGGTGACTTCGGTCGCCAGGATCTTCTTGACCTCGTTGATCTCGGAACCGCCGAGCGCGGAAAGGCGGGCGATCTCGTCCATCGGCAGCGTCGTGTAGAGCTTCAGGAAGCGCGAGACGTCGGCATCCTCGGTGTTGCGCCAGTACTGCCAGAAATCATAGGCCGAGAGCATGTCGGCGTTCAGCCAGACCGCACCCGTGGCCGACTTGCCCATCTTGGCGCCGGACGAGGTGGTCAGGAGCGGCGAGGTCAGCGCGTAGAGCTGCTTTGTCCCCATGCGGTGACCGAGGTCGATGCCGTTGACGATATTGCCCCACTGGTCCGAACCGCCCATCTGCAGGCGGCAGTCGTAACGCTTGGCGAGCTCGACGAAATCGTAGGCCTGGAGGATCATGTAGTTGAATTCCAGGAAGGAGAGCGACTGCTCGCGGTCGAGGCGCGTCTTGACGCTGTCGAAGGACAGCATGCGGTTGACCGAGAAATGCTTGCCGACATCGCGCAGGAACTCGAGATAGTTCAGCGAGCGCAGCCATTCGGCATTGTTGATCATCAGCGCGTCCTTCGGACCATCGCCGTAATTCAGGTAGTTCGAGAAGACGCGCTTGATGGAGGCGATGTTGCCCTCGATCGTATCGACCGTCATCAGCTGGCGCGCCTCCTCCTTGAAGGAGGGATCGCCGACCATGCCGGTGCCGCCGCCCATCAGCGAGATGGCGCGATGGCCGGTCTTCTGCATCCAGTGCAGCATCATGATCTGGATGAGCGATCCGGCATGCAGGCTGGGCGCGGTCGGATCGAAGCCGATATAGGCCGTCACGGTTTCCTTGGCGAAGAGATCGTCGAGGCCGCTTTCATCGGAAATCTGATGAATGAAGCCGCGCTCTTGCAGCGTGCGGAGGAAATCGGACTTGAACTGCGACATGGGTTTCGTCTCTTGAACGTCGAACGGGAATTGGGATTGACGCTTGTTGAACCGTCGCGGCGCGTTTAGCACTGTTTTTGCAAAAGTGCATCCGGGAATCGCATGAAAGGCGCGCGGCGCAATGGATATCGTCAGGACTGCGATCGGCTTGATGAGCGGCACCTCGATGGACGGCATCGATGTGGCGCTTCTGCGGACAGACGGGCGAGGCTTCATCGAGCGCGGGCCGTTTCTCGGCGTGGTCTATGACGGCGGCTTTCGCGAGCGGCTGAAACGGGCGCTGGAATTGGCGCGGCCGCTCACCGATCGCACGGCACGGCCGGACGAACTGCGCGAGATCGAGGCCGAACTCACTGAACGTCATGCAGATGCCGTTACGGCATTTCTCGAGAAATTCGGCCTCGGCAGCCGCGAGATCGACGTGCTCGGTTTCCACGGTCAGACCGTGCTGCACCGGCCCGACGATGCGCTGACGATCCAGATCGGCGACGGCGCGCTTCTGGCCGAACGCACAGGCATTCCCGTCGTCTACGACATGCGCGCCAACGACATGGCGCATGGCGGGCAGGGCGCACCGCTGGTGCCGGCCTATCATGCAGCCCTTGCCGGCCGCTTCCAGAAAGACGGGCAAAGCGTCTGCTTCGTCAATATCGGCGGCATTTCCAACCTTACCTATATCGGCGCGGAAGGCCGCATCGCCGCTTTCGACAGCGGCCCCGGCAATACGCTGATCGACCAGTGGGTGGAGATGCAGACCGGCAAGATCTACGATCCCGGCGGCGAGATCGCCGGGCGCGGGCAGGTGGTGGCCGATATTGCCGCCCGCTATCTCGACAGCCCGTTCTTCGAGGGCAATATCCGCCGCTCGCTCGACCGGGGCGACTTCAAGCCGCTCGGCGACGGCGAGGCGAGCCTCGAGGACGGCGCACGTACGCTGGCCCATGTGGCGGCTGCCTCGATCATCAAATCGGCCGCCTACCTGCCCGAGAGCCCGTCCGTCTACATCGTCTGCGGCGGCGGGCGGCTGAACGGCGCGATCATGGCGGAGTTTGCCGAACTGGCCGGAAGGAAGGGCTCCACCGTCATGAGCGCCGAACAGGCCGGCTTCGACGGCGACGCGATGGAGGCGGAGGCCTGGGCCTATCTGGCGGTGCGGTCGCTGGAAGGACTGCCGCTGACCTATCCCGGCACGACGGGGGTCAGCCAGCCGGTCAGTGGCGGCATTCTGGCGGAGCCTTGAAACGCAAAGAAGCCGTTATTCAACGCCTTAGAAGCTCAAGAGCTTCCTTTTCACGGCCGCGACCACGCTCGGCCATCTCCTGGTAGAGTTTGATCGCTTCGAATTGCTGAACCAGGTCTTCGGCCATGTGTTCCAGCAATGTTTCGCTTCGCAGCCCCTTCTCGGTTGCGATAAATTCGATCTTTTCGCGAATGCTTTCGGAAAGCTCGATTGTAATTGCGCTCATTGCTGCAACCTTTCCATGAAAAGCTCAGGCGTCTGCACGACCAAATGCGGAAATTTGAGCTCCGATCTGGAAAAATCCCGTATGTTCGATGTGACGATAATATGCGCGTTCGCCGCGATTGCCAATTCGACAAGGTGATTGTCGCCTTCATCGGCAAGATTGGGCCGCCATTTGAAGTGCAGAATGCTAAACCTGCATTTGGAAACGAACACATCAAGCAGGAACGTCCGCTCACTTGCGTTCAATCGGGCCGCACGGAAAATCTCGTCACGGCCGATAACATCGCGATATTCCAGCAGCAGCGGCCCGGAAATACAGGGTATGACGCGGTCTTCGAGACAAGCCTCTATAACGCGTGACGCCGCCCCGCGGCCGATACAAGCGCTTATCAAAACGTTCGTATCCACCACGAGACGTACCAAGAAATCACCTGATGCGCTTGGCTGCCGGTTCCGGCACCAGTTCGCCGTTGAGGCGGCGGTCGAGGTAATCCTCGCATTCGGCCATCAGCGTTTCGACCTGACCGTTGAAGAAGTGGTTGGCGTTCGGCACGGTGCGATGGGTGATGAGAATGCCCTTCTGGGTCTTCAGCTTCTCGACGAGGCCGTTGACGTCCTTTTCGGGCGCGACCTTGTCGGCCTCGCCATTGATGATCAGGCCGGAGGACGGGCAGGGCGCCAGGAACGAGAAGTCGTAGGTGTTCGGCTGCGGCGCGATCGACATGAAGCCTTCGATTTCCGGACGGCGCATCAGGAGCTGCATGCCGATCCAGGCGCCGAAGGAATAACCGGCGACCCAGCAGGTCTTCGAATCAGGGTGCAGGCCCTGAACCCAGTCGAGCGCCGAGGCGGCGTCCGAAAGCTCGCCCGCGCCGTGGTCGAATTCGCCCTGGCTGCGGCCGATGCCCCGGAAATTGAAGCGCAGCGTCGTAAAACCACGCTTCTGGAACATGTAGAAGAGCTGGTAGACGATCTGGTTGTTCATCGTGCCACCAAACTGCGGATGCGGGTGCAGAATGACGGCGATCGGTGCGCTTTTTTCCTTGGAGGGCTGGTAGCGGCCTTCAAGACGGCCGGCAGGGCCGTTGAAAATGACTTCGGGCATCGGTACTCCGGGTTTTATTTCGCGTCCACGCTACGTTTGGCGACAACATGACTTGACGACGGTTGTCAGCTTTTCTAAAACGCAGTTTAGAACAATTCGAAACTTGCATGGCGATCCACGCAGCGTGGAACGTGTCATAAGGCAAGCCCGGCGGAAATTTCAAGAAAAATGCACCGCCGCGCCCGAAGCAAGCTCGTCAAGCGCAGGACCGAAGACAATGGCGCCGCCACGCCTTTATCTCGATTGGAACGCAACATCGCCGATGCACCCTGCAGCGCGTGACGCGATCATGCGTGCCGTCGATGTTTTCGGCAATCCCAATTCCGTGCATGGCGAAGGCCGCGCGGCCCGCGCCGCCATTGAAGGCGCACGCCGCAAGGTGGCTTTGCTGGCCGGGGCCGACCCCGCCAACGTGATCTTCACCAGCGGCGCCACGGAAGCCGCCAATATGGTGCTGACGCCGGATTTCAGCATGGGGCGCACGCCGCTGAAGCTCGGCCGCCTCTATCATTCCGCCGTCGAGCATCTGGCGGTGCGCGAAGGCGGGCGCTTCCCGAAGGACAAGACAACGGAAATCCCGGTGACGGATGCCGGCATTGTCGATCTCGCCGCGCTTTCGGCCCTTCTCGACGCCCACGACAAGACGAGCGGCTTGCCGATGGTGGCGATCATGTTCGTCAACAACGAGACGGGCATCGTCCAGCCGGTGGAAGAGGCGGGCCGGATCGTGCGCGCTCATGGCGGGCTTTTCGTCGTCGATGCCGTGCAGGCGGCCGGCCGCCTGCCGATCGAGATCGAGCGCATCGGCGCGGATTTCATGATCGTTTCCTCCCACAAGATCGGCGGGCCGAAGGGCGCAGGCGCCTTGATCGCCCGCGGCGAAGCGCTGATGCCGAAGGCCCTGATCCGCGGCGGCGGCCAGGAGAAGGGTCACCGTTCGGGGACACAGAATTCGCTGGCGCTGATCGGCTTCGGCGCTGCGGCAGAAGCCGTGCTGCAGAACCTTGAAGAGCGCAATGCCGGCATTGCCGCCCTTCGCGACCGGCTGGAAGCCGGCATGCGGGCGGCCGCACCCGATGTCATCATCCACGGCGCCGGCGGTCCGCGTGTTGCCAATACCATCTTCTTCACGCTTCCCTGCCTGAAGGCGGAGACCGGGCAGATCGCCTTCGACCTCGAGGGCGTCGCCCTTTCGGCGGGCTCTGCCTGCTCCTCCGGCAAGGTCGGCGAAAGCCATGTGCTGACGGCGATGGGCCGCGATCCGAAGCTCGGAGCCTTGCGCATGTCGCTCGGCTTTTCGACCACGGAGGAAGACGTGGACAGGGCCATTGCCGCCTTTGCGAAAATAGCCTCCCGGCGAAAGCCGGCGGGCGAGGCGGCCTGAACGCCTCACAAACTTGCGGAAACGAAAATTTCCGCTTGCCAATTGGGCTGAAAAGTCTCTTTTGGCCGCTTATATCAGGGGCAAAAGAAAATTGCCCGCACGACAAGCTGCCGGACCTTTTCTCCGGCGAGATTGGAGAACGACATGCCTGCTGTCCAGGAAACAGTCGATCGCGTCCGTCAGATCGACGTGGACCAGTATAAATACGGCTTCGAAACCGTCATCGAAATGGACAAGGCGCCCAAGGGCCTTTCCGAAGACATCATCCGCCTGATCTCCGCCAAGAAGCAGGAGCCGGAATGGATGCTCGAATGGCGCCTGGAAGCCTACAAGCGCTGGCTGACGATGGAAGAGCCCACCTGGGCCCGCGTCGATTATCCGAAGATCGATTTCAACGCGATCCACTATTACGCGGCGCCGAAGAGCACGCCGGGTCCGAAGTCGCTCGACGAAGTCGATCCCGAGATCCTCAAGGTCTACGAAAAGCTCGGCATTCCGCTGAAGGAACAGGAAATCCTCGCCGGCGTCGAAAAGCCGAAGATCGCCGTCGATGCCGTCTTCGATTCCGTCTCGGTCGTCACGACCTTCAAGGAAGAGCTGAAGAAGGCCGGCGTGATCTTCATGTCGATCTCGGAAGCGATCCGCGAGCATCCCGACCTCGTGCAGAAATATCTCGGCTCCGTCGTTCCGACGACCGACAACTATTATGCGACGCTGAACTCGGCGGTCTTCACCGACGGCTCCTTCGTCTACGTGCCGAAGGGCGTGCGGTGCCCGATGGAGCTTTCCACCTATTTCCGCATCAACGAGAAGAATACCGGCCAGTTCGAGCGCACGCTGATCATCGCCGAGGAAGGCGCTTACGTCTCCTACCTCGAAGGCTGCACCGCGCCGCAGCGCGATGAAAACCAGCTGCATGCCGCCGTGGTCGAGCTGATCGCACTCGACGATGCCGAGATCAAATATTCGACGGTCCAGAACTGGTATCCGGGCGACAAGGACGGCAAGGGCGGCATCTACAATTTCGTCACCAAGCGCGGCGATTGCCGCGGCGACCGTTCCAAGATCTCCTGGACGCAGGTCGAGACCGGCTCCGCCATCACCTGGAAGTACCCGTCCTGCATCCTGCGCGGCGATGACTCCAGGGGCGAGTTCTACTCGATCGCCGTTTCCAACGGCCATCAGCAGATCGACAGCGGCACCAAGATGATCCACCTCGGCAAGAACACGTCGAGCCGCATCATTTCCAAGGGCATTGCCGCGGGCGTATCGCAGAACACCTATCGCGGCCAGGTTTCGGCCCACCGCAAGGCGTCAAATGCGCGCAATTTCACGCAGTGCGACTCGCTTCTGATCGGCGACAAGTGCGGCGCCCATACGGTGCCCTATATCGAGGCGAAGAATTCGACGGCGCAGTTCGAGCACGAGGCGACCACCTCGAAAATCTCCGAGGATCAGCTGTTCTACTGCCTGCAGCGCGGCATTCCCGAGGAAGCGGCGATCGCGCTGATCGTCAACGGCTTCGTCAAGGAAGTCCTGCAGGAACTGCCGATGGAATTTGCCGTCGAGGCGCAGAAGCTGATCAGCATCTCGCTGGAAGGCAGCGTCGGCTAAGCATGCCTCCGTCATCCTCGGGCTTGTCCCGAGGATTTGCCGTGGCCGCAGACAAAGCAAATTTGATCCTCGCCTCCGAGGATAACGATCGAGACCGGTGCGAACGGTCATTCAAGCGGCCCTTGAACCCGCTTATGGACAGGAAAAACGAAATGCTTGAAATCAAGAACCTTCATGCCCGCATCGCCGAAGACGGCACCGAGATCATCCGTGGCCTGAACCTGACCGTGAAGGCCGGCGAAGTTGCCGCCATCATGGGTCCGAACGGCTCCGGCAAGTCGACGCTCTCCTACATCCTTTCCGGTCGCGAAGACTATGAAGTGACCGAGGGCGACATTCTCTATAACGGCGAAAGCATTCTCGAACTCGACGCTGCCGAGCGCGCTTCCAAGGGCATTTTCCTGGCCTTCCAGTACCCGGTCGAAATTCCGGGCGTTGCCACGATGCAGTTCCTGAAGGTGGCGATGAACGAGCAGCGCAAGGCGCGCGGCGAAGACGAACTGACGACGCCCGATTTCATGCGCCGCGTCAAGGAGGCTGCCGGCAAGCTGCAGATCAATACGGACATGCTGAAGCGCCCGCTGAACGTCGGCTTCTCCGGCGGCGAGAAGAAGCGTGCCGAAATCCTGCAGATGGCGTTGCTGGAGCCGAAGCTGTGCGTGCTCGACGAGACCGATTCCGGTCTCGACATCGACGCGCTGAAGATCGTTGCCGATGGCGTCAACGCGCTGCGTTCGCCGGACCGCGCCGTCATCGTCATCACCCACTACCAGCGCCTGCTCGACTATATCGTGCCGGATACGGTCCACGTTCTCTACAAGGGCCAGGTCATCAAATCAGGCGACAAGACGCTCGCCCATGAACTGGAAGCCAACGGTTACGCCGACATTATCGGCGCCGCAGCCTGAGCGTGGCGGAAAGGACGACGTCCATGAACATGCAAACGACGAGCCGCCTGACCGCGGCCGAATCGGCGCTGATCGAAGCCTTCAACCAGCAGATCGGCGAACTGCCGGGCAATGGCGCGGTGACTGCGCTGCGCGACCGGCTGCTCGACGACCTGAAGAAGCAGGGGCTGCCGACGCGCCGCATCGAAGCCTGGCACTATACGGACCTGAAAAACCTGCTGCGCAACGTTCCGGTCCAGGCAGGCGATGCCGGCTCGGAAGCGCTGGAGCCGCTGATCGACGGTTCGCCGGTTCTTGCGGTGATCCAGGGCAGGCCTGTTCACAAGGCAACCGCCGGCGATCTTATGGTCTCGGCCTATTCGGAAAAGCTGACCGACGGTTCGGCGATCGCGGGTCTCGACGCGCTCGGCCGCGACGATGCGGTCGGCCGCATCAACGGCAGCTTCGTCAAGGACGGCTATGCGGTCGAGGTGCCCGACGGCACCGAGCTTGAAGAGCCGCTGGAAATCCAGTTCGTCCATGCCGGCGGCGATATTCACAGCCGGCTGCCGGTTGCCTTCGGCGCCAATGTGAAGGGTGTCGTCATCGAGCGTCACCAGTCGGTGACGGACAATGCCGCGCTCGTGTCGCATGTCAGTGACATCACGGTCGGGCAGGGCACGGAACTGACCTGGATCATCCTGCAGCAGCAGGGCGGCGAGGATACGCATCTCGGCCAGATCCGTGTCGATCTCGGCGCCGATGCCAAGCTCAAGCTCTTCGTCATCAATGCCGGCGGCAAGCTGGTGCGCCAGGAACTGAACATCAAGGTGACGGGCGAGGGCGCCGATCTGACGCTGCGCGGCATCAACCTGCTCGGCGGCGAAACGCATACCGACGTGACGATGGTTCTCGGCCATAACGTGCCGCATACCGGCTCCACCGAGGTCATCCGCAACGTCGTCTTCGACCGCGCCAAGGGCGTGTTCCAGGGCATGATCCGGGTTGCGCCCGATGCCCAGAAGACCGATGCCAAGATGGCCTGCAACACGCTGCTGATGTCCGACGACGCCGAATTCTCGGTCAAGCCCGAGCTCGAAATCTTCGCCGACGACGTGCAGTGCGGCCATGGTGCGACGGTTGCCGATATCGACGACAACCATCTCTATTACCTGATGGCCCGCGGCATCCCGGAAAACAAGGCGCGCGCCATGCTGGTCAACGCCTTCGTGGCCGAGATCGTCGAGGAACTGGAAGACGAAGCCCTGGTCGAGGCGCTGGAAGGCGTCATTTCGGCCTGGCTGGAAAAGCACGCCTGATCGGACAGCGCCATGGACAAGATCGTGCCGGCAACCGCCTATGATGTCGAAGCCATCCGCAGGGATTTCCCGATCCTTGCGGAGAAGGTGCATGGCAAGCCGCTGGTCTATCTGGACAACGGCGCTTCGGCCCAGAAGCCGCAGGCGGTGATCGACGCGATCGCCCATGCCTACAGTCACGAATATGCCAATGTGCATCGCGGCCTGCACTACCTTTCCAATGCGGCGACGGAAGCCTATGAAGCGGCGCGCGAAAAGGTTCGCCGCTTCCTGAATGCGCCTTCGGTAAACGATATCGTCTTCACCAAGAACTCGACGGAGGCGATCAACACGGTCGCCTACGGCTGGGGCATGCCCAAGATCGGCGAGGGCGACGAGATCGTGCTGACGATCATGGAGCACCATTCCAATATCGTGCCCTGGCATTTCATCCGCGAGAGGCAGGGCGCCAAGCTCGTCTGGGTGCCTGTCGACGACGAGGGCGCCTTCCATATCGAGGAATTCGAGAAGAGCCTGACCGACAGGACCAAGCTCGTCGCCATCACCCATATGTCGAACGCGCTCGGCACGATCGTGCCGGTCAAGGAAGTCTGCCGTATTGCCCATGAGCGCGGGATTCCGGTGCTGATCGACGGCTCGCAGGGTGCGGTGCACCTGCCGGTCGACGTGCAGGATATCGATTGCGACTGGTATGTCATGACCGGCCACAAGCTCTACGGCCCGTCGGGCATCGGCGTGCTCTACGGCAAGAAGGACCGGCTGAAGGAGATGCGGCCGTTCCAGGGCGGCGGCGAGATGATCTTCGAGGTGAGCGAGGATATCGTCACCTACAACGATCCGCCGCACCGTTTCGAAGCCGGCACGCCGCCGATCGTGCAGGCGATCGGGCTCGGTTATGCGCTCGACTATATGGACAGGATCGGCCGCGAGAATATCGCAGCCCACGAGGCTGACCTGACGGCCTATGCGGAAGAGCGGCTGAAGTCCGTCAATTCGCTGCGCGTCTTCGGCAACGCACCCGGCAAGGGCGCCATCTTCTCCTTCGAGCTGGCAGGCATCCATGCCCATGACGTCTCGATGGTGATCGACCGCCGTGGCGTCGCCGTCCGCGCCGGCACGCATTGCGCCATGCCGCTCTTGAAACGCTTCGGCGTGACCTCCACATGCCGTGCATCCTTCGGCATGTACAATACCCGTGCGGAAGTGGATGCGCTGGCCGAGGCGCTCGACCATGCGCGCAAGTTCTTTGCTTGAGGAAGAAGCCATGAGCCTGGATGAAGAGAAGATCGACGTGCGCGAGGGCATCGTGCATTCCAGCATTCCCGAAGAGGAGCTGGCGCGGCTCAGCGATGACGTGATCGGCGCTCTCAAGACCGTCTACGACCCGGAGATTCCGGCCGACATTTTCGAGCTCGGCCTCGTCTACAAGATCGACATCGAAGACGACCGCATGGTGAAGATCGTCATGACGCTGACGGCTCCGGGTTGCCCGGTCGCGGGCGAAATGCCGGGCTGGGTGGAAAATGCCGTCGGCGCCGTCGAAGGCGTTTCGGGCGTCGAGGTGGAAATGACCTTCGATCCGCCGTGGACGCCGGACCGGATGTCCGAAGAGGCACAGGTCGCCGTCGGCTGGTATTGATCCGTTTACGGACGGAGACTACATTCTGTCATGAAGCGCCGGATCTTGACCCCGGTCGTGGAAGGAGTTCTGGCCCATGGGCTTTGCAGTGATGAGCATGACGGCAGCCGCCGCAGAGCGCGTGAAGGCGATCGTCGAAAATGGCGGGCCGGATGCCAAGGGCATTCGCGTCGGCATCAAGAAGGGCGGCTGTGCCGGGATGGAATATACCATCGACATGGTGACGGAGCCCAATGCCAAGGACGACCTGATCGAGCGCGATGGCGCCAGGGTCTGGATCGAGCCTTCGGCCGTTCTCTATCTGCTCGGCACCGAACTCGGCTTTGAAACCACGACCCTGCGTTCCGGCTTCACCTTCACCAACCCGAACCAGACGTCGGCCTGCGGCTGCGGCGAATCGGTCGAGCTGAAGCCCGCCGATCTTGCAGCACTTGCCGCGCGCGGCGATGCCGTGGTTGCGGCCCAGCATTGACGATTTTCGTTGAATTTGCCTGATGGCCGCCATAATTGGCGGCCTTTTGATTTTGACGAGCCTGTCCGACAGCAGACAAGCGACCAAGAAGAAGAAAAGCGGACAATGCTCTTCCTGTTCCTGAAAGGCGCCCTGTTGGGTGTCATCATCACCGCGCCGCTCGGGCCGATCGGAACGCTCTGCATCAACAGAAGCATCGAGAAGGGGTTCTGGTACGGTTTTTCCGGCGGGCTCGGAACCGCGCTGGGGGATGCGAGCTATGCGGTGGTCGCGGTGGCGGGGCTTGCCGTCTTCTCCGAAACGATGTCGATGGCCACAATTCCGCTGGCGCTCGGCGGCGGGCTGATGCTGCTCTGGCTCGGCTGGCGGGGACTGAAGAACAGGGGGAAAATCAAGGTGGCGAAGATCGATGCGGCCGACTTCCTGCATACGACCCTTTCGACCTTTCTGCTGACGATCTCCAATCCGGCGACGATCCTTTCTTTCGGGGCGCTGTTTGCCGGGCTCGGCCTGACGGAGGAAACGCGCCGGTTCAGCTCGACCGTCATCGTGTCGGGCGTTTTCCTGGGATCGCTCGCCTGGTGGTTTTGCCTGAGCGGTGCCGTCAGCCTTGCCAGAGACCGGCTCTCTAGCGATTTCACGGCCAAGGTCGGCCGAGCGACGAGCTACATGCTGATCGCCTTCGGCGCCATCGCGCTGGGATCGGTGGCTTATTCCGTCGTGTGACGCGTCAGCCGCATCAATCGCGTTTGATGCTCATCAGCACGTCCCAGAGATCGGCGCCGGTCTCGAAGACGGCGGCATTCGCCTTGTAGCTCTGTTCGGTCTCGACGAGGTCGGTCAGCTCGGTGGCAAAATCCACGCCCTGGTCCGTCGCGGTCACGGTTGCCTGGACGCCTGCGGGTTCGACGGACTGGAAGCTGGTGTTCAGCCGGCCATAACCCGGCGTGCTCGCATTGGCGACATTGTTGGCGATCGCGCCTGCGCGCGTCGATTGCGCCAGCATTCCCGAAAGCGCCGTATGCGTGATAGCAGAAATGCCCATCGACCGTTTCCCTGTTTGCGGACACAAGTGTTTTACCGGCAAGGGCTTAGGGAATGCTGAACGGTTTCGGTTAGCGAAAGGCGAGGGGATTTGCGCCTGATGTGCCGGAATGGCACGGGGCCTCAGCGGTTTGCGCTCATTCCCGCAATCAGGATGTCGATCAGCTGCCGCGCCGCAACCCGCCAGGCGGGGCCGCAGCTGATGCTCGCGCCGCCGGCCAGCGCCCGCAGAAGGTCGAGCGGGTCCATCGTCAGGCGGATCTCGCCGGCTGCCGTGGCGCGGTCGATCAGCAGGTTGACGGCATCGGTGATCGGCACGACGGAATCGGCATAGAGTTCGGACGTGCCGCCGACCAGCGAATCCAGCAGTTCGGACATGCCGTGTTTCGTCACGACATAATCGACGAACTGCACCAGCCACAGGCGAAGCGCTTCGACGGGGGGGTGCAGTTCGGACAAGCTTTTGGCGGCAGCGGCAAGCTGCGCCGTCTCGTTGCGATAGACGGCGGCAACCAGCGCGTCGCGCGTCGGAAAGTGGCGGTAGAGCGTGCCGATGCCGACGCCTGCGGCGCGGGCAATTTCCTCGAGGCTGGCACCGGAACCCTTGTCGGCAAACACGGTCTTTGCCGCTTCCAGCAGCAGAAGACGATTGCGTTCGGCATCCGCGCGCGGCTTTCGCGCGGTGGGTCCGTCATTTTTTCCGGCCATTTTCGAGAAGTCCCCTTGATAAGCGGAGGCACCCTCCGTATTTATCTGGAGGCATCCTCCTTTTATTCCACTAGAGGCCGGCGGGCAATGGCCCACCAGCCCGGAGCGGTGCGTCCATGATCATAGGAGATAATCATGAGTGGACCTTTTGGCGCGACATCGACCACCGACGAGGTACTCGCCGGCATCGACCTCAAAGGCAAGCGCGTTCTGGTGACGGGTGTTTCGGCCGGCCTCGGCGTCGAGACCGCGCGCGTGCTTGCAGCCCACGGAGCGCAGGTCGTGGGTGCGGCCCGCGACCTCGCGAAGGCGAGAGCGGCAACGGAGGTCGTGCGCGCCGACGCGGCCAATGGCGGCAGCCTGGAGCTTGTCGAGCTCGATCTCGCCTCTCTGGCGAGCGTGCGGGCCTGCGCCGATGCGCTTGTGGCCGACGGCCGCCCCTTCGATGTCGTCATTGCCAATGCCGGCGTGATGGCGGCCCCCTTCGGCCGTACCGCCGACGGTTTCGAAACGCAGTTCGGCACCAACCATCTCGGCCATTTCGTGCTGGTCAACCGCGTCGCGCCGCTCATCAGATCGGGCGGCCGCATCGTGATCGTCGCATCCTCGGGCCACCGCATGGCGCCCTTCAGCCTCGACGACCTGAATTTCGAGAACAGGACCTACGAACCCTGGGCGGCCTATGCCCAGTCGAAGACCGCAAACATTCTTTTCGCAGTGGAACTCGACCGGCGCCTTGGCGCGCGCGGCATTCGTGCAACGGCGCTGCATCCCGGCGGCATCCACACCGAACTCGGCCGTCATCTCGACCCCGGCATGATCGAAGGCATGCTGGCGCAGATCAACGCGGCCCTTGCCGCCGAGGGCAAGCCACCCTTCGCATGGAAGACGATCCCGCAGGGGGCGGCTACCTCCGTCTGGGCAGGTTTCGTTGCCGAGCCGGACGTGGTCGGCGGCAGATATTGCGAGAATTGCCACGTCTCCGAAGTGACGGATGCGGAGATCAGCCCGGTTTCCGAAGGCGTCCGCTCCTACGCACTCGATCCCGAGACGGCGAGGGCCTTGTGGGCCAGGAGCGAGGAGATGGTCGGCGAGCGCTTCTGAGCCGCAGACGGGTGCGCTTCGATGCCAGAGAGCAGGGGGACCGGGAAACTGGTGCCCCTGCCGAGGAATCGAACCTGGATCGGCTGCAAACTGGACAGCTGCTCTTGCGTTGAGCTACGAGGGGCGTGGCCCCTCCATGCCAGAAATGACGCCTGCAGGCGAGCGGAGGCTGGAGAGACGGTTAGCGGGTAAGGTTAACCCGCCGCAGGGGGCATATGCAGGAGAAGGGCGCCCGGTACAGGGGCAGGCAACCCTTCTCCCGGCTGGTCTTGCAGCGTCCAGCACGAACCTCTACGCAGAGAACCGAAAACGGTTCACTCGCGCCGATCAAAGTCCAGAAAAAGTCCGCCGGCTTGCTCTCGTCTTCAGGCAGGGACGGCCGCGCATCGTCCGTTTCCGCAGCGTGCCGCCGCTCAGGCCTTGATATCCAGTCCTGCTTCGATTGCGGCGGCGATGAATGCCTTGCGCGCGTCCTCGCCGGTGCGCTTGCCCTTGATGACATCGGCGCAGACCAGCAGCGCCTGGTCGAGTGCCGCACCGTCCTCCGTCGGCCAGTCCTCGATCATCGCCCAGGAGGCGGCCTGGGTCGTATCGATGCTCATATATTTGCCGGGCTCTTCGAGGGCGATGAGCACAGGCTTCGACCAGGGCGCCTGCATTCTGGCTTCGCTTTGATCCTGGGGCATGGGTGTCACCTTCCTTCGTGCATTCTATCGAAACTAGGAAAGCCCCTCCCGTGATGGAAGGGGCCTTTGTTTGCCAAGCCCTTTGCTTTGGTTCAGGGCGTTCGTCGCTGCAATCGGCTTACCGGGTCGATTGCCCGGGCTCCGCCCGATCGCTCCTCGCTATTCGGCAGCCTCGGCGTAAGCCTCGACCGGCGGGCAGGTGCAGATCAGGTTGCGGTCGCCATAGACGTTGTCGACGCGGTTGACCGGCGACCAGTACTTGTCCACGCGGAAGGCGCCGGGCGGGAAGCAGGCCTGTTCGCGCGAATAGGGGCGATCCCATTCGCCGACGAGGTCTTCGACCGTATGCGGGGCGTTCTTCAGCGGGTTGTTCAGCTTGTCCGAACGGCCTTCCTCGATGTCGCGGGCTTCCTGACGGATCGCCAGCATCGCTTCGCAGAAACGGTCGAGTTCGGCCTTGGTCTCGGACTCGGTCGGCTCGATCATCAGCGTGCCGGCAACCGGCCAGCTCATGGTCGGCGCGTGGAAGCCGCAGTCGATCAGGCGTTTGGCGACGTCATCGACGGTGACGCCGGCGCTGTCGACCAGCGGGCGCGTGTCGATGATGCATTCATGCGCCACACGGCCGGCGGCCGACTTGTAGAGCACGTCGTAGGCGCCCTTCAGGCGAGCGGCGATGTAGTTGGCGTTGAGGATCGCAACCTTGGTTGCCTGCGTCAGGCCTTCGCCGCCCATCATCAGGCAGTAGCTCCAGGAGATCGGCAGGATGGATGCCGAACCGAAGGCCGCTGCCGAAACCGCGCCCGAACGGCCGTCCGTTTCCAGGTGGCCGGGCAGGTAAGGGGCCAGATGCGACTTGACGCCGATCGGACCCATGCCGGGGCCGCCGCCGCCATGCGGAATGCAGAAGGTCTTGTGCAGGTTGAGGTGCGACACGTCCGAACCGATATCGCCAGGGCGGGCGAGGCCGACCATGGCGTTCATGTTGGCGCCGTCGAGATAGACCTGGCCGCCGTGCTTGTGCACGAGATCGCAGATTTCCTTGACGGTTTCTTCGAAGACGCCGTGCGTGGACGGATAGGTAATCATGCAGCAGGAGAGGTTTGCCGCATGCTCTTCCGCCTTGGCGCGGAAATCGTCCATGTCGATGTCGCCGTTTTCCTTCGCCTTGACCGGAACCACCTTCATGCCGACCATCTGGGCCGAGGCCGGGTTGGTGCCGTGCGCGGAAGTCGGAATGAGGCAGACGTCGCGATGACCCTGGCCGCTGGCAATATGATAATTGCGGATGGTCAGAAGGCCGGCATATTCGCCCTGCGCGCCGGAATTCGGCTGCATGGAGAAGGCGTCGTAGCCGGTGACGGCGCAGAGCTTTTCCGTCAGGTCATCGATCATTTCGCGATAGCCGAGCGCCTGGTCTGCCGGCACGAAAGGATGGATGTCGGAAAATTCCGGCCAGGTGATCGGCAGCATTTCGGCCGTGGCGTTCAGCTTCATCGTGCAGGAGCCGAGCGGGATCATGGCGCGGTCGAGCGCCAGATCGCGGTCGGAGAGCCGGCGGATGTAGCGGGTCATTTCGCTTTCGGCACGGTTCATGTGGAAGATCGGATGCGTCAGGTATTCGCTGGTGCGCAGGAGATCCTTGGGCAGGCGATAGGAGGGCTCGAAATCGGCGATCTGGAAATTGCCGCCGAAGGCGCGCCAGACGGCTTCCAGCGTTGCCGGGCGGGTGCGCTCGTCGAGCGACATGCCGATCTTCGTCTGGCCGACCTTGCGCAGGTTGACGCCTTCGGCGACGGCTGCGCGCAGGATGAGGCCCTGCATGTGGCCGACATCGACGGTGATCGTGTCGAAGAAGGTTTCGGGCTCGACCGTGTAGCCGAGCTTTTCCAGGCCCTTGGCCATCAGCACGGCCTTCTGGTGGACCTGCTGGGCGATCGCCTTGATGCCCTTGGGGCCGTGGAAGACGGCATACATGGAGGCCATGACGGCGAGCAGGACCTGCGCGGTGCAGATGTTCGACGTCGCCTTTTCGCGGCGGATATGCTGTTCGCGCGTCTGCAGCGACAGGCGATAGGCGCGGTTGCCGCGGGCATCGACGGACACGCCGACAAGACGGCCGGGCATGGAGCGCTTGATGGCATCCTTGACCGCCATATAGGCGGCATGCGGGCCGCCGTAGCCGACGGGGACGCCAAAACGCTGCGAGGAACCGATGGCGATATCCGCACCCATTTCACCCGGCGACTTCAGAAGCGTCAGCGACAGGATATCGGCGGCGACGACGGCGATCGCGCCCGTCTGGTGCAGGCGGGAGATCAGGCCGGTGAAATCGCGCACATGGCCGTGCGTGCCCGGATACTGGAAGATCGCGCCGAAGACATCGACCGGATCGAGATCGGTGAAGGGGTTGCCGACGACAACAGACCAGCCGAGCGGTTCGGCGCGGGTCTTGATCAGCTCGATCGTCTGCGGATGGCAATCGGCATCGACGAAGAAGGCCTTGGCCTTCGACTTCGAAACGCGCTCGGCCATGGCCATGCCTTCGGCAGCGGCCGTTGCTTCGTCGAGCAGCGAGGCATTGGCGACGTCGAGGCCGGTCAGGTCGCAGATCATCGTCTGGTAGTTCAGCAGCGCTTCGAGGCGGCCTTGAGAGATTTCCGGCTGGTAGGGCGTGTAGGCCGTGTACCAGGCCGGGTTTTCCAGGATGTTGCGCTGGATGACCGGCGGCGTGATCGTGCCGTAATAGCCCTGGCCGATCAGCGAGGTCAGAACCTTGTTCTTGTTGGCGGTTTCGCGCAGCTTGTCGAGCGCCTCGCGCTCCGTCATCGGCGCGCCCCAGGCGAGCGGCGCCTTCTGGCGGATGGCCGGCGGCACGGTCGCGTCGATCAGCGCATCAAGGCTCTTGTAGCCGATGACACCGAGCATATCCGACATTTCAGACGGCGAGGGGCCGATATGACGACGGTTTGCGAAGTCATAGGGCTGATAGTCGGTAAACTGGAATTCGGTAGGCGTCGTCATTACGCGGTCAGCTCCTTGTAGGCCGCCTCGTCGAGCAGGCCGTCGACATCGCCGAGGTTCTTGAGCTTGAGCTTGAAGAACCAGCCGGCCCCTTGAGGGTCGGAATTGACGAGCGAGGGATCGGCGACGATGGCCGGATTGACTTCGACGATCTCGCCATCGAGCGGGCAGTAGACTTCCGAGGCGGCCTTGACGGATTCGACGGTCGCCGCATCGTCGTTCTTGGAGAAGGTGGCGCCGACTTCCGGCAGTTCCACGAAAACGAGGTCGCCGAGCTGCTCGACAGCGTAGGTGGTGATGCCGACGGTCGCGACATCGCCTTCGAGCTTCAGCCATTCATGTTCCTGGGTAAATTTCAGCATGGAAAAATCCTCTCGCAATAGGGTCAGCGTTTGTAGGTCGGCGTGATGAAGGGAAGGGTGGCCACGGTGACGGGCAGGAACTTGCCGCGGACTTCGGCATAGATCTGCGTGCCCGGGGCGGCATAGGCGACCGGCACATAGCCCATGGCGACGGGACCTTCGACCGAAGGGCCGAAACCGCCCGAAGTGACTTCGCCGATCTCGGTCTTGCCCTCGGCATCGGCATAGAGCCTGGAATGGCCGCGCACCGGCGCCTTGCCTTCCGGCTTCAGGCCGACGCGCTTGCGGGAAACGCCGTTGTCCAGTTCACCGAGGATGCGCTCGGCACCGGGGAAACCGCCGGCGCGGGCGCCGCCGGTGCGGCGAGCCTTCTGCATGCCCCATTCGATGGCGGCTTCGACAGGCGAAGTCGTCGTGTCGATATCGTTGCCATAGAGGCAGAGGCCGGCTTCGAGGCGCAGCGAATCGCGGGCGCCGAGGCCGATCGGCTCGACATCGGGGTGCTCAAGCAACCGGTTGGTGACATCGACGGCCTTGTCGGCGGGAATGGAGATTTCGAAACCGTCCTCGCCGGAATAGCCCGAGCGCGAGACGAGACAGGAAACGTCGTGCAGGCGGCAGTGGCGCACGTCCATGAATTTCATGGCGGCGACATCGGCCCAGAGTTCGGCAAGCGCTTCGACGGCGCGCGGGCCTTGCAGGGCGATCAGGGCGCGGTCGAGAACGGTGATCTCGCAGGTATCGGAAATATGCTTCTGCAGGTGCGCGACATCCTCATCCTTGCAGGCGGCGTTGACGACGACGAAAAGATGGTTGTCGAGATGGGTAATCATCAGGTCGTCGAGGATGCCGCCGTTCTCGTCCGTGAAGAAACCGTAGCGCTGGCGTCCTTCGGCGAGGCCGAGAATATCGACGGGTACGAGGCTTTCGAGGGCGAGTGCCGCATCCTCATACTTGCCGGACTTCGCCTTGATGATGAGCTGGCCCATATGGGAGACATCGAAAAGGCCGGCGGCAGCGCGGGTCTGCAGGTGTTCCTTCAGGACGCCGGCCGGATATTGCACCGGCATGTCATAGCCTGCGAAGGGCACCATGCGGGCGCCGAGCGACAGATGCAGCGCGTGAAGCGGGGTTTTCTTGAGGGCAGCAGTATCGTCCAAAAGACGCCTCCGGGGTTTGCGCCGGAAATTCCGGGCGCGGGCTCAAAACTGAAGGCGCGGCTGCGCCTTGTCTCCTTGAGCCCCCTCTGTCCCTGTGCCTGAGATTGTTATCCCTTCGGCGGACGTTTCGAGAACGCCTCTCTCCAGAGTTCCGTCTGCCCCTTGTGGTCCTTTTGCCTGAGAGTTTCCGGGGCGGTTGCTCCTTCGGCACCGGCATCGCAGCCGGCTTCTCCCAACAAGGTTGCGGCAATTATCCGGGGGTGGCAGGCCTTGGCAAGCAAAATGTCGGTGTCGCACAAATTTTTGTCGCGGCTCCGGAAGAGCGGCCGGCGGACGCGGCAATTGGGCCTTTGCCTTCGCGGGCGAAATTGGCTATCGCGGGTCAGGGACGCGCCATTCGGCATGTCCTTCGCCAACCGCCTTTGCTCCAACGCAAACCTGCCGCGGCAGAATGCTGTAATCTCATCGGGAAAGGCTTCACGAGCAAGGAGATATTGAATGAAGATCAGGACGTTCGGTTTTGCCGCCCTTCTGTGTTCCGCTGCGTTTGCCGGATCGGCGATCGCCCAGGACCATCAGACCATGCAGGGCATGAAGATGGGCTCCATGACCATGCCTGCCGGCGGCGAGGTGGTCGGGGTCGGCGATCTCGAAATCTCCGGCGGCTTTGCCAAGGCGATGCTGCCCGGCCAACCCGTCGGCGGCGGCTTCCTGACGGTGAAGAACAAGGGCTCGATCGACGACCGCCTGGTATCGGTCACGTCGCCCAATGCCGGCGAGGTGCAGCTTCACGAGATGGCCATGACGGACAATGTCATGAAGATGCGCGAGCTGAAGGACGGTATTGCGGTTCCCGCCGGCCAGACCGTGACACTTGCGCCCGGCGGCCTGCACCTGATGTTCCAGAAGGTGAAAACGCCCTTCAAACAGGGCGACAAAGTGCCGGTCACGCTGAGCTTCGAAAAGGCCGGCAAGGTCGATCTGGTGCTGAACGTGCTGTCGGCGCAGGGAAAATAGGTCCTGAACAACAAAAGCCCGCGATCGCGTCGCGGGCTCCGCTCCTCCCGGCCATCCCTAAATCTCAGACATCCTCGTAGGACTGCAGCGCCTGCTGCAACCCGGCCTGCGGCTGACGGAAACCCTTGGTCATCAGATCGAGCGCGACTTCGGTGTTCTGGATGACGTTGGTGGTTTCTTCCGGGTTGCCGCTGCTCTGGTTGAGCTGGCGTTCGGCAATCTTGCGCGCCTCGCGTGCGGCCGTGCCCGTCGCCACGCGCTGCGGGATTCGCAGGGTTTCGAAGGCGAGGGCGGCTGTGCTCGCCGATATGGTAACAAGCTGTGTCATGCGCCTGTCATACCCGCGGGATCTTCGCGTTCAGCTTAACAAAATCACTCGCATTTTACCGATTGGTAAGAATTCCACAGATTCGATTGGAAAAAGGGCAGAATCGCAATAGACCGGAGCCATGTTCCAAGCTCTGCTCGTCGCGGTCGGCGGCGCAATCGGTTCGCTTCTGAGATATTATGTCGGCCTGGGCTCCGTGCGGCTCATGGGGCCGAGTTTCCCGTGGGGAACGCTCACCGTCAACGTCGTCGGCTGTTTCGTCATCGGCGTATTTGCCGAGATGATTGCGCGCCGCTTCGACGCGTCGACGGAACTGCGGCTCCTGCTGATCACCGGCTTTCTCGGCGGCTTCACCACCTTTTCCGCCTTCTCGCTGGATGCGATCACGCTGTTCGAGCGCGGCGAGGTCCTTGCCGGCGGCATCTATATCGCGGCGAGCGTCGGGCTCTCGATGCTGGCCGTCATCGCGGGCCTCGGGCTGATGCGCGCTCTGATCTGATTTCGATTCCGATTTCCGTTTTCTGAAAAATGCTCTAAAGGCAGCGGCAAGAGACGCGCCGCCTTTGATCGCGCCGCATATTTTCCGAAAGAACTCCATGGCAGGCATAGAACACATCAAGGTGGAGCCCGACGAAGCGGGCATGCGGCTCGACCGCTGGTTCAAGATCCACTATCCGGGCCTCGGCTTCGGCCAGCTGCAGAAGCTTCTCCGCTCCGGCCAGGTCCGTGTGGACGGCGGACGGGTGAAGACCGATGCGCGCGTGCAGCCCGGCCAGATGGTGCGCGTGCCGCCGCTCGAGGTCGACGCCAAGGTCAAGTCCGGCCCGATCGCCGGCAAGGACCTGAAACATTCCGGCGATGCCGAGCTTCTGGCGCGCATGGTGCTGCACGAGGACGACAAGGTGATCGTGCTCAACAAGCCGGCCGGCCTTGCCGTGCAGGGCGGCTCGGGTGTCGCGCGCCATATCGACAAGATGCTGGAAGCATGGACGAACCAGAAGGGCGAGAAGCCGCGCCTCGTCCACCGCCTCGACCGCGACACCTCCGGCGTGCTCGTCATTGCCCGCACGCGCGGTGCGGCGCAGAAGCTGACCGCGGCCTTTCGCGAGCGCGACACCAAGAAGACCTACTGGTCGCTGGTCAAGGGCGTGCCGCGCAAGCGCGAGGACAAGATCTCGACCTGGCTCGTCAAGGAGCCGACGATCGACGGCGACCGGATGCGCATTGCCAAACACGGCGAGGAGGGGGCCGATCATGCCGTATCCTATTACCGCATCATCGAGACGGCGGCCCAGCGCCTCGCCTGGCTGGAGATGGAACCCTATACGGGGCGCACGCACCAGCTTCGTGTCCATGCGCTGCATATCGGCCATCCGATCATCGGCGATCCCAAATATTTCGACGAGGACCCGAACTGGGATTTTCCCGGCGGAATCCAGAAGCGGCTGCATCTGCACGCCCGCCATATCGATATTCCGCACCCTTCGGGCGGGCGCCTGCGGGTGACCGCGCCTCTGCCGCCGCATATGGTGCAGAGCTGGAACCTGCTCGGTTTCGACGAGAACTCAGCCCCGATCCTGGATGACGAAGAATGAAGCTCGCGCTTTTTGATTGTGACGGCACGCTGGTCGACAGCGCCGGGCTGATCCACGAAACCATGCGCCGCACGTTCGAAAAATTCGGCAAGCCGGAGCCACGTTTCGAAGACACCAAGGCGATCATCGGCCTGTCGCTCGATATCGCCATCGCCCGCATGCAGGGCCGGCCGCATGTCAAGCAGCAGGACATCGACATGACGGCGCATTACAAATCGCTGTTTTCGGTCGTGCGCCAGGACCTCGATTACCGGGAGCCGCTCTTTCCCGGCATCCGCGAGATGATCGATGCCGCCAGCCGGCGCGAGGACCTGCTGATCGGCGCGGTGACAGGCAAATCCCGGCGCGGGCTCAAGCTGGTCATGGATACGCACGGCTTCGACTTCATCGTGGCGCGCACCGCCGACGACTGCCCTTCCAAGCCGCATCCGGCCATGGTCAGCGAATGCTGTGACGAAACCGGCATGAATGCCGCCGACACCATTGTCATCGGCGATGCCATTTACGATATGCAGATGGCAAAGGCTGCCGGCGCCAAGGCGATCGGCGTTGCCTGGGGCTATGCCAGCGTGGATGAACTGATCGCCAACGGCGCCGATGCGATCGCCTATCATCCTGACGAGATCCTGCGCCATTTTTCCTGAGGTGAGCCCATGCGCGACCTGCTGAACGACCTTTCCGAAGGCCTGAGCCATCCCGATCCGATCCGCCGCGCGCAGATCCAGATGAAGAAGCCGCTGCCGAAGCGCTTCTATCAGACCGTGTCGGTCGAGCCGGTCGAGGAGGGCTTTGCCATCACGCTTGACGGCAAGGCCGTGCGCACGCCGGCCCGGCAGGTTCTGGCGCTGCCGAACGAGGCGCTGGCGAAGCTTGTGGCCGCCGAATGGGAGGCGCAGGCCGAGGTGATCGACCCGTCGCTGATGCCGGTGACGCGCCTCGTCAACACGGCGATCGACGGCGTCGCCACCGACACGCAGGCCGTGTTCGAAGATATCCTGCGCTTTTCGTCGAGCGATCTGCTCTGCTACCGCGCCGACGGCCCGGAAAAGCTGGTCGAACGGCAGACGGAGCGCTGGGACCCGGTGCTCGACTGGGCTGCCGCCGATCTCGGCGCGCGCTTCATTCTCGTCGAAGGCGTGATGCATCACGAACAGCCGCGCGAGGCGATCGCCGCCTTCGGCTCGGCGCTGCGCCGGCATGACGGCGCGCTCGCGCTTGCCGCTCTCCACACGGTGACAACGCTCACCGGTTCGGCACTGCTGGCGCTCGCCATTGCCGAGGGCCGGATTACGCCGGAAGAGGGCTGGGCGCTTGCCCATCTCGACGAGGACTGGACCATCGAACATTGGGGAAGCGACGAGGAAGCCGAACAGCGCCGCGCCAAGCGCCATGAGGACTTTAAGGCCGCGACCGATGTTTTTTTCACGCTAAGGGCCTGAATCATATTGCCTTGACCGGCTTTATGACGAAATCTGCGACTCCGGACGGGGATTTGCAGGAATTTGGAATGACGTGGTTGAGGTCGAGGTTCTGCCTGATGGCGCTTGTGTGCGTGGCGCTGACGGCCTGTGTAAGCCTCATGCCGAAGAAGCAGGAAAAACCTATCTATGACGTGCGCAGCGCGGTCGTGCTCTCCAGCACGACCATGTCGGCGGAGCTGCTCTCCGGCATCAGCGACCGCGTCAACGCCGCCATCCGCGCGACGGTCCGCACCACCGAATTGCCGCGCGTCGTCCTGACGATCCGCATCGTTTCGGTCCAGAAGGGGCTCGGCTTCCAAAAGGACCGCAACGTCGCCAAGGTCAGCATCGATGCCGCGTCCGTGGAGGATGGATCGGTCATTGCCGTGACCTCCTTTGAAGTCACCAGCCTCACCGCCGATCCTTATCTGGCTGACGATATCCTTGCAGAAGATATAGCAGCGCGCGTACGCTCCGCCTTCGCACTCAGCGGGCGTTAGTTCCTGAGCAATACCGGACGCAAGACCGCTGCACGCATCTGCCGGGATTGCTCCAGCCATGAAGCCGCCGACAGCGGCGAGGGGAGATCATGAAGGATATTCTGGAAGAGCTCGAACGCCGCCGTGGTATTGCCCGTCTCGGCGGCGGGCAGGCACGCATCGACGCGCAGCACCAGCGCGGCAAGCTGACGGCGCGCGAACGCATCGATCTCTTCCTCGACGAAGGTTCCTTCGAGGAGTTCGATATGTTCGTCGAGCACCGCTCCACCGATTTCGGCATGGACAAGAGCCGCATTGCCGGCGACGGCGTGGTGACGGGCTGGGGCACGGTCAACGGCCGCACGGTCTTCGTCTTCGCCAAGGATTTCACCGTTTTCGGCGGCTCGCTTTCGGAGGCCCATGCCGAGAAGATCATCAAGGTGCAGGATATGGCGCTGAAGAACCGCGCGCCTGTTATCGGCATCTACGATGCGGGCGGCGCGCGCATCCAGGAAGGGGTGGCCGCCCTCGGCGGTTATGCCGAGGTCTTCCAGCGCAATGTGCTGGCATCCGGCGTCATTCCGCAAATTTCCGTCATCATGGGACCCTGCGCCGGCGGCGACGTCTATTCGCCTGCCATGACCGACTTCATCTTCATGGTGCGCGACACGTCCTACATGTTCGTCACCGGCCCCGATGTGGTCAAGACCGTCACCAACGAGACCGTGACCTCGGAGGAACTCGGCGGCGCAACGGTGCATACGACGCGCTCCTCGATTGCCGACGGCGCCTATGACAACGATGTCGATACGCTCAGCCAAGTGCGCCGGCTCATCGATTTCCTGCCGCAGTCCAACACTTCGCCGGTGCCGGAGATCGAATGTTACCAGTCGGTGACAGACGCCGACAGTTCGCTGGACACGCTGATCCCGGCCAATGCCAACAAGCCCTACGACATCAAGGAACTGATCCAGAAGGTGGCGGACGAGGGGGATTTCTTCGAGATCCAGGCAAGCTTTGCCAAGAACATCGTCTGCGGTTTCGGGCGCATCGAGGGATCGACGGTCGGATTCGTCGCCAACCAGCCGATGGTGCTGGCCGGCGTGCTCGACAGCGACGCGTCGCGGAAAGCTGCGCGTTTCGTGCGCTTCTGCGACTGCTTCAATATTCCGATCGTCACGTTCGTCGACGTGCCGGGCTTCCTGCCGGGCACGGCGCAGGAATATGGCGGGCTTATCAAGCATGGCGCCAAGCTGCTGTTTGCCTATGCCGAGGCGACGGTGCCGAAGCTGACGGTGATCACCCGCAAGGCCTTCGGCGGCGCATATGACGTGATGGCCTCGAAACACCTGCGCGGCGACCTCAACTATGCCTGGCCGACGGCGCAGATCGCGGTCATGGGCGCCAAGGGCGCCGTCGAGATCATCTTCCGCAAGGACATCGCCGATCCCGAAAAGATCGCCGCTCATACGAAAATGTACGAGGATCGCTTCCTGTCGCCCTTCGTGGCGGCCGAACGCGGCTATGTCGACGAGGTGATCATGCCGCATTCGACGCGGCGGCGGCTGGCGCGGGGTCTCAAGATGCTGAGGAACAAGGATCTCAGCAATCCCTGGAAGAAGCATGACAACATTCCGCTATGATCGAATAAGGGAGCCTCTTCAGGTGTTTACCCACTGTCGAAGTTGTGAACGCCTGTCAGCAAACCGTGTCTTCAATCCCTGTTAGGGACGCGGTAACGCTCGGCAGCACACCATTAAGGAGAGTCTTTATGTCAACTTTCGAGCGTCTGTCTGCCTACCGCCCCTATGGTCTGGCCGCTCTCAGAATCATGACCGCGCTTCTGTTCATCGAGCACGGCATGATGAAGCTTTTCGGCTTTCCGGCCGCCCAGGGCGACGGTCCGCTGTCCACGCTGTTCCTCATTGCCGGATTGCTGGAGCTTGTCGGCGGCATCCTGATATTGATCGGTTTCGCCACGCGGCCGGTCGCCTTCCTGCTGTCGGGCGAAATGGCGATCGCCTATTTCATGGCGCATATGCCGCACAGCTTCTTCCCGGCCCTCAACCAGGGCGATGCGGCAATCCTGTTCTGCTTCGTCTTCCTCTACCTGTTCTTTGCCGGCGCCGGTGCGTGGTCGGTCGATAACAGAAACGCGGCAGCCTGACAGATGAGGCTGCGGGCGGTTGAGCGCCCGCAGCCTGCTTTCCATTTCCGATATTTCCTTATCAGGCCGTCAATTTGAGGCCGGCAATGCCGGCGCCGATCAGCGCGATGCAGATCAGGCGGGAAGCCTGCGCCGCATCGCCCAGAAGCCAGATGCCGAGCAGGACGGTGCCGACGGTGCCGATACCGGTCCAGATCGCGTAGGCCGTGCCGATCGGCAGGGTTTTGACGGCAAGTCCGAGCAATATGACGCTCACCACCATGGAAATGACCGTGAGGATCGTCGGGACGGGACGGGTGAAGCCATCGGTATATTTCAGACCGATCGCCCAACCGCATTCAAAAAGGCCAGCGAGAAAAAGCAGAAACCAGGCCATCATACTCTCCTTGTCAAGAGCGAGGCCGTCCCCGCGACTTTTGCGACCGGGGCAAGCCCGAGCGCCGCAGTCGTCTGCGTCGCATGTGATATGGACGAGGGAACGGCTCACTTCAAGCTAGGAATTGGCATAGCTGCCATGCCACCCGATTTCCGCCTGGTTGCGCACTTGGCTCAGACGTTCTTCGCCCTGCGGCAAAGACGGTCGAAGGTTTCGAGGAAACGCGAGCGATCCTTGGGGCTGAAGGCAGCGTTGTAGCCCTTGCTCTCGCCGGTTTCGCGCAGGTGCGCGCCGAGATCGCGCATGGCGCTTGCCATGCCGATATTGGTTTCGTCGAAGACGCGGCCTGTCGGGCCGGTGACGAAGGAACCCTTGGCAACGCAGCGGACCGCCAGCGGCACATCGGCAGTGACGACGACATCACCTCGACCGGCATTGTCGGCGATCCAGTTGTCGGCGGCGTCGAAAGCGTTGGAGACGATGACGTTGCGGACCATCGGATCGCGGGACGGGCGCAGGCCGGAATTGGCGACGAAAGTCACTTCCAAACCGAGACGTTCGGCCACTTTCAGGATTTCGGGTTTGACCGGGCAGGCATCGGCATCGACATAGATCATGGCGAGACCTCACGCCGGCCGAGTGGCCAGCTGACGGACCATATCGATATGGGGAATGCCGTCTTCCAGATATTCCTCGGAAGTCTTGACGAAACCGAAGGATTCGTAGAACCCGCGCAGATGTGCCTGCGCGGACAAGGCAACGGGATTTTCCGGAAAGAGCTTTTCGCAGGCGGCGACCGATTCTTTCATCAAGGCATCGCCGAGCCGCTTGCCCCTGTGGGCAGGGGAGACGACGACGCGGCCGATCTTTGCCGGATGATCTCCGCCGTACGGCTTCAGAATCCGCGTCGAGCCCAGCAGTTCGCCGCCGTCCATGAGCCGCAGGTGCAGGGCGTCGATATCCTTGCCGTCCAGTTCCGGATAGGGGCAGTTCTGCTCAACGACGAACACATCGACGCGCATTCTCAGGAGATCGTAGAGCTCCCGCGCGGAGAGCTCGTCAAGCCCCTTGAGATCGACCGTATAGCTAAGTGGAACCATCAATACAAAACCGCGCTACGGATATTTTTGCCGGAATACATAAGCTCGAAGCCTTGGTTGTTTCTTGGAACGGGTGGCTGGCAGTGCTCGACAAGACAAGTCAGTGGATGCCGCCGTTCGGTAAAGGAGAACCTTCCTCCATATGCTCGTCACCACGCAGATATTGATGAAAATTTAGGCCGTAAGCAAATGGCTGGTCTCTTGGGGGCTCCTGCGGATCGGTCGAGTACAGATAGATGCGGCCAGTGGCGTTGAACCCGACGTGCCGTCCTATCTTGACGGCCATATCCGTAGCTTCGTCTCCATCCGCGGCCCAGGCGTGCATCGAAAAGAAGGCAGCCGCGCCTTCCGTGGTCTCAAAATCCGGATTGGCCTCAGCGATCTCCCCGTCGGCAATCACCGTGAAGTGACGGAAAGCCGTTTTCAGCTTTCCGTACCTCAGTTTCAACTTCCAGTTTTTCAGCAGATTCATGAGCGATCAGTAGAGCACGACGCTGCGGATGCTCTTGCCGGAATGCATGAGCTCGAAGCCTTCGTTGATCTTTTCGAGCGGCATGGTGTGGGTGATCATCGGATCGATCTGGATCTTGCCCTCCATGTACCAGTCGACGATCTTCGGCACGTCGGTGCGGCCGCGCGCACCGCCGAAGGCCGTGCCCATCCAGGTGCGGCCGGTGACGAGCTGGAAGGGACGGGTGGAGATTTCCTGGCCGGCGCCGGCAACGCCGATGATGACCGACTTGCCCCAGCCGCGGTGGCTGGCTTCCAGCGCCTGGCGCATGACCTTGGTATTGCCGGTGCAGTCGAAGGTGTAATCGGCGCCGCCGATCTGGTCGGCACCGCGCTTGGTCATGTTGACGAGATAGGGCACGATATCGGCGCCCACTTCGGATGGGTTGACAAAATGCGTCATGCCGAAGCGTTCGCCCCAGGCCTTCTTGTCGTTGTTGAGATCGACGCCGATAATCATGTCGGCGCCGGCAAGCTTCAGGCCCTGGATGACGTTGAGGCCGATGCCGCCGAGGCCGAAGACGATGGCCGTGGCGCCCATCTCCACCTTGGCGGTGTTGATGACGGCGCCGATGCCGGTCGTCACCCCGCAGCCGATATAGCAGATCTTGTCGAAGGGCGCGTCCGGATTGACCTTGGCGACGGCGATCTCGGGAAGAACCGTGTAATTGGCGAAGGTCGAGCAGCCCATATAGTGGTGGATCTTGTCCTTGCCGATCGAAAAGCGCGAGGTGCCGTCCGGCATCAGGCCCTGGCCCTGGGTCGCGCGGATCGCGGTGCAGAGATTGGTCTTGCGCGACAGGCAGGAGGGGCATTCGCGGCACTCCGGCGTATAGAGCGGAATGACGTGATCGCCCTTCTTCACCGAGGTGACGCCGGGGCCGACATCGACGACGATGCCCGCGCCCTCATGGCCGAGAATGGCCGGGAAGAGGCCCTCCGGATCGGCGCCGGAAAGGGTGAAATCGTCGGTGTGGCAGATGCCCGTCGCCTTGACCTCGACCAGCACTTCGCCGGCCTTCGGCCCTTCCAGCTGAACGGTCATGACCTCAAGCGGTTTTCCTGCCTGAACGGCAACGGCGGCGCGAACATCCATGGTCGATCTCCTCGTGATTTGCGTGGTGGATTCTTGCACGCCGCAAGAGGATGGCTCAAGCGGAAAAAGCCGTGTGCGTTTCCTGAGATCAGCTTCGCCGCCTCGGGCATTTCCTGAAAATCGGCTTCGCCTCAGGCGAATTCCATGATGACGGCATCGACCGCCAGGCTTTCGCCGGGCGCGGCCTTGATCTTGCCCACGACGAGATCGCGCTCGGCACGCAGCACGTTTTCCATCTTCATGGCTTCGACGACGGCCAGCGTTTCGCCTGCCTTGATCTCCTGGCCCTCCGAGACGGCAATGGAGACGACGAGGCCCGGCATGGGGCAGAGCAGCAGCTTGGACGTATCGGGCGGCAGCTTGACGGGCATCAGGCGGTCAAGCTCGGCATGGCGGGGCGTAAAGACCCGCGCCTTGACCGACAGGCCCTGCCAGTCGATGCGCAACCCGTTCAGGATCGGGCGGATCTGCGCCGTCACCGGTCGGCTGGCGATCCTGCCGTGCCAGACCGGATCGCCCGGTCTCCAGTCGGTGACAACGGTTTCGGTACGGCCGCCGACTTCCATTTCCATCTCGAAGGGAATGGTCACGAGGCCATCGACCAGTTTCACCGGCACGTAACTGCCGCCGAGCTTGACGACCCATTCCTCCCGCAGCGGGCCGCTTGCCTGGCGCAGGCGATCGGCGAAACCCTCGCGGCGGGCAGAATCGATCAGGCTGGCGGAGAGCGCGATGGCCGCAAGCGCCGCTTCTTCCGAAGCGTCGGGCGCCATCGGCGCGAATCCATCGGGATATTCCTCCGCTATGAAGCCGGTGGAGAGGCGCCCTTCGCGCCAGCGCGGATGTTTCATCAGCGCTGCGAGGAAGGGAACGTTGTGCTCGATGCCGTCGACCACGAAAGCGTCGAGCGCCTGGCCCATGGCTTCGACCGCCTGCAGGCGGCTCGGCGCCCAGGTGCAGAGCTTGGCGATCATCGGGTCGTAATACATGGAGATTTCGGCGCCCTCGAAGACGCCGGTATCGTTGCGGATGACCACATCGCCGGTGCGGCCTTCGGCCGGCGGGCGGTAGCGCGTCAGCCGGCCGATCGAGGGCAGGAAGTTGCGGTAGGGATCTTCCGCATAGAGGCGGCTTTCGATCGCCCAGCCGTTCAGCCTTATATCCTTCTGCGCGAAAGCCAGCTTTTCGCCGGCGGCGACGCGGATCATCTGCTCGACGAGATCGATGCCGGTCACGAGTTCCGTCACCGGATGCTCGACCTGAAGGCGGGTGTTCATTTCGAGGAAATAGAAATTGCGGTCGCGGTCGACGATGAATTCCACAGTGCCGGCGCTCTGGTAATCAACGGCCCTGGCGAGCGCCACCGACTGCGCGCCCATGGCGGCGCGGGTCTTCTCGTCGAGGAAGGGCGAGGGCGCTTCCTCGGCGACCTTCTGGTTGCGGCGCTGGATGGAGCATTCGCGCTCGCCGAGATAGACGACGTTGCCATGCGCATCGGCCAGAACCTGGATTTCGATATGGCGCGGATCGACCACGTATTTTTCGATGAAGACGCGGTCGTCGCCGAAGGAGCTTTTGGCCTCCGAGCGGGCGCGGTCGAAACCGTCGCGCACTTCCGCTTGCGTCCAGGCAATGCGCATGCCCTTGCCGCCGCCGCCGGCCGACGCCTTGATCATCACGGGATAGCCGATCTCGGCAGCGATCCTTTCGGCATGGGCGGCGTCCTCGATCACGCCGAGATAGCCGGGAACGGTCGAAACCTTGGCGGCATTGGCAAATTTCTTCGATTCGATCTTGTCGCCCATCGCCATGATGGCTTTCGGCTTGGGACCGATGAAGACGATGCCTTCCTTTTCCAGCGCTTCGCAGAAGGAGGCGCGTTCGGACAGGAAACCGTATCCGGGGTGGACGGCTTCGGCACCGGTCGCCTTGCAGGCGGCGATGATCCTGTCGGCCACGAGGTAACTTTCGGCGGCAGGCGCCGGACCGATATGAACGGCCTCGTCGGCCATTTCGACATGCAGGGCATCCCGATCCGCATCCGAATAGACCGCAACGGTGGCAATGCCCATGCGGCGCGCGGTCTTGATCACGCGGCAGGCGATCTCGCCGCGGTTGGCGATCAGGATTTTCTTGAACATCGAGACTCCACCCAGGAAATGCGTTCCGGAGTTTTACGCATAAAAAGCCGGAACGCACAATTGGGCTGAAGAATCAGAGGCAGTCTGAAGATTCGGCAGGTCAGGCAACTGCGGCGGCGACGACAGGCTCTTCATCGATGATCCGCAGCCAGCGGCTTCGCCTCGGCTGGGTATAATCCCTGAGTTCCACCGCGGCCATGATCTCGCCCCAGCGCTGATGGTTGGCGCCGGGCTGGGCCACGGCGTCGATGCGCTGCAGGACGCCGTATTCGACCGGCGAGACGCCGATGACGCCGCCTTCGCTGACGCTGCGCAGAATCCGCATGACGTAATCCACGTCCTGGCGCGTGATGCTCTTGCGGTCGGCGGCGCGGGTCAGCCTGTAGCCGCCGATATCTTCGGCGAGCGCCAGGCGCAGCTGGTCGAGCGCAAGCGCGCGCAGCTCATCGGGCACATGGGCGGAAAGTTCCATGACGTGCAGGATGAGCTCGAGTTCGAGCGCGGAATTCACCACGCCGTCGGTCGTGAACATGCGCATGATCCATGCGACGTTGATCTCGTCCAGCGAGCCCTGCGGATAGGTGTAGTCGACGATGAAGCCTGCCAGCTGCTCGATGAAGAACGTATTCCACTCGGAGCATTTTTCGGGGCAGGAATTATTGAGCGCCAGCATCACCACGACATGATCGGATGTCCGGATTCCCTCCGGAAAGGTGTGTTTGCGCAGAAGTATGATGTCTTCGGCCGTCAGCCGATGCTTCCCGGCGATGACACATGCCGGAAAAGCGAGACGAAACTCACTCATGTTTTATCTCCAGACTTCATCATGAAGCCGGAAATGGTTCTATCGGTCCCGAATTGAAGATCCCTCAAGAAGGAAAGTTAACCGCCGATTTGGCGTTTCATGCGGATTTTAATGATCGCGCCTGCAAACGCTCGCGCCAGATGATGAAAAGGCCCGATGCAACGATGATGGCGATGCCGATCCATTTGGAAACATTCGGAAAATCGCCGAAGAGGGCATAACCGAGCACGGTTGCCGAAATGATCTCGAAATACTGGAAGGGTGCCAGGAGCGAGAGCGGCGCAAGACGGAAAGCCTTAACGACCAGCATGTGCGCATAGCCCGATATCGTGCCGAGAATCAGGAGGAGCACGAGGCCGAGCCAGGAGGCGGGCAGGGAGGGCGTGAAGTCGGCATTGCCGAGGCCGTTTCCGACAAACATTGCGCCCGCCATGAAGATCGTGCCGCCAATGCCGGCCATGGTCTGCATCGTCAGCGGCGAATCGGCCTCGCCGATGGCGCGGTTGAGGAAGAGATAGAGCGAGAAGAGGAAGGCGCAGAAGACCGGCAGCAGCGCCTTCAGGCCGAAGATCTCGTAACTCGGCTGGATGACGATCATGGCGCCGCCAAAACCGACGACGATCGCCAGCCAGCGCCGCCAGCCGACCTTGTCGCCCAGGAAGAGCGCCGAGAGCGCCGTCAGCATGAAGGGCTCGACGAAATAGATGGCGAAGACATCGGCAAGCGGCATGTATTTGACGGCGACGAAGAAGAGCAGGCTGGCTGCGCCATGCAGCGCGCCGCGCAACAGGTTCATCCACGGGCGCCTGGCCGACAGCGCCTGCCTGCCGAACATGGCAAGGAGGATCGGCAGGGTGCAGACGAGCTGGAAGAAGAAGCGGTAGAACGTGACCTGTCCCGGCGACATGGCCTCGAAGGTCGCCATATATTTGGCGATCGCGTCCATCGTCGGCAGGATGGCCATGGCGCCGGCCATGATGGCCATGCCCTGGAGCGGATTCTGTGCGGAAGGAGATTCGGACATGGCGGCTGCTTCTTGCGGGTGGTGTCATCAACCACAGGAAGGCAGTCCGATCAAGGCCGGCAATCAGGGACAGTGCAGCATATCCTTGACGGTCTCGCCGAAGACCTCTTCGAAGGCGGCACGCAGGCGGATATCGGCATCGGCCATCGTCACCAGCAGGCCGAGATCGACAAGGCTGGTGACGCCATAGGCCGAGATGCCGCAGGGCACGATGCCGTTGAAATGATCGAGATCGGGATCGACGTTCAGCGACAGGCCGTGAAACGTGACCCATTTGCGCAGGCGTATGCCGAGGGCGGCAATCTTGTCTTCCGCCATGGTGCCGTCCGGCAGAAGCGGCCGCTCGGGCCGGCGGACCCAGACGCCGACACGATCCTCGCGGCGTTCGCCGCGCACGTTCATCGAACCGAGCGCGCGGATGATGACCTCTTCGAGCGCGGCCACGAAGGCGCGCACATCCTGCCGGCGCCGCTTCAGATCGAGCATGACATAGGCCACACGCTGGCCGGGGCCGTGATAGGTATATTCGCCGCCGCGGCCGGTGGCGAAAACAGGAAAACGATCGGGCTGGACGAGATCCTTGGCATCGGCGCTGGTGCCGGCCGTATAGAGCGGCGGATGTTCCAGCAGCCAGACAAGCTCGTCGCCGCCCTCGGAAATCGCCGCGACTTCGCGCTCCATCGTCTCCACCGCTTCCGGATAGGGAACGAGCCCGTCGGAGATACGCCAGCGCACGGGGCGCGAACCGGCTTTCGGGAGCATGGAGAAATCGAGATCGGTGCGTAGCATGGCAGTCCCTGGCGCTATCCGCAAAAAGGTGAGGGCGGTCGCGGGCCCTATATGGACTTCGGCGGCGCGCGATTCAATCGCTCTTTGCGGCTCAGCCTGCGTCGTGGCCGGGACGCCGGCCGCACGCATTGCGCCAGGTGCTGGGGATAAGTCGGGCCGCTTCTGGAAAGAGCTGCAATCATGTGGATATTGTCGGCGCGCAAATCATCTTATTGGGGTAATTCATGAAACGCATATTTTCCTCCGCGCTGCTCGTCGCGCTCCTGTCCGGCTGTGCGATGACGCTTCCTCTCAAGGGACAGACCGAGAGCGGCGACGAGAAATTTACGGGCAAGGCAACAGGTTATGCCGATGGCGCCGGGACACTGGAACTGACGAGTACCAAAGGCCTCAAGTGCAACGGCAACTTCGTCTACGTGACGCACCGTAACGGCGAAGGCACTTTCACCTGCAGCAACGGCCAGAGCGGCTCGTTCACCTTCGTCTCGACGGGCGTGCGCGGCACGGGTTCGGGCTCGATCGGCAGCCGCAAATTCACCTTCACGTTCGGCTGATCGCACACCGCGACGGCCTGGCGCCGATCAGGCATCAGGCGCGGCGATCCGGTCTGCCGCGCCTTTTCGACATCCTTCGATGCCGTATCTCAGTCCATGATGAAATGCGGGACGAAGCGGGAGAGGTTCTGGGTGATCGGCGACTTGTCCTCGCGGATGCAGATGCCGCAGGCTTCGCCGGCGACGACCCAGGAACCGACCACGGCATAATCGTCGCCGAATTGCGGAAGCAGGCAGGCTTCCTGCACGATATAGCCCTCCGCGCCATAATCTCCGTCCACCGCGACCGTCACTCCTCCCGATGTCAGCGTAACGTTGGCGCCCTCGCGCGACAGGAGCGGTTTTCGGACCGCGTTTTCGAGGCGCAGCGCCTGCGGGTCGTCGGCGAAATAGGCGGGCAGAAGGTTCGGGTGGTTCGGCGCCATCTCCCAGAGAACGGGCAGCAGGCCCTTGTTCGACAGCGTCATTTTCCACAGCGGTTCGTGGATCTTGGTGCCGGTGGAGAGCAGGTGCTGGCCGAAATCCTCGTGGACCATGAATTCCAGAGGGTAAAGCTTGAAGAGATCCTCCATGCGCCGATCCTCGAGATCGGTGAACCAGCTCTCGGCATCGACGCCGATCTCCTCCATATCGAGCAGCACGACTTCGAAGCCTGCCTGGAACGCCACATCGGCAAGATATTTCGTCGTCAGGTAGTCTTCCTCATTGTCGGTGACACAGCCGAAATGGAAGACGCCGCTATCGCTCGAATTCTTGAAATACCGGAAAGCGTCGATCAGCTTCTCGTGGATCGAATTGAACTGATCGGCACCGGCATCGAGCCGGCCTGATCGCTTCATGTCCTGGAGCCATTCCCATTGGACGACCGCGCTTTCGAAAAACGACGTCGGCGTGTCGGCATTGAATTCGAACAGCTTTGCCGGACTCCTGCCGTCGTAGCGCAGGTCGAAGCGGCCGTAGATATCGCGCTCGGACCATTTCCAGGAACGCCGGATTGCCTCATGGAACTCGGCCGGGATCGCCATGCGCGTCATCAGGGCGGGATCGGCGCAGATGCGGTCCACCGCCCCGTAGCAGAGCTGCAGGATCTCGTTGGTCGGGTCTTCGAGATCGTCCTCGATCTGAGCGAGCGTGAATTGATAGGCGTTGCGCTCGTCCCAATAGAGTTCGCCATACATGTGGTGGAATGTGAAATCCAGCGCTTCGAGCTTCGGGATCCAGTCCGGCCTTTCGCCTGTCGCGATACGCTTCATCTTGAGCCCTCAGGACGCGGAAGAGTGACGCGTGCCGAAACCGGAGCGGGCAAGCGTGGTCGTACGGACATCGGGACTGAAGCGGGCTCCATCGGAATAAGTCATCTTGAAGCCGCCGACCTTATTGGTGACCAACTGGCCGGCAGCGTTCACGAAGCCCGAGGCATGACTGCTTTCATAAAGTGCCGATGCCGGTACCGCCGGATAATAAACGCCATTGGCGCTCGTTTCGGGCTGGCCGATGAGATAGCCTGATTGATAGGGGCTGTAGTGCCCTCCGCCGGCAACATGTACCGAACTTGTCACCTCACAATGGCCGTTGCCGAATTCCTCCTCGCAATCCTCGCGATTCTGATAGGAAGGTGCATTTTTCAGATGTTCGGCGCGGGCAGTCTCGAAGCTGTTCTTGCAGTCGTCAGGACCGAACTTGCCGTCCTCGAGGCACTCGTCGAGCGTCCTATAGGCCGCCGTCTCGGTCTCGCCCATGGAATTGACTGCGAGATAGATCCCGAAAACAAACGTTCCAAGAATGGCGAGCTTCACGCCTCCTTTGGTATATCGGTAGCGATCTTCCGGTGTCATGCGGTCCCCAAATCGTTCGATGCCATGCGCTTGCGCAGGCAGAGCGAGAAAGCGCCAAGCGGAAATATCCGGCTTGCGTTCAAATACGTCAAAAGGCTGGATTGGTTGCGAGCGGGTCTATCCCGCACGATAACCGGTTTCGGCGGCCGATCGTCCGTCTGGCGTCTCGTCAAAAATTGCCGGTCGAAATCGTCTTCATGAAATGAACATCCCTGAAACCTTAACCGTTCCAGTTATGTTCTCAATTCCAGATAGAAGTCAAGCGATAGATTGCGCACCAGAATTGCAGTCGATGCCGCCAGGGTTTGCTCTGCTATCGAGGAGAAGGGATATCGTCGGAAAGAGCCTTGCTCTCCGGCAGCGAGATCCGAACGAGAGAACTAAACCTTTGTCCAAAAAAGAAAAAACCCGCCGAAGCGGGTTTCTTTGGTGCGGTCGAGAAGACTCGAACTTCCACGGGTTGCCCCACAGCGACCTCAACGCTGCGCGTCTACCAATTCCGCCACGACCGCATCGTGGTAGGGCCGATTTGCGTCGGCGAGGCAGCATGTAGCAAAAGCATCTGACGGACACAAGCACGATGTGACAGTTTTTTTTAAAAGCTTGTCCGGGATGTGGATTACGCCGCACGAGACATTGAAATTACAAGAGAAAAGGGCCGGAAACCGGCCCTTTTCCAGATCCTGTCAGTGCATTTCGCGGCAGGCTTCGGTGCGGCTGGCACCGCTGTCGGCGCCTTTCTGGCGCCAGCCCTTCGGGCCGACCATGCTGTGGCAATCCGGAAGCGGCTTGATGCTGGCGGTCGCCGTATTGTCGACCTTCGCAGGCTTTGCCATCGCTACCGGCGCAAAGCCGTCGCTATCGTTCGTATAGTCGCTGGAATAGGCCGGAGGCGTCACGTGCGTCGGATAATGGACCGGCTTTGCCGGTGCGACCGGGGTCTGGTAGAGGCCGTCGCTGTCGTTGGAATAGTCGTCGTTGTACTTCGTCTGCTGTGCGAAGGCCGCACTGGCGAGGCCGACGGCAAACAGGGTGGCGGCAGCGGCGAATTTGATGCGCATGGGGCTATTCTCCTCAATCTGTTGTTGAATTCAACAACGTAAAACCAACCCTCGGCAAGACCAAGTCCGCTCCCCAATTTTGGCAATTTTGTGAGAAAAGTGACAGCAGCGTTGCGGCGTTTTGTCCAAATGAAATCACATATTTGTCAATGATTTTTGACGGGCGCGTTACCTTAGCCGGCACAGTTAATCGACTGAGATGTCAGGGCTTTCACCCACATTACAATGCTGCAATCTTTAATTGATTAACTATTTGTAACTTTAGAGACGTCGAAACCGGAAAACCATCCGTTTCCGGGTTTTGAAATGTGGCGATTTCGTGTCTTTTCGCCTCAATCCTCTGAGCGATGCGGGCATCGACGCCGGTCGCCTGCAGGTGGTTGCGCATGTGATGCACACTATCGGTTCGGCCGCTCATGGCCTGGCCTTCAGCTTTTCGTCTTTTCCCACTTTCTGACCAACCGCTCACGCTTCAGCCGCGACAGGCGCTGCAGCCAGAAAATGCCGTCGAGCTGATCGACCTCGTGCTGGATGCAGACGGCGAGGAAGCCTGACGCCTCTTCCTCGTGGCGATTGCCCTGAAGATCCTGATAGCGAAAACGGATCGCCTTCGGGCGCGTGATCTCGTCGGTAGCGCCCGGCATGGAGACGCTGCCTTCCATATGGACCATCGTCTCGTCGGAAAACCACGATATTTCCGGATTGGCGTAGATGCGCACGTCACCCTTGTCGAGTTCCAGCACGGTCAGGCGCTGGAAGACGCCGATATGGGCCGCGGTGATGCCGACGCCGGGGGCTGCGCGCATGGTCTGCAGCAGGTCGTCCGCCAGTTCGGACAGGGCCGAATCGAACGAGTTCACGGGTGCGCAGACCGTTTTGAGACCGGGATGCGGATAGCGGAGAATCGGGCGGATCGGCACGGCTGGGCTTCCCTTCGACAAATGGCAGCGGAAACTATAACCGTCCACCGGCATTGTCATCAGAAAGCACGGGTTTGCGCTTTACGGCAGAAATGCTTTCGGCTAGCAGGGCGGTCAAGGATTCCGGCTTTGGCGAGGGCAGGGCGGAATTCGCTTATCCGCTTGTTGACAATGCGTTTTCAGCCAACATTTTCGAATGCGGCTCGATAGTCTTTGAAATCAGATAGAGATGCGAGGGCGGCAATGACGACGACCGATACCGAAGACCGCATTCGCAAACGTCCGACGGACGAAGACGTCGATATCTATAACGAAGACGGCAATGTGCGCAGCGATTTCCTGGCGCGGCTGGGTGCGGCCATTGCCGATCGCGACACGTTGTTTCTGCGCCAGAACGTCGCGCGCCTGCACGAATCGGAAATAGGCGACCTGCTGGAATCGATCCAGCCGGATCAGCGACTTGCGCTGGTGCACCTGCTTGGCGACGATTTCGACATGACGGCGCTGACCGAGGTGGACGAGACGATCCGCCGCGAGATCGTCGACCAGCTGCCGAACGAGCAGATTGCCGCGGCCATCGGCGAGCTGGATTCGGACGACGCCGTCTACATTCTCGAGGATCTCGACCAGGAGGACCGGGAAGAGATCCTGGCGCAGCTGCCCTTTACGGAGCGGGTGCGCCTTCGCCGCGCCCTCGATTATCCGGAAAGCTCGGCCGGGCGCCGCATGCAGACGGAATTCGTCGCCGTGCCGCCCTTCTGGACCGTGGGGCAGACGATCGACTACATGCGCGAGGAAGAGGATCTGCCTTACTCCTTCTCGCAGATTTTCGTCATCGACCCGACCTTCAAGCTGCTCGGCGCCGTCGATCTCGACCAGATCCTGCGCACCAAGCGGCAGACGAAGATCGAAGCCATCATGCGGGAAACGAACCACCCGATTCCGGCCGAGATGGACCAGGAAGAGGCGGCCCAGCTCTTCGAACAATACGACCTTCTCTCGGCGGCCGTCGTGGACGAGAACGAACGGCTCGTCGGCGTGCTCACCATCGACGACGTGGTGGACGTGATCCACGAAGAGGCGGACGAGGACATCAAGCGCCTCGGCGGCGTCGGCGACGAAGAACTGTCCGACAACGTGATCTCGACCGTGCGCTCGCGCTTCCTGTGGCTGCTCATCAATCTCGGCACGGCAATGCTGTCGGCCAGCGTCATCGGCCTGTTCGACGGCTCGATCGAGAAGATGATCGCGCTTGCCGTGCTGATGCCGATCGTCGCCTCCATGGGCGGCAATGCCGGCACGCAGACGATGACGGTGACGGTGCGCGCGCTGGCGACCCGCGATCTCGACATCTACAATGCCGGCCGCATCATCCGAAGGGAGGCGGGGGTCGGCATCCTGAACGGCATCCTCTTTGCCATTCTTCTCGGCGTGATCGCCGGCACCTGGTTCCACAACTACCAGCTTGGCGCCGTCATCGGCGCGGCGATGATCATCAACCTGATGGCGGCAGCGCTTGCCGGCATCCTTCTGCCGCTGCTGCTCGACAAGATGGGAGCGGACCCGGCCATCGCCTCGTCCGTCTTCGTCACGACGGTGACGGACTGCACCGGCTTCTTCGCCTTCCTCGGCATCGCGACATGGTGGTTCGGCATCTGAACCGTGGCCGAAATTGACTATTACGTAAAAGTCAATAATATGTCAGGTCGATGACGGGGATGAGATGCTAGTGAACAAATACTATACCATAACGGAGCTGACGCGCGAATTCGGAGTGTCGACGCGCACGCTTCGCTTCTATGAAGACGAGGGTTTGATCCATCCGGAACGGCGCGGACGCACGCGGCTTTTCCGCCCGGCCGACCGGCGGCTCATTCAGGAAATCCTGCGCGGCCGGCGCATCGGCTTCACCATTGCCGAAATCCGCGAGATCATTCAGGTCTACAAGGAGCCGCCGGGCGAGCTCGGCCAGCTCAAGCTCCTGATGAAGCGCGTCGATGAAAAACGCGAGGACCTGCGCCAGAAGCGCAAGGATATCGACGAAACGATCACCGAACTCGACAATATCGAGGAGGCCTGCCTCGGCCGCCTCGCCGAAATCGGCGTCACCACCTGATTATTGCTGGGGCTGGGGCTGCGGTTCGGACTGCGGCGCCGGCCCGGGCTCTATCTGAGCGCTGCAGAGGCTGGCAAGCGCCATGATCCGCTCGTCGTCGGCCTTGACCGCACCTGTCTGGAACGGCGCAAAGAGCTGCTGCGCCTGCAGCTGGTCGAGCGTGCACTGGCAGAAGCTGCGGCAGAGCGCTTCGCCCTGTTCGACCGTGCAGGAGGCGTTGCACTGGCGCAGATAGGTCGCAGCCGGATCGGGCTTTGGCGGCGCGATGACGAAGGTCAGGCCATAGGCGATGGCGATCAGCACCGGCTGGTGGACGAGGTAGAAGGCGAGGCTGTGGCGGCCGAGACGCGCAAGCCATGTGCCGCCCGTGCCCAGGGACGCCAGCCGCTGCGGCAGGTTCGTGCGCAAAGCGAGACGCGTGAGGCTCATGCCGAGGAAGAGGGCGGTCGCCCAGGGAAAGAGCGGCACATAATCGTTCGACCGGTCGGGCATGGCGGCAAAACCGAGCCAGGCGAAATATTTCGGATCGAGCAGATGTGAATCCAGCACGCCGGGCATGACGAACGTATCGGCGATCCAGGCGACGAACAGCGCAAGCGTGACAAGCAGCGTCACGGGCAAGGGCAGACGCAGGAAGATGATGCCGATCAGGCTCAGAACCGCGATGCAGTGCAGGATGCCGAAATAGATCCACTGGCCGGGCACGAAATAGGCCGTTGCAGCCGATATCAGCAGGGCGGCGCCCGCAATCATGGCGAAGCGCTTCCAGAAGGAAGGCCAGCGGATTTCCGGCCGGCCTGACAGCACAAGGCTGACACCGACGATGAAAAGGAAGGTGGTGGCGATTGCGCGGGCGTAGATCTTCAGCCAGCCGGTCTCGGCCGTTCCGGGCGCAAGGTAGCCCATGAATTCCAGATCCCAGCTGAAATGGTAGGTGGCCATGGCAATGAGGGCCGCGCCGCGGGCCGTATCCACAAGGCCTATCCGCGGCGGTCTTGCCTCAGCCGCCGCTTCCGTTGCCGGCACCGTCATTCACAATCCCCCGGACAGTTCGTCACCGTCGGTCGCTGACGGCTTGCTGGGCACAACAGGAGAAAGATGGAGATTTGGTGGCGGGTTCGCGTCCATGATGGCAAGGCGCGCTTCCGAAAAGAACTGCCGGCGGGCGAGGACGAAAACGACGATGGATGTCGTGCCCATGAAAACATAGGGATTGATGAACCAGCCGAGATAGCCGATCGACAGGAAAATCGCTCGCAGGCCCTCGTTGAAATGGCCGCCGGCGATGACGTTCATGCGGATGACACGCTCTGCCGCCCGCTCGGCGGCAATGATGTCCTTCTCCGAATCGTGCACCATCGGAATGCCGCCGAAGAGAATGGTGCAATAGTTGAAGAGCCGGTAGGACCAGCCGAACTTGAAGAAGGCATAGCCGAACAGGGCGGCAAGTCCGCCGACCTTCATTTCAAAGGCGGCGTGGCCGCTGTGGAAGACGAAGGGCAGGTCGGCGAAGACCGCATCCACCTTCTCGGTGGCGCCGAGCAGGGCAAAGCAGCTGCCGATCGCGAAAATGGAGGTCGAGGCGAAAAAGGCCGTGCCGTTCTGCAGGCCGGCCATGATCTGGGTGTCGATCATCTTCAAATCGCGGCGCAGGGAATTATATATCCATTCACGCCTTCGCTCCGCCATGGCATGGGTCAGGCTCGTGCGCCCGAAGAAGGTCTGGCCGTGCAGCAGCCAGGAATAGCCCATCCAGATAAGGATAAAGAAGGCAAGCGCGATATAATCCGCGGTCGTCATCATCAGCGAGTCAGTTCCCGTATAAACGCGGCCACTCTACAGATGCATTCGAATGCTGCAATGACCGGCAAGATGAGAATCGCTAGCAAGATGGGCTGCGACACACTACTGTCCCGGCCGATGTCGCACCGGTTCAAGGCGATGTCGGTCCGCCGCGCGGATGCCGAACCGGGCTCGCATAATCTGCATCGTGAATTTTGGAAGGCGCCTTCATGTTTCTGTCGGTATTCGATGTGTTCAAGATCGGTGTCGGGCCGTCGAGCTCGCATACGATGGGGCCGATGACGGCAGCCAACCGGTTCCTTGATCTCATCCTGTCCAACGAATGGCCGCGTCCTTCCGTCGGCGCGCAGGTTGCCGCCATCAAGGTCAGCCTGCACGGTTCGCTCGCCCATACCGGGATCGGCCACGGAACGGGCAGGGCGGTCATCCTCGGCCTGATGGGCGAGGCGCCCGACGCGGTCGATCCGGATCGCATGGACGCGATCATCGACGGCGTGGAAAAGAGCGGCCGGATCACGCCGGAGGGACATCCGCCCTACCAGTTCCAGCCGAAGACCGACCTGGTCTTCGACAAGAAGCAGCCGCTGCCGGGCCATGCCAACGGCATGAGCTTTTCCGCCTACGACAAGGACGGACGGCTGCTCGTCAAGCGCATCTATTATTCGGTCGGCGGCGGTTTCGTCGTCACCGATACGGAGCTGGAGCAGATGCGGGCGCGCAAGAAGGCGGCGCAGGGCAATTACAAGGTGCCCTATCCCTTCGCCACCGCCAGGCAGATGCTGGAAATGGCCGAACGGTCCGGCCTGTCGATCGCGCAGATGAAGCGCGCCAACGAGGAAAGCCAGCGCAGCCGCGAAGAACTGGATGCCGGTCTCGACCGTATCTGGGAAGCCATGCGCGCCTGTATCGAGCGCGGGCTGAAGGTCGAGGGCGTCATGCCCGGCGGCCTCAACGTGAAGCGCCGCGCCAAGCATATTCACGACAAGCTGCAGGAAGAGTGGCGCAGCAACCGTTCCAACCCGCTGCTCGCCAACGACTGGCTGAGCGTCTATGCGATGGCGGTCAACGAGGAGAACGCGGCCGGCGGGCGTGTGGTAACGGCGCCGACCAACGGCGCGGCGGGCGTCATTCCGGCGACGATCCGCTATTACGAGCATTTCCACGAGGACTGGGACCGGAAGGGCATCCACGACTATCTGCTGACGGCAGCGGCGATCGGCGGCATCATCAAGCACAATGCCTCGATATCAGGTGCGGAAGTGGGCTGTCAGGGCGAGGTCGGTTCGGCCGCCGCCATGGCAGCCGCCGGCCTCGCAGCCGTCATGGGCGGCACGCCGGCCCAGATCGAGAATGCGGCGGAAATCGCGCTCGAACATCATCTCGGCATGACCTGCGATCCTGTCGCCGGCCTTGTGCAGGTTCCCTGCATCGAGCGCAATGCGCTGGGCGCCGTGAAGGCGGTCACGGCCGCATCGCTCGCGGTCAAGGGCGACGGCCAGCATTTCGTGCCGCTCGATGCCTGTATCGAGACGATGCGCCAGACCGGCTACGACATGAGCGAGAAATACAAGGAAACCTCGACCGGCGGGCTCGCCGTCAACGTCGTCGAATGCTGATCTCGTCGACGTTTGAATTTCCTGCCGGACGCATGCCGTTGTCGCAAAACCGCTGCACACTTTTGCGCGACATGCTTTAGCCGCTTGACGCTGCCGGCCAAAAGGATTTCAACGGCAGCATGGCACTGAATCTCATCAAGCTCTGCGTCGGCTGCGACTCGATCGAAGACCTGCGCGAATGGGTGGCCGAGCGCTCGCTGCGCGCCATCGCCGCCGGAATGGAACCGCACTCGGTCCACACGACCCGCATGGTGCCGAAGCGCGTGGAAGAACTGCTCGACGGCGGTTCGCTCTATTGGGTCATCAAGGGACAGGTGCAGGCGCGACAGAAGATTCTCGACATCCAGACATTTACGGACGGAGAGGGGATCGGCCGCTGCCATCTGGTGCTTGGTCCGGAAGTCATCGAAACCGCGGTACAGCCGAAGCGGGCCTTCCAGGGCTGGCGCTACTATCCCGATGAGGACGTGCCGCGCGATATCGACAGTCTCGGCGCCGGCATTACGGAAATGCCCGCGGATCTTCGCCGCGAGCTGTCGGAACTCGGCCTGCTCTGAAAGCGTCCGTCTTGCGTCGCAGTTTCTTGAACCGCGCCTACCGCAGGCGCAGCACGACCGGCGAATGGCCGTCGGGCGACGTGATGTGCAGGTGAATATGCGCCTCCGGCTGCGAATAGCGCCAGGCGCGTGCGCCGTGGCACAGAAGCAGGTTGATGAGATCGCGGGTCTTGGCCGATTTCGCCTTCGGGCGCTGCAGGCCGATTTCAGCCAGACGCAATGCTGCCTCGTGCAACGGATGCAGGCCGGTGCGGCCCTTGTTGACCGCCCGGCGCCCTGAAGGCGCATTTGGTACATTCTCGTTGATCGACATCATCTTCCTCGTACGCAATACAAACCGAACTAGGATCGACTGCCGGCGGCGCGAGTACCGCAGCCGGCAGGCAGGGGCGCTGCCACATCAATCATAAGCAGCGCCAGATCGCTCATTGGGCGGCCGCCCAGCACTTGACGCCGGCCTTCTTCAGGGCCTTGCAGGCGTTGACCGCATCCCGCTGGTCATCGAAGCCGCCGAAGCGGGCGCGATAGACCTGATCGCCGTCATTGGCATAGGCGACAGCGAAGGGCTTGGCGGAGCTCAGCGCCTTGCCGCCCTTGGCCTTGGCGCTGGCCAGAAGGTCCATCGCCATTTCGCGGCTGGAGGAGACGCCGATCTGGACGACCCAGCCCGACGGCTGCGGCATGTCCTTGACGACGGCATCCTTGGCGGGCGCAACCTTGGTGGAGGCGGTCGTCAGCTCGTCGACGGACGTGTCCCCCTGTTCCGGCGGCATATAGGCGGGTGCGGGCGTCGGCACGGCGACGGAAGCCTGTTCCTGCTGCTGCTTGATCGCGACGGTCTTGACCTTCGTCGGAGACGGCATCGGCTGCGTCAGCAGGGGATTATCCGTTCTGGGTGCGGCGGTCTCGGCATAGGCGACTTCCGTGCCTGCCGCCTGATAGCGGCTGTCCGGCAGCGGACCCTTGTGCGGCAGGCCAAGATCGGCGGCGGCGGCCGCGACGGGCGGCTGGGTGGCGGCGATCGTCTTCTTTTCAGCCACCTTGGCGGCCTTGGCAGGAGAGACCGGAGCAGGCGTCTCGATCATCTCGGGCATGGGCTTCGCCTGGGCGACGAGCGCGCCTCCGCTGGCGGAGGCCTTCGGCAGGTAGGTGGCAAGCAGCCTGCGCATCTGCGCGTCGCGGGCGGGCGTGGACGCGCCGCCGAGAACCACGCCGACGATCGACTTGCCGTCGACCTGCAGGGAGCTGACCAGATTGAAACCGGCAGCGCGGGTATAACCGGTCTTGATGCCGTCGACGCCGCGCACGGAGCCGACCAGGCGGTTATGGCTGCGGATCACGCGATTGCCGAACTTGAAGGCGCGCGTATTGAAGTAGCCGTAATATTGCGGGAAATGCTGGCGAAGGGCGATGCCGAGACGCGCCTGATCGCGGGCCGTCGTCATCTGCGCGGTATTCGGCAGGCCGTTGGCGTTGCGATAGGTCGTGCGCGTCATGCCGAGCGCATGGGCCTTGGCCGTCATCATCTGGGCGAAACGCTCCTCAGAACCGCCGAGCATTTCGCCGAGCGCGGTTGCGGCATCGTTGGCGGACAGCGTCACGAGGCCGAGGATGCCCTGTTCGACCGTTATCGTGCTGCCGGCGCGCACACCAAGCTTGGTCGGCGCCTGGGCCGCGGCATGAGCGGAGAAGGGGACGGGCGTATCGAGGCGGATACGGCCCTGCTCAAGCGCTTCGAAGGTCAGGTAAAGGGTCATCATCTTCGTCAGCGACGCCGGATATTGCAGGCGGTCGGCATTCTCGCTGTAGAGAACATTTCCCGTCCGCGCATCGACGACGATACCGGCATATTTCGGATTTGCAGCTTCCGCTTCGGCGTTGACCGAGTCGACCGCGACAACCGCGACGGCCATCGAAAAGATCATCAGCACCTTTGCGAGGAAACCGGCAGACCGCGGCGATGGTACGGAGGAAATTGACCTTGACACTATTCCACTCTTCGCTTGCATTTCGGATATTCGGCCCGCCACGCACCCCCTACTGCGCAACCGGCTGTCTTGGAAAACTACCGGTTCAGCGTTACCAATCCGTTTATGATGAATCGTTTCTTCAGACATTTGCGGGGATTTTAGCGGAGTGTTGCAGACCGGCTCAGGAGCCGGGTTTCCACAAAGGTCCTGATCGCGGCATCAATATGGTCCCAGTCGGCCAAATGACGGCTTGAGAACCGGTAAAGCACGCTGAGGTCCTTGCCGACCTTGATATCGCGCTGGCAGTCACCGCTGGTCGCCATGTCGGCAGAGCCGGGCAGGATGCAGCGCACCACATAGGCGGCACCGTTTTCGCGCGGCGCGGTCAGCAGCACTTCGCCGTTGTAGCCGGCATCGGCGCGCAGGCGATGCAGCGTCAGGCCGTGCGCGAAGGGTTCGGCGGCACCCTCGATCAGATGCGAATAGATCGGCTCCAGCCGGCCCGACATGTCCCGCGACATCGTGCCCTGCGTGATCTGCAGGAAAATCAGGCCGGACGACTGGGCGATATCGTCGAAACGCTCGCGCGTTTCCTTGCTGTAGCCCTGCATCTGCGGCCAGGCGAGATAGAGATCCACGCGTTCGGCCGGCCCGTCATGGCGTTCGCTGGGGAAGCGAATCGTATTGGCGGGCAGGGCGATTGTGTCGCGACCGATGGTGAGCGTGATTGCGGCCTCGCTTTCCGTATTGCCGGCAAGCGAGATGTGCCGGCCGAACCAGCGGCCGGCAATGCTGATCGCCACCGTCGCCAGCGCCAGAACCGCAATCGTCGCGGTGACACGGATGAGGAACCGGGTCGAAAGAAGGGGCTGTTCGGCAGGATGGCCCACGGCGGAATGGCTCATCGTCGTCCTCGGATATCGGGCCGCCGTAAGAAAACACGAGTCGTCGGTGCCGGTGATGAATCTCGCGGAGATGATGGGATAGCGGGAGTTAACGGCCCGTTAACTCAACCGGAAGGATCTGCCACAAAAGAAGCGAGCCGCTCCCGGGACAGCGGGAACGGCTCTGGGCGCCGGTCGGGACGGGGATGCGGGGACTGACCGGGGCCGGTAAGCCAGTTACTTCACGCTACCGACAGCCACGGCGCGGCCGTCCTGCAGCTTCGTCCAGCGGGCCGGATCGTCGGCGGACTGGCGCTTCAGGTAGGTATATTCGGTATCCGACCACAGCAGCACCTTGTTGCGCATGTTGTCGAGAATGAAGTCGCCGTGGTCGGTGCGCACGGTCAGCACCGCATGGCCTTCGCCGTTCGGCTGCAGGACCACGGTGATCAGCGTATCGGATGGCGAGAAGCCGGTATCGATCAGCATCTTGCGCTTCAGCAGGGCGAAGTCCTCGCAGTCGCCGACGGTGCGCGGATAGGCCCAGCGCTCCTCGACGCCGTAGATCTCCTTGTCCGTCATCGGCTGGATGGTGGAATTGACGGTGTAGTTGACCTTGAGGATCTCCTTCCAGCGATCCTCGGTCAGGATCGCCGGGCCGGCATCGCCGCCGGCATAGGCGCATTCGCCCGGATTGGCCTGGCAGAACTCATAGTGCCCGATCGGCGGGCTCGCATTGCCTGCGAGCGTCATGCTGGCGGATGACGCCTGACCTGCGCCCGCCATTGCCATTGTCATGCCAAGGGCCAGAAGGCCGCCTTTCAGAAGAGTTCCAATTGCCATTATCGTCTCCCCGTTATGGGAAGGACAATGACACGGACGTTTTTACCTCACGCAAAATTACGCAATAAAATTAATGGCTTAATCTATTCAAATACGCGTCGAACTTGATTCAAATCCATATCGAATACACATCAAATTAGACGCGCATTCGTCTCGAATTCGATTAAAATTGAAGGATTGAGAAAAAGGCTTTCGGGCCGCAAAAGGCCGGAAAACGGGCAGGCCGTTAACGATATCGGATAAGCCGGGTAAATTTCTCCGGCGGCCGGCAGCCGGGGCGTCGGGCAGCAAGGCTTGGGTCGAGGCGCGGAAACAGGCGGAATTGCCGTCCGGAAAGCCGATTCCGCCTCATGTCCCGATTTTCCGCCTCAAAAATAATTTCGTCAGAGATCGCGGAATCTGTCGGTCGCGGCGACGATCGCGGCGGCAATATCGGCATTGGCCGTGGAATGGGCCGCCTTCGGCAGTACGATGAGCTCGCAGCCCGGCCATGCGCGGGCAAGTTCCCAGGCGGTGACAAGCGGCGCTTCGATATCGAAACGCCCGTGGATCAGAATACCGGGGATGCCGGCGAGGCGACCGGCATTCTTGAGCAGGACGCCGTCTTCCAGCCAGGCACCCGCGCGAAAATAGTGGGTGATGATGCGGGCGCGCGTCAGACGGTAGCGCGGATCGGACCAGCGCCGGGGAAGGCCGGCGGGATCGGCAAGGAGGATTGTCGCCGCCTCCCATTCATGCCAGTCGCGCGCCGCGTCCAGCCGCACCTGTTCGTCGGGATCGTTGAGCAGCCGGTGATAGGCGCTCACCCGGTCGACGTCGCGAAGGTCCGGCGGCAGCGCTTCGCCGAAGCGGTGCCATTCCTCGGGAAAGAGCGGCGCCATGCCCCGATAGAGCCAGTCGATCTCGCTGCGGCGTGTCGTGGTGACACCTGCGATGACGATGCCGCCGACATGATCGGGATGGGATTGCGCATAGGCAAGCGCCAGCGTGGAGCCCCAGGAATTTCCGAAGACGATCCATTTTTCCACGCCGAAGAGGCTGCGAAGCCTCTCTATGTCGTCGATGAGATGGGCGGTCGTGTTGCGGGAGAGGTCGGTCGCGGCATCGGCGGCGTCAGGCAGGCTGCGCCCGCAATTGCGCTGATCGAAGAGGATGATGCGATAGGCGGAAGGATCGAAATAGCGCCGCGCCGTTGTCGAACAGCCGGACCCCGGCCCGCCATGCAGCACCAGCGCGGGCTTGCCCGCCGGATTGCCGCAGGCTTCCCAATAGATGAGGTTGCCGTAGCCGGTATCGAGCAGGCCGTGTTCATAGGGTTCGATTTCGGGAAACAGGACCGACATCAATGCGCAACTCCTTGAGGCGCGCTGTATCCTTCAGATCCGTGACGGGCCGATGACGGAACCGGACGATACGAAAATCGCCCCTCGCTTCCGCGGGCGTGGAACTGCTCAGAGAAATTCGCGCAGCGTCTCGCGTGACTGGACCGACAGGAACTCGATCGCGACACCTTCCGTGAAGTGGCGAACGACGCGGCCGCGCATGTTGCCGAGGCGAACGGGCGTGCCGAGCGGCGGGCGCACCTCGACATCGACGGCGGCACCCGAGAGCGAAAGGTCCATGATGCGGCAGATGTAGCGCGTGCCGTCTTCCAGGGAGAGTTCGGTCCTGGTTTCGCGCGGGGTCAGACGATCGTGACGGCGGTCTTCGGGCAGGCCGAGTTCATGCTTGTTGGCAAGCCAGGTGAGCTGGGCGGCGAGCTTCTCGCGCTTGCGCTCGGTCGCGTTGATCGACATGGTGAAGCCGCGCATGTCGACCGTCTGCACATGGCCTTCGACACGGCCGAGATGGTCGATATAGGCGACGACGCGTTCGTTGGCACGCGGGCGGCCGGGGCAGGTGACATACATGTCGCCGGGCGACATATCGATCACCATGCACTCGAATTCCTCATAATTCGCAAGCATCAGCCGGCCCTGCATATTGATGGGCACACGCTGGAACACCCCCTGTTCGGGGCGAGGCGCAGGCCGTTGCGTCTGAGCGGGCTGGAACGAGTGCATCAAAGGGCTTCTTCATGAAATCGTCGAGCCCAATCCTTATCCACAATCCCTTAACAGAAGGTTGTGGAAAGCCACCCCGGCATAGCCCTAAAGTACTAGGGGCCGCGTCCCGGAACGGGACAGTCAGCGGGCAGCTGCCCCATGCAGGAAATGCGACATGGCGCGCAGCATTGACCGGCCGAATGTCGCCTGTTTTTCGGGGACGATTTCGACGGGGCGGTGCGGCTGAAGCGGGGCCGTGCGGCCGAACCTGTCGTGCAGCAGCCGGCTTCGGTCCAGGGCCAGAAGCTCCAGCGGAACGATCTCCAGCCAGCTTGCGGCAAGGGCAGGCGCGATGGCGCCGAGCAGCCGGTCGCAGCCGCCTTCCGGCGAACGCAGCGGCATCATGACGATCTCGAAGGCAGCATGGTGGCCGGCGGTACTGTAGCCCGTCGCGTTGAAAAGTGTGGGGATGGCATGCGCCATGACGCCCTCCGCCGTCCTTTCGATATCCTCATGCTGGCCGTTGGCCCAGAGGGCGGAAAAACGCTCGCCGCGCAGGTCGCGGCCGAAGAGATCGCAGATCTTCGTGCCGGCGAGGCGAAAACGGATGTGCCGGTCCGCGCCGGCCTCCAGAATGAAGAGGCTCGACAGGAGGTGAGGGATCGCGCCGGGCACGATCTGCGACTTCAGCGGGGCGTCCAGCCCGCCACGCAGGGCGTTCCAGTAGTCGAATATGTCGATCGTGATCTGAAGGCGCATGGCAGTGTCTCATTTCGGTTCATCGGCGGGCGATTTTCGCCCCTTCACCTTCTGCCTTGCGGATTTCATGCCAAATCCGGCGAGTTAAGGTTAAGAATGGGTTTCGCTTGAGCGCCGGACGCCGCCGTGAGACCGTTTCCCCACGACTTCTGACAATGAAGTTCTGCACGCGACTGCCAGGGTGGGGGTCATCCTCGGGGAGCATCCAGGCAAGCCGTCCGGCCGGTTCCGGACGGCTTTTTTTTTGATGCCGGCTCCTGTATGGCTGGGGCCTCCAACGAGGCGATGAGAGCATGAACCAAGAGACGTCCGGGCCTGACCAGGCTTTCCAGCCTTCGCAGCCCGAACCGCCGGCCCGGCCGCCGCGCCAGCCGGTCTTCAATCTTCCGCCGGCGCTGTTTGCCACGCTCCTGCTGCTGATCCTGATCTACGTTGGGCAGTCGCTGCTGCCGGGCGACGGGCTTGACTGGTTCCTGTTCAATTTCGGCTTCATTCCGCTGCGTTATGCCGTTTCGCTCGCAGAGCAGGGGCCGCAGCTCTACTGGACGCCCGTCACCTATTCGCTTCTGCACGGCAGCATCGAGCATATCGTCTTCAACGGGCTGTGGCTGATGGCTTTCGGCGCGCCGGTCGTGCGCCGCATCGGCGCGTTCCGCTTCGTCGTCTTCTGGGTCCTTTCAGCAGTCGCCTCGGCGGCGCTGCATGCCGCGCTGAACTGGGGCAGCGAAGGGCTGCTCATCGGCGCATCGGGTGTGGTTTCCGGCCTGATGGGGGCGGCCTGCCGGTTTGCCTTCCCTTCCGGGCGGGCAGGGCCGCGCCCGGCGCATCTCAATCCGCGCCTGTCGGTGCCGCAGGCGATGCGGAGCCGCACCGTAATCATCTTCATGCTGTTCTGGCTGATCGGCAATGCACTGATTGCCGTCGGCGTGCCGCTCGTCGGCGACGGCAGCCAGGAGATTGCCTGGGACGCGCATATAGGCGGTTTCGTCTTCGGCTTCTTCCTTTTTGCGTTCTTTGACCGCAAACCGCCCGAAGAACCCGCACCGTACCCTGACGACGAGTTGCAATCCTGACTCAAGCAGTGCACCATTGACCAATTCGCGACGGGAGGAGAGACCGCCGCGGAGCCTGTGTTCCCGACAAGTGTTTCACTTTCGCCATGGGAGGTACAAATGGCCAGTTCCGTCAAAGCAATACTCGATCTGAAGGGTCGTGACGTCGTCACCACCGGGCCGAATACCACGGTTGCGGAGGCGGCTCAGATTCTCAGCAAGAAGAAGATCGGCGCGATCGTCGTCGTCGGCATGGAAAACAAGATTTCCGGCATGTTCACCGAGCGCGACCTCGTGCATGTCATCGCAAAGTCCGGCAAGGACGGGCTCGACCAGGCGCTGTCTTCCGTCATGACCTCGAAGGTGTTCCGCTGCAACGAACAGACCTCGGTCAACCAGCTCATGGAGCTGATGACAAGCAAGCGCTTCCGCCACGTCCCGGTCGAGGCCAACGGCAAGCTCGCCGGCATCATTTCGATCGGTGACGTCGTGAAGTCGCGCATCGCCGAGGTCGAGCGCGAGGCCGAAGAGATCAAGGCCTATATTGCAAGCTGAACGATCCTTTGTTCGATGTAATTCCAGCAAGGCCGCTGAACATCTTTGCTGGAATTGCTTCTTTGTCTGAACGCAATTCCGCACGCAAAACCGCACGCACTTTTGCTGGAATTGCTCTTTTGTCTGAACGCAATTCCGGACGCAAAACCGCTGCGCACTTTTGCTGGAATTGCTCTTTTGTCTGAACGCAATTCCGGACGCAAAACCGCTGCGCACTTTTGCTGGAATTGCTCTTTTGTCTGAACGCAATTCCGGACGCAAAACCGCTGCGCACTTTTGCCGGAATTGCTCTTTTGTCTGAACGCAATTCCGGACGCAGAACCGCTGCGCACTTTTGCTGGAATTGCTCTTTTGTCTGAACGCAATTCCGGACGCAGAACCGCTGCGCACTTTTGCTGGAATTGCTTATGCCTCAGGGGTGCCTGGCGTAGAGTTCCTGCATGCGCTGCAGTTCGGGCAGCCTTGCCCGGGCTTCCTCATAGCCACGCTCGATGGCTTCGCCCGCACGGTGGAACTCCGACAGGCCGATATCCGACAGGCGCGGCTGCAGCGAAATGTCAGGCGGGTCGCCGGCAAGGCGGGCACGCGCGATACGATCCTGGATGATGTTGAAAGCCTGCACCATCACGCCGGTCATGCCCATGCGTGCGGAATAGGGCGCATCCTTCTGCTGCTGCACTTCGGCGGGCGAGAGGCTGGCATTGTGGCGGACGACGGCGGAGCGGCCGTAGAGATCGTAGTTGAGATTGACGGCGACGACGAGCGGCTGCTCGTAGCTGCGGCAGACGGACACCGGCACCGGATTGACGAGGGCACCATCGACAAGCGTGCGATTGTTGCTGCGCACCGGCTCGAAGATACCGGGAAGGGCGTAGGAGGCGCGGATCGCCGTAATCAGCGAGCCGTTGGCGATCCAGACTTCGTGGCCGGTATTGACCTCCGCAGCCACGGCAACGAAGGGTCGGTCGAGATCTTCGATCGTCAGTCCCTCCAGATGTTCCTGCATGCGCTTGGTCAGCCGCATGCCGCCGAACAGGCCGGAACCGCCGATCGTCAGGTCGAGGAGGCTTGCAATGCGGCGCATGGTGAGCGAGCGGGCGAAGTTTTCCAGTTCGTCCAGCTTGCCGGCGAGGTAGCAGCCGCCGACGAGCGCGCCGATCGAAGTGCCGGCGATCATGCCGATTTCGATGCTCGCCTCATCGAGCGCACGCAACACGCCGATATGCGCCCAGCCGCGGGCAGCGCCGCCGCCGAGCGCCAGAGCAAGCTTTGCTTTCTTTTCGGGAACGGGGAGCGGGGGAGAAACCGGCGCATCGTCACGCATCGTCGAGCTCGAACCGCCCCCGTCGGAGCTTTGACGATTCATACTCCAGCCCAACATGGCGTTCCTTCCTCCCGGCAGAACACTTTGGCCCCCTTACTGGGTTCCTATTAACCGCCCCGAACCCTTTCCAAATTGTATATAGAGGCGACCGGCGTCGCAATAAGGGGCGGGCGGCCGGGATGAAGCCTATTTTCCGTAGACGTCGTTGGGATCGAAATGCAGGTCGTCGTCGACGATGGTCAGCATGGGCTTTCCGTCCTCAAGCGTGACGGTGCGGTAGAAGCAGGAGCGTCGGCCGGTGTGACAGGTTGCGTCATGGCCGGCGACCTCGACCTTCAGCCAGATGGCGTCCTGGTCGCAATCGGTGCGGATCTCCTTGACGGTCTGCAGGTTGCCCGAGGTTTCGCCCTTCTTCCAGATCTTGCCGCGCGAGCGGCTGAAATAGTGGGCGATGCCGGTCTGGATGGTGAGCGCCAGGGCCTGCGCATTCATATGGGCGACCATCAGCAGCTCACCGTCACCGGCATCGGTGACGATGGCGGTAATCAGGCCGCGATCGTCGAAGCGCGGCGTAAAATCGCCGGCATCCTCCAGCTCGGACTTGTCGTCAGACGGCTGGTTGAAAATCAGTTCACGCATCGCGGCCCTCCTGAGGGAGCCGGTGTCAGCGGCCCCTTACCATTGTCATGAATCGGACCTGATCGGCCGGTTCAGTCTTGAACGTTCCTGTAAAGGTTGTCGTCAATGTGGTCGAGCCCTGCTTCTGAACGCCGCGCATGGCCATGCACATATGTTCGGCCTCGATCATGACGGCCACACCGCGCGGGCGCAGCGTTTCATCGATCGCGGTGGCGATCTGCGAGGTCATCGTTTCCTGGGTCTGCAGGCGGCGACCGTAGATTTCGACGACACGGGCGATCTTGGAAAGGCCGAGCACGCGTCCGTCCGGCATATAGGCGACATGCGCCTTGCCGATGATCGGCACCATATGATGTTCGCAGTGGGAGAAGAAGGGAATGTCCTTCACCAGCACCATGTCGTCATAGCCGGCAACCTCTTCGAAGGTACGGCCGAGCACGTCTTCCGGGCTCATCTCGTAGCCGGCGAAGAGCTCGCGATAGGACTTGGCGACACGGGCAGGCGTATCCAGCAGGCCTTCGCGCGAAGGATCGTCGCCGGCCCAGCGCAGCAGGACGCGAACGGCGTCCTCTGCCTCCTGCTGGGAGGGGCGATCGGATTCACGGACGGTATGCGGAAAATTCTTGACGATGGCGTCCATATTCAATGGTCTCCTGGCCCGCAACGCGGACCGTATTCGGACTAGCCACTGGTACCCCAAGCGGGAATTCTTGCACCTTTGGCAGGCTCCGGGGCTTTCCAGGCTCGCTTTCTCGAACCCTTCCGGCACGGTTTCCCAATCAAACTTATCCGAGGCCATTGCATTTCAATGACCCTCGAACGACATACATATAGGAAGACGACCCCGGTATGTAAGTATGCTGTCGTTTGACTGTGTGTTTTTTGTTTACATGACAATCACATAGGAATTAGCGTCGCTTTTAGGCGTTTTTGGAGCCAAATCCGTCATGGACGACATCTATAACAGCAAAATCCTCGAATTTGCCGGCAATATTCCGCTGACCGGCACGCTTGACGATGCGGATGCGAGCGTGCAGGCGCATTCCAGGCTCTGCGGATCGAAGGTGCGCATCTGGCTGAAAATGGACGGCGACAGGATCACCGCCTTTTCGCATGACGTGAAGGCCTGCGCGCTCGGGCAGGCATCCTCCTCGATCATGGCCCGCCACGTCGTCGGCGCGACAGCGGGCGAGGTGCGCAAGGCGCGCGAGGACATGCTTGCCATGCTGAAGGCGGACGGCGAGGGGCCGGATGGACGGTTTGCCGACATGCGCTATCTTCTTCCCGTGCGTGATTACAAGGCGCGCCACGCCTCCACCATGCTGACCTTCGACGCCGTTGTCGACGCCATCAGCCAGGTCGAGGCCAGGCGCGCGGAGGCTATCGAGGCGTAAGCCATGTGTGAATTCTGCCTGTTGCGCGAAGAGGAGGACGAGGGCGGTGCCGCCGCGCCCGAACCTCGCCCTGCGCGGCCGCAGAAATTCTCCCGCAACTATGCCGGCCCGTTCCGCAAGACGCCGGACCGGCTTTTCGGGATGGGGCTGATCCGCCTCTATCAGCTGACGCTTTCGGGCTTCGTCGGCTATTCGTGCCGGCACATCCCGACCTGTTCCGAATACGGCTACGAGGCCGTCGCCCGCCACGGGCTCTGGGCCGGAGGCTGGATGACGCTCTTCCGCGTAGGCCGCTGCGGCCCGGGCGGCACGAGCGGGCTCGACCCGGTGCCGGAACATCTTGCAATGCGTTACCGCTGGTTCACGCCCTGGCGTTATTTCGCGCTCGGGCGAAAGGAGGCATAAGGTGTGTACCTTCATCGCACTTCTGCACAGCATCGTGCTGAGTTCCGAGCGACGCGTGATCATGGAGGATCTGCGCGCGCTTGCCGAAGAACTCGGATATCGCGAACCGCGCACGCTGGTCTCCACCGGCAACCTCGTTTTCGAGGCGGACAATATGCGACCGCACGAGGTCGAAGAGCAGCTGGAAGAGGCTTTCGAAGAAAAGTTCGGCAAGCATGTCGACATCATCGTGCGCAGCGACTGCACCTGGATGGCGCTTTGCAGCGCCAATCCCTTCAAGGACGGCAAAGGCGATCAGGTGATCGTGCGCGTCAGCCGGCTGCCGATCGATCCGGAAAAGGTCGAAGCATTAAAACCGCTGCTTGCCGACGGGCAGCGGATGGAACTGATCGGCTGCGATCTCTGGATCGATTTCCACGGCAAGCCGAGCCAATCCAAACTGCTGTCTGCGCTCAGCACCAAGCGCATGGGTGTCGGGACGCTGCGCAACTGGAACACCGTGCGCGGCCTTTTCGAAATGGTGCTTTAGGTGCAGGAAGAACACGCCTTCGTTGCTCTTCATCGGCGGCGGAAAATTACACTTGCAGTTGAATAAGTTGGGGATATCACTGAGTTCCCCGCACGATTTTTCAGATGCTGTACTCATGAAGTTCTCTCGGTATTTCGCCACCGCGTCGTTTTTTCTTGCCCTTGCCACTGTCAATTTTCCGGCAACTGCTGCAAGCGCAGCCCAAACCGCATCGGAAACAAAGTGCCGCTACCTCGCGCGCGATGGCGTGTTCGTTGACAATCTCGCTTATTGGCGGGATGCGCTTTCCGCCTGCGAAACCTATCTGCAGGCGGATCCAGGCTCTGTCGACGCCCGTTATTTCGTGCTCGCAAGCCAGTTCAACCTCCAGCAATATGAGCCAGCGCTTAGCGGCTTTGAGGCATTGGCCGCCCAGGGGCATGCCGCTTCGATGGACTACCTGGCGACGGCATATGCTTACGGTTTCGGGCGCGGACGCGACTTCAAGATAGCCTTGTCCTGGCTGGAAAAGGCAAGAGAAGCAGGCGATCCGCGCTCGGCCGAATATCTCGGAGAGATGTACAAGCTCGGGTGGGGTGTCGCACAGGATTTCGATGCTGCCCGGACCTATTTCGAACTTGCAGACCGGCTGGGCTACATTCCCGCCAAGAGATCCCTTGCGTGGATGTATCTGGATGGGACCGGCATTCCTGTCGATGCCAATAGAGGTTTTGGGCTGCTTTCAGTTGCGGCGGAGCTGGGCGACGAAGGCGCGGCCATAGATGTCGCGTATCTTCACATGGAAGGCATTGGAACAGAAAGGAACCCGGTCCGTGCCGTTGCCTTGCTGGACGACATGGCGCGCAGAGGTTCCACCGATGCGATGCGGGCTCTTGCGCGACACTACCTGCGTGTGGGCGACAAGGCTCAGAAAAAGACGGCTGTCGATCTCCTTGAGAAAGCAGTGGACCTTGGCGACGGCGATGCCATGAAGGCGTTGGCAGATGTCTATGTCGCGGGCAAGGAAAGGACGCGCGACTTCGCAAAGGCCGAGGGCCTGCTGGATCAAGCAATTGCGCAAGGAAGCGTGCTTGGCTACCGAGGCAAGGCTTTGCTTTTCTCCAAGATGCCTGATCCGCGTTATGGCCAAGCCCTCTACTGGATGAAGGAAGCCGCCTCCCGTGGGGATGCTTATGCCATGTCAGAGGTCGGCGTCTTCTATGAGCGAGGTAAAGGTGTGCCGGTTGACGCGGGCGAAGCGCGCATCTGGTATGAGAAATCTGCCAAACTCGGAAGTCCTGACGGCGCCGGTCGTTTCGGCGAGTCACTCTATTTTGGAGTGGGCGGCCCTCGCGACGTCGAAAACGGCCTGAAATGGCTCCAGAAGGCAGCAGCGGCTGGCAGCACATACGCCATGCGGGAGCTTGCCTATGGTTATGAAAAGGGCGAGGGCCTTCCGAAGGACGCGGAAAAGGCTTTCGAGTGGTTCCAGAAGGCGGCCGATGCCGGGGATTCCAAGGCTTTTCTCGAAGTTGCCGACCGCCTCTATCAAGGTTCCGGCACCAGCGCCGATGCCCATAAATCTTTCGCCTGGTATCTCAAGGCGGCCGAAGGCGGTTCGGCCACGGCTCAGTATTCCGTCGCGCTCCTATACGCAAGGGGCGAGGGGACAGTCCAGGATTCGAGAGAAGCGGTGCGCTGGTTCAAAGCTGCTGCGGAGAACGGATATACACAGGCTTTCGCCGAGCTTGGTGCAATGTATGCCAATGATGCCAGCTTGCCGCGCGACGATGGGAAATCGACCGACTATCTCGAGAAGGGTGCGGCTGCCGGCGACACTTCGGCGATGATCCTGCTCGGAATCAAGTATGAGGATGGCGACGGAGTCACCCGCGACTATGCCAAGGCGATCGAATGGTACGAAGCCGCGGCCAACAAGAAATCCGCCGACGCGATGTACAGGCTCGGAATGCTCTATCGCTCAGCGGACGGCAACCAGAAAGATTATGGCAAGGCCCTGGAATGGCTGACGAAAGCCGGAGCCTACGGCAATGCGAAGGCACAATATTCCCTGGGCGATATGTACGAATATGGGCAGGGCGTGCCCATTGACCGCTCCAAGGCGCTCAGCTGGTTCATGATGGCGGCCTTCAAGCAATATCCCGAGGCAATGAATGCCGTCGGCTATTATTATCAGAATGGCATCGGCACGGAAGAAGACCAGACCATCGCTCGCGACTGGTATCAGAAGGCGGCCGATGCCGGATCTGCGGCCGGCGCGCTCAATCTCGCGTGGTACTATGAAAACGGCAAGGATCAGGATCAGGCAATCGCTTTCAAATATTACAAGAAATCCGCCGAGCTCAATTCGGCCGCAGGAATGTTCGCGCTCGGGCGTTTCTACGATGACGGCCGGGGAACTTCGGTCGACCGACAGGAAGCCATAAAATGGTATCTGCGGGCGACGGATGCGGGCTTCGCAAGAGCTGCCTATCGGCTGGCCTATGCCTATGACGCAACCTTCAGCTCGGATAATGCGGCCGAGAACATCCTTCTCGCAATCCGCCAGGGCGATGGACAGATTACCGACGAACTGAAGGTGTTTTCGCCCTTCACGCGCACGGCGTTGAAAAGAAGTCTTTCAAGACGCGGCCTTTACGATGGGCCGCTGGACGATGAGATCGATCTGCCCCTGAAATCGGCGCTCGCGAACTACACCAGGACCTACGGCGGATAGGAGCCGCATCCTCCTTCGCTAGCCGATCGCCTCGCTTTTTCTTTACTCAGACACCAAATGTCAGTATCAGGCGGCAGCGCTTTCCGAATGGAATGACGCTTCCGTTTCAACCACCCGCATTCGTTGGCGGGACTGGACAAGGAGAATTTCAGTGTCCCAATCCGTTTCCCTGACATTTCCCGATGGTTCCGTGCGCAGCTTCCCGGCTGGCGCGACCGGCAAGGATGTCGCCGAATCCATTTCCAAGTCGCTTGCCAAGAGCGCCGTCGCCATTGCCATCGACGGCACCGTGCGCGACCTTTCCGATGCCGTGACCGACGGCAAGATCGAGATCATCACGCGCAAGGACGGCCGTGCGCTGGAACTGATCCGCCATGATGCCGCGCATGTGATGGCGGAAGCCGTGCAGGAATTGTGGCCCGGCACGCAGGTGACGATCGGCCCCGTCATCGAGAACGGCTTCTATTACGATTTCGCCAAGAACGAGCCCTTCACGCCCGACGATCTGCCGAAGATCGAAAAGAAGATGAAGGAGATCATTGCCCGCAACGCGCCCTTCACCAAGGAAATCTGGTCGCGCGAGAAGGCCAAGGAAGTCTTTGCCGCCAAGGGCGAGCAGTACAAGGTCGAGCTCGTCGATGCCATTCCCGAAGGGCAGGACCTGAAGATCTATCATCAGGGCGACTGGTTCGACCTCTGCCGCGGCCCGCATATGGCCTCCACCGGCCAGATCGGCACCGCCTTCAAGCTGATGAAGGTTGCCGGCGCCTATTGGCGCGGCGACAGCAACAACGCCATGCTCTCGCGCATCTACGGCACGGCATGGGCCGACCAGGCCGATCTCGACAACTACCTGCACATGCTGGCGGAAGCCGAGAAGCGCGATCACCGCAAGCTCGGCCGCGAAATGGACCTGTTCCATTTCCAGGAAGAAGGCCCGGGCGTCGTCTTCTGGCACGGCAAGGGCTGGCGCATCTTCCAGTCGCTCGTCGCCTACATGCGCCGCCGTCTTGCCGTCGACTATCAGGAAGTCAACGCGCCGCAGGTGCTCGACACCGCGCTCTGGGAAACCTCGGGTCACTGGGGCTGGTACCAGGAAAACATGTTCGCCGTGAAATCGGCCCATGCCATGACGCATCCGGAAGACAAGGAAGCGGATAACCGCGTCTTCGCGCTGAAGCCGATGAACTGCCCCGGCCACGTGCAGATTTTCAAACATGGCCTGAAATCCTATCGCGAACTGCCGATCCGTCTCGCCGAATTCGGTCTCGTCCATCGCTACGAGCCCTCGGGCGCGCTGCACGGGCTGATGCGCGTGCGCGGCTTCACGCAGGACGACGCGCACATCTTCTGCACCGACGAGCAGATGGCGGCCGAATGCCTGAAGATCAACGACCTGATCCTGTCGGTCTATGAAGACTTCGGCTTCAAGGAAATCGTCGTGAAGCTTTCCACCCGGCCGGAAAAGCGCGTCGGCACCGATGCGCTGTGGGATCGTGCGGAAGCCGTCATGACCGACGTCTTGAAGACGATCGAGGCACAGTCCGAGGGCCGCATCAAGACCGGCATCCTGCCGGGCGAGGGCGCTTTCTACGGGCCGAAATTCGAATATACGCTGAAGGACGCCATCGGCCGCGAATGGCAGTGCGGCACGACGCAGGTGGACTTCAACCTGCCGGAACGCTTCGGCGCCTTCTACATCGACAGCAATTCGGAAAAGACGCAGCCGGTGATGATCCATCGCGCCATCTGCGGCTCGATGGAACGCTTCCTCGGCATCCTGATCGAGAACTTCGCCGGCCATCTGCCGCTGTGGGTCTCGCCGTTGCAGGTCGTCGTCGCGACGATCACCTCGGAAGCCGACGGCTACGGCCAGGAAGTGGCCGACGCGCTGCGCGAGGCCGGACTGCATGTGGAGACCGACTTCCGTAACGAGAAGATCAATTACAAGATCCGCGAACATTCCGTTACGAAAGTTCCCGTCATCATCGTCTGCGGCAAGAAGGAAGCGGAAGAGCGCACGGTCAATATCCGCCGCCTCGGCAGCCAGGAACAGGTGTCGCTGTCGCTCGATTCGGCGATCGAAAGCCTTGCCCTGGAGGCAACGCCGCCCGATATCCGCCGTAAGCTTGAGGCAAAGAAGGCGAAAGCAGCCTGAAATCGGCCTTTGGACAATGACAGCGCCCGGCATTGACGTGCCCGGCGCTGTCAGAAATCTGACATGCAACAGTAATATAGCCGCCACAAAACAGGGGACGGGTTCATCCCGGCAGGCATTCGAGTGCGCTTCAAAGAGCTTTCCTACGCGAACGAACGGGACCCGCGCCTGAAGCGCTGGCTCATCCGCTCCATCGAGGGTCTTTCCGGCCGTGACCGCTATGTGCGGCTCTACGACATCTGGCGCAGCGATATCGTCGGCAAGAGCGACCGGGTCTTCGGCAAGATGCTCGACCTGATCGATGTCGAGGTCGATGTGAAGGGCAACTGGCCGCTCGAGCCCGTGCCGGACGAACCGATCGTCATTGTCGCCAACCATCCTTTCGGAATCGGCGACGGCATTGCCGTGCTGGCGCTTGCCGAACAGCTCGGCCGGCCGTTCCGGGTGCTCATTCACAACGATCTCCTGAAGGTGCCCGAGATGGCCCCCTATTCGCTGCCGATCTCCTTCGAGGAGACGAAGGAAGCGATGGCGATGAACATGAAGAGCCGGCACGAGGCGGTGCGCCTGCTGAAGGAAGGCACGACGATCGTGGTTTTCCCGGCCGGCGGCGTGGCCACTGCCAAGAAGGGATTCGGCCGCGCCGAGGACCTGCCGTGGAAGATGTTTCCGGCCAAGCTTATCCAGGCGGCGCGCGCCAGCGTGCTGCCGATCTATTTCGAGGGCCAGAACGGCCGGCTCTTCCATCTCGCCAGCCGCGTTTCGATGACGCTGCGCCTGTCGCTGCTGATCCGCGAATTCCGCCGCCTTTCAGGCAGCACGATCACCGCGCATGTGGGCAAGGTATTGTCCTGGGAGGAATTGAGCAGCGGCAGCGACCGCAAGGATCTGCTCGCCCGTCTCTTCGACGCCGTCTTCTCGATGGCGCCGAAGAAGAAGGCCTTCCTCAAGCGCGCAAGCTGAGAAAAAATCCCTGACGGTCGAAGCTGGCGTCAGTCCAGGCTGGCGCCATCCCCGCCGTTCTGCAGATCTTCATAGGACGGCAGAGGCGGCTGCGGCGGTATCTCGCCGCCCGGCTGGGGCACGCCCTTGGGCGCTGCCGCGCTCTGTCCCGGCGGCACGGCCGTGGCAGCGGGGGCGATCGGCTGCTGGGCCTGCTGATCCTTCATCAGCACTTCGACATCGGTATTGACGCCGGCAACGACGGTAAAGTCGCGCTGGTAGATCTTGTCCTTGTTGCGGGCAACCGCCGTATATTCGCCTTCCGACAGGACCATGGTCGGGAAGGCGCTGACACTTTCGCCGACGCTGTCGCCGGCGGCCGTCAGGATCGACCAGGCGGTATCGGCAATCGCTTCGCCGCCGGTTTCGGAGACCAGCTTGAAATTGATCTGCGCCGCCCGGTGCTGGATCGTCGCTTCGGTGAGCTTGCCGGCCTCCACCTGAATGTCGGCGCGGATGGTGGCGTTGACGTTGCCGTATTCGGAAACGACGTGATAGGTGCCGGCATTGAGGCGCACGACCGTGTTTGGCGGCACATCGGCCATGACAAGGCCGCGCTCGCCGTCGTCGCGCACTTCGGCGGAATAGATCGAGAAGCTCAGCTCATCCGGCCGGATGCGGACATCGGAGCCGGAGACGGCATTGAGCAGAAGGCCGCCGGCGTCGAGCACCATCACCTGTTTGTCGACCTCGCCTTCATCCGGCACCGTCAGCTTCTTGGTGACGCCGGCGCGACCGAAGGAAACGTTGACGAAATAGTCTCCGGCTGCGAGCTGGAATTCCGCCGTGCCGCCGCGGGAGCTTGCGATCAGCGGCAGCTTGCCGTCGGCTCCGGCGACCGGGCTGAATACATACCAGGAAAGCCCGTCCTCGACGGGCGCACCGTCAGCCGTCAATTTGGCTTCCAGCGAGACGTCACGCAGATGCACGCCTTCCCGCGCCGCCCCCGGCGCGATGAACGCGTTGAGCTTCGGCATTTTCGGGGTCGATTCGAGCTGCTTGAAATCCTTGAAAGCGTCCTGGGCGGCAGCGCCGAACGACGTCAGCATGACAAGGGCAATAGCAAGGCCGATCCGTGCAAAAGGCAAAATGCCAGACATCCTTTTCGTGAACCGATTGACTTCTGAAATCGCAGAGTCCACTTCAAGACCAATGCCATGGCAAATTCAAGACCTCCGGCCTCCCTCTGCATACAAATGAGAGTTTCTCCCGCATGAAATCCGACATCAAACTGATCGATTACCTCGCCGTGCGCCGCTCCATCCCAGCGTTCCAGATGTGCGAACCGGGGCCGGAAAAGGCCGAGATCGAGGAAATCCTGCGTCTCGCATCGCGCGTTCCCGACCATGGCAAGCTCGCCCCCTGGCGCTTCATCGTCTATCGCGGCGAAGAACGCGTGCGGCTCGGCGAGGAGCTGCTGAAACTCGCGCTCGACGCCAAGCCCGACCTCTCCGAGGAGATGATCCAGGTCGAGCGCACCCGCTTTACCCGCGCGCCCGTCGTCGTCGGCATCGTCAGCAAGGCCGGCCCGCATTTCAAGATCCCGGAATGGGAGCAGATCATGTCGGCGGGCGCCTTGTGCCTCAACGTCATCCTGGCCGCCAATGCGCATGGCTATGTCGCCAACTGGCTGACGGAGTGGTTCGCCTTCGACGAGCGCGCCTATCCGCTGCTCGGCGTCCAGCCGGGCGAAAAGGTCGCCGGCTTCATCCATATCGGCTCCACGACCTTCCCGCCCGTCGAGCGTCCGCGCCCCGAACTGACCGAGACCGTCACCTGGGTCGGCGGCGAAGACTGATGTTCTATACGACGGATACGAACCGGCACGGGCTGGCGCACGACCCTTTCAAGGCAATCGTCGCGCCGCGCCCGATCGGCTGGATCGGTAGCAAGGGCAGGGACGGGTCGCTCAATCTCGCGCCCTATTCCTTCTTCAACGCGGTTGCCGACAAGCCGAAGCTGGTGATGTTTTCCTCAAGCGGGCACAAGCACAGCCAGCGGAACGCGCGGGAAACCGGCGTCTTCACCTGCAATTTCGTCAGCCGCCACCTGGCGGAAAGGATGAACCTTTCGTCGGCCGCGCTGCCGTATGGCGCAAGCGAATTCGACTATGCCGGGCTGACGCCGAAGCAGGCGGAGCTCATCGATGCGCCCTGTGTCGCGGAGGCTTTCGCCGTGCTGGAATGCAGGGTGACGGAGATCATCGAGCCGAAGACGCTTTCGGGCGAAGCCACGGAGAATGTCTTCGTCTTCGGCCAGGTCGTCGGCATCCATATCGATGAGGCCGTCGTCAGGGATGGCCGGTTCGATGCGGCCCTGGCGCGGCCGGTCGCGCGCATGGGCTATATGGATTATTGCGAGGGCAGCGATGTCTTCGAAATGTTCCGGCCGAAAGCCTGACGACTGCCGCGCAAGTCCTAACAAACATGGTGAACCAATCTTAAACTTTTTCCGGCTATCGTCCCTGTATTGAATGAGGCGCGAAGGAATCGCGTTCAGTGCTGGGGCGTGGTCGTGATCATTGAGGCATTTCTTCGTTGGGCCGAGACGGCCAAGGCCGCTGACCGGGCTGCCGCCGCGAGTGCTCTGGGACGTGTCTATCTCCGGTCGGAAATGTCGGAGGAGCGGCGCGAGGCGGCCGAGAAGGCGATGACCTATCTGCTCGACGATCCGTCGCCGCGTGTGCGCCTTGCGCTTGCCGAAGCGATCGCCTGGGCGCCGCATGCGCCGCGCAGCATCATTCTTTCGCTTGCCGAGGACCAGCCGGAGATCGCCTGCCACGCGGTCACCTGCTCGCCGGTCCTGACCGATGCCGATCTCGTCGATCTTGCCGCGCGCGGCACTGCCACGACGCGAATGCTGATTGCGGCGCGCGCCCATGTGACGCGCCCGGTTTCGGCAGCCCTTGCAGAAGTCGGCGACGAGGATGAAGTCCTCTGCCTGCTGGAAAACGACGGTGCCGCGATCTCCGCGCAATCGCTGAAACGGATTGCCGAGCGGCTGGGCGATATCAGCGATATCAGGAACCTGCTGCTCGACCGCACCGACCTGCCGGCCGATGCCCGCCAGCTCCTGACGCAGCATGTCAGCAATGCGCTGGTCGGCCTGCCGCTGGCGCAGGCGGCGATCGGCCTGCAGCGGCTGCAGCGCATCAGCCGCGAAGCGACGGAAGCGGCGATCGTTTCCATCGCCGGCGATATCGCACCGGTCGAAGTGCCCGATCTCGTCGAGCATCTTCGCCTGAACGAACGGCTGACGCCGTCCTTCCTCATGCATGCGCTCTGCTGCGGCAAGGTGGAATTCTTCGCCTCCGCCATCGTCAACCTGTCAGGATGCAGCGACCGCCGCGTGCGGGCAATCCTGGCCACCGGGCGTATGCATGCCGTGCGTGCGCTCTATGAATCCGCCGGCCTGCCGCGCGATATCAGCATCATCTTTGTGGAGGCGACGCTTCTGTGGCGTGAAGCTTCGCGCAAGTCGTCGGCCTCGCTGCTCGGCAGCATCTGCGGGCGCCTGCTGCAGACGTTCCACAACAGGGCAGGCCAGCACGACGCGGTCGGCGAACTTCTCGACATGGTGGAGAAGCTGCATGTGGCCGAGCAGCGCCGCTCGGCGCGCGTCTATGCCTCGCTTGCGGCTGCCTAATCGGCAATACGAGCAGCAGCCCAGGAATAGCTTGCGGAGACGAAGTGCAACGGTTTCGCCAGTGTGCTTCTCACGTCCTGGCCGGAAGGCAGGCTGGCGCGAACGCGCCCGGCGATCGTATCCACGACGCCGCCAAGACCATCCCGCTGCTCGGATATTTCAGGTGCTGCCGGAGCGGCCGGCGCCGGCTTGGCCGGTTCGGCGGCGGCAAGCGATTTTGGCGCCTCGCAGACGGCAATGACGGTCGGATAGCTGGCATTGGCATAGGTCTTCAGCCTTTGCTCGGCCTCGGCATCGCAGGCGACCACGGTTTCCCAGCGTTTGTCGACCGTGGCGACGTAGCTGCACTGGCTGACGGAATCGTCGCAACCAAGGATCGTCATGGCGATGAGGACGGCTTGCATATTTTGCCTCCGTGGCTATTGAACGTGTCATCACCTTCGAAAACACAATTCCAACGGAATGAAGGCAGCGAGATTAACTCCCTGTCATGTACGGGGAAATTGCGCGTGTCGTGGAAACAGGAGAGCAAATGTCCGTCACCATCGCCCTCGAGCCGCCGCGCCAGGATGGCGTGATCCGCCTTCTCGACCTTTCGGACGCCTATGCGCAGTCGCTCTATCCGCCGGAGAGCAATCACCTCGTCGATATTTCGACGCTGGAAAAGCCGGCCGTCAGCTTTCTCGTGGCGCGCAACGGCGGCGAGATCGTCGGCTGCTGCGCGCTGGTGGAGGCAGGCGACGGGACGGCCGAGATCAAGCGCATGTTCGTCGATCCGCAGGCGCGGGGCCTGAAGGTCGCAAGCAGGCTGATGGACCGGCTGGAGGAAATCGGCAGGGAGAAGGGCCTTGAGGCAATCCGCCTGGAGACCGGCATCTACCAGCCCGAGGCAATCGGTCTCTACAGGAAATACGGATATGTCGAGATCGAGCCTTTCGGCTCCTACCAGCCGGATCCGCTGAGCCTCTTCATGGAAAAGCGGCTGGCCTGATCAGCCCTCGGCCGCGCGCTGCACAGGCGGCGCCTGCTCGTCGAGAATGACCTGCGGTCCCGGTCCCGCGTCGGCGGTGCGGACTTCGTGTATCCATTCGCGCCAGATCGCCACCAGCAGCGCCATCAGCACCGGGCCGATGAAAAGGCCGAGGAAGCCCATCGTCTTCACGCCGCCGACGAGGCCGAAGAAGGTCGGCAGGAAAGGCAGCTTGATCGGTCCGCCGACGAGCTTCGGGCGCAGCGTCTTGTCGACGATGAAAAGCTCGACCGTCCCCCAGACGAAGAGGCCGATACCGGCGACATGTGAGCCGCTGGCCAGCAGATAGACGGATACGAGCGTGAAGGAGAGCGGCGCGCCGCCGGGGATCAGCGCCATGACGCCGGTCAGCACGCCGAGGGTGACAGGCGAGGGCACCCCGGCGATCCAGTAGGCGGCGCCGAGTACGATGCCTTCGCCGATCGCAATCAGCGTCATGCCCATGACGGTGGAACTGATCGTGGCCGGCACGACGCGGGAAATGCGCTCCCAGCGGTTCGGCAGGATGCGCTCCCCGAGCATGTCGATCTGCTTGGAGAAGGAGAAGCCGTCGCGATAGACGAAGAAAAGCGCGATCAGCATGAAGAGCAGCGTCAGCAGCAGGTGGAAGGCGCCGCCGCCGGCGGCCAGGACCGCACGATAGATATTGCCGATATTGGCACCGCTGACAGCCTGGATGAGTTCACCCATGGCGCCCGGCGTGCCGATATATTTCGTCCAGGCCTCGTCGAGATAGGTGCCGACCACGGGCAGGGCGATGATCCATTGCGGTGTTTCCGCGCCGAAGCGGTTGGCGTGAATCGCCCAGGCGACCCAGGTGCGCACTTCGCCCGACGTATAGGCAACCGCAAGACCGATCGGAATGATGAGGAAGGTGAGGATGAGGACGATCGCGATGGTCGCGGCAACGGTCGTATTGCCGCCCACACGCGCGAGCAGCTTGCGATAAAGCGGCCAGCTTGCAAAGCCGATGACGAGTGCTGCAAGCACCGGCACGACGAAACCGTAGAAGAAATAAACGCCGGCTGCGGCAACGAGCACGAGCAGCCAGCGGGCAGCCGAGATCGAAGGTATCAGCGGCGTCCGCGTCGTCGCCGACGGCCCCAGCCATCGCGGTTCGGTATTGGTTTTCTGACGATCAAACACACCCACGCGCGCCTCTTCTTCTTGTTGTCCTAGTTTATGGGCTATGAACCGGGCGGTTTCAAGGTCCGCCCGGCTAAAGCGTATACAAAGCGTGGTTGTTCAGGCGCTCTTTCGCCGCGATATTATTGCGGACGGCGATTGATCTTGAAGGCGTAGAACTGCGTCTTCTGGCCGGTCGAGAAATTATTGTCCGAGCCGAGGATCAGAACGTCCGTGCCGTCCTTCGCCTTGCCGAACGCCATGGCCTCGATATTGTCGGGCGTCAGGCCGATGGCACGCAGATCCAGCACCTGGCTCTTGCGGGCGGGAACGACGCGCTGCTCGTTCCTGGCAAGCGATGCGATGCCGGAAACGTCGGTCGCGCCGTCGAGATCCATCATGAAGAGCTTGACGTTGTTGCCGAAGCCCTGCGCATAGCTGCGTTCGACGGCGAGCAGGCGGTGATCGTCAAGGGCGATCATTTCCGACATGCCGTTGTCGTTGCCGCCGTCGGGTTTGGTCGCCGCCTGCGGGATCGGCGAAACCGGGTAGACATATTGAGCCTTCGGCTCGCCGGTTGCGCCGTCGTAGCGGATGATGCGCGAGAGGCTGCCGGTCGTCAGGTTCGGGTTCGGGCCGTCCTGATAGAGGGCGGCCTCGACGCCGACGAAAACGTCACCGGACGGAGACACGGCCAGATCCTCGAAAGCGAGGTTGTCACGAATGCCGCCGGACTTGTCGGCGGTCGGCGCAAAACCGTCCGGCAGCTTGAACTCGCGCACGAAAGCACCGTCGGGAGAGGTGACGCGAACGAAGGGGGCGATCAGCGCCTTGGCGTCGCCTTCGCTGCCCCAGTAGATGCCGTCCTTGTCGAAGCGGATGGATTCGGGATCGACGGTGCGGATGGCGAAGGGCTGGCCGTTCCTGTCCTGAAACGTGGTGTGCTTGACGATGGCGACGCCCTTGAGGCCGGCGGCGCTCACGTCGATATCGAGATCGTAGAAGCGGGCCGGCGCCTTTTCGGAACGGTCGTCGCTGATGGCGATATAATGGCCGGTGGCGGCATCGAAATCGAGGCCGGAAATGCCGCCGAACTCGACGCCGTTTTCCATATGGCCGGTCGGGATGACAAATTCACCGAGATAGGAGAGGGAGATGGCTGCCGCGCAATCGCCGAAGGGGCAGGCCGTCTCGACGGTCGCGCCAATATCGGTGGCGTAAACGGAGGCGGTGCTGGACAGGAGAACGAAAGCGGCAGTCGCGAGAAAACGCTTGGTCATGGCAAAATCCGGCAAAGGGTTGAAACAAAAGGGCCGGCGCTGCAGTGACCTCTTGCGAGGGCAGAGCGCCGGCCGTTCTATTGCGCCGGTATTTTGACGGACTCGTTACGGTTCTTCGTCAGTTCGATGAATTCGCTACGGCTTAAATATCAAGATCCTCGGCGAAGGCGGCGCGCTCCTGGATGAAGCGGAAGCGGGCCTCGGCCTTGGTTCCCATCAGATCGTCGACGGCGTTGCGCGTGCCCTCGAAATCCACGTCGTCGATCAGCACCCTGAGAAGCGTGCGCTTGGACGGGTCCATGGTGGTTTCCTTGAGCTGCGCGGGCAGCATTTCGCCGAGACCCTTGAAGCGGCTGATCTCGATCTTGGCCTTGCCCTTGAACTCCGTCTCCATCAGCTCGGCGCGATGCTCGTCGTCGCGGGCATAGGCGGACTTCGCCCCCTGCGTGATCTTGTAGAGCGGCGGCACGGCAAGGAAGAGGTGGCCGCCCCGGATCAACTCCGGCATCTCCTGATAGAAGAAGGTGATGAGCAGCGACGCGATATGCGCGCCGTCGACGTCGGCATCGGTCATGACGATGATGCGTTCGTAGCGAAGATCCTCTTCGCGGTATTTGGAGCGCGTGCCGCAGCCGAGCGCCTGGATGAGATCGGATATCTGCTGGTTGGCGGACAGTTTCTCGCGGCCGGCGCTGGCGACGTTGAGGATCTTGCCGCGCAGCGGCAGGATCGCCTGATTGGCGCGGTTGCGCGCCTGCTTGGCGGAGCCGCCTGCCGAGTCACCCTCGACCAGGAAGAGTTCCGCGCCTTCGGCGGTGTTCTGCGAGCAGTCGGCGAGCTTGCCGGGCAGGCGCAGCTTGCGCACCGCGGTCTTGCGGTTGACTTCCTTTTCCTTGCGGCGACGCAGGCGCTCCTCGGCGCGCTCGATCACCCAGTCGAGCAGCTTTTCGGCTTCGGCCGGATTGTCGGCGAGATAATGGTCGAAGGGGTCGCGCAGCGCGTTTTCGACAAGGCGCTGGGCTTCGACGGTTGCCAGGCGATCCTTGGTCTGGCCGACGAATTCCGGCTCACGGATGAAGACGGAGAGCATGCCGACGGCGGAGATCATCACGTCGTCGGTGGTGATCTGGGCGGCGCGCTTGTTCTGCGTCAGTTCGGCATAGCTCTTCAGGCCCTTGGTCAGCGCGATGCGCAGACCGGCCTCATGCGTGCCGCCTTCGGGCGTCGGGATGGTGTTGCAATAGGAATGGACCTGCGGATCGCCGCCATACCAGGTGATCGCCCATTCCAGCGCACCGTGGCCGGCGGCCTTTTCGCTCTTGCCGGCGAAGATTTCGCGGGTGACGGTGAATTCCTTGCCCATCGTCGCCTGCAGGTAATCCTTCAGGCCGCCGGGGAAATGGAAGACAGCCTTGTCGGGCACCTCGGACCCTTCGGGCAGGACGCCGGGATCGCAGCTCCAGCGGATTTCCACGCCGCCGAAGAGATAGGCCTTGGAGCGGGCCATGCGGAAAACGCGCGCCGCGTCGAACTTCGCATGATCGCCGAAGATCTGCGGGTCGGGATGGAAGCGAACCTTGGTGCCGCGGCGGTTGTGCACGTCACCCAGTTCCTCAAGCCCGCCCTGCGGCAGGCCGCGCGAGAAGCGCTGGCGATAAAGCTTGCGGTTTCGCGCCACCTCGACTTCGAGATGATCGGACAGCGCGTTGACGACGGAGACGCCGACACCGTGCAGACCGCCCGATGTCTCGTAGGCCTTGCCGTCGAACTTGCCGCCGGCGTGCAGCTTGGTCATGATGACTTCGAGCGTCGACTTGCCGGGAACCTGCGGATGGTTTTCGACCGGGATGCCGCGTCCGTTATCGGTGACGGTGAGGTAGCCCTCGATATCGAGATGCACGTCGATGAAATCGGCATGGCCGGCCACCGCCTCGTCCATCGAGTTGTCGATGACTTCGGCGAAAAGGTGGTGCAGCGCCTTTTCGTCCGTGCCGCCGATATACATGCCCGGACGCATGCGTACCGGTTCCAGCCCTTCCAGAACACGGATCGAGGACGCGCCGTAATCGTCGCCGTTCGACGCCGCCGGGGCAGGGCGGGCGGCTGCCGGAGCGGGCGCGGGCTTGGCAGCCGGCGCAGCGGGCTTTGCAGCCTCCTCCTGCTTTTGCGTCAGAGGCATTCCGGAAAAGAGGTCGTTGCTGTCTTCCATGGAACCGTTCAGATCTTATTCTCGTAAAGGGCCGCCGCTGGCCCGCGCTAGTCACAGTCCGTATCGCGTTTGCGAATCAGGGGAATTCTGACAGAAAGCGCCCCGATACGCGACGCGCCCCGGATTTGCGGAGCTTTTCAAGATGTGATTTGCGTTGCCGGGCGCCGAATGGCAAGTCGCGGCAGCTCTCTGGGAACCGTCTCAATGCCGATGTCCACAAGTCATTGCACCATAATCACTGCAATTGCGGCCTTTTTCCTGTCCGCAGCCGCGACGACCGCCGCGGCCGATGCCTTGCCGCCCTACAAGGACGAGCTGTTTTCGAAACAGACCGTGCTGCAGACGGGCGATGGCGGCGCTTTCGAAGCGATCGATTACGACGAGATGCGCGACATCAACGGACGCGACCAGATCCCGGAAAAACGCGCCCAGCAGAAATATGTCTCGCTTGGCGTCAGGAAGATGCAGGCCGACGAAACGCTGTCGCTCGACGGCATCAAGCTGGATGTCACCAGGGTGGGACCGGCCGAGAATGCTGCCTTCACGGTGATCTTCATCCACGGCCGCGACGGCGACCGGCGGCTCGGCGCCAACGACTATTCCTTCGGCGGCAATTTCAACCGGCTGAAGAACCTCACGGCCGGCAATGGCGGGGTCTATTATTCGCCGACGGTCAGGACCTTCGATGCCAGCGGGGTCGCTGCGATCGCCGGGCTGATCCGCTATGCGAGCGCACAGTCTCCCGGCCGTCCGGTCATCCTGAGCTGCGCCTCGATGGGCAGCCAGATCTGCTGGGGTCTTTCGCGTGATGCCGATAGCGTCAAGCGGCTGAAGGGCATGCTGATCATGAGCGGCGTTTCAGACCCCGACTTCGTGAAGAGCCCGTTCTACAAGGCGAAGCTGCCGCTCTGGTTTGCCCATGGCAGCCGCGACCCCGTTTATGCGGCCGCCGACCAGCAGGCGCTGTTCGAGAAACTCAACAAGGCGAAATACCCGACACATTTCACGCTCTTCCAGAACGGCAATCACGGCACGCCGATCCGCATGATCGACTGGCGAAAGGTGCTGAACTGGATTCTGGCGGCCTGAACGGACGGATTTCACGCCGCGCGGCGCTTTCAAACGATCATATTCCCCCGACGACGCGCGCGGCGCTTTCCTTTGTTGCAGGCTTTTGCTAAGGCCGCCCGAACAGGCGGATTTTGGGAGGAGCAGCATGACACCTGACGTACGCCCGCTCGTGGCGGGGAACTGGAAGATGAACGGCACGCGCGATTCATTGGACCAGATCAAGGCGATTGCCCAGGGCGTCATGGTCCCGCTGTCGGAAAAGGTCGAAGCCCTGATCTGCCCGCCGGCCACGCTGCTTTACGTGGCAACGGCGCTTGCGACCGACAGCCCGCTTGCGATCGGCGCGCAGGATTGCCACCAGGCGCAGAGCGGCGCCCATACCGGCGACATTTCGGCCGAGATGATTGCCGACTGCTACGGCACTTATGTGATCGTCGGCCATTCGGAACGGCGCATCGACCATGCCGAAACCGACCATATGGTGCGGGCCAAGGCGCAGGCCGCCCATCAGGCCGATCTCACCGCCATCGTCTGCATCGGCGAGACCGGCGACGAGCGCGACGCCTACCAGACGCTCGATATCCTGAAACGCCAGCTTTCCGGTTCGCTGCCGGATGAGGCGACGGCCGAAAATACCGTCATTGCCTACGAGCCGGTCTGGGCGATCGGCACCGGGCTGACGCCGACGGCAAAGGATGTGGAAATCGTCCATGCCTTCATCCGCGACGAACTCGTGCTGCGTTTCGGCGACGAGGGCAAGGGGATGCGCATTCTCTATGGCGGTTCGGTCAAGCCCGCAAATGCGCGTGAACTGCTTGCCGTCGACAATGTGGACGGCGCGCTCATCGGCGGGGCGAGCTTGAAAGCCAGCGACTTCCTCGCCATCTACGGCACATACGAAACGCTGCTTGCCTGAAGCGATTGCATATTCCTGGCCGAAGGGCTTGGAATAGCAGATGACCTCATGTAAAGAGCCGCCAGATTTTTACTTTATGTCCGTCCTCAGACGGGCAGGACTGGACCCATGCAGACAGTATTGATTGTCATCCATCTCATGATCGTGCTCGCGCTCGTCGGCGTCGTGCTCATCCAGCGCTCCGAAGGCGGCGGCCTCGGCATCGGCGGCGGATCGGGCTTCATGTCGGCCCGCGGCACGGCCAATGCGCTGACGCGCACGACGGCGATCCTGGCGACGCTGTTCTTCCTCACCTCGCTCGGCCTCGGCATCCTGACCCGTTACGAAAGCCGCCCGACCGATATTCTCGACCGCATTCCGGCAACGAGCGGGCAGGGCAACGGCATTCTCGATTCGCTTGGCGGCGGCAGCACGCCCGCTCCGGCCCAGCCGACCGACAATAGCGGCATTCCGAACAGCGGCGCCGCCGCGCCGGCGACGCCAGCGCCTGCAGCGCAGGCACCGGCCGCTCAGGCTCCCGCAACTCAGGCACCGGCTGCAAACGCTCCTGCGGCGACTGCTCCGGCCGCTCCGACGACAGCGGCTCCGGCCCAGCCGGAAGCTCCGGCCGCGACCGCGCCGGCGCAGCCTTCCGGCGTCCCCACGGGACAATAAGCCGGTCCAGAAAATGAACCGCCGGCAGGCCCTCGGGTCTGCCGGTTTTCTTTTGTCCGGATTTCATCTCGGCGCCAAAAATTCTGGAAAAGAATTTTTGGGCTGGTGGAATCGTTTTTGAAAAGGTATCCGGTGACTCCCATGGCGCGATACGTATTCATCACTGGCGGCGTGGTTTCTTCCCTCGGAAAAGGAATTGCGGCCGCAGCTCTCGGAGCGTTGTTGCAGGCCCGTGGTTATCGGGTGCGGCTTCGCAAGCTCGACCCCTATCTGAACGTGGATCCGGGCACTATGAGCCCGACCCAGCACGGCGAAGTCTTCGTCACCGACGACGGCGCGGAAACCGACCTCGATCTCGGCCACTACGAGCGCTTCACCGGCCGCTCGGCGACCAAGACCGACAACATCACCACCGGCCGCATCTACAAGAACATCATCGACAAGGAACGCCGCGGCGACTATCTCGGCGCGACCGTGCAGGTCATTCCGCACGTCACCAACGAGATCAAGGACTTCGTCACCGAAGGCAATGACGACTACGATTTCGTCATCTGCGAGATCGGCGGCACGGTCGGCGATATCGAGGCGATGCCCTTCATGGAAGCGATCCGCCAGCTCGGCAACGACCTGCCGCGCGGCACCGCGATCTACGTCCACCTGACGCTGATGCCGTATATTCCGGCAGCGGGCGAATTGAAGACCAAGCCGACGCAGCATTCCGTCAAGGAGCTGCAGGCGCTCGGCATTCACCCCGACATTCTGCTGGTGCGCGCCGACCGGGAAATCCCGGAGGCCGAACGCCGCAAGCTGTCGCTGTTCTGCAACGTGCGCCCGTCCGCCGTCATCCAGGCGCTCGACGTTGCCAATATCTACGACGTGCCGATGGCCTATCACAAGGAAGGCCTCGACGACGAAGTGCTGGCCGCCTTCGGCATCGAGCCGGCGCCCAAGCCGCGCCTCGACCAGTGGGAAGAGGTCTGCAACCGTATCCGCACGCCGGAAGGCGAGGTGACGATCGCGATCGTCGGCAAATATACCGGCCTCAAGGATGCCTATAAGTCGCTGATCGAAGCGCTGCATCACGGCGGCATCGCCAACCGCGTCAAGGTCAAGCTCGAATGGATCGAGTCGGAAGTCTTCGAAAAGGAAGATCCGGCGCCTTACCTCGAAAAGGTCCACGGCATTCTGGTCCCCGGCGGCTTCGGCGAGCGCGGCTCGGAAGGCAAGATCCATGCGGCGCGTTTTGCCCGCGAGCGCAAGGTGCCGTATTTCGGCATCTGTTTCGGCATGCAGATGGCCGTCATCGAGGCGGCGCGCAATCTCGCCGACGTTCCCAACGCTTCTTCCACCGAATTCGGCCCGACGCCGGAGCCGGTCGTCGGCCTGATGACCGAATGGGTCAAGGGCAACGAGCTGCAGAAGCGCACGGCATCGGGCGATCTTGGCGGCACGATGCGCCTTGGCGCCTACAAGGCGGCGCTGAAGAAGGGCACGAAGATTTCGGAGATCTACGGCTCGACCGATATTTCCGAGCGTCACCGCCACCGCTACGAAGTCAATATCGACTACAAGGACCGGCTGGAGGATTGCGGCCTGGTCTTCTCCGGCATGTCGCCTGACGGCGTGCTGCCGGAGACGGTCGAATATCCTGACCATCCGTGGTTCATCGGCGTTCAGTACCATCCGGAACTGAAATCCCGCCCGCTCGACCCGCATCCGCTCTTTGCAAGCTTCATCGAAGCGGCGACGGAACAGAGCCGGCTGGTCTGAAATATCGGCCGCTTCCTCCGGGGTGAGGGAGCGGCCTTTCTCTTTCCGTCACGCCGCTTCCGGCAGCGGCCCGACATAGACGGAGCGCGGGCGGATGAGGCGGCCTTCCAAAGCCTGTTCGCGGGCATGCGCAATCCAGCCGACGGTGCGGCCAATGGCGAAGACGCCGGTGAAGGCTTCGCGCGGAAAGCCGAGGCTTTCCAGCAGCAGCGCGGTATAGAATTCCACGTTCACATCCAGCGGCCGGTCGGGCTTGCGTTCCTTGAGAATGGCGAGCGCTGCCTGCTCCACGGCTTCGGCCAGCGCGATCCTGGCGGCATCGACCTGGCCGGCAGTGACGAGCGGCTTCAGCGCGTTTTTCAGGGCGTCGGCACGCGGATCGCGCACGCGGTAGATACGATGGCCGAAACCCATCAGCCGTTCGCCGCGATCGAGCGCGGACCGCAGCCAGGGACCGGCATTGGCCCCGCTACCGATACCGTCGAGCATGTCGAGCACCGGTCCCGGGGCGCCGCCGTGCAGCGGCCCCTTGAGGGCGCTGATCGCCGCCAGAACCGAGGATGTAAGGCCGGCGCGGGTGGAGGCGATGACGCGCGAGGCGAAGGTCGAGGCGTTGAGGCCATGATCCGATATGGTCACGAGATAGGTGTCGAGGGCTGCGGCCTGCTCGGCGCTCGCTACCGCGCCCGAGAGCATGCGCAGGATATCGGCCGACTGCGGCAGGCCGGCATCGGGCCTGACCGGCTTTTGGCCGCGCTGCAGGCGCAGCACCGCGGGCAGGAAGACGGCAGGGGCTGCGAGCAGGCGAAGTGCGGTATCGATATCCTCGCCATCGGGCAGGCGGGCGAGGAGCGCGCGCACGGCATCGACCGGCGGCAGCGCCAGCAGGCGCGAATCGGCAGCCTCCACCTGGACGAAGACCTCCGTTCGCGCTTCGCCGAGCCGGCGGCGCAATTCGCCCGCGTCGAGATGCGGCTCGATCAGGCCGTCCAGCAGCAGGGCGGCGACATCCTCATAGGTGCTGCGCCCGGCCAGATGATCCAGCGATACGCCGCGGATGATCAGCCGGCCGGCTTCGCCGTCGACATCCGAGAGCTGGGTTTCAGCGGCAATGACATCTTCCAAACCGTTTTTCATGGGTCTTTCTCCTTTACCGGATCAAAGATCTGTCCTAGTTTGATTGACGTCAATCTTGATGCAATCGATCAACATGAGGCAGCCATGACCTGGTTGACGGCAGAGGAAGCACTGGCCGAACTCGGCACCAAGCCGCAGACGCTCTATGCCAATGTCAGCCGCGGCCGCATCCGCGCCAAGGCCGACCCGGCCGATCCGCGCCGCAGCCTCTACCAGGAAAGCGACGTCAAACGGCTTGCCGAGCGCCATGCCGGCCGGCGCAAGAGCGAGACGGTCGCCGCCGAAGCGATCCGCTGGGGCGATCCGGTGCTGGCCTCGTCGATCTCGACCATCGTGGCCGGACGATTGCTCTATCGGGGGCAGGACGCAGCGGCGCTCTCCGCTCATGCGACGCTGGAAGAGACGGCGCGCCTGCTGTGGGACGCGCAGAATTTTTCCTGCCCACCGAACGCTTCGCCAGAGCCGGCTTCGCCTTCCATCCAGGCAGCGCTTCTGGCGCTGGCCGGGCGGGCGGGCACCGACCTGCCGTCGCTCGGGCGTGCGCGCTCAGCCCTGCAGGCGGAGGCATGCAATGTGCTTTCAGCCGTTGCGGACGTGTTGGCACCAGGGTCTGCGGACCATCCCCTGCACCATCGCCTGGCCATGTGCTGGGGCAGGCCCGATGCCGCCGATTGCCTGCGGATCGCGCTTGTCATGCTCGCCGATCACGAACTCAACGCTTCCGCCTTCGCGGTGCGGGTCACGGTTTCGACGGGTGCGTCGCTGTCTGCCGCCGTTCTATCGGGCCTTGCGACGCTGACCGGGCCGTTGCATGGCTCGGCCTGGCGCAGCGTCGATGCCCTTGCCGAGGCCGCCGCAACCATTGGCGCCGAACAGGCGATCCGCCGCCTGCTGCTGCGGGGAAGCAGGCCGGCCGCTTTCGGGCACCAGCTTTATCCTGACGGCGACGTAAGGGCCAAGGTGCTGCTCTCGACCTTCGACGTGCCGGCCGTCTTCCTCGACGTGCAGCGGGCCGGAGAAGAGATGGTGGGCGAGAAGGTCAATGTCGATTTCGCGCTTGCGGCCATGACCGCGGCCTTCGGTCTGCCCGAGGAGGCGCCGATCATCATCTTCGCTCTGGCACGCACGGCGGGCTGGCTCGCCCATGCGATGGAGCAGATCGAGAGCGGTCATCTGATCCGCCCGCGCGCCCGTTATGTCGGTCCGTCACCGGCCGGCCCCGAACGCTGAAGCTCTCCGGGTGGCTTGCGCAACTTCCAGTTTTTGCATAGGGATCGTGATTGCAAAACCGCTGCACACTTTTGCGCGACATGCTTTAGTATGGGCCATCCGGCGCATTCAGAAATGCACCTGACGGTCACGAGGGGCGGATCATGAAAGCCATGCCAGCATTCTCCCGCAGCCTGTTTTCGGCTGTGCTGATCATCGGCCTGCTGCCTGAAGGCGCAGCCAATGCCCAGTCTGCCGGATGTGCGATCTCGCGAGCGACGAACGGCAACCAGGTTTTCCGTTGCTCGGGCGGCGTCAGCATCACCGCCGAACGCGGGGCATCCTTCAGGCTGACCGACCGCAATCGCGACGGCAGCCCGGATTCATTGTCCCTGCGCAGCAAGGCCGTGCTCGTCGATGTCGACAGCGCCCAGCATCGCGGTGGCTTCCAGGTGGTGACGCCACAGGCGATCGCCGCCGTGCGGGGCACGCAATGGGCCGTCGACGTCAAAAGCGGCACGACCTCCGTACTCGTCACCCGCGGGCGCGTCGGCGTGCGTCGTCCGGCTGGCGCCGCAGTGGTGCTGGGTCCAGGCGAGGGCGTCGATGTCGAGCAGGGGACGGACCCGCTGACGGTGCGCACCTGGCCCGGCGAACGCGCCGCCGCACTTCTTGCACGCCTCGGCCAGTAAGACACCATGAACCATCGCTTCCAGACCGTGACCGCATTGCTGCTCGCCGGTCTGTGGGGCGCGATGCTCGGCTATTTTCATCTTCGGCCGGGCTTCGACCCGCTGGAGCGAATGGAAGCGACGCTGGCCGACCTGCGCAGCACGATCGCCGGGGTTCGCACGCCGCCCGACATCGTTTCCATCATCGCGATCGATGACCGCACGGCGGCGGCGCACGGCTACCCGCTGAGCCGCGCCACGCTCGCCAACCTCGTGACATCCATCGGCACGCTGCAGCCGAAGGCGCTGGCGCTGGACATTCTGCTTGTCGATCCCGGGCCGGAGGAGGGGGATGCCGCGCTCGCCGCAGCCTTGAAGGCGACACCGAGCATCATTGCCGGCGCGGCAACCTTTCCGCAAAGTCTCCAACCGGTGACGGCGAACGCGGAAGATCCGCTGGCGGCGGTTCCGGAGGCGCAGCAGCTTCTGTTGCCGCAGCCGCGCTTTGAGGACGCGGCAGCCCTCGGCATCGTCAATGTCGCAACGGACCAGAGCGGCGTGCCGCGCTTCATTCCGCTGTTTTCGCGCGCACCCGGCCGGCTGGATGCGGCCTTTCCCCTGCGGACGGCCTCGATTGCGCTTGGCGCCGAACCTTTGATCGAGACGGACGACATCCGCCTCGGCGCTCACCGCATTCCGACCGATACCGGCCAGCGCCTGCCGCTCACCTTCTACGGACCGGCAGGCAGCATCCGCACGTTCAGCGCCGCCGATGCGCTCGACGGCAAGCTGCCGGCAGATGCTGTTACCGGCAAGGTGGTTGTGATCGGTGCGACGGTCACGGGCGGCGGCGACGTCTTCCCGACGCCGTTCGATCCCATTCTGCCGGGTGTCGAGGTCATGTCGACGGCGATTACCCACCTGATCGCCGGCGACGGCATGGTGCGCGACCACAAGGTGCGGCAGGCGGATGCCGGCATCGCCGTTATCCTGCCCATGCTGCTGGTGGCGCTGATCGCGTGGCGGAGAAGCGCGCTCGGTTTCGTCATCATCGGCCTGACGGTCATTGTCTGGGCGATGCTCAACCTCGCGGCCTTTGCGAACGGCTATTGGCTGAGCGCGGCCCTGCCGATTGCGGCGGGCCTGCCGCCGGCGCTGATTTTCGGCGCTGCCGAACTCTGGCGCGACCGCAGCCGCGCGCGGCACTTCGCCGACCAGTCGGCGCGGCTGCAGCGCATCGAGGCGCCGGGTCTCGGCGAATGGCTGGCGCGCGATCCGGCCTTCCTTGCCGAACCTGTGCGGCAGAACGCCTCCGTGGTCTTCATCGACCTCTCGGGCTTCACCGGCCTCAGCGAGGCCGTCGGGCCGGCTGCCGTGCGGGAGATCCTCAGCAGCTTCTTCGAACTGATCGACGAGGAGACGCGCCAGCACGGCGGGGCGATCACGAGCTTCATGGGCGACGGCGCCATGATGCTGTTCGGGCTGCCGGCACCGGCAGCCGACGATGCGGCCCGGGCTGCGGCCTGCGCCGTACGGCTGGCCGAGCGCACCCGCCTCTTCCTTGCCGGTCATCCGGAGCTTCGCCGCAGGAAGATCGGCTTCAAGCTCGGCGCCCATTGCGGCACGATCGTCGCCTCGCGTCTCGGCAGCGGCGACCGGCAGCAGATCACCGCGACGGGCGATACCGTGAATGTCGCACAGCGCCTCATGGAAGTCGCCGCCAGCCGGGGTGCCGAGCTTGCGCTCAGCGCCAGCCTGCTCGATGCCGCCGGTCCCGACGCCATTCCATTGCGGACGGGCCGGCTGACCGGGCCGTTCGAGACGAAACTTCGCGGCCGCTCCGGCGGCATCGCCATCTACACATGGCGTGGCGAGACACTTTGACAATCGCAGCCGGAGCGAGTAGGAACGGCCCAACTCTTCGGCCGGACGAGTCCGGCTACGGCGCTTGACGCGCCTGACAGCTCCGAAAGATCGAACAAATGACTGAATATAACGGCGTCGTTCCGGCGATCGCCAAGGCGTTGCAGAAGCGCGGCTATACCGAGCTCACTCCTGTCCAGAAGGCGATGCTCGACCCGGCGCTTGCCGCCTCCGACGCTCTCGTTTCCGCACAGACCGGCTCGGGCAAGACCGTCGCCTTCGGGCTGGCGCTTGCGCCGACCCTGCTCGATGGCGTCGAGCGCTTTGCGCCGGCAGCCGCCCCGCTTGCCCTGGTGATCGCACCGACGCGCGAACTGGCGCTGCAGGTCAAGCGCGAGCTGGAATGGCTCTATGAAATGGCCGGCGCCGTCATCGTCAGCTGCGTCGGCGGCATGGATATCCGCAGCGAGCGCCGGGCGCTGGAACGTGGCGCCCATATCGTCGTCGGCACGCCGGGACGCCTGTGCGACCATATCCGCCGCAATGCGCTCGACATGGCCGATCTCAAGGCTGTCGTGCTCGACGAGGCGGACGAGATGCTTGATCTCGGTTTCCGCGAAGACCTGGAATTCATCCTGGAATCGGCACCCGACGAGCGCCGCACGCTGATGTTCTCCGCGACGGTGCCCGCAGCTATCGCCAAGCTCGCCAAAAGCTATCAGCGCGACGCGGTGCGCATTTCCACGCAGGCGGAAGAAAAGCAGCATGTCGATATCGAATATCGCGCGCTCGTCGTCTCGCCGAGCGACCGCGAAAACGCGATCATCAACGTGCTGCGCTACTACGAAGCGCGCAATGCGATCGTCTTCTGTTCGACGCGCGCGGCCGTCAACCACCTGACGGCGCGGTTCCACAACCGCAACTTCAATGTCGTGGCCCTGTCGGGCGAGCTGACGCAGAACGAGCGCAGCCATGCGCTGCAGGCCATGCGCGACGGGCGTGCGCGCGTCTGCATCGCGACCGACGTGGCGGCGCGCGGTATCGACCTGCCGGGCCTCGATCTCGTCGTCCATGCCGACCTGCCGACCAACCCGGAAACGCTGCTGCACCGCAGCGGCCGCACGGGCCGCGCAGGCCGCAAGGGCGTCAGCGCGCTCATCGTGCCGCTCAACGTGCGGCGCAAGGCCGAACGCCTACTCGACAATGCCGGCATCGCCGCCAGCTGGGCACGGCCGCCTTCCGCCGAGGAGGTGATGGCGCGGGACGACGAGCGGCTGCTTGCCGATCCGATCTTTGCCGACAGGCCGCAGGACGAAGAACAGGATCTGGTGCAGAAACTCATCGCCAGCCACGGCGCCGAGACGCTGGCCGCCGCCTTCGTGCGCCTCTACCGCGCCAACCAGTCGGCGCCGGAAGACCTGATCGAGGTTTCCGTCCAGGACGACCGCGCCCGCAAGCGCCGCGACAATGGCGAGGCACGCGAATTCGCACCGGCGCAGAAGGGACCGCGCGACGATTTCGGCCCGAGCGTCTGGTTCTCGGTTTCCGTCGGCCGCAAACAGAATGCCGAACCGCGCTGGCTGATCCCGATGCTGTGCCGCAACGGCAATCTCACCAAGCGCGAGATCGGCGCGATCAAGATGCAGCCGGACGAAACCTTCGTGGAAATCGCGGCCGACAGCGCCGACGGTTTTCTCGGTGCGCTCGGCCCCAACAAGACGATGGAGCGCGGCATCCGCGTGGTCAGGCTGAACGGCACGCCGGATTTCAGCAAGCCTGCCTACGCGAAGAAATCCTTCGAAGAGCGCGGCGACGATCGCTTCCGGGGCGACAAGCCGAAGGGCAAGTTCAACAAGGACAGGCCGGCCGGCGCGGAGCGCCAGGACGACAGGCCCTGGACCAAGAAGCCCGGCAAGCCGAAATTCGAGGGCGGCAAATTCGAGGGCGGCAAGGGCAAGTTCGATGGCCCCAGGTTTGATGGCGGCAAGGGCAAGTTCGCCAAGAAGAAAGACCGCTGAGGCGGTCGCCGGCCGCACCGGTAAGGCGATGCGACCGGCTGAAGCGCGTCACGATCCTTCAGATTCGCGTGCCGCGCTTTAGCTCTTTGTTTTCACGTGTCGCGGCCGCAGAACCGCAGCGCAGATCTCAGCTGCGCTCGCCTCGACCGGCGGCTGCGAGGATGAGATTGGCGACGGCGCGCGGCTGGGAAATCAGCGAAACGTGGCTGGCGTCGAGTTCCACCGTCGTTGCGTTCATGCGTTTTGCCATGAAGCGTTCGAGATCGGGATTGATGGTGCGGTCGTTCTTCGAAACGGCATACCATGACGGCTTTGAGCGCCAGGCGGCAACGGTCGTCCTGGCATTGAACAGCGTGTCGGAAATGCGGCCCTGCACGGCATAGAGCGCCTTGGCGCGGGCGACCGGCAGATCGCCGGCAAAATCCCTGACGAAAGCCTCCTCATTCAACTGGGCGTAACCGCCATTGTGGACGAGACCGGCGCTGGCCGGCGGCGTCGGGTACTGCTTGGCGAGTGCCGTATAATCCTCGCCGGCATCGGGCGCACGCGCGGCGATATAGACGAGCGCCGTGACTTTCGGATCGATACCGGCTTCGGTGACGATCATGCCGGAATAGGAATGGCCGGCAAGCACGGTCGGCCCGTCCATGAGGGCGAGGATGCGCCTTGTGGCTTCGACATCGTCGGCAAAGGAGGTGAGGGGGTTCTGTACCGCCATGACATCGAGCCCGGCCGCCTGCAGGCGGGGGATGACATCCAGCCAGCAGGATGCGTCGGCATAGGCGCCATGGACGAGAACCACGTTCTTTGCCCTGGTTACGCCGGCGGCCCGGCCGGCGGCCGGAAACATGCTGAGCGCGGCCCCTGCAACGAGAGCGGCCGAGAATGAACGTCTGGTGATCGGTTGCATCATGGAGTCCTCCTGCTTCGGGAAATGGGAACGATGCCCTTCGGCGTCGCGGGCGAAAGTTACGCCGGCAGGCGGGCTTCCATAACTATACAAAGGTCCAGCGAGGTATTATGCGTCACGCATGGCCGGATCGGTCTGCAGCAACGAGAAGCAACCGACGGCAGATGAGACCGGCTCCCGCAGATGACCATCCCGACCTGACGGCCTTCATCCGGGCGAACCTGCCGCTTGCGGAAATACCGTCGATACCAGGTATCCGGCTGCACACAGCCACACCGAAGAGCGGCCTCTATCGCCTTGCAATGGCTGACGGCTCCGATCTGATGCCGCCTTACTGGGCCTATCCCTGGGCAGGTGGCACGGTGCTCGCACGCTACCTTCTGGACCAGCCGCAGGAGGTCGCCGGCAAACGTGTCGTCGATCTCGGAACAGGCTCCGGCCTTGTCGCCATCATGGCGATGAAATGCGCAGCAGCGCATGTGCTCGCCGTCGATATCGATGCGAAAGCGATCGCTGCAGCACGGCTGAATGCCGCAGCCAATGGGGTCTCCATCGACGTCCGGCTCGGCGACATTGTCGACGGCGCGCCGCCCGCAGCCGACGTGATTCTGGCCGGTGACGTGTTCTACGACGAGGCGCTGGCGGAGCGGGTCCTGCCTTTTCTCCGGCGCTGCCGCACGGCCGGTCTCGATGTGCTCATCGGCGATCCGGGCAGGGCGCCTCTGCCGACCGGCTCCCTGCTGCCGATCGCAGACTATGCCGTTCCCGATTTCGGCGGCGCCAGGGGCAGCCCGACCGCCACCAGCGCGGTGTTCCGATTGAGGTGAAACGCCGCAGATGGCCTCGGTCGGGCCATCCGCCTTCGGTCTTGCCTCAAAATAGATGATATGTCATCTATTGCTATCCCATCGATATTCCCATGACCGACGATACGATCACAACCTCATTCGGGAGCCTCGTCTCCCAGACCGCGCGCTACTGGCGCCGGGTCGCAAACCAGCGCCTGCAGCCTTTCGGGCTGACGGAGGCGACATGGCTGCCGCTGCTGCGCATCGCCCGATCGCCGACCCCGATGCACCAGAAGGAGCTGGCGGCCTCGCTCTCGCTCGACAATTCCTCGGTCGTGCGGCTGCTCGACAATCTGGAAAAGGCGGGGCTGGTCGAGCGGCGGGAAGGCGAGGACAGGCGCGCGAAAGAAATCCTGCTGACGCAGGAGGGCAGCAGGACCGTGGAGGCGGTCGAACGCGTGGCGCAGGGCATCCGCGAGGAAGCGCTTGCCCTTCTCCCGCGCGAAGACATCGAAACCACATGGCGCGTGCTCAGCCACATCAGCGACGTGCTTGCCCGACAGCTCGAGGAGCCAGAACAGTGAATTCGCATCCCGGCCCGATGATTGAAGCCCGGCCGCCTGGCGCAAAGCTTCACATACCGATCTGGCTGCTCGGGCTCATCACCTTCAGCGGCACGCTCGCCATGCATATTTTCGTGCCGGCCCTGCCTGCGGCGGCAGCCGATCTCGGCGCTTCGATCGGCGAGATGCAGCTGACCGTCAGCCTCTATATCTTCGGCCTTGCGGTGGGCCAGCTCGTCTACGGCCCGCTATCGGACCGCTACGGCCGCCGGCCGGTGCTGATGAGCGGGCTCGTGCTCTATACGATGGCAGGCGTTGCGGCGCTGGTCTCGCCCGGCGTGCAAGCGCTGATCGCGGCAAGGCTCTTTCAGGCTTTCGGCGGCTGCGCCGGCCTGGTCATTGCGCGGGCCATCGTGCGCGACACGTCAAGCCCCGACGAAACGGCCAAGCGGCTTGCGATCATGAACCTCATGGTCACGGTCGGGCCGGGCCTTGCACCGATCGCCGGCGGGGCGCTTGCGGCCACGCTCGGATGGCGTTCGATCTTCGTGGCGCTCTGCATGCTCGGCATCGTCAACCTGCTGCTGACATGGCGCAAGGTGCCGGAGACCGGCACGCGCAACGCCGAGGCTTCGGTGACGTCGCTCAGCCGCGATTATCTCGGCCTGCTCGCCTCGCGCTCCTTTGTCGGTTACGCCATCGGCGGCGGCTGTGCGACGACGTCCATGTATGCGTTTACGGCATCCGCGCCCTTCATCGTCATCAACGAACTCGGCCGCCCCGCAACCGAAGTCGGTCTCTGTCTGGCGCTGCTGATCTTCGGCTACTGGATCGGAAGCATGATCGCCACGCGGCTGATCGGCCGGTTTGCGATGAAGCGGCTGATGGTGATTTCCAATCTCGTCAGCATCGGCGCCGCGCTGGTCTTTTTCGGCTTGGCGGCAACGGACCATTTGACGCTGCTGCCGATGATGAGCTCGATCATGGTCTATACGATCGGCGCCGGCGTTGCCTCGCCAAACGCACTGACGCTGGCCGTCAGCGTCAATCCGAAGGTCACGGGTTCGGCTTCCGGTCTTTACGGATCGACGCAGATGGCAGTTGGAGCCGTCTGCAGCGCGCTCTCGGGCATCGGCGGCGATCCGGGCCTTGCGGCAGCGACCGTCATTCTCGGCGCGAGCGTGCTCGCGCAGATCTGCTTCTGGATTGCCGTCACGTCAGGAAAGGTCAGGCGAGCAGATCTGGCCGCAGAAGCATGACCGGGCAGGCGGCCCCCGCCGGCAGTTCCGGCGCATGCGGCGGACGGACGATGAGGCAGTCCGAATAGGCGAACGTTTTCATCATCGACGAATCCTGCTTGTCGAAGGGTTCGGCCAGCCAGCCGCCGGTTGTCGATTTCGAAAGCCTGGCGCGCACGTAATCCTGCCTGTGGTCGTTGGCGCGCAATGCGACGCCGGCTTCCGCCATGACCTCGCGCCGGACCGGCGGCAGCGAGGCAAGCTTGCGGATCAGCGGCTCAAGGAAGAGCAGCGAGCAGACGAGGCTGGAGACCGGATTGCCGGGCAGGCCGAGCACATGTGTCTTGCCGAAGCTGCCGACCATCAGCGGTTTGCCGGGGCGCATGGCGATGCGCCAGAAATCGAGCTGCATGCCTGCCTCGATCAGCGTCGCCTGCACCAGATCATGGTCGCCGACCGAGGCGCCGCCCAGCGTGACGATCACATCGACGCTCGCGCTGCGCGCCCTGTCGATTGCCGCCGATATCTGCGCCTTGTCATCGGCCACGATGCCGAGATCGAGCACATCGGCGCCGGCCCTGCGGGCAAGGGCCGCAACGCCGAACGTATTGGAGGCGATGATCTGCGACGGGCCGGGCGTGCTTCCCGGCGCCAGCAGTTCGTCGCCTGTCGCGAGGATGGCAATCCGCGGGCGGGCCAGCACCTCGACCTCGGGCCGGTTCATGCCGGCAGCCACCGTCAGCCGCGAGAAATCGAGCACGGTACCGGCCGGCAGCACGACTTCGCCCTCGGTGAAATCCTGGCCGCGCGGGCGCACATGCTGGCTCTGCCGCACCGGGAAATTCGTCCTGATGCCGCCTTCGATCTTTTCCGCGTCTTCCTGCAGCAGGACGCTGTCGGCGCCTGACGGAACGGGCGCGCCGGTGAAGATACGCACAGCCTCGCCCTGGCCGACGCTTCCGGCAAAACCGTGGCCGGCAGACGAGGTGCCGATGATCTTGAGCACGGCGCCCGGCTCCGGCGCGTCTTCACGGCGCAGGGCATAGCCGTCCATGGCCGATGCGTTGAAGGGCGGCTGCGTGAGGCCGGCCGTCAGATCGGCGGCCAGGACGCGGCCTTCGGCGGCTGCCAGCGGCAGCCTTTCCGACATGGTAACGGGCCTTGCGCTGGAGAGCAGCCGGCTCAGAGCCTCGGCGACCGGTAGAAGGTTCATCTTGCCTCCGGATGGCGGAAATCGCCCGACTTGCCGCCGGATTTTTCGAGCAGGCGGACGCCGCCGATCTCCATTGCCTTGTCGGCGGCCTTGGCCATGTCGTAGATCGTCAGGCACGCGACGGAGACGGCGGTCAGCGCTTCCATTTCCACACCGGTCTTGCCGGTGAGCTTGGCGGTCGCGGTGACGCGCAGGCCGGGCAGGGCGGCGTCTTCCCCGATCTCCACCGTGACCTTCGTCAGCATCAGCGGATGGCAGAGCGGAATGAGATCGGCGGTGCGCTTGGCGGCCATGATGCCGGCAAGGCGGGCGGTGCCGATGACATCGCCCTTTTTCGCATTGCCTTCACGGATCAGTGCCAGCGTTTCCGGCGCCATCTTCACATGGCCCTCGGCGGTGGCGATGCGCACGGTCTCGGCCTTGTCGGAGACATCGACCATATGCGCCTCGCCGGCGGCATCGATATGGGTAAGGCCGGGCTTTTCGCCGCTCATGTCATTCGGCCGCAATGGCGGCTTCGCCAAAGAGCAGCGCGCGGGTGGCGGCCGCCACGTCGTCCTTGCGCATCAGGCTTTCGCCGACGAGGAAGGTGTTGATGCCGGCGGCCTGCAGGCGCTTGCAATCCCCGTTGGTGAAGATGCCGCTTTCGCCGACCAGCAGCCTGTCTGCCGGAACCATGGCCGCCAGCGTCTCGCTGACCGTCAGGCTGACCTCGAAAGTGCGCAGGTTGCGGTTGTTGATGCCGACGAGCGGCGAGGAAAGCTTGAGTGCCCGCTCCATTTCCGGCGCGTCGTGAACTTCGACCAGCACGTCCATGCCGAGCGAGAAAGCTTCGTCCTGCAGACGTTCGGCATCGTCGTCGCTCAGCGAGGCCATGATGAGCAGGATGCAGTCGGCGCCCCAGGCACGGGCCTCGTGGACCTGATAGGTCTCGAACATGAAATCCTTGCGCAGAGCGGGCAGGGCGCAGGCGGCACGCGCTGCCGTCAGGAATTCCGGCGCCCCCTGGAAGCTCGGCGTATCGGTCAGCACCGAAAGGCAGGCCGCGCCACCGGCCTCGTATGCCCTGGCGAGAACAGGCGGATCGAAATCCGGGCGGATCAGGCCCTTGGAGGGGCTTGCCTTCTTGATCTCGGCGATGAGGCCGATCTCGCCGGCGTCGCGCTTGGCGACGAGCGCCTTGCGGAAGCCGCGCGGCGCCGACTGGCCGGCCTGCATGGCCTTCAGATCCGCAAGCGGGGTCCTTGCCTTGGCGGCAGCGATTTCCTCACGCTTGTAGGCTTCGATCTTCTTCAGGATATCGGTCATGAGACGATCCTAGTCGATATCGTTGGAAACGGCGACGAGTTTGTCGAGTGCGGCGGCTGTCGCGCCGCTGTCCAGCGATTGCGTTGCGAGCTTCATGCCGTCACGGATCGTCTCGGCCTTGCCGGCAATGACGAGCGAGGCGGCGGCATTTGCGAGCGCGATATCGCGGTAAGCGTTCCTGGCGCCGGCAAGCACTTCGCGGAGCGCGGCCGCGTTGACGGCGCCGTCGCCGCCCTTGATGTCGGCGAGCACGCAGGGGGCGACGCCGAAATCGGCCGGGGACAGTTCGAAAGTGCGGATCTGGCCGTTCTCGAGCGCTGCGACGCTGGTCTTGCCGGTCGTGGTGATCTCGTCGAGACCGTCGCCATGCACGACCCACACGCTTTCGGAGCCGAGATCGCGCATGACCTCGGCAAGTGGCACGACCCATTGGGGGGCGAAGACGCCGAGAAGCTGGCGCTTGACGCCGGCCGGATTGGAGAGCGGGCCAAGCAGGTTGAAGATCGTGCGCGTGCCGAGCTCGACACGCGTCGCGCCGACATGGCGCATGGCCGAATGATGCTGCTGCGCGAACATGAAGCCGACGCCGGCCTCGGCAATGCAGCGCGAGATCATGTCCGGGGTGACTTCGAGGTTGACGCCAAGTGCGGCAAGGCTGTCGGCGGCGCCGGATTTCGAACTCAGCGCCCGGTTGCCGTGCTTGGCGACCGGAACACCCGTGCCGGCGACGATCAGCGCCGCCAGCGTCGAGATGTTGTAGGTGCCGCTGGCATCGCCGCCGGTGCCGACGATATCGATCGCGTCGGCGGGCGCCACAACCCGCAGCATCTTGGAGCGCATCGTGGTAACGGCGCCGACGATCTCGTCGACCGTCTCGCCGCGGACGCGCAGGGCCATCAGGAAGCCGCCGATCTGCGAAGGCGTTGCCTGGCCGGACATCAGGATATCGAAGGCCTGGCGGGCCTCGTCACGGGTCAGGGGCTCGCGGCTTGCTGCCTTGGCCAGAAGCGGCTTCAGATCGGTCATGCGTCGCTTCCCCCTAGCGGACGGTCGCCTGTTCGGCGAGGTTCTGGTTCACCGTTACGCCATACTGGCTCTGCAACAGGTTGACCATCTGATCCAGAATGTCATCACCGGCCTGATTTGCAATGGTGGCGATCTGCTGGTCGCGGTTGTTCAAGGCATCGGTCGTCGGCTCGGCGTTGACCTCTGTCACCTTGAGCAGGATCTGCGTGCTCGGATCGGCGCCGACAGCCGCCGCGACGGTGTCGAGGGGGCCGGAGAAGGCGGCGTTGATACCGGTGCGACCGAGAACGGGATCGTCGGTCGAGCGGGTAAAGCCGCTCTTGGTTTCGACGGCGATGCCAAGCGGCGCGGCGATATCGGCAAGCGAGGTGCCCTTCTGCGCCTCGGCCTTCAGCTCGTCCGCCTTCTTGGCAAGCTCGGCCTTCTGCTGCTCGGCCGTCCAGTCCTGAACCGCCTTGTCACGCACTTCGGCAAGCGGACGTTCACGCTCCGGCATGACGTCGCGCACGTCGAACCAGACATAACCGTCATTGCCGACGGCGATGGCCGTGGCATCGGCGCCGACATCGGTTTTGAAGGCCTCCGGCAGAAGCTGCTGCTGGGCCGGGATATCCTTGACCGGGTTGCCGTCCTTGTCGGCGCCCGTCATGTCGACGGCGTCGATGACGACGGCCTTCAGCTTGAGCTGGCTGGCGATTTCTTCAAGGGAGGTGCCGCCGGCGCGCATGTCCTCGATCCGGTCATGCACGTTGATGACTTCCTGCGAGGCATTGGCGAGCGAAAGCTGCTTGCGGAGCTCTTCCTTCACCTCGTCGAAGCTCTTGGTCGTTTCCGGCTTGATGTTGGTCACGCGCAGGATGACCGGGCCGAAGGTACCGTCGACGACAGCCGTGGTGCCCCCGTCCGTCTTCACGGCGAAGGCGGCGTCGGCCACGGCCTGGTCCGGAACCTTGTCCTTGGTGAATTCGCCGAGCAGCACGTCGCCTGCGGTCTTGCCCTGGTCGGTGACGAGCTGGTCGAAGCTCGTGCCCGTCTTCAGCGCGGTTTCAGCCGCATTGGCGAGATCCTTGCTGGCGAAGGTGAGCTGTTCCAGCGTGCGGCTTTCCGGCGTCGTATAGGCCGCCTTGGCCTTGTCGAAAGCTTCCTTGATCTGGTCGTCGGTGACGGTCGCCGGATCGGCAATATCGTCGGGCTGAAGCTTGAGATAGGCGATCTTGCGGTATTCCGGCGCGCGATAGCGCTGCTTGGCGTCTTCGAACCACTTGGAGAGCACATCGTCGGCCGGCGCCTTGATCGGCTCGATATTGGCGTTGGTCAGCAGCAGGTAATCGACGCTGCGGCTCTCGTTGCCGTAGAGTTTCAGGGCGTTGACGAGCGTCGCCGGCGCCTGGAAGCCGTTGGCGACGGCTTCGATGATCTGGCTGCGCACGGCCTGCTTGCTGCGATCCTTGATATAGTCGTCTTCCCGGATGCCGGCATTGCGCAGGCGCGAGGTGAAGAGCGAGCGGTCGAACTGGCCGTTGAGGGCCTTGAAGGCCGGATCGTCACCGATCAGCTGGGCAAGGCGGTCTTCCGAAAGACCGAGCCCCATATCGTCGGCAAGCTGGTCCAGCGAGGCGCCGGCCAGAAGCTGGGCGAGCACCTGCCGTTCAACGCCCCAGGCACGGGCCTGTTCCGGCGTCAGGCGCGTGCCGAACTGCTGGCCGATCTGAGCAACCTGGCGCTGGTAGGCGAGGCGGAATTCATTGACGTCCACATGCTGGTCGCCGACGGTGACGACCGTCGTGCTGCTGCCGCCGCTTATCAGCTCGCGCGACACGCCCCAGATGCCGAAGGAGGCGACGAGCAGGAGCAGGAGCAGCTTGGCAACCCAGGTCTGAGCGGCTCTTCTCAGAAGATGGAACATGGAAACGCAAACCTCGCATTATCATTGGCCCGGAAGGGCAGACATTCGTCGTTCCATAAAACAAAGCTGCGCGGAAATGAAGGCTTGTCGCACGAAAAGCTTGCAGGGTCCGCACACGCCTTCGCGAGGCCTGCGCGGGAGACAAAAGATGCCGGATTGCGGAACCTTTCCAGCCTTCATGTCGTTGAAGCGGCATTCCATCAAACAGGAGCAGACCATGGCCGAACTGAAAACCGCTTCCGCCGAATCCACCGCTGCGCGCGTCAAGGCGGAAGTTGCCGCCGAAGATCTGTCCGCGCAGGTTGCTGCGCTGCGCGAGGACCTGGCCCGCCTTTCGGAGAGCGTGATCGCGCTCGGGCAGGGCGCCAGGACCGCAGTGGCCGACGAAGCCTCCGTCATGACCGAGCGCGTGCGCGACAAAGTGCGTGAAGAGCCATTGACGGCGATCGCCATTACGGCGGGTGTCGCCTATCTCTTCGGCCTTCTCAGCCGCCGGTAGACGAAAAAAGCCGGACGCGTGGCGCCCGGCCTTTCAGTCTTTGCCGACAATCTTTTCCGTGTCAGGTCAGCGGCGGACGAGGCGTCCGAGCGCGATCAGGATACATGCCCCGACAAAACCCGTGATCAGGTATCCGAGCCAGCCGGTCAACGGCTGGATATTGAGGATAGCGAGAATCCAGTTGGCGACGATCGCGCCTATGATGCCAAGTATTATGTTCATGAACACGCCCATATTGCTGTGCATGAACTTCTCCGCCAGCCATCCGGCGAAACCGCCGATAATGATGGCTGCAATCCAACCTACACCTTCGTTTTCCATGGCAAGCTCCCTCCTGGGAAAAACGAGGGATTAAACGCGCGCAACCGAAAAAAGTTCCGCCAGGGCAGCGACTTAGCGATGTCGGGGGAGAGGCAGGATGACGGGTGCGGCAAAGGCGCGAGCGGCGATCCGCAATATCAGGCGACAAACCCTTTCGCGGCGGCACGGAAAGAGTGTCTTTCGATGAAAATGCGCGGGCGCAAGAAAGACCAATAAAAGTACAGGCAACGGTAAAAACAATCCGAGATTTCGCGCCTCCCTTTACGCAGGATTAACCTAACCTGACGTCAATTCATGGCTAACAAAGTCTCAAGAAGATCGATTCATCGACCTTGCTGTTTCTCGTATTTCAGGCCGCATATGTCTTCTATCAACACCAATTACTCCAGCATTGCGGCGTTACAAACCCTCCGGTCCGTGACGGCGGATCTCTACTCGACGCAGAACAGAGTTTCGAGCGGCCTGCGCATCGCGAAGGCGTCCGACAATGCGGCCTATTGGTCTGTCGCAACCACGATGCGCATGGACAATAGAAGCCTTTCGGCAGTGTCCGAGGCGCTGGGTCTCGGCGAGGCGCTGGTCGATACGAGTTCGTCGGCTCTCGCCTCGATCGTCGACATTATCGGCGACATGAAAGCCAAACTGATTGCGGCAACCGAAAAGAGCGCTGACAGGACGAAGATCCAGGAGGAGCTCGATGCGCTGAGCGGCAGGCTTGTGGCCACGGCCGGGTCAGCCTCCTTCTCCGGCGAGAACTGGCTGAACACCGATATTTCCGGCCTCGATGCGATGAGCAGATATGACAAGAGCATCGTTTCCGCCCTCCTTCGCGGGGCCGACGGCAGCGTCGGCGTCGGGACGACCGATGTCGACCTGACGCAGCTGACGCTTTTCAACTCGACCGGGGGAGGGCTGCTGCAGGCCGACGAGAAATCGCTTGGCCTTATCGGCGGATTGAGAAATGCCGACTTTGTCGGAAACGGCCAGAGGGGCTTCAGCCTCTTCTGGTTCTTCGGCCCGAATTTCCTGCCCGACCCAAGCACCGCCGCCTTCACGGCGACGGACAGCATGACCTTCGATCTCACGGTCGACGGTGCGGAGACACGCAGGGTCACGATCGACAAGAACACGATCGACTCCACGCTGGGCACGAGCAACGGCATGATCAACACCGCCGACGATCTTGCCGCGGTCATCCGCGCGGCCATGTCCAACATGAGCTGGTCGCCGGGCAGCGTCGTTGCCTCCGCGGGGGAACTCATCTTCACCAGCGGCGAAATTCCGGGCGCCAGCCAATCGAGCATGGTCGTTTCGAACGTGAATTCGACGGTTGCCGGCGGCTATAATTTCGGGCTCGGCGCTCCGCCGGCCCAACGGCAGGACGGTACGGTCGCGAGCTATCCGTTCACATTTGCCGGTCCCTTCTTCGTTCATCGCGACGTCAAGTTTTCCTTCAGCGTGCAGACCAACAACGGGCCTGTGAAAAACGTGACCATCGACAGAAACCTCGTCGATAGCGTCCTCGGCACCAGTGACGGGAAGATCAATACCGCCGGCGACTATGCGCGCGTGCTGAGCGCCGTGCTTGCCGGAAGCGGCGTGCAGGTTGCCGCGGCAGGCGCCGACATCGTCCTTCAGGCGGATCCGGCGCTCTATCCCGACAAGGGGGCAACCCGATCGGCTATTCATCTATTCGCCGTCAGCGACAATATCGGCTTTGCCCCCAATTTCGACATTACCGGCATCGATATCACAAACCCCGCCAACGACCTGCAGAACTACATCGGCGGCATCGACATGATGGATCAGAAGGTCATCCGGGCCGCGAGCTATCTGGGCGATATCGGCAAGCGCCTCAACATGCAGGACGATTTCGTCGATACCCTGCAGGATTCCGTCGCAAGCGGCATCGGGCGGCTTGTCGATGCCGACATGGAAGAGGAATCCTCGCGGCTGACGGCCCTGCAGACCCAGCAGCAGCTCGCCCAGCAATCGCTGTGGATCGCCAATGGCGCGCCGCAGAACGTGCTCACGCTGTTCCAGTAGGACGGCCCGGCCTCATCCGAGCCGAAGTCACACATCCCGTTCAATCGTCGCCAATCCGGCAGGTCTGGAAGAACGCGCTGTCTTATGCGGCAAGCTGCGCCACCTTCTGCGCTATGGCGAGCGAGGCGGTGAGGCCAGGGCTTTCTATTCCGTAGAGCGCCAGATAGGCGGGATGACCCGTCTGTTGCGGCCCCTGGATCACGAAATCACCGCCGCCGCCGGCGTCCGGCCCGGCGATTTTCGGACGGATGCCTGCATAGGCAGGCTGCAGCGCGCCGTCCGCCAGATTGGGCCAGTAGCGGCGGATTGCGGAATAGAATTTGTCGGCGCGGATCGGATCGACGTCATAATCGATCGCCTCCACCCATTCCACGTCGGGACCGAAACGCGCCTGGCCCGCAAGATCGAGTGTCAGGTGCACGCCGAGGCCGCCGGGTTCGGGAACCGGGTAGATCAGCTGCGTCGCGGGCGCGCGGCCCGTCAGCGCGAAATAGCATCCCTTGGCATAGTGACGGGGCGGGATCGTGCCCGCATTCAGGCCCAGCAGGCTCCCGGACAGCGCCCATGCGTTCAGACCGGCGGCATTTACCACAAGCCGCGCTTCGATTATGGCCGGATCGCGGCCGCCGACGGAGAGGCGAATCCTGTCCGCAACCAATTCGCCTTCGACAACGGGAGAATTGCAGACGACGGCTCCGCCATTGGCCTCGATATCGGCCGTGTAAGCCTGCATCAGGCCGTGACTGTCGATGAGACCCGTCGAAGGAGAGACGAGCGCTGCAAAGCCTCGGATCTGGGGCTCCCTGCGGGTCAGTTCCGCCGCATCGATGAGATAGCAGTCTTCCACGCCATTTGCGCGAGCCTGCCGGGAAAGCTTTTCGAGGTAGCCAAGCTCGGCCTCGCTTGCGGCAACGACAAGCTTGCCGCAATTCCTGTGCGGGACGTTTCGCAGCCGGCAATAGTCGTAGAGCCTGTGCTTTCCGGCCACGCACAGCTCTGCCTTCAAACTGCCGGTGGCATAGTAGAGCCCGGCATGGATGACCTCGCTGTTGCGGGCCGACGTGACGCTGCCGGTCGTCGGCTCCGCTTCGAGAAGAACCACCTCGCGGCCGCCCATGGCAAGTTCGCGCGCCACCGCAAGCCCCACGACCCCACCGCCCACGACGACGCAGTCGAGGTCCAGTACCTCCGCCATGCAAGTCCCCTCTCGTCGTCCGGCTGCGGGGAGGGGCCTCTCCGGTCGAATTTCAGCCCGCCCCGACAACGCAATCCGGCTCTCGGTATCGTCGGCCGAGCCTAGCTCAAATCCGAGCGGTAACGAAACAGGATTCGGCGAGAACAGCCTGAACTGATTCCATCGGATTAGCCGATGCAGATCCGGTCCGCCAACGGTGAGAACACGCATTTTTTCAGGAGTTTATGGCGGAAGAGGTGGGATTCGAACCCACGGTACGGTTTCCCGCACGCCGGTTTTCAAGACCGGTTCCTTAAACCACTCGGACACTCTTCCATCGATTGATCTGGCTGGTCATTGCCGGAAGGAGTCCGTTCTTGACGAAGACTGCCTGCCTCGACCAACAAATCGCGGTTCGGCAGGCTTTATAGCGGTTCGCCCTCCAGCGTCAACGTGCTCCGACGTGTCGAACGGCAATTGAGCGGATAAACTGCCCCGATCGCCCGGCGTTGCGGCTGGCGCCGGCCTCGGCTGCCGCTTGAGATCTTCAGCCCTGGAAGAGGTTGAGGATGTTGCGCGGTGCGCTGTTGGCGATCGACAGCGACTGCACGGCGAGCTGCTGCCGGGTCTGGGCGGCGCTGAGGCGGGAGGATTCCTCTTCCATATTGGCGTCGACCAGCCGGCCGATGCCGCTGTCTATGGATTCGCTCAGATCCCTGGCGAAGGATGCCTGCATGTCGATGCGCTTGCTGAGCGAACCGAGCGTCGCGCCGACGGCAATCATCTGTTTCGTCATGCTTTCCACGGTCTTCAGCATATCCTCCAGCTCCGCCGTCGTCGTGGAATTGTCGAGGGTGATCTCGACGGAGGAGGCCGGTACGGTCGCTCCCTTCAGCAGGATATAGTTCTTGGCCGCACCGGCCTGGAATGCGAAGGCCCCGCTGGAGAGAATTCCGTATTCGCCGGAACCGCCGTTATCGACGAAATACTGGACGTTCGTATCCGTGAGCGGCGGCGGCGTATTGATGGGATAGGTCATCATCGCCAGCTGCACGCCGCCATTGCCGTCGCGCACGAAAGAGCTGACGATCTGCTTGTCCTTGGAGTCGTCGCCCGTATCCCAGACCAGCCAGCTTTCGCCGTTGAAGGATGCGGATTCGATCGTCGATCTCAGCTGCTGCTTGAGCTGGGTGAGTTCCTCGTCGATCTTGGTCTTGTCGACGCCCTTTTCATGGGCCGCGACGATCTTCGACTTGATCTCGGACATGACGTTGATGGAGGAGGAAACCGCGGTATAGGCGGTATCGACTACCGCGCTGCTCATGCCGAGCGCATCCTGAACGGCTGATATCGCCTTGTTGTCGGAGCGCATCGTCGTTGCGACGGACCAGTAGGCGGCGTTGTCCGCTGCCTTCTCGACACGCAAACCGGTCGAGACATGCCGCTCGGTCGTCTGCAGGCTTGCGTTGACGGACCTGAGGCTCTGCAGAGCGGCGATTGCGGATGTATTCGTATTGATCGATGTCATGCGGCGCCTTGATCGGAAACTGAGGCTTCTCATCCTCTGGAATCGACGCGTCATGCATCTTGACAGAACGCAATCATTTCCGCGGCATCCTTAACGGGACGTTACCTGCCTTACGCAACTATTTATAAAGACAGGAGGAAATGCCCCGTTGCGGGACAGTATGGCGGCGGCGCGCCGAACAGGCTGTCGCTAAAGAAAGCGTCGGGGTCGCGCAGTAAAACCGCCGCCATCTCGTTCCCGCACAGGTTAAAATCAACCAAACATTAACCATAAGCGTTAGAATTCGACCTATCGCCGCGAAATCGTTCGCAAATTCGCCACGATATCCACAAGATTAAAGTCTCGTTAGGCAGGCAGGGCATAAGGCAACTCCAACTCATTTAAAAACGAGTTCCTTAACCATATTAGTCTTTGACGGCGTGGGGCATATGAAACTGAATTACGGGGCGGCGTCTTTCGCAACGGCGGCACGGTGGCTGGCGGTATCGGCCATGTGCGCAACTGTGGCGGCCTGCGGCACGACACAGGCGGTTCCCAAGAAGAAATCCCACGGCAAGGAATATTTCTCCGAAAGCGAATATGGCGTCAAAGCCAGCCCGCGCGTTGCCACCGGCAACAATATCCCCAAGGGCGGCGGCCGCTACATGGTGGGCGATCCCTATGTGGTGAAGGGCAAGATGTATTACCCCAAGGAAGACTATTCCTATAACAAGGTGGGTATCGCTTCCTGGTATGGCTCTGCCTTTCACGGCCGCCTGACGGCGAATGGCGAAGTCTACGACCAGATGCACCTTTCAGCCGCGCATCCGACCTTTCCGCTGCCGAGCTATGCGCGCGTGACCAATATCGAAAACGGCTCGTCCATCATCGTGCGCGTCAACGATCGCGGGCCTTATCACGAAGGCCGCATCATCGACCTGTCCAACAAGACTGCCTCGATGCTCGACCTCCAGCACAGCGGCACCGGCAAGGTGCGCGTGCAATATGTCGGCAAGGCGCCGCTCGACGGCCACGACATGCCCTATCTGATGGCCTCCTATATTCCGAAGGGCAGCCGCATTCCGGGCATTTATCCGGGCGAGGGCCAGATTGCGACCGGCGTCATGGTCGCCTCCAACAGCAAGAAGATCACCGGCGACCAGCTCCAGAGCCTCGGCGACTATGCCGATCCGTCGCCCGCCAACGTGCCGGTGCCATTCTCCTCGACCGCCTATGCGGGCAATACGCCGAGCGCGAAGTATAATGCGGCTCCGGCTCTCGCGCCCGTGCCGATGCAGGCGCCGGCCGGCGGTCATTTCCTGACCCCGCCGCCGGCCTACAATGCCGCGCCGGCCATGGAACAGATGGTCGTTCTGCCTGACATCGGCCCCGTTCCCTACGAGCGGCCGAACGGCTGGTCGAAGGGCGCCTCGCTTGCCATGAACTATCAGGAAGAGGCGGTCACGGTGAAGGTTCCGCTCGCCTTCGACGCCGTGATGGTGCGCAATGACGGGCTGACGCAGGAATCCATCCTGGCCGCTTTCAAACGTCAGAACGGCGGCAGTGCGAAGGCGCGATAAATCGCACAATAAAGTGTAATTGCATCGGCTTCCGGCTCGCTTTACCCTCCTGAATCAATCCGCACGATCAATGGGAATTGCGATGTTGAAGCCGCTGCTTCGCCTCCTTGCATGCCTGCTCCTGCCCGCTTCCGCAGCCCTTGCCGCAGAAGGCACCGAGGCCGGTTTCGTCACCAAGGCCGCACAGGCCTACATGATCGAAGCCTCGACCGGAACGGTGCTTCTCGCCAAGAACGAGAACCAGGTTTTTGCGCCTGCCTCGCTTGCCAAGCTGATGACGATGGATCTCGTTTTCGATGCCGTCAGCAAGGGGCAGATTTCGCTCGATACCGAATATCCCGTCTCCGAATATGCCTGGCGCACAGGCGGCGCGCCTTCGCGTGCGGCCACGATGTTTGCGGCACTGAAATCGAGGGTTCGCGTCGAGGACCTGATCAAGGGCGTGGCGATCCAGGGCGCCAATGACGGCTGCATCATCCTTGCCGAGGGCATGGCCGGCAGCGAAGACCAGTTCGCGGCCTCGATGACGCGGCGCGCTCGCGATCTCGGCATGGACAAAGCGGTCTTCGGCAATTCCACCGGCCTTCCCGACGGCAAGAGCAAGGTGACGGCCAGGGAACTGGTGACGCTCGCTGCCGATCTGCAGACATCCTATCCCTCTCTCTATTCCTATTTCGCCCAGCCGGATTTTGAGTGGAACAAGATCTTCCAGCGTAACCGCAATCCGCTGCTCGGCATGGATCTCGGCGCGGACGGCCTGGCGACCGGCTTTACGGAAGGGGAGGGCTATTCGATCGTCGCCTCGGTGCAGCGCGACGGACGGCGGCTCTTCGTGGCGCTTGCAGGCATTGCCTCCGACAAGGAGCGCACGGAAGAGGCCAAGCGCGTGCTGGAATGGGGGCTGACGGCCTTCGAGAGCCGGCAGGTCTTTGCCGACAAGGAAGTCATCGGCGCGGCAAGCGTCTATGGCGGCACGGCGCGCACCGTCGATCTCGTCGCCAAGGCGCCGGTCAGCGTCTATGTTCCGATCAACAATCCGGACCGGCTGGCCGCCCGGATCGTCTATCACTGGCCGCTGACGGCGCCCGTGAAGGCCGGCACGGAAGTCGGCACGCTGCGCATCGTATCCGGCAACAGGATGCTGCGCGAAGTGCCGCTCTACACGGTGCAATCGGTGGAAGTCGGCTCGCTCAGCAGCCGCGCGGTCGATGCGCTGCTCGAGCTTGGCGAATCGCTGTTCTTCTCGTGGCTCTGGGATACGTCCGAGCAGAGCTGAGCCGAACATTGTTGCCGCAATTTGCCGGGGAAGGTGAATATGTCGCCGCGGCAAAAGGTTTCGTTCCGCACTATCTTCGGATAGATAGAGGATGAGCGCGGCGCTCAGAATGCGGGAAAGTGTCATTGTCGTCCGGTACAGGATTGTTCGTTACGTTTGAAGGCGGAGAGGGTGCGGGCAAGTCCACGCAGATCCGCCGCCTCGCCGAGGCCCTTCGAGCCGAAGGCCATGACGTGCTGCTGACCCGGGAGCCGGGCGGCTCACCGGGCGCCGAGGCGGTGCGCCACGTGCTGCTTTCGGGTGCCGCGGAAGCCTTCGGGACCCGCATGGAGGCGATCCTCTTTGCCGCCGCCCGCAACGACCATGTGGAAGAGGTCATCCGGCCGGCGCTTTCCAGGGGCAAGATCGTGCTCTGCGACCGGTTCATGGATTCCTCGCGCGTCTATCAGGGCGTTACCGGCAATCTGGAGCCGGAATTCATCGAGACGCTGCAGCGCATCGCCATCAACGGCGTGGTGCCCGATTGCACGCTGATCCTCGACATTCCCGCCAAGCTCGGGCTGGAACGCGTTATCAAGCGGAATACCGGCGGCCCCGACCGTTTCGAGAAGGAAACGCTCGAAACGCACGAGAAGCGGCGCGAGGCCTATCTCGACATCGCTGCGCGCGAGCCGGAGCGCTGCCATGTCGTCAATGCCGCGCAGCCGGAAGAGGCGATTGCCGACGACATTCTCGCCATCGTCAGGCAATTGCTGGAACCGGCCGCCGCAGAGCGGATGCCGGAAGCGGCCCATCATGAGTGAGGAAAGGCCCGGACTGCTCGACGGCGCCATCTGGCCGGCCGAGAACACGAAGCTCTTCGGCCATGACGAGGCCGAGGATTTTCTGGCGCAGTTCTACCGCTCCGGCAAGGGCCATCATGCGATCCTGATCGAAGGCCCGGAGGGCATCGGCAAGGCGACGCTCGCCTTCCGCTTCGCCAATCATATCCTGTCGCATCCCGATCCCGCCAGCGCGCCGGAGCGCATTGCCGATCCGGACCCGGCCTCTGCCGTCAGCCGGCAGATCACCTCGGGCGCCTCGCACAATCTCCTGCATCTTGCCCGCCCGGTCGACGAGAAGACCGGAAAGGTCAAGTCGGCGATTACCATCGACGAGGTGCGCCGCGCCGGCAAATTCTTCTCGCAGACGTCCGGCACCGGCAACTGGCGTATCGTCGTCATCGACCCCGCCGACGACATGAACCGCAATGCCGCCAACGCCATCCTGAAGATCCTCGAGGAGCCGCCGAAACGGGCGATGTTCCTCGTCCTCTCGCATGCGCCGGGAAAGCTGCTGCCGACGATCCGTTCGCGCTGCCTGCCGCTGAAACTTTCGCCGCTTGACGATAACGCGCTGGTCGCAGCCCTTTCGCATCTCGGCATCCAGGGGGAGGGGCAGGCCCTGCTTTCGGCCGCCAAGGGCAGCGTCGGCGAGGCGCTGAAGCTGTTGAACTATGGCGGCGGCGAGATCATCCAGGCCTATAACGACGTCCTGTCGTCCGAGGGGCCGGCGGCGCGCAAGGCCATGCACAGGCTTGCGGATGCGCTTTCGGGCAAGGAAGCCGATACGATCTTCGATTTCTTCGTCAGCCATGTCGGCGACGACATCATGAACCGCGCGCGCCTCGCGGCCGGCGAGGGGCAGATCGCGGCGGCCGAGCGCCTGGCGCGGCTCTATTCCGAAATCACCGGGAAGCTGACCGTCGCCGACGCCTATAATCTCGATCGCAAGCAGACGATCATGGAAGTGCTCTCCGACATCAAGCAGCCGCGCGCCTGAAGCGTGCTCGACATGCTGGTCGCCTGGGTTGCCCGGTCAGCCGGCCAGCAGCTTCCAGGCGACGATGGTCAGCGTGACCGCCAGCACGATGCGGATCGTGCGCTCGTGCAGTTTCGGCGCAAGCAGGCTGCCAAGCACGATTCCGGGAATGGAGCCGACCAGCAGGGCCAAAAGCATTGCCCAGTCGATCTCGCCGATGAACCAGTATCCCATGCCGCCGACAAGGGTGAGCGGTACGGCGTGGACGATATCGGAACCGACGATCTCGCGCACGTCGAGCCGCGGATAAAGCACGAGCAGGATCGTGACGCCCATGGCGCCTGCACCGACCGATGTCAGGGTCACGAGCACGCCGAGAACGATGCCGAGAACGACGGTGAAGAAGGCGATGGTCGCCGGCTTCGGCGGCATGCGCTCGCCGATCACCCGGCGGGCGAATGCAAGGATCTGGCTGCGGAAAACGAGCATGATCGCGGTCATGACCAGCAGCCAGCCGAGTGCCGTCGTGATGGAGCTGGTGACACCGATGCTCTTGCGATCGACACCGGCCATAAGCCAGAGCATGAGGAGGGCGGCCGGGACGCTGCCGGCGGCAAGGCTGCCGACGATCCTCCAGTTGACACGCCCATGCATGCCGTGAACCGCGGTGCCCGCCGTCTTGGTGATCGCCGCATAGAGAAGATCGGTTCCGACGGCGGTTGCCGGATGCACGCCGAAGAGAAGCACGAGCAGGGGCGTCATCAGCGAGCCGCCGCCGACACCGGTAATGCCGACCAGCGCTCCCACCATGAGACCGGACAGGGAATAAAGAGGCTCGAACGTCAAATATGCGCCTCCGACGGCGCGCGGCCCTGACGACTGCAGATCAAGAAAAATGGCACTTCGCTTCTGTCCCGCCCTGTTGCGGCACAAGGGGTAGATTGCGTCAGAACGCGAGTCAAGTTCACGACTGAGTGTCCGCGAAATCGTCGGCGGCTGCCAAACTTGATGTTTCGCTTACCCGAGACATGCGCTAAGAGCGGCTGACGATTTTTATAGAGTAAGCCGGAATTGGCCGCCATGACAGACAAGACCCCCTTCTACATCACGACTGCGATCTCCTATCCCAACGGCAAGCCGCATATCGGCCATGCCTACGAACTGATCGCGACCGACGCCATGGCGCGCTACCAGCGTCTCGACGGCAAGGATGTCTTCTTCCTGACGGGGACGGACGAACACGGCCAGAAGATGCAGCAGACGGCGCGCGCCGAAGGCATCACGCCGCAGGCGCTTGCCGACCGCAATTCCGGCGAGTTCCAGGCGATGGCAGCGCTGCTCAACGCTTCGAACGACGACTTCATCCGCACCACGCAGGCGCGTCACCACGAGACCTCGAAGAACATCTGGAACCTGATGGCCGACAATGGCGACATCTACAAGGATTCCTATGCCGGCTGGTATTCGGTGCGCGACGAGGCCTATTACCAGGAAAACGAAACGGAGCTGCGCGCCGACGGCGTGCGCTACGGCCCGCAAGGCACGCCTGTCGAATGGGTGGAAGAGGCAAGCTACTTCTTCAAGCTCTCCGAATACCAGGACCGGCTGCTGAAGCACTACGAAGAAAACCCCGATTTCATCGGCCCGGCCGAGCGCCGCAACGAGGTGATCTCCTTCGTCAAGTCCGGCCTGAAAGACCTGTCGATTTCGCGCACGACTTTCGACTGGGGCATCAAGGTGCCGAACGATCCCTCGCATGTCATGTATGTCTGGGTCGATGCGCTGACCAACTACATCACCGCCACCGGCTATATCGAAGACCGCAACGGACCGCGGGCGAAATACTGGCCGGCCGACGTGCATATCATCGGCAAGGACATCATCCGCTTTCACGCCGTCTACTGGCCGGCCTTCCTGATGTCGGCGAAGCTGCCGCTGCCCAAGCGCGTCTTTGCCCACGGCTTCCTGCTCAACAAGGGCGAGAAGATGTCGAAGTCGCTCGGCAACGTCGTCGATCCGGTCAATCTCGTGAACCATTTCGGCCTCGACCAGGTGCGCTACTTCTTCCTGCGCGAAGTCTCCTTCGGCCAGGACGGCAGCTATAGCGAGGAGGCGATCGGCACACGCATCAATTCCGATCTCGCCAACGGCATCGGCAACCTTGCCAGCCGCTCGCTGTCGATGATCGTCAAGAATTGCGACGGCAAGATCCCGGAATGCGGGCCGCTGACCGATGAGGACAAGGCAATGCTGGCGCAGGCAGACGCGCTGCATGCCTCGACGCGCGAAGACATGGGCAAGCAGCTCATCCACCGCGCGCTCGCCTCCATCATCGCCGTCGTCTCGGAGACCGACCGCTATTTCGCCGGCCAGGAGCCCTGGGCATTGAAGAAGACCGATCCGGCGCGCATGGGCACGGTGCTCTATGTGACCGCCGAAGTCGTGCGCCAGATCGCCATCCTGCTGCAGCCGTTCATGCCGGAATCGGCGGGCAAGCTGCTCGACCTCGTGGCCGCGCCCGCGGACAAGCGCGACTTCGCAGCGCTCGGCGAAGCAGGCCGCCTGGTGCCCGGAACTGCGCTCGAAGCGCCGACGCCGGTCTTCCCGCGTTACGTTGCCCCGGTGGAGGCTTAAGGCCGTGCTGGTCGATACGCATTGCCATCTGGATTTTGCCGATTTCGAGGCGGAGCGCGACGAGATCGTGGCGCGCGCCCATGCGGCCGGCGTCGCACAGATGGTGACGATCTCTACCCGGGTGCGCAAGCTCGACGGGCTGCTTGCCATCACCGAAAAATATCCTTCCGTCTTCTGCTCGGTCGGCACGCACCCGAACAATGCGGCCGACGAACTGGATATCCAGACGGAAGACCTTGTGCGGCTTGCCAATGAACATCGGAAGGTGGTCGCGATCGGCGAGGCGGGTCTCGACTATTTCTACGATACGCAGAAGCCCGAGGACCAGCAGACCGGCTTTCGCCGCCATATCGCCGCGGCGCGGGAAACGCAGCTTCCGCTCGTCATCCACAGCCGCAGCGCCGATGCCGACATGGCTGCGATCCTGACCGAGGAGACGGGGAAGGGGGCCTTCCCCTTCATCCTGCACTGTTTCTCGGCCGGTCCGGAACTGGCAAGGACCGGCGTCGAGCTTGGCGGCTACATCTCCTTTTCGGGCATCCTGACCTTTCCGAAATCGGAAGAGCTGCGCGAGATCGCCAAGACCATCCCGCACGACCGGCTGCTCGTCGAAACGGATGCGCCCTATCTCGCGCCCAAGCGCTGGCGCGGCAAGCGCAACGAGCCATCCTATGTGGTGAACACGGCCGAGGTTCTTGCCGAGACGACCGGCCTTGCTTACGAGGAGCTCGCGCGGATCACCACCGACAACGCTTTCCGCCTGTTTTCCAAAATGCCGAGGATCTAGCGGCGTGATACGGCGGCAGCGGTTCACCATTCTCGGCTGTTCGTCGTCGCCCGGCGTGCCGCGCATTACCGGTGACTGGGGTGCCTGCAATCCGGACAATCCGAAGAACAGGAGAACACGCTCAGCCTTCATGGTGCAGCAGTTTTCGGCGGATGGCGCGGCAACGACCGTCGTCATCGATACGGGTCCGGATTTTCGCGAGCAGATGATCAGGGCAGGGGTCGATCATGTGGATGCGGTCCTCTACACCCATCCGCATGCCGACCATATTCACGGCATCGACGACCTGCGCGGCTATTTCCACAATACCCGCCGGCGCGTGCCGATCTTTGCCGACCAGTTCACCATGAGCCGGCTGCGGGAGGCCTTCGGCTATTGCCTGGAGACGCCGCCGGGCAGCAACTATCCGCCGATTGCGCTGCCGATCGTGATAGAGGACCTGGAAAAGCCCGTCGAAATCCACGGGCCGGGCGGAACGATCACCTTCATGCCGCATCTGCAGCAGCACGGCGACATTCATTCGCTCGGCTTTCGTATCGGAAATGTGGCCTATTGCAGCGATGTCAGCGATTTTCCGCCGCAGACGGTGGAAAAGCTGCGGGATCTCGACATGCTCATCATCGACGCCCTGCAATATGCCTACCATCCCAGCCACCTTTCACTGGAACAGTCGCTGGACTGGATCGAGCGGCTCAAGCCCAGGCGGGCGATCCTGACGCACATGCATACGCCGCTCGACTATGACGTGGTCATGGCGCAAACGCCGGACCATGTGGTGCCGGCGTTCGACCAGATGAGCTTTGAGGTCGAAGTCTAGGCGGCGATATAGTGCGTGACCTCGAGGTATCCGCGGTAGATCATTTCCAGGGAAACGTAGAGGATGATCAGCAGGCCGACATAGGCGATCCAGCGATGCTTGTTGAGCAACCGGGCGATGAGGTTCGCAGCGATGCCCATCAGCGCGATGGAGAGGCCGAGGCCGAGGACCAGCACGCTCGGATGTTCGCGGGCTGCGCCGGCAACGGCCAGCACGTTGTCGAGCGACATGGAAACGTCGGCGATGACGATCTGAGTCGCGGCCTGAAAGAAGGTCTTCCTCGGCGCTGACGCGCCGGCTTCGCTCGCATGCTCTTCGCCATGGCCGGCGCGCAGCTCACGCCACATCTTCCAGCAGACCCAGAGAAGCAACAGGCCGCCGGCGAGCAGCAATCCGACGATTGCCAGCAGATAGACAGCGACGGAAGCAAACAGGATGCGGAGCACCGTAGCCGCGAGAATACCGACAAGGATTGCCTTGCGGCGCTGTGTGGCTTCCAGGCCGGCGGCAGCAAGGCCGATGACGACGGCATTGTCGCCGGCGAGAACGAGGTCGATAGCAATGACCTGCAGCAGAGCCGTCAAACCGGCTGCTGTGAAAATGTCCATATTGAATTACCCCCAAATACGCTTGGAGCGTGCTAGCGTCTTGAGGGTTTTCCGTCAACCTGAGAAGGGATGCATTGACGGCCATCCACGGCCATGCCGTGTATCCGGCTGATGCGATCGATACGGTGTCGCGTATCGGCGGATCGATGTAGATTATGGAACGATTCTTTTCTTCGATCCGCAGGCCCATGGAAACGTCGCTCTATCTGCCCGTCAAAGGCTTTCTCGAAAAGGCAGGTTATGTCGTCAAGGGCGAAGTCGGCGGCTGCGATCTCGTGGGCTTGAGCGACGACGATCCGCCCGTGGTCGTGGTCTGCGAACTGAAGATGAGCTTCAATCTCGAACTCATCCTGCAGGCCGTCGATCGCGCGGCCGTTTCCGACGAAGTCTGGATTGCGGCGCGGATTTCGGCCAAGGGCAAGGGCCGCGAGGCCGACAAGCGCTACCGCGACCTCTGCCGCAGGCTCGGTATCGGCATGCTGGGAATCTCGGATGCCGGCGACGTCAGCGTCATCGTCGGCTCCGTATCGCCGATGCCGCGGACAAATCCGAAGCGGCGTTCGCGGCTCATGCGCGAGCACCAGAAACGCCGCGGCGATCCGGCGCTCGGCGGCAGCACGCGAACGCCGCTCATGACGGCATATCGCCAGCAGGCACTCGGCTGCGCGGCAGCTCTGGCATCAGGACCGCTGCGCACACGCGACATCAGGACCGGCGTGCCGGAGGCAGCCAAGATCCTGCGATCCAATGTCTACGGCTGGTTCGAGCGGCTCGACAGAGGCATCTATGGGCTGACGGATGCCGGGCGGGAAGCGCTGCAACGCTGGCCGCAGCCGGAAATGCAGGCGGCCGAGTAGAGCCATCCGGTATAGGTTTTAGTTCCATAATCTATCTTATGCGATCTTCGTATGTAGCCGCAAAGTTAGAATGTCCTGTTTCTGCAAAGTTGGAATGTCACTCTCCTGACGTTTTGATGACGTGGGAGACAAGCGGATGGGACTGATTGCGATGAGCGAGCGCGATCTGCAGCGCACCCTCGCCGATTGACGGGATGGCATCCCGGCTCCACGTCGTCGAAAGCTGTGAGCGCCGATCGCTTCTGTCAAACGACGTATATTGTTTTACGCATACTGATCTTATAAGCACGCGCAGTCGGGTTTGGGCGTCGGTCGCTTAGCGTCTCATTGGCTGCGGCGCCCGTCAGGCGTTGGAATTGAGATGATTGCATTTGCGGATTCAGCCAAGGCAAAAAACCTCCATTTTGGAGATGTGATCATAGACGAGGCGTGCATGTTCGTGCATCGCAACGGGCAGACACTGCAATTCACCAGAAACGAACGCGCCCTTCTTCTGGCCTTCACCGGCAATCCGCGGCGCCTCATGACCCGCAGCCGCCTGCTGGATGAGATCGCTCAACCGGGCTCCGATCCATCCGACCGCAATATCGATTTTCTGGTCAACAGGCTGCGCTTGAAGCTCGGCGACAACGCGAAGTCACCCAGTTTCATTGCAACGCAATATGGCGAGGGCTATGTCTGGATCGCGACTCCGTCCCGGACCGATCCGATCGATGCCTTCCTCATCATCGGTCCGACCTTCGAGCTCCAGAGCCACCCGCTGCGTCAGCAGAGCCTGTCCCTGATGGGCAAGCTTCAGGAGATGATTGCCGCCGGTATCGGCGCCGGCCACAAGGTCGTTGTCCTCGAGCGGCATCTTCTCGCGGCCTATGACAAGTTGCGCTATTTTCTGCAGGTGAGTTTTCACGCTGATGCCGGACGCATCAACTGCGCGGCCACTTTGCGGGAAATGCCGTCGAAGCGCATCGTCAAAGCGTTTCGCCTGCATCTCGATTCTGCCGACGACGGGTCCTTTGCAAACGAGGCGTCGCGCGTCTCCGAAGGCGTTGTCAGCGTGCTGCAACAGGCCCTCAAAGAGGCTTCGGACGGGCTTGGCGTCCCCACGGATGAACCACCTGAAGTTCGGCACCGAAGCGCTTCCACGCTGTTGTCCGTCTCAAATCCGAAATGGCTGGCAAGCGGCGAACAGCTTGCCAAAGGCCGCGAGCAGGATCCTCTCGATGCGGACGCCGCGATCCAGTGGGGTTTGCACCTCTTTGCACGCCTTGTGCTTACCAGTCCGTTCGAAGGCATAGACCTTGCGGAACGCGATCGCACAGAAGGCGAGATCGAAACCACCGTGCTGGAGTGCCTGCCAGAAATAGAGGACAAACCCCTGCTGATGCTGGGAGCCGCCAAGCTCCTCTATTTCATCAACCGCGGCCATCTTGAACTCGCCGAGGAAATCGTCGAGCGCGCCCTCACCCGGATCCAGGATTTCACTGCCGCCCTGCCCATTCTCGGGCAGCTCCGGTTTGCGCGCGGTCATTTCGACGAAGCTGTCGGTTTCTTCAATCAGGGCATCCGGGCGGCCGAACCGGGCTCGGAATTCCACCGCCATATGAGGGTCCTGAAATATATCGCGCTGCTCGCCGCGGGCCAGAACGCGCCTTCGGCAGCCCAGGCCACCGATATGAGCAACCTCGGTACGGATTGCCCGCCGGAGATCGCCCTGATGATCGGCTGGCTGGCCGTTCAGCCGGACCAGGCTTTACCGAACGTATCAGCGCGTGCTGCCGCTGAACTCGGCTCCCATCGCGCGACAAGGGCGATAGAGTATCTCTACTTTACGTCCACGCGCCATGTCAGATCGGAGGAAGGGCGTGCAAACATCATGCGCAACATGATTGCGCATCTGTCGCGACTGTACGGCCAGAAGGTCGTGCCTGACTTCGTGCTTAGCAGCATAGGCTCCCTCGCGTCAGCCTGAACATCGCTGCCAATGGTGCACGCGGCCAGGCCACCAGAGAACGCTCTGGCGGCAGGCGCTGCCGCTCGGCCTGCTCAAACCAATCACGAGACCGGTTTTTTCAATTCTCAAATATTGGGCAAACAATTGCCTGATAGCCACGACCGCTGTTGCCGATCTGAAGATCCAATCCCTCCAGAAGGCGGAGACAGAGGGCAATAACTGGCTGAAACCATCACGAGCGCGACGCGTCAAAGAAAACCGCGCGCAGATTTTTTGCTGAGGGACCCTATTCACATGCCAATTCAAGTCGGCCGTATCAAATACCTACTCTTGCTTCCGGCAGCGCTGTCAATCGCAGCGAGCCTCCTCCAGGGGTGCACACTCATCAGTGACGGGAGAGAATTGGCGAAAGAACAGCAGGAAAACCAGGAGCTCCTTGATAATCTTTCCAAATTTTCACCAAGCGAAGCAAATGGGAGCTCGAGCGCGGTCCGCCCGTCCAATTCAACCGCTCCGTCGGCCCCGAGCGGCCCGCCCAGCACCGGCGTCGGCGGAATTCCCCTGTAGCTTCCGCGCCCCTGCCTGGATGTCCTTGAACCGACCAGGTGCCGCCCCGCATATTTCGCGGGGCGGAACTACGGGCGAAATACAAGCGGACCCTTCCTTGAATTGCCCAATCTGCAGGCAAGCGCGCCTTTCAACTCTTATCCGTGACGGAAAATAGACGTTGATGCGAGTCGCGACCTGCCTGATAGTCCGGCCGATGTCACACACCTCCCAATGGCCGCGCCAGGACAAAATGCCCCTCAAATATATGAACTTCCCTATCCTTTCGAAACTCCTGGCGGCAGCGCTTGCCGCGCTCTTCGCATCGGGTCCGCCGGCCTTTGCGGAAAATCCGTCCGTACCCTGGCCCCAGACGCAAAGCGACCTGCAGGCGGAACCCGGCATCCGTTTCGGTACGCTCGAAAACGGCATGCGGTTTGCGATCATGCGCAATGCCACGCCGCCGGGACAGGCGGCCATCCGCTTTCGGATCGGCGCCGGCTCGCTCGACGAGCGGGACGATCAGCAGGGACTTGCGCATTTCCTCGAACATATGGCCTTCAAGGGCTCGACGCATGTCGCCGGCGACGAGATGATCCGCATCCTGCAGCGCAAGGGCCTGGCCTTTGGGCCAGATACCAATGCCAACACTTCTTACGACGAGACCGTCTATGCGCTCGACCTGCCCGAAGTCGATGCGGACACGCTCGCGACCGGACTGATGCTGATGCGCGAAACGGCGAGCGAACTGACGCTCGATGCCGGCGCTTTCGATCGAGAGCGCGGCGTCATCCTGTCGGAAGAACGACTGCGCGACACGCCGCAATATCGCGCCGCAATCGGCGTCACGAACTCCCTGCTCGCCGGCCAGCGCGTGAGCGAGCGGGCTCCCATCGGCAAGGTCGACATCATCAGCAACGCACCTGTCGATCTGCTGCGCGACTACTACCGGGCCAACTACCGGCCCGAGCGCGCAACGCTGATCGTCGTGGGCGATGTCGATCCCGACACGATCGAAACCCAGATCCGGCAACGCTTTGGCGACTGGAAGGCCACCACCCCTGCCCCGCCTGAACCCGATCTCGGCACGCTCCGGCCGAAAAGCGAAAGTGCCGAGATCATTACGGTCCCCGGCGGCACCACGAATGTAAAGATCGCCTGGACGCGCCCCTACGACGCCTCTCCCGACACGTTCGCCAAGCGCCGCCAGCAGCTGATCGAAGATCTTGGACTTCTGGTTCTCAAGCGTCGGCTGGGCGCCATGTCCAACAGGGCCAATGCGCCTTTCCTCAGCGCCACCGTCGGATCGCAGGATCTTTTCGATTCTGCCCATCTGGTCGTCGTCATGGCAAATTCCGAGGCGGACAAGTGGCAGGCGGCCCTTGCGGCCATCGACCAGGAGCAGCGCCGCTTCCAGCAGTTCGGAGCCGACCAGACAGAGGTCGATCGCGAAATCACGGAATATCGCTCGCTGCTCGAGGCCGCTGCCGCGGGTGCTCAGACGCGCACCAGCACCGATATCGCTTCGCTGCTGGCCAACAGCGTCGATGACAACCAGGTCTTCACCTCACCTGCCGAAGACCTGTCGATGTTCGAAAACATCGTGAATGGGCTGACGGCGGCCGAGGTCAACCAGACGCTGGCTCGTCTCTTTTCCGGCAACGGCCCACAACTCGTGCTGCAGACCGCACAGGCGCCAAAGGGTGGCGCAAATGACCTGCGGCAGGTCTATGACGCCTCCCGTGCCGTTCCCGTCACGGCGCCCTCCTCCGCGGCAGCCGTCGTCTGGCCCTATACGCATTTCGGCGAGCCCGGCGCTGTCGTCGAACGCAAGGCCGTGGAGGATCTCGGCCTGACGATGGTGCGCTTTGCCAACGGCGTGCGGCTCACCATCAAGCCGACCAAGCTGCGCGCAAACGAGGTGCTGGTGCGCGAGGATATCGGTCACGGCCGGCTGGGCCTGCCGAACGACCATCCCCTGGCGATCTGGGCATCGCCGGCTGTCGTCCTGTCAGGCACCAGGGCCATGGACTATCCGGATCTGCAGAAGGCGCTGGCCGCCAAGATCGCCGGCATCGACTTTTCCGTGGGCGACAGCTCCTTTCAATTCACCGGCCAGACACAGACGGGGGATCTTGCGACCCAATTGCAGATCATGGCCGCCTACACTTCCGATCCCACCTATCGACCGGAGGTTTTCAAGCGCGTCCAGCAAGCGTATTTGAACAATCTCGATCAGTATGATGCGACGCCGGGGGCCGTCATCAGCCGCGATTTCGCCGGCCTCGTGCATTCCGGCGATCCACGCTGGACCTTCCCTGACCGCGCACAATTGTCCGCCACAAGGCTTGAAGATTTCGAAGCACTGTTCCGGCCCCACGTCTCCACCGGTCCGATCGATATCACCATCGTCGGCGATATAGGGATTGACGATGCGATCCGCCTGACGGCCGAAACCTTCGGCGCTTTGCCGGCCCGACCGGACACGGCGCCAGGCGGTATGGCAAACGACGTGCATTTTCCCGTCCCTGCCGAAAAGCCGGTCCTGCGGACCCATAACGGCCGGTCCGACAATGCCGCAGCGATCGTGGCCGTTCCCGTCGGGGATATGCTTTCAGACATGCAGCGGGGCTTTGTCGCGAATGTTGCCGGCCAGATCTTCGAAAACAGGCTGATCGAACAGTTCCGCATCGCGGAAGGCGCAACCTACAGTCCGCAGGCCGCAATGGACCTGTCATGGGACATTCCCGGCTATGGCTACGCCTATCTCTATGTCGAGACGACACCGGGCAAGGTCGAAAATTTCTATGCGCTCGTGGACAGGATCGCCGCCGATCTCAGGTCAAACGATGTGTCGCCGGACGAACTGGTGCGCGCCCGCGCGCCGATTGTCGAGACGCTGAGGCACCAGCAGCAAGGCAACGAATATTGGGTACAGTATCTGAACGGCGCTCAGACGGACCCTCGCCGCCTGGATCGAATACGCAACAATCTCAGCGGCTACGAGAAAGTCACCGCCGAGGATATTCGCCGGTTCGCCACGACTTATTTCCAGCCGGACAAGTTCTGGAAATTCGAAGTATTGCCGGCGGCGGTAAGATAGGCCCTCACTGCAGCTGAAGCGGAAGCCGTGCCGGCGCCAACGCGGCGCCCCGGCAAAACGCACCCCGCCTGCCGGGGAAAAGCCGCCTGCCCCGCGTCCGCCGGGCGAGTGGCCGGATCGCATCATGCGTCCGGCGCCTGGCCCGGTTTTGCTGGTTTCCGCCGGCAAAGCGTCGCTTTCGGGACGGCGCATCGATCTTTCTGGTCTACTCTGTGACAGGCAACCGCAGCGGGAGGAGCTGCTCGTGCGTTGCCCTGACTTCAACGGAGGAGACGGAAATGAGCAAGAACCGTGGCGTCGTCTATTTGCGGCCCGGAAAAGTGGAAGTCCGCGACATTGACGATCCGAAACTCGAAGCGCCGGATGGCCGCCGCATCGAACATGGCGTTATCCTGAAGGTCATCTCCACCAATATCTGCGGCTCGGATCAGCACATGGTGCGGGGCCGCACGACAGCCATGCCCGGCCTTGTGCTCGGACATGAAATCACCGGTGAAATCATCGAAAAAGGCATCGATGTCGAAATGCTCGACGTCGGAGATATCGTGTCCGTGCCCTTCAATGTGGCCTGCGGGCGCTGCCGCTGCTGCAAATCGCAGGACACCGGCGTCTGCCTGACGGTCAACCCGTCACGCGCCGGCGGCGCCTACGGCTATGTCGACATGGGCGGGTGGATCGGCGGCCAGGCGCGTTACGTCATGGTCCCCTACGCCGATTTCAACCTCCTGAAATTTCCGGACCGCGACAAGGCGATGGCCAAGATCCGCGACCTCACCATGCTGTCCGATATCCTTCCGACCGGCTTCCACGGCGCGGTGCGCGCCGGCGTCGGCGTCGGTTCGACGGTCTATGTCGCGGGCGCCGGTCCGGTCGGGCTCGCAGCGGCCGCCTCCGCGCGCATCCTCGGTGCGGCCGTCGTCATGATCGGCGACTTCAACAAGGACCGCCTCGCCCATGCGAGCCGGGTCGGCTTCGAAGCCATCGATCTCTCAAAGAGCGACCGGCTCGGAGACATGATCGCGCAGGTGGTCGGTACCAATGAAGTGGACAGCGCCATCGATGCCGTCGGCTTCGAAGCGCGAGGACATTCCGGCGGCGAGCAGCCGGCGATCGTGCTGAACCAGATGATGGAAATTACCCGCGCCGCCGGCTCCATCGGCATTCCCGGCCTCTATGTCACGGAAGATCCGGGCGCGGTGGACGATGCCGCAAAACACGGCAGCCTGTCGCTGCGTTTCGGTCTCGGCTGGGCCAAGGCTCAATCCTTCCACACCGGCCAGACGCCGGTGCTCAAATATAACCGGCAGCTGATGCAGGCGATCCTGCACGATCGCCTGCCGATCGCCGACATCGTCAACGCGAAGGTGATTTCGCTGGAAGACGCCGCACAGGGCTATGAAAGCTTCGACCAGGGTGCGGCGACGAAATTCGTTCTCGACCCGCATGGCGCAATCGCCAGGGCGGCATGAGCGACAGGATGCGCCGGGGCGAAGCCGTCCCGGCACTCCCTGCCCTTCGGGGCCGGCCAGCTACTGCTCGCGGAACGTATGGCTGATCTGGTCCATCAGCGGCTTCGTCATGTAGGAGATGACGGAGCGGTCCGCGACCTTGATGAAGACCTCGGCCGGCATGCCGGGATAGAGCGCCATGTCGGTGAGCTTCTCCAGGCTTGCCGGTTCCGGCTTGATGCGCACAGAATAATAGTCCAGGCCGCTGCGCTGCTCGGTCACGACATCGGGCGAAATCGATACGACATCGCCCTGCACTTCCGGCGTGGTGCGCTGGTCGAAGGCGCTGAAGCGGATATCGACCTTCTGGCCGAGCGTAAGCTGGTCGATATCGCGCGTGGCGATCTTGGCTTCGATGGTCAGGTCGCGCTGATCCGGCGCCAGCAGCATCAAAACCTCGCCGGGATTGACGACGCCGCCGACAGTGTGGACGGTGAGCTGATAGATGCGCCCGCTCATCGGGGCGCGCAGCTCCAGCCGGTTCAGCTGATCGACGGCTGCGATGCGGCGCTCCTGCAGCTCCGAAATCTTGGCCTCGACATCGGTCAGATCCTTGGAATTCTCCGTCCTTCGATCCTCGTCGAGCTGCAGGATCTGCAGGTTGATCTCGGCGATCTTGCCTTCGGCCTGCGCACGGGCCGAAAGGCGCTCGCCGCGGTTTCCGTCGAGCTCGACACGCTGGCGCTTGAGGCTGTTGACCCGCTGCATGGTGACGATCTGCTGGTCATAGAGCTTGCTTGCGGCATCATATTCCTGATCGACGAGCCGGATCGCCTCATCGATCGATGCGAGTTGCAGCGTATCGCCCTGTATCTCCTCGGCTAGCTGCGCCTTGCGCTCTTCCAGCTGCCTGCGCATGCCGAGCAGCGACGACTGGCGAGCGTTGAAGAGCTGGAGCTCGCCGTCGACGAGGTTCCTGTTGGCGGCGATATCGATGCCATCCGCAGCAAGGTCGTCGGTGGAAAATTCCGTCGCGCCGACGCGTTCGGCCTGCAGGCGCGCGCGCCGCACATGAAGCTGGGCAAGATTGCTGTCGATGATGGCGAGATTGGCCTTTACCGAGGCGCTGTCGAGACGCAGGAGGACGTCACCGGCCTGCACATGCGCCCCTTCCCGCGCCATCAGTTCCGAGACGATGCCTCCCGTCAGATGCTGGATCTTCTTCACGTTCTGGTCGATGATCACAGTCCCCTGCCCGACGACGGCATTGGACAGCGCGGTCGAAGCGGCCCAGCCTCCCATGCCGCCGACAAGGGCGACGGACAGGACCCAGACGGACAGGATATGGCGGTTCAGCGAGCGTTGCGACTGCATCGTCATCTGCCCTGCTCCGTTTCGTCGCCAACCACCTTCAATGCCGCATGTCTTGGCTGTTCGGTCAGATTGTCGGTGCGGACGACCTTGGCAAGTACCAGATCCTTCGGGCCGAAAGCCAGCGCCTGCCCGTCGCGCATCGCCAGGACGAGATCGACGCTCGAAAGCGTGCTTGGACGATGGGCGACGACGATGACGATGCCGGCCCGCTGGCGAATGCCCGCTATCGCACCCGCCAATGCCATCTCGCCGTCGATATCCAGGTTGGAATTCGGCTCGTCGAGCACGACGAGGAAGGGATCGCGGTAGAGCGCGCGGGCAAGCGCGATGCGCTGACGCTGGCCGGCGGAAAGCATGGAACCATCAGGCCCTATTTCGGTCTCATAGCCTTTGGGGAGCCGCAGGATGAGATCGTGAACGCCGGCATTGCGCGCTGCCGCGATAATTTCCTCTGCCTTCGCATCCCTGCGAAAACGCGCAATGTTCTGCGCGACGGTGCCGGCAAAGAGTTCCACATCCTGCGGCAGGTAGCCGATATGGCGCCCGAGCGCGGCGTCATCCCACTGGCCGAGCGCTGCGCCGTCGATGCGCACCGAACCGCGATGCACGGGCCAGAGGCCCACGATGGCGCGCACCAGCGAGGATTTTCCCGAAGCGCTCGGGCCGATGATGCCGAGCGCGCTGCCTGCCGCCAGCGTGAAACTGACCCCCTGGACGATGAGTTCCTGCCTGCCGGGTGGGCCACTTGAGACCGCCTCGACGGAAAGCTCATGGGAGGGTGCCGGCAACGCCAGCGGCGAAACCGTTTCGGGCAACAGGGCCAGCATCTGGCGCAGCCGGCTCCAGGATTGCTGGGCCGCGACGAAACCCTTCCAATTGGCGATCGCCTGCTCGACCGGTGCCAGCGCCCGCGATGTCAGGATGGAAGCGGCAATGATGATGCCGCCCGAAGCCATGTTTTCGATAACCAGCACGGCACCGGCGGCAAGCACGCCCGATTGCAGCGCCATGCGGAAGATCTTCGAGACGATCGCGTAGCCGTTGACCGTATCGGCATTGCTGCCTTGCACCTCGCGATAGGCATCGTTGCGTGCCGACCAGCTGTCGGCGAGTTCGTCAGCCATGCCCATGGCCTGGACCACTTCCGCATTGCGCTGCGCCGCACTTGCGAGCGCGTTTCTTTCGGTCGCGAGTTCATGGACCCTCCTGGTTGAAGCCTGCGAACTTCTGTTCGTCAGATAGGTCAGCACCATCAGGATCAGCGCGCCGCAAATGGCAATGATGCCGATGATGGGATGGAACAGGAAGCAGATGCCGACATAAAGCGGCACCCAGGGCAGATCGAAAAAGGCTGATGGGCCGGAGCTGGAAAGAAAGCTGCGAACCTGATCGAAATCGCGCAGCAGGGAGAGGCCATCGCCCGCCGCCCTGCCCTTGAGCGTCGCCTTGAACACACGGCGGCTCATCACCTCGTCGAAGACACCGGATATGCGCACCAGGATGCGCCCGCGCACAAGATCGAAAGCGCCCTGGAAGGCATAAAGCAGCAATGCCAGAAGAGCGAGCGCAATCAACGACGGGATGCTGCGGCTCGGTATGATGCGGTCGTAGACCTGCAGCATGAAGAAGGAACTGGTCAGATAAAGCAAATTGACCAGGGCACTTGCAACGGCGACGGCAATCAAACCTCCGCGGCTGCGTCGCATCGCCTCTGCGGCGAGGTCTTTCCCGCCCTGACGAGCCGGCGAGATGCCAAGTCCGTTCAATATCGAATCTCCGTGGAACATCCTGGCTGATTGTACAGGGCAATTCAGCCGCCGCTTCGCAAACATATTGCGAGCAATACAATATGATTAACAAACCATAACTTTGGCGGATTCCACTGTATAGAGTCAAATTGCTTTTGAAGAGAATCACTATACCATCAAAGCAGCAAATTCTACTTCCGGGCGAGGAGCGCAATAATGGTCCAAGCTGTTAGAATTAATGATGTTATCGACTCCTTCGGAATTGATACGCACATCGATTACACGGATGGAAAATACGCCAATATCGCAGAGGTTGTTGAAGCCCTGGACTATCTCGGCCTCGACACGGTTCGCGATCATGCCCCTACCCCCGCTTCCGACCCCTATGGCCAGGGCCATCTCGGGGATGCGGCGGATGCCGGCGTAAAATTCGTCTTCGTCTCGGGGCGTGACGATACTCCTGCCACCGTCGTCCAGAGGCTGCACGCCTTCGTGGAGGCGCATCCCGGTTCGATCGTCGGCATCGAAGGCCCGAACGAAGTCAACAACTGGCCCGTCTCCTACAAGGGACTGTCGGGAGAGGCCGCCGCACTCGCCTACCAGAAGGACCTGTTCAACGCGGTAAATGCCGATCCGCTTTTGAAGGACATTCCGGTTCTCGGCTTTACCGGTTACACGGTTGCCTCTTCCAACGACTACACGACGATCCACACCTATGCGAAGGAGGGCGACCAGCCCTTCACCTGGCTCCAGCGCGAATCCGGCGACCAGATGAGCGCCGACCCCGGCAAGCCGCTGACCATCACCGAAATCGGCTACCACACGTCGCTGACCGCCGATACAAATGGCGGTTGGGAAGGCGTCGATGAGACGACGCAGGCGAAGCTGCTTCTCAACACGCTGATGGACGGCGCCTTTCTCGGATCGAAAGGGACGTTCATCTATCAGCTTCTCGATGCCTATTCCGATCCGGGAGGCGCCGACCAGGAAAAGCATTTCGGGCTGTTTCGCCTGGATTATTCCCCCAAGCCGGCTGCAACGGCGATCCACAATCTGACGGAAATCCTTGGGGATGACGGGGCAACGCAGGCGACCTTCAATCCGGGAACGCTCAACTATTCGATCAGCGGGCTGCCATCGACGGCGCGAAGCTACCTGACGGAGAAATCCGACGGCAGCTACCAGATCATCATCTGGAACGAACCGGATATCTGGAACCAGACGACCGACAAGGCGATCCAGGCGGCAACGACCAGCGTCAACGTCAATCTGGGTGGCGCTTTCGGGACGGTGCAGGTCTACGATCCGCTGACGGGCAGCTCGCCCGTCAAGAGCTTCAGCAACGTCTCCTCGCTGAACGTGGATGTCGTCGACCATCCGATCATCATCAACATCGCAGCGGGCGCAGGTGCGCCGCAGGAACCCGGCCACATTTATGGCGGTACCGGCGACGATATATTCACCGTCACCTCGCCGACCGACATCGTCGACGAAAGCCGCGGCGGCGGGACCGATACCGTCATGTCGTCGATCAGTTTCAGCCTCGGGGATCCTGCGCATGTGATCGGCGCCGTGGAGAACCTGACCCTGACCGGCAGCGCCAGCATCAACGCCACCGGCAATGGCCTCGCCAACATTCTCGTCGGCAATTCCGGGGCAAACGTGCTGAATGGCGGCGCTGGCGGGGACAGTATGACAGGCAAGGCCGGTGACGACACCTATATCGTCGACAATGCCGACGACATGGTCATAGAGGCCGGAGGCTCCGGCAAGGACACGATCAAATCCTACATTTCCCTCAGCCTGGGAGACACGGACCATGTGACCGGGACCGTCGAGAACCTCATCCTGATCGGCACGGCCGATATCGATGCGACCGGCAACGGCTCAGCCAATATCCTCACCGGCAATTCAGGGGACAACAATCTCAACGGCATGAAGGGCGCCGATCGTATGGCCGGCGGATTGGGGGATGATACCTATACGGTCGAATCCGCCGGCGACATCGTCGACGAGACCAACGGCGGCGGCAACGACACCGTCGTCTCCTCCATTTCCTTCAATCTGGCGAATGCGTTGGGCACGGTGGAAAATCTGACGCTGTCAGGTTCGGCAGCGCTCGGCGCTACCGGCAACGATGCGGACAACGTCCTGACGGGCAATAGCGGCGCCAACATCATTTACGGCGGCCTGGGGAACGACCGGCTGATCGGCGGCGGCGGCATAGACACCCTGAACGGCGGCGCCGGGGCGGATTATTTCGTATTCAGCACAAAGCCGAGCAAGGCGAGCAATGTCGACAAGATAGAAGATTTTTCCGCAGCGGCCGGCGACAAGATCGTGCTCGACCATGACATCTTCGCAGCGATCGATCCGTCCAGCTTCTCATCGGCCAATTTCGTTGTCGGCATCAAGGCAATGGATGGGAACGACAGGCTCATCTACAACCAGTCCAGCGGCGCACTCTTCTACGATGCCGACGGAAACGGGCGCGGTGCGGCCGTTCAGGTTGCGACGCTCACCAATCTGGCGACGCTTCATCACGACGACTTCCTGTTTCTTTGAAAGCGGCGCGACGTCTTCAAGCGGCGGACCTCACGGGGCTCCTTTGCGGAGCCCTTTTTCTTGCCGCATGCCGATGTCGATGCGCCCCATCGGCCACGCGGGGATCTCGTAACCGGCGTTCTTCCGGCGCGGATCTTCGAGCGGGACAAAGGCTGACAAGTGACTTGCATGATGCAAGTGACTTCTGTAGTGACTTGCATCATGCAACGAACAAGCTTCGCCAATTTCAAATGCCCGGCCGCGCGCGCGCTCGACAGCGTCGGCGACTGGTGGAGCATGATGATCCTCCGCGACGCCTTTCAGGGGCTGACGCGTTTCGACGAATTCCAGAAGAGCCTCGGCATTGCGCCGAATATCCTGACGCGACGGCTCGCGCATCTGATCGAGGAGGAGCTGTTCGAGAAGCGGCTCTATAGCGAGCGCCCTGCCCGCTACGAATATGTGCTGACGGCCAAGGGGCGCGATTTCTTCCCTGTTCTGATGGCTCTGTTTTCCTGGGGACGCCGGCACGTTCCGCAAGAGGACCTTGCCTTCCTGCTCGGCAATGCCGCCTCCGGTGAGGAACGCCGGCCTGTCCTGGTGGATGCGGCCAATGGCGAAGAACTCAAGCCCGAAAACACCTGCCTGCTGCCCGGGCCGGCAGCCGAGGAAAGCGACCGCGAGCGGATTGCCCGCATGCGCGCTTATTATCTTGGCATCGATGCCTAGAAAACCTCGTTTCCCCGGAGTGCCGGAAATGCTCGATCTCTTTGTTTTTGCGCAATTCCGAACGCAAACCGACTGCGCATTTATGCTGGACTTGCTCTAGAAAGGACGAATCCATGGAACGCATTGTTGTCACCGGCATGGGACTTGTTTCGCCGCTCGGCGTCGGCGTGGAGACCGCATGGAACAGGCTTGTCGCGGGCGGTTCCGGTCTGCGCGTGCTGCCGGAGGATGTGGTCGGCGACCTTGCTGCAAAGGTCGGCGGCGTCGTTCCCTCGATCGAGGAGGATGCGGGAGCCGGCTTCGATCCCGACCGCGCGGTCTCGCCCAAGGATCAAAAGAAGATGGACCGCTTCATCCAGTTCGCGATGATGGCGACCGACGAAGCGGTGCGCCAGGCCGGATGGATGCCCGAGGGCGTGGATGAGCGCGAGCGGACCGCGACGATCATCGCGTCCGGCGTCGGCGGCTTCCCGGCGATCGCCGATGCGGTGCGCACGGCCGAGACACGCGGCGTGCGGCGGCTCTCGCCCTTTACCGTGCCGTCCTTCCTCGTCAACCTGGCGGCGGGTCAGGTCAGCATCCGCTATGGTTTCAAGGGACCGCTCGGCGCGCCGGTGACGGCCTGCGCCGCAAGCGTTCAGGCGATCGGCGATGCGGCGCGGCTGATCCGCTCCGGCGAGGCGGATGTCGCTATCTGCGGTGGTTCTGAGGCCTGCATCGACAAGGTGAGCCTCGGCGGCTTTGCGGCGGCCCGCGCACTCTCGACCGGTTTCAACGACAGGCCGGAACTTGCTTCGCGTCCCTTCGATACGGCCCGAGACGGCTTCGTGATGGGCGAAGGGGCCGGCATTCTCGTCATCGAAACGCTTGAGCACGCGCTGGCTCGCGGCGCGACGCCGCTTGCCGAACTGGTCGGCTACGGCACGGCTGCCGATGCCTATCACATGACGGCAGGGCCGGAAGACGGCGACGGCGCCCGCCGGGCGATGGAAGCGGCATTGCGGCAGGCGAAGATTCCGGTCTCCGAGGTCAAGCATCTCAACGCCCATGCGACATCGACACCGGTCGGTGACAAAGGTGAGATCGCTGCGATCGGTACGGTCTTCGGCCGCGACGGCGGCATTGCCGTCAGCGCCACCAAATCCGCGACCGGTCATCTCCTGGGTGCCGCAGGCGGGCTTGAAGCCATCTTCACGATCCTTGCGCTGCGCGACCAGATCGCCCCGCCGACGCGCAATCTGGAGACGGCCGATCCGGCGGCAGAGGGCATCGATCTCGTCGGCAGCACGGCCCGCAAGGTGGCGATGGAATACGCGATCACCAACGGCTTCGGCTTCGGCGGCGTGAACGCCAGCGCCCTCTTCCGCCGCTGGTCCTGACCGGCTCTTTCCTTGCGCCGAAAATCGCCTACACTTGTCCGGATATAGCCGGAGGCGATCCCATGCGCGCATTCTTCGCAGTGCTGATCCTGTGTGCCGTATCCGTGATGTCGGGCGTGCCCGCCTATGCAGAAGATCCCGTCCAGACGACGCAGACGATGATCGAGGCGCAGATCCGGGCCTTCCTCAAGGACGATGCCGATACGGCCTATTCCTTCGCCGCGCCCGGCATCAAGGCCATGTATCCCGACAAGAATGTCTTCTTCGCCATGGTGAAAAAGAGCTACGAGCCGGTTTATCACCCCGGCAACTATGCCTTCGGGCGCAGCAGATCGATCGACGACGGGGCCATGATCTATCAGGAAGTGCTGATTTCAGGCCGCGACGGCAAGGACTGGACGGCAATCTACCAAGTCGCTCGCCAACCTGACGGCAGCTTCAAGATCAACGGCGTGCAGATCGTGCCCAATGCCGACAGCAAGGGCATATGAGGTGCTGTCTGGCCCCCATATCTTCTTTTTCTTCCGGTTGGCCTGGCCAGCTACGCCCTCCAAAACGGATGGGATGTCTTCAAGCTGACCGAGCTTCCGCTGAAAGCGGTCCTGTTTACTCCCAGCACAGGCGTGGAAAGCCTCTTTCCCTTCAACGGCCCCAGTTGGTCTCTGTTTTTCGAGCTTTGGGTTGGGCTGTTGACGAGCCGCTGTGCAAGAGGTTGAAATCGATGCTTGTGCCCGGAACTCCAACCGCCAAACCTGTCGCGTCCGCCGCGAGGACGAACTGATCCTTACACCGGTTCGATATCGCCCCTTGCCCATTCCTCGATCGTCTCGGCCATGAAATCCGCAAAACGGCCTTCGGCAATCGCCTTGCGGATACCCTGCATCAGTTCCTGATAGTAGTTCAGGTTATGCCAGGAGAGCAGCATGCCGCCGAGCGCCTCGTTGGCCCGGACGAGATGGTGGAGATAGGCGCGGGAATAATCGCGCGTTGCCGGGCAGTTCGACTGTTCGTCGAGCGGGCGCATATCCTCCGCATGACGGGCGTTGCGGATATTGACCTTGCCGCGGCGGGTGAAAGCCAGGCCGTGACGGCCCGAACGGGTCGGCATCACGCAGTCGAACATGTCGATGCCGCGGGCAACGGATTTCAGGATATCGTCAGGCGTGCCGACGCCCATCAGGTAACGCGGCTTTTCGCCCGGCAGGACCGGCAGCGTCTCTTCCAGCATTTTCAGCATGACGTTCTGCGGCTCGCCGACCGCAAGGCCGCCAACGGCGTAGCCCTTGAGGTCGAGCTTGGCGAGTTCCTCGGCCGAGCGGACACGCAGGGCCGGCACGTCGCCGCCCTGGACGATACCGAACATGGCTTTGCCGGGCTGATTGCCGAAAGCGACCTTGCAGCGTTCGGCCCAGCGCAGCGAGAGCTCCATGGCGCGCTCGATTTCCTTCGGCTCGGCCGGCAATGCCACGCATTCATCGAGCTGCATCTGGATATCGGAGCCGAGCAGGCCCTGGATCTCGATGGAACGCTCCGGCGACATGTGATGCAGGCTGCCGTCGACATGCGACTTGAAGGTGACGCCCTGCTCGTCGAGCTTGCGCAGGCCGGAAAGCGACATGACCTGAAAGCCGCCAGAATCCGTCAGGATCGGATGTTCCCAGCGGATGAGCTTGTGCAGGCCGCCGAGGCGGGCGACACGCTCGGCCGTCGGACGCAGCATCAGGTGGTAGGTATTGCCAAGGATGATGTCGGCGCCGGTGTCGCGCACCTGGTCGAGATACATGGCCTTGACCGTACCGACCGTGCCGACCGGCATGAAGGCCGGCGTGCGGATGACACCGCGCGGCATGGAAACTTCACCGAGACGGGCGGCGCCATCGGTCTTCTTCAGGGTGAACTGGAAGTTCTCAGTCGTCATCGGTCTTTCCGGAAAAGGAGGCTCGCGTCGCCGTAGGAATAGAAGCGGTAGCCTGTCGCAATGGCGTGTTCATAGGCCGCGTGCATGGTTTCGAAACCGGCGAAAGCGGCGACCAGCATGAAGAGCGTCGAGCGCGGCAGGTGGAAGTTGGTCATGAGGACATCGACCGCCTTGAAACGGTAGCCCGGCGTGATGAAGATGCTGGTGGCGCCAGCCCAGGGCCTGATGTTGCCGCTTTCTTCGGCGGCGCTTTCGATCAACCGCAGCGAGGTCGTGCCGACGCAGATGATGCGCCCGCCCCTTTGCCTGACCGCATTCAGCCGCGCGGCGATCTCGGCGCTGACGTAACCACTTTCCAGATGCATCTTGTGATCGTCGGTATCGTCGGCCTTGACCGGCAGGAAGGTGCCGGCGCCGACATGCAGCGTCACGAAATGCCGTTCGATGCCGGCCCTGTCGAGGGCCCCGAAGAGAGCAGGAGTGAAATGCAGGCCGGCGGTGGGGGCAGCAACAGCCCCCTCCTCCCGTGCGTAGATGGTCTGGTAGTCGGCGCGGTCGCGCTCATCCTCCGGCCGCTTCGCCGCGATATAGGGCGGCAGCGGGATATGGCCGACGCGGGCGATCGCCTCGTCCAGCGCTGGGCCGGAAAGATCGAAAGCGAGCGTCACCTCGCCTGCCTCGCCCTTCTCCTCGACGGTGGCATCGAGCGCGCCGATCAGGCAGCTTTCGCCGCTGTGGCCGAAGGCGATGCGATCGCCCTCCTTGATGCGCTTGCCGGGCTTGGCAAAGGCTTTCCACTTGTTGGCGCCGACGCGCATGTGCAGCGTCGCCGAAACCTGCTGGCCGCCGGCGCCCTCGCGATGGCGGATGCCCTCGAGCTGGGCCGGAATGACCTTGGTATCGTTGAAGACCAGTGCGTCGCCGGCCCGCAGGAAGGACGGCAGATCGAAGACGCGGTGATCCGACAGCTGCGCCTGCCCATTCGGATCGACGACGAGCAGGCGCGCGCTGTCGCGCGGCTCGGCGGGCCGCAGCGCAATGCGTTCATCCGGCAGGTCGAAATCGAAGAGGTCTACGCGCATCGAGGCACTTTCGGGCAAAGCGAAACCCGCCCCGCGCTTTCGCGCAAGGGCGGGTTCCAGCAGAAATCACAATCAGACGTCGGCGGCAACCCGCATGGAGACGATCGAATCCGGATCGGAAACGGGCTCGCCCTTCTTGATCTTGTCGACGTTTTCCATGCCTTCGATGACCTGGCCCCAGACGGAATACTGCTTGTTCAGCCACGGAGCGTCGGTAAAGCAGATGAAGAACTGGGAATTGGCCGAGTTCGGGTTCTGCGAACGGGCCATCGAGCAGGTGCCGCGGACATGCGGCGTTGCCGAGAATTCAGCCTTCAGATCATCCTTGGAAGAGCCGCCCATGCCGGCGCGGCCCGGGTTGAAGTTCTCGCCGCCCTTCTTGCCGAACTCCACGTCGCCCGTCTGCGCCATGAAGTCGGCGATGACGCGGTGGAAGACGACGCCGTCATAGGCCTTCTCGCGGGAAAGCTCCTTGATGCGCTTGACATGTTCGGGGGCGACCTGCGGCAGAAGCTGAATGACAACCTTGCCCTTGGTGGTTTCCAGAATGATGGTGTTTTCCGGATCCTTGATCTCGGCCATTGTCGTTCTCCTTCTCGTCTTGAATTTAGTTCTTGCCCAGCGTGACCTTGATCATGCGGTCAGGATCGCTGACTTCGCCGTTCTGGCCTTCGCCCTTCTTGATCTTGTCGACGTTTTCCATGCCCGAGACAACCTTGCCGACGACCGTGTACTGGCCGTTCAGGAAAGAGCCGTCGGCGAACATGATGAAGAACTGCGAGTTGGCGGAGTTCGGATCCTGGGCGCGCGCCATGCCGACCGTGCCGCGCACGAAAGGCGTCTTGGAGAATTCCGCCGGAAGGTCCGGCAGGTCGGAGCCGCCGGTGCCGGCCAGGCTCGCGTCGAAGTTCTTTTCCATGTTGCCATACTTCACGTCGCCGGTCTGGGCCATGAAGCCGGGGATGACGCGGTGGAAGGCGACATTGTCATACTCGCCCTTCTTCACCAGCGCCTCGATCTGCGCAACATGCTTCGGCGCCACATCGGGAAGAAGCTGGATGACGACCGGGCCGCTCTTCAACTGGATGGTCATGTAGTGATCGGCAGCCTGCGCAAAGGCGTCGCCCGCGAAGGAGGCGAGATAGAGCACGCCGGCAAATGCAAGATAGAAGAGTTTCATGTGAGCTCCGTTGAGGCGAGGTCCGCCTAGGCTTTGCGCTTGGATTTCAGGGCTTGCAGGACGGCCGCCGGCACGAAGGCGCTGACATCGCCGCCCATGGCTGCGATCTGGCGCACCAATGTGGCGGTAATGGGCCGCGAGGCCGTGCCTGCCGGCAGAAAAATGGTCTGGATATCAGGGGCCATCTGCCGGTTCATGCCGGCCATCTGCATTTCGTAATCGAGATCGGTGCCGTCGCGCAGGCCGCGGATCAAGAGGCTTGCGCCATGTGCGCGAGCGGCGTCGACCACGAGATTGTCGAAGGAGACAACGTCGATATCCGCGCTCTTTTCCGGAAAGACCTCGGCCAGGGACGCGCGGATGAGCGCTGCCTTTTCCTCAAAGGAGAAGAGCGGGGTTTTGCCGGGGTGGATGCCGATTGCGACGATCACTTTCCCGGCGACGTTGAGCGCCTGGACCAGCACGTCAACGTGTCCGTTGGTGATCGGGTCGAAGGACCCCGGATAGAAAGCTGTCGTCATCTGGCCCGGCCGTTTGTTTCACGCCTTTTGTCATGGAAGCCGGTTTCCCGCAAGTGATTTAGCCGTGCCGGCCGATGCGGCTGAACGATGAATGAACGGCGCGTTCAAGACCTCTTCAGATGCGATCTGCTTTATTCGGATCGTCAACACAGATGCCGCCGGCCCCGGTGGCATTTCCCCCGGAAAGACCTTGATCATGCTGATCATCCTCATTGCAATTGCCGTTATTTTCTCGCTGGTTGCAGAACTTTTCTACGGCTATCTCGCAGATCGGCGTCAGCCTGGCTGGGTGCGTCCCGAGGTCAACGAACATGCGGCCATCATGCGCCAGCTCGGGCGCATGCGGTCTAATCGATTTGAATTCTGAACGGCAGATGAACGAGGTATTCAAGGTCGCTTCAGAACACGGTTGGTAAACACCCCGTCAACATCCGGCGGGAACCATTTAAAGACGGATGCGTTCATTTGATCGACACATATGAGATGCGAAAGCGCGGCAGGAAGGGAATGAAGATGCCTGGTAAGATCACCATGATTAACGTGCTTTGGATGGCAATGGTTACAGGCATGCTGACTGCCACAGTCGCTCTCTATGACAACCAGAAGATCGATACCTCCAAAGTATATGGTCCCTACGCTTCGGCTCGCTCCGTAAGCGTTCTCGGCCAGTACTGAGGGGCGTGAACGCAACCCTCGACAGAAAGGAACGCCACCATGTTCACGATCCTGACAGTTTTGACAGCACTCATCAGCATCATGTTCATCGTGTCCGTGACCTCAACGATTTCCGCGCTGCGCCGTGAAAGCGAGGACGTGAAATCGATGAACGAGAAGCACAGCGCTTTCTAAAGCCGCTCTCCCAGCGCAAAGCCTGAACGCAAGCCGGATGTTCTGCATCCGGCTTTTCTCATGCCGGCGACGGCCGCAGCGCCAGGCAGCCGCTCTTTCGCAGCGGCAGGACAAGCAGCGCGCCCCTGCCATAGAGCGCGCGCACATAGTCGCTGCGCTCGCTCGTGACGACGGCAAAGCCCCTGCCCCACCGCAGGATCGAAACGCCCTCCGGCAAGGCGCCGGGCTCGATGCTGGCGGCGGGAAAAACCACGGCGGCCGGCGCCTTACCGGTTGCGGCAAAGACGACGGCAAACAGCCCGAAGACTGCGGCGACGACCGCAATCGCAATGCCTGTCCTGCGCGCCAAGCGTCTGATCAAGGGGCCATCCGTCCGATGTTTCAGAAATCGAATATATGTTCGAGCCCGGGATCGGCAATCGGCCGGCCTTTGAGCAGAGGTGCAAGATCGGCCATCCTGACCGAAACGAGCAGACGGTCGCTGGCAAAACCTGTGCGAGACAGGCGCGCAATCGCCTCGCCGGGCAGATTGCCGGGCTCCGTCCCCCGCGGCACAGTCAGCGACACCATGATCTCGTCATTGCCGGCAATCTCGCGGATTGCGCCACCCGCCGTGGCGATCTCAGCGAGGATATGGGTGAAACGGTCGTAGCGCGGCGTCTCGATCAGTACGCCATCGGCACTTTCCGAAATGACCGATACGTCGGGTATAGCTGAAAGCGCGGCAGCCGGCAGGCCTGAAACGACCGATCGGATCGTCAGCTTCGCCTCGCCGGTTGCGGCAACGGCGCTGGCGATCACGCCGGCATAGGCAATCTTGGCGCGCCATTCGCCGCCGAGCGCCAGGCGGCGCTCCCAGCCGCGCAGCGGCTCTTCCACCGGCGCGGCCCAGAGCCTGTCGATCCAGGGCTGAAAGGGATATTTGTACCACGGGGTCTGGCGAAGGAAGGCGGCATAATCGATCGCCATATCGCGGGCGACAATATCCTGGGGCGTCTTTTCACTCCCGCGCCAGAGCGCGAAAACCCGTCCTATCGTTTCCTCATAGGCGGCCTTCAGGCCCATTTCGAGCGTGAAGCTGACACCGATCGTCGCGATCATCATGCGCGTCTCGCTGTCGGCGCCGCCATGCCGATCGGCAATCCGCGTCAGCGCACAATCGGCCGTCCAGAAATCCCGCACGCTGGAGAAATAGCCGAAGCCATGTTCGTCGCCCGTTTTCAGGATTTCGGCAAGGCCGTCATAGGCATAGACGATGTGCCACTCGGGATAGGTGAGGTAGGTATTGGCCTCCTGCCGGCGGAATTCGGCATCCGCTATCAGCGGCTTGTAGCCGTCGGGTTCGGGATCGGCATGGCAGAAGGTCTCGACATAGGCGACGGGGCTCAACAGCAGCAGGACCACGACCACGAGAGCCGCAAGCAGCCAGCCGACGGTCTTGACAAGGCGTCGCATCACGGAGCCTCCCGGCGGAAGATATAGCTGGAGGCAATCCCTGCGCCGCCCAGGAAGAGATGCGGAAGGTTGGCGAGGATCTTGAAGGTGAACGGAAGGTCCTGAACGCCGTAGTTGACGATGCCGAGATCGAGATAGCCCGACCCGGTTGCCAGCCCAAGCAGGCCATCGCTGAAATAGAGCAGACCGAAATAGAAAAGAAAGTTTCGGGAAGCGCGGGCAGACAGGAAGGCAGCGATGGCGGCCCAGGCGGCAGAGGCCAGATGCAGGCTGTCGTCATAGATATCGAGCGCGAAGATGCCGAACGCGCGTCCCTGCGCATCCGTCAATCCGGGAATATAGTTCAAAGCGGCCGCAAAGAGCAGAACCACAGTATAGAGCATGGCAATCAGCCGAAGCCTGGACATGATGATCCCCCTAGAGGCTTGCGAGATAGCGATCCCAGAAACGGTTGCGGAAGGTAAGGGCGGGATCCAGCCGGCGCTTGGTGGCGGCGAATTCGCCGGCGCGCGGATAGGCGCGGGTGAACTGATCCAGCCTGGCATGCGGCCGGTATGGCAGATAGTAGCTGCCGCCGATGGCCAGCACGCGCTCGATCAGGGCTTGCGTCATGCGCTGCATGTCGGCCTCGCCTCTTACCGTTTTTTCCTGGGAGAAGAGCATGACCGCGGCAATGCGAGGCTCCGTCGCATAGGCCAGCACGCTGTCGCGATCGGTATCGACATAGCGCAGCGTGATGTTGAGGAGCTCTTGGTAGGAAGCCGGAATGACCTCCTGGCAGGCATTGACGAAATCGGCGAAACGCGACGGCGCGACGAAATATTCGTGCAGGATATCGGTGCGGGACGGATCCCGGTCATCGAGCGTGACGACGGGCTCGTTCATCAGGCTGTTGCGCGTCGCCTGCGCTGCGATGGATGGATTGACGACGGCCTCCGTCCACCAGCGCAGATGCTTGGCCCTGTCCGAACCGAGCTGCGCGCGGAAGATGTCTCGCGAGACGTGGCTTATGAAACCGGAACCGGAAGCTGGAGGTATCCTGGTCTGGTCCGACGCAGCGCGATATGTAATCAGCAGTGCATCTTCGAAGAAGCGATCGAGCGAGATATCCATGCGGCCATAGGCCATGGCGATGGTGCCGTCGCTCGCCAGAACCTCGGCAAAACGGCGCCCGAGATCCTCGCCCGCCAGATGCTCGAAACTCGGCTCCAGCAACAGGTTCGGCACCATGTCGAGTTCGAGCTCGGTAATGATGCCGAAAAGACCGTAGCCACCCATGGCATGGTTGAAGAGTTCCGCATTTTCCGTGCGCGAGCAGGTCACGAGATTGCCGTCCGCCGTCATCAGCCTGATGGACCGCACCGTGCTGCCGCATCCGCTGAAGGGAACCGGCCAGCCATGGGCATTGACCGAGAATGTGCTGGCAACGCCGAAATCATTGTTGGACTGCATGACGGCGGGCGAGAAACCGATGGCATCGAGCTTGGAAATGACCGTCGACCAACGGGCTCCGGCGGCGACACGATAGGTCCTTGAGGTCGTATCCGCCTCCAGCCAGTCCTGATCGAGCGTGAGCGCCGTGCCGTTCTCGGCAAGGCTCTGGCCGCCCATCGAATGGCGCGCAGCGCTGGCGATGAAGGGTCTGTTTGCCTTGACGGCCTCGGCGAGCGCCGTGCGCAACCGGCCGGTCATGGCGTCCTGCGGCGGCTCCCTGACGGTCAGATGGACCGCCACCCGCGTCGGCGTCAGCTCTCCGGCATCGTTGAGAACGATCGCGCCGTCCTCCACGGGAATCTCCGCTGGAAAGGCCGGTCCCGGATCGCTTTGCGGCTGAAGCAGGAAACGCCCCGCCGCAACGCCGGCTGCGGCCGAAATGCCGGCCAGCACCCCTCGCCTTGTCCACCTGCCCATAACATTCCCCCTCCGGATGAATCGGCAAGTTCTTCATAGCGCAATAAAAAACCGGGCGGCAGGGGCCGCCCGGTTCGCAACGCGAATGTGGTAAAATTATTCGCCCGACGGGGTCTCGTCGGCTTCTCCCGCGGCAGGCGCCCCGCCTTCGGAAAGCACCGCTTCGTCACCATTGTCGGCCGTTTCTTCCTCTTCCGGCTCGCTGATGCGCTCGACGGAGACGACCTTTTCATCCTTGGCGGTCGAGAAGATCGTGACACCCTTGGTTGCGCGGCTGGCGATACGGATGCCGCCGACGGGAACGCGGATCAGCTGGCCGCCATCGGAAACGAGCATGATCTGGTCGCCATCGTCGATCGGGAAGGCGGCGACCAGTTCGCCGATTTCGCCGGTCTTCGACGTGTCGGTGGCGCGGATACCCTTGCCGCCACGGCCGGAGATGCGGAAATCATACGAAGACGACCGCTTGCCGAAGCCCTTTTCGGAAACCGTCAGCACGAACTGTTCGCGCGCCTTCAGCTCTTCGTAGCGGTCGTCGGAGAGCTGTCCCTCTTCGGTGACTTCCTCGCCGACCAGCGCAATATCCTCTTCGTCCACGCCGGTCGCCCGACGTTCGGCGGCGGAGCGCTTGAGGTAGGCGGCGCGTTCCCACGGCTCGGCATCGACATGGCCGACGATCGTCATTGAGATGATGCGGTCGCCTTCGCCGAGATTGATGCCGCGCACGCCGATCGAGTTGCGGCCGGCAAAGACGCGGACGTCATCGACCGGGAAGCGGATGCACTGGCCGAGCGCCGTCGTCAGCAGCACGTCGTCCTGATCGGTACAGGTCTCGACGGAGAGGATTTCGTCACCCTCCTCTTCCAGCTTCATGGCGATCTTGCCGTTGCGGTTCACCTGCACGAAGTCGCTGAGCTTGTTACGGCGCACAGTGCCGCGCGTCGTCGAGAACATGACGTCGAGGTTATCCCAGCTGTCCTCATCCTCGGGCAGCGGCAGGATGGTGGTGATGCGTTCGCCGGGTTCCAGCGGCAGCATGTTGATGAGCGCCTTGCCGCGTGACTGCGGCGTGCCGATCGGCAGGCGCCAGACCTTTTCCTTGTAGACGATACCGCGCGAGGAGAAGAACAGGACCGGCGTGTGGGTATTGACAACGAATAGCCGGCTAACAAAATCCTCATCGCGGGTCGTCATGCCCGAACGGCCCTTGCCGCCGCGGCGCTGCGCCCGGTAGGTCGTCAGCGGGACGCGCTTGATATAGCCGAGATGCGAGACGGTCACGACCATGTCTTCGCGGGCGATAAGGTCCTCGTCGTCCATTTCGAGACCGCCGTCGACGATCTCGGTGCGGCGCGGAGTGCCGAACTCGTCGCGGATGGCGGCAAGCTCGTCCTTGACGATCGTCTGGATGCGCACGCGCGACGACAGGATATCGAGGTAATCCTTGATTTCCTCGCCTATCTTATTGAGTTCATCGCCGATTTCGTCGCGGCCGAGAGCCGTCAGGCGGGCGAGGCGAAGCTCGAGGATGGCGCGAGCCTGCTCCTCCGAGAGATTATAGGTCAGGTCGTCGTTGATGCGGTGGCGCGGATCGTCGATGAGGCGGATCAGGCTCTCGACATCCTCCGCCGGCCAGCGGCGGGTCATCAGTTCTTCGCGGGCCGACTGCGGGTCCGGTGCCTGGCGGATGACGCGGATGACTTCGTCGATATTGGCAACCGCAATCGCGAGACCCACCAAGACGTGGGCACGTTCACGCGCCTTGCGGAGCAGGAATTTCGTTCTCCGGCTAACGACTTCCTCGCGGAACGAGACGAAGGCGCGCAGCATGTCGAGCAGCGTCAGCTGTTCCGGCTTGCCGCCGTTCAGCGCCACCATGTTGCAGCCGAAGGAGGTCTGCAGCGGCGTATAGCGGTAAAGCTGGTTCAGGATGACGTCGGCATTGGCGTCGCGCTTCAGCTCGACGACGACGCGGTAGCCCTGACGGTCGGATTCGTCGCGCAGGTCGGAGATGCCCTCGATGCGCTTTTCGCGCACCAGCTCGGCCATCTTCTCGATCATCGTCGCCTTGTTCACCTGATAGGGAATTTCGGTGATGATGATCTGCTCACGATCGCCGCGCATGGGCTCGATGGTGGCAACACCGCGCATGACGACGGAACCGCGGCCGGTTTCGTAGGCCGAGCGGATGCCGGCGCGGCCGAGGATCTTGGCGCCGGTCGGGAAGTCGGGACCCGGAATGATCTGCATCAGGTCCGGCAGTTCGATTGCCGGGTCGTTGATCAGCGCAATACAGCCGTCGATGACCTCGGAGAGATTGTGAGGCGGAATATTCGTCGCCATGCCGACGGCGATGCCGCCTGCCCCGTTGACGAGCAGGTTCGGGAACTTGGCGGGAACCACGACCGGCTCGGACAGCGTGCCGTCGTAGTTGTCGCGGAAATCGACCGTTTCCTTGTCGAGGTCGTCGAGCAGCGAATGCGCCGCCTTCTGCAGGCGGCATTCGGTGTAGCGTTCGGCCGCCGGCGGGTCGCCGTCGACGGAGCCGAAATTGCCCTGGCCGTCGATCAGCGGCAGGCGGAGCGACCAGTCCTGCGCCATGCGGGCGAGCGCGTCATAGATCGCGGCATTGCCGTGCGGATGGTATTTACCCATCACGTCCCCGGTAACGCGGGCGCATTTGACGTATTTCTTGTTCCAGTCGATGCCGAGCTCGGACATGCCATAGAGGATGCGCCGGTGCACGGGCTTCAAGCCGTCGCGCACGTCGGGAAGTGCGCGGGACACAATCACGCTCATCGCGTAATCGAGATAGGACCGCTGCATTTCCTCCATAATGGAGATCGGCTCGATGCCTGGCGGGAGCTTCCCGCCGCCGGGGGGTGTTTGCTCAGTCAAAACGGTTCACGTTCTCTTCTAGAATCACTCGAAGATTTATAGCGGAAAGCCTGTTCCCACGCCAATTTGGCCGGCAGTTTTGAACAGGCTTTTGCGGTCTAAAGAGGGCAAATCGCGGCATTTGCCCATGGTGAAAGACGAAAGGAGATCATGTATTTGCCAAATCGGAAGCCGCGCATCACAATCATCAAAAACAAGCGTGTATATGGGGTTTTGGAGAACCGATGGCAAGCGCCGACCAACTGATTAACGCATTCACGACGCTGCTCGTCACCATCGATCCGCCAGGACTTGCGCCGCTCTTTCTTGGCCTCACCGTGGGCATGAGCCGCCCGGAGCGCAAGCAGGTGGCGCTGCGCGGCGTGACGATCGCCTTCATCATCCTTGCGGTCTTTGCGCTGTTCGGTTCCAGCGTGCTCGGCGTGCTCGGCATTTCGATCGGCGCCTTTCGGCTGGCCGGCGGCCTGTTGCTGTTCTGGATCGCCTTCGAAATGGTGTTCGAGCGGCGGCAGGACCGCAAGGAAAAGACCACGGAAGTGGCGATCACCAAGGACCATATCGAAAATATCGCCGTTTTCCCGCTGGCGCTGCCGCTGATTGCCGGGCCGGGCGCGATTTCGGCGACGATCCTGCTCGGCGGCACCCTGCCCTCCACGGTCGAGCGCGCGCAATTGATCGGCGTCATCGCGGGCTGCCTGCTGATCACGCTGGTGGTGCTCTTCCTCGCCGACCGGCTGGACCGCTTCCTCGGCGTGACCGGCCGGGCGATCCTGACCCGCCTTCTCGGGGTGATCCTCGCCGCACTTGCAGCGCAATTCGTCGTCGATGGCGCAAAGTCCGCCCTCAACCTGATAAGCGCCACGCCGACATGAAAACGGCGCCAACAGGCGCCGTCGTCAATTCATTCTGACAGCTTCGATCAGAACGGAATGTCGTCGTCGAGATCGCGCGAGAAGTTGCCGCCACCGCCGCTGCCGGCGCCGCCACGATTGCCGCCGCCGCTGCGACCGCCGCCGGAAGACGGGCCGGAGCCGTAATCGTCTCCATAGCCGCCGCCACCGAAATCATCGCCGCCACGACCGCCGCCGAAGCCGGAGCTTGCGCCGCCGCCTTCGCCGCGACCGTCAAGCATGGTGAGCGTCGAATTGAAGCCCTGCAGCACGACTTCGGTCGAGTAACGGTCGTTGCCGTTCTGGTCCTGCCACTTGCGGGTCTGCAGCGCGCCTTCGATATAAAGCTTGGCGCCCTTCTTCACATATTGTTCGACAACCTTGCACAGGCCTTCGTTGAAGACGACGACCGTATGCCATTCGGTCTTTTCGCGGCGCTCGCCGGAATTGCGGTCGCGCCAGGTTTCCGAGGTCGCGATGCGAAGATTGGCGATCGGCCGGCCATCCTGGGTGCGGCGGATTTCGGGGTCGGCACCCACGTTTCCGATAAGAATTACCTTGTTCACACTGCCAGCCATACCATTCACCTTACTGCCGCCCTGACCGGCGGCGTTCAAAAATCATCGGCGCACCTTAAACCATAGAGGACATGCGATGCGCATCCAGGCCCTCTTAATCCACAAGGAATTTTGTTCTTTATTTGTTCTAATTATTCGCTATGATCCTGTCAACAGAATCGAAAACATTTGTTGTTCCGGACATTCAGCCTCGACTCGACCGTCGGCATCACTAAATAAGGGCTGTTATTCCCCAAACGACCTGAAGCAGAGACGATGAGCGAACTGAAGACGATCTCCATCCGCGGCGCGCGCGAGCATAATCTGAAAGGCATCGACCTCGATCTGCCGCGCAACAAGCTCATCGTCATGACCGGGCTTTCCGGCTCCGGCAAATCCTCGCTGGCCTTCGACACGATCTATGCCGAAGGCCAGCGCCGCTATGTCGAAAGCCTTTCGGCCTATGCCCGCCAGTTCCTGGAAATGATGCAGAAGCCCGATGTCGACCAGATCGACGGGCTCTCGCCGGCCATCTCGATCGAGCAGAAAACGACCTCGCGCAACCCGCGCTCGACGGTCGGCACCGTTACCGAAATCTACGACTACATGCGCCTGCTCTTTGCGCGCGTCGGCGTTCCCTATTCCCCGGCGACCGGCCTGCCGATCGAGAGCCAGACGGTCAGCCAGATGGTCGACCGGGTGCTCGCCTTCGACGAAGGCACGCGCCTCTACATTCTGGCGCCAATGATCCGCGGCCGTAAGGGCGAGTACAAGAAGGAACTGGCGGAGCTGATGAAAAAGGGCTTCCAGCGCGTCAAGGTGGATGGCCAGTTCTACGAGATCGCCGACGCGCCGACACTGGACAAAAAATACAAGCACGATATCGACGTGGTCATCGACCGTATCGTCGTGCGCCCCGACATGGCCTCGCGCCTGGCCGACAGTTTCGAGACGGCGCTGAAGCTCGCCGACGGGCTTGCCGTTGCCGAATTCGCCGACAAGCCGCTGCCGCCCGAGGAAACCGCGGCCGGCGGCTCTGCCAACAAGTCGCTCAACGAGACGCATGAGCGCGTGCTGTTTTCGGAAAAATTCGCCTGCCCGGTCTCCGGCTTCACCATTCCCGAAATCGAACCGCGCCTCTTTTCGTTCAACAATCCGTTCGGCGCCTGCCCGACCTGCGACGGCCTCGGCTCGCAGCAGAAGATCGATCCCGACCTGATCGTGCCGGAACCGGAGCGGACATTGCGCGATGGCGCGATTGCGCCCTGGGCAAAATCGACCTCGCCCTATTACAACCAGACGCTCGAAGCGCTCGGCAAACATTTCGGTTTCAAGCTCGGCAGCCGCTGGAACGACCTTCCGGAGAAGGCCAAGGACGTCATCCTGAACGGTACGGACGAGAAGATCGAATTCCACTATGCCGACGGCGCGCGCTCCTACACGACCTCGAAGAATTTCGAGGGTATCGTGCCCAATCTCGAACGGCGCTGGAAGGAAACGGATTCGGCCTGGGCGCGCGAGGATATCGAGCGCTTCATGTCGGCGGCCCCCTGCCCGGCCTGCGGCGGCTTCCGCCTGAAGCCGGAGGCGCTCGCGGTCAAGATCAACAAGCTGCATATCGGCGAGGTCACGCAGATGTCGATCCGCGTCGCCCGCGACTGGTTCGAGGCGCTGCCGGCGACGTTCAACGCCAAGCAGAACGAGATTGCGGTGCGCATTCTCAAGGAGATCCGCGACCGCCTGCGCTTCCTCAACGATGTCGGCCTTGAATATTTGAGCCTGTCGCGCAATTCCGGAACGCTTTCCGGTGGCGAGAGCCAGCGTATCCGCCTTGCCTCGCAGATCGGTTCCGGCCTGACCGGCGTTCTCTATGTGCTCGACGAACCGTCGATCGGCCTGCACCAGCGCGACAACGCGCGCCTGCTCGAGACGCTGAAACACCTGCGCGACATCGGCAATACGGTCATCGTCGTCGAGCATGACGAGGACGCGATCCTGACGGCCGACGATGTCGTCGATATCGGCCCTGCCGCCGGCGTGCACGGCGGCCAGGTGGTGGCGCATGGCACTCCGCAGGAAATCATGGCCAATCCGAAATCGCTGACCGGCAAATATCTGTCGGGCGAACTCGGCGTCGCCCTGCCCGACGAGCGGCGCAAGCCCAAGAAGGGTAAGGAGATCAAGGTCGTCGGCGCGCGCGGCAACAATCTGAAGAACGTGACGGCGGCGATCCCGCTCGGCGTGTTCACGGCTGTGACGGGCGTTTCCGGTGGCGGCAAGTCCACCTTTCTGATCGAAACGCTCTACAAGTCGGCGGCGCGCCGCGTCATGGGTGCCCGCGAAATTCCCGCCGATCACGATCGGATCGACGGTTTCGAGCATATCGACAAGGTGATCGACATCGACCAGTCGCCGATCGGCCGCACGCCGCGCTCGAACCCCGCCACCTATACCGGCGCCTTCACGCCGATCCGCGACTGGTTCGCCGGCCTGCCGGAGGCCAAGGCGCGCGGCTACCAGCCGGGCCGTTTCTCCTTCAACGTCAAGGGCGGCCGCTGCGAGGCCTGCCAGGGCGACGGCGTCATCAAGATCGAGATGCATTTCCTGCCCGACGTCTATGTCACCTGCGACGTCTGCCACGGCAAACGTTATAACCGCGAGACGCTCGACGTGACCTTCAAGGGCAAATCGATCTCCGACGTGCTCGACATGACAGTCGAGGAAGGCGTGGAATTCTTTGCGGCGGTTCCGGCCGTGCGCGACAAGCTGCAGTCGCTCTTCGATGTCGGCCTTGGCTATATCAAGGTCGGCCAGCAGGCCAATACGCTTTCGGGCGGCGAGGCGCAGCGCGTCAAGCTCGCCAAGGAACTGTCGAAGCGCTCGACGGGGCGCACGCTCTATATCCTTGACGAGCCGACCACCGGCCTGCATTTCCACGACGTCGCCAAGCTTCTGGAAATGCTGCACGAACTGGTCAACCAGGGAAATTCGGTCGTCGTCATCGAGCACAATCTCGAAGTCATCAAGACCGCCGACTGGATCCTCGACTTCGGCCCGGAGGGTGGCGATGGCGGCGGCGAGATCGTGGCGGTCGGCACGCCCGAGACGATCGTCAAGGAGAAGCGCTCCTATACCGGACAATTCCTGAAGGATCTGCTGGAGCGGCGGCCGGTCAAGAAGGTGGTTGCAGCGGCGGAATGACCATGCGGCTTGCCACGATAGCGGACCTGCCCGCCGTCGTGGCGCTGACGACGGCCGCCTATCAGCCCTATACCGATCTTTTCGGCACCCCGCCGATCCCGGTGACTGAAGATTACGGGCCGCGGATCGAGCGCGGTGAAGTATGGTTGCGCGAGACCGGGGGTGCCCTGGCGGGGCTCTCGGTCGTCGAGCGCCATGCAGACCATGTGATGCTCTTCAGTATCGCGGTATCGCCTCATTTCCAGGGTGCGGGACATGGCGCGGCCATGCTCGCATGGCTGGAGGACAGGGCACGGGACTGGGAAGTGCCTGAGGTCCGGCTCTATACCAATGCGCGAATGGAGCGGAACATCGCGCTTTATGGCGCCTTCGGTTTTCAGGAAACGGGTCGCCGGCCCAATCCCTATCGGCCAGGATGGACCATCGTCGACATGATGAAAAAGGTTGGCGCGGTCTGAGCGATCGCAAGCGAGGAGGAACAGATGAGCAAATCGGGCACGATCCGCGTGGGAATCGGCGGCTGGACATTCGAGCCGTGGCGCGGCCATTTCTTTCCTGCCAATCTCAAGCAGAAGGACGAGCTGAATTATGCCAGCCGCCAGCTCAAGGTCATCGAGGTCAACGGCACCTATTACAGCACGCAGAAACCCGCGGTCTTCGCCAAATGGGCGGCCGATGTGCCCGACGGCTTCATCTTTTCGCTGAAGGCGACGCGTTTTACGACGAACCGGCGCGTGCTGGCCGAAGCCGGGGAGTCGATGGAGAAATTCCTCTCCTCCGGGATCAGCGAACTCGGCGACCATCTCGGCCCCCTGCTCTGGCAGTTCGCGCCGACCAAGAAATTCGAGCCTGACGATTTCGAAGCCTTCCTCAAGCTCTTGCCGGACAAGCAGGACGGGCTGAAGCTGCGCCATGTCGTGGAAGTCAGGCACGATTCCTTCAAGGTGCCGGAATTCGTCGCCCTGCTCGAAAAATACGGCGTGGCACCTGTCTGCGCCGAGCATTTCGATTATCCGATGATCGCCGATGTGACCGCGGATTTCGTCTATACCCGGCTGCAGAAGGGATCGGACGATATTGCGACCTGCTATCCGGAACCGGAGCTGAAGGACTGGACCAAACGGCTTCAGGCCTGGTCCGAAGGCAAAGTGCCTGAGGACTTGCCGCTGATCGACAAGAACAGGAAGGTCAAGGCCGAGCCGCGTGACGTTTTTGCCTTCATGATCCACGAGGGCAAGGTCAATGCGCCGCACGGGGCGATTGCCCTGCAGAAGCGGGTCGACGGCTGATCGTTTCAGGCGTGCCGGGCAATCTTTCAGATTCGCTCGCCGCGCCTGGCTGCTGTTTTCGCGCGTTGCTGCCAAAAACTGCGGCACGCTGCTATGTGACATGCTTCAGAAGGGCAGCACCTGGGCTGCGAGGTCTTCGGCCGTCAGGCCCTTGCCGGCGCGATGGCCTGCCTCACCATGCAGCCAGACAGCGGCAGCGGCTGCCTCGAAGGCCGGCAGGCCCTGGGCGAGCAGGCCGCCGACAATACCCGCCAGCACATCGCCGGAGCCGGCAGTGGCGAGCCAGACCGGCGCGTTGGTGTTGATCAGCGCCCGCCCGTCCGGCGAGGCTATGACCGTATCCGCTCCCTTGTAGATGATCGCGGCGTTGGAGCGGCTGGCTGCGGCCAGTGCCTTGTCCACCTTGCCTGCCCCCTTGTCGGCTGCGATATCGGGAAAGAGGCGGGCAAACTCGCCGTCATGCGGCGTCAAAACGAGGCGCGGCTCTCCCTTAAACAGCGTGAACAGTGCCTGCGGGTCGTCCTTGAACGAGCTGATCCCGTCCGCGTCGAGAACGAGCCGGCGGTCGCGCAACAGGGATACGAATTTGCGGGCTCTCTTTCCAATCCCGAATCCGGGTCCGAGGATGAAAGTCTGAAGCCGTGCGTCTTCAAGCCAGTGCCCCAATGCCGCCGCATCATCGATGGCGTGCAGCATGACGGCGGTCAGATGGGCGCTGTTGGCTGCAAGGGCTTCCGTCGGTGCGGCTATCGTCACCAGCCCTGCCCCGGCTTTCAGGCCGGCCATCGCGGACATTCGGGCCGCCCCCGTCTTGCTCGCCTCGCCCGAAAACACGACGAGATGGCCGCGCTTGTATTTGTGGGTTTCCAGCTGTTCGGCCGGCATGGCGGAGCGCCAGACGACCGGCGTGTTCTCGGCCACGCGCCCATTCGTCTGTGCTCTGACGATGCGGCCCGGAATGCCGATATCGACGATTTCCAGGCGGCCGCAAAGCTCCCTGCCCGGCATCAGCAGATGGCCGGGCTTGCGGGTCATGAAGGTCACGGTATGGGCCGCGCGGAAGGCGGCCCCGAGCACCGCGCCGGTGCGCCCGTCAAGGCCGGATGGCAGGTCGATGGCGACGACGGCAACGCCCGCCTTCCCGACCTTGCCGATCAGATCGGCCACGTCAGAGGGAACATCGCGCGCAAGGCCGGCTCCGAAGAGGCCGTCAATGACGACGTCGCCCTGCCGCGGTGCGTAGCGGCCTATATCCTGTCCCGTCCGCCCGCAGGCCGCCTTTGCGCGGGCCGCATCCCCCTTGAGCCTGTTCGGATCGCCGAGATGGAAAATCTCCACCGGCGCGGCGCTCTCCCACAGAAGCCGGGCGGCGACATAACCGTCGCCGCCATTGTTGCCGGGGCCGCAAAATACGGCAAAACGCTGCGCACCCGGATAGAGACGCAATGCAGCGGCAGCGACCGCAGCCCCCGCTTTCTCCATCAGGCCGTAGGTATCGATACCGGATGCGGCAGCGGCCCTATCAGCCGCAGCCATTTCAGCAGGTGTCAGGAGAAGATCTGGAAGGCGTTCGCTCATCACACCATTCAATTCAAAAAGCGCCTAAAAAACAACCGCATGACCACAAAAACAAAAGCACACGCTTTAGGCATATGCATATTTTTTAATCGAATCGATGATGGCCTCCCGAAATTGACGTCGGGACGATTTTTTCGCTTTTCACGCCAGTTTTGCAAAAAATGCAGCCTTGCGAACCTCGTTTTTCATCAAAACGACATGCAAATGCAGGCAAACAGGGCCGCGCACGTAAAATTCCGCGATTTTTTGACCGAGACGGATTTCAAACTGGCACGATATCTGCATCATATCCCGCGAGCGGGAAAGTTCCTGCTGTAACGGGAGAAGCGGAGAGACATTTTCTCATGAAAAAGATCGAAGCGATCATTAAGCCTTTCAAGCTGGACGAGGTGAAGGAAGCCCTTCAGGAAGTCGGTCTGCAGGGTATCACTGTCACGGAAGCGAAGGGCTTCGGTCGCCAGAAGGGCCATACCGAACTCTACCGCGGCGCCGAATATGTCGTCGATTTCCTGCCGAAGGTGAAGGTTGAGGTCGTGCTCGCAGACGAAAACGCGGAAGCCGTGATTGACGCTATCCGCAAGGCCGCGCAGACGGGGCGCATCGGCGATGGAAAGATTTTCGTTTCCAACGTCGAGGAGGTTATCCGCATCCGCACCGGTGAAACCGGTATCGATGCCATCTGACCGGCTTTGCCGTCCGGCAGGGCCATCTATCCTCATCGCACATAACGTAAAGTCATCACAAAACAGAGGAAGCATCTTATGGCGAGTGCAAGCGAAATCCTGAAGCAGATCAAGGACAACGACGTCAAGTTCGTCGATCTGCGCTTCACCGATCCCAAGGGCAAGCTGCAGCACGTGACGATGGACGTAGCCTGCGTCGATGAAGACATGTTCGCCGATGGCGTGATGTTCGACGGCTCCTCGATCGGAGGCTGGAAGGCCATCAACGAGTCCGACATGGTGCTGATGCCCGACACCGAAACGGTGCATATGGACCCGTTCTTCGCTCAGTCGACCATGGTCATCGTCTGCGACATTCTCGACCCGGTTTCCGGCGAAGCCTATAACCGCGACCCGCGCGGCACCGCCAAGAAGGCCGAAGCCTACCTCAAGGCATCCGGCATCGGCGACACGATCTTCGTCGGCCCGGAAGCCGAATTCTTCGTCTTCGACGACGTCAAGTACAAGGCCGATCCGTACAATACCGGCTTCAAGCTCGATTCCACCGAACTGCCGTCGAACGACGATACCGACTACGAGACCGGCAACCTCGGCCACCGTCCGCGCGTCAAGGGCGGTTATTTCCCGGTTCCGCCTGTCGACAGCGCCCAGGACATGCGTTCGGAAATGCTGACGGTTCTCTCCGAAATGGGCGTCGTCGTCGAAAAGCACCACCACGAAGTGGCTGCCGCCCAGCACGAACTCGGCATCAAGTTCGACACGCTCGTGCGCAACGCCGACAAGATGCAGATCTACAAATACGTCGTCCATCAGGTCGCCAATGCCTATGGCAAGACGGCAACCTTCATGCCGAAGCCGATCTTCGGCGACAACGGCTCGGGCATGCACGTGCACCAGTCGATCTGGAAGGGCGGCAAGCCGACTTTTGCGGGCGACGAATATGCCGGCCTTTCGGAAACCTGCCTCTACTACATCGGCGGCATCATCAAGCATGCCAAGGCGATCAACGCCTTCACCAACCCGTCGACGAATTCCTACAAGCGTCTCGTCCCGGGTTATGAAGCACCGGTCCTGCTCGCCTATTCGGCCCGCAACCGCTCGGCCTCCTGCCGCATTCCGTTCGGCTCCAACCCGAAGGCAAAGCGCGTCGAGGTCCGCTTCCCGGACCCGACCGCCAACCCCTATCTCGCCTTCGCCGCCATGCTGATGGCCGGCCTCGACGGCATCAAGAACAAGATCCATCCCGGCAAGGCCATGGACAAGGACCTCTACGACCTGCCGCCGAAGGAACTGAAGAAGATCCCGACCGTCTGCGGCAGCCTGCGCGAAGCGCTGGAAAGCCTCGACAAGGACCGCAAGTTCCTGACGGCCGGCGGCGTCTTCGACGACGATCAGATCGATGCCTTCATCGAACTGAAAATGGCCGAAGTGATGCGCTTCGAAATGACACCGCATCCTGTCGAATACGACATGTACTACTCGGCATAAGACAAGACTTGAAAGCCCCGGTTCGCCGGGGCTTTTTTCGATCCGGAGGCCAGGAGGACCGATGGGCGCAGATGACAGTCATGTGACGAAATCCCGCAAAAATCTTGATTTGCGGGGGACCGATCACCAAATTGGGTGAGAAAGGAAGTCGTACCATGAAAGAAAGAGTTGCAAAGTTCAGTATAGGCGAAGTGGTCCGGCACAAGGTTTTTCCGTTTCGCGGCGTCATCTTCGACGTTGATCCGGAGTTCGCGAATACGGAAGAGTGGTGGAATTCCATTCCCGCGGAAGTCCGCCCCAGCAAGGACCAGCCGTTCTACCATCTGCTCGCCGAAAACGACGAAAGCGAATATGTCGCCTACGTTTCCGAGCAGAACCTGGTCAGCGACGAGAGCGACACGCCGCTTCGCAATCCGCAGGTCGAGCAGATCTTCGACCGCAGCCCGACGGGCCAGTTCAAACCCAAGATGAGCTTCGCCCACTAAGTCGGACCCATGACCTCCGTGACAAGGCCCCGCATGACGGGGCCTTTCTTTTGGGCAACAAAAAACCCGGCTCGTGACCGGGTTTTTCATGAATTCCTGAAGGCCCTGATTACTGGGCCTTTGCTGCCTTCTGGGCGTCTTCCAGCTTCTTGCGGGCTTCCTCAGCCTTCTTCTGCATGCTGTCCTGCAGGCTGCGCTGGCTTTCGGCGAGCTTCGATTCGGAAACCGGTTCGCCGTCATAAGCGCCGGTGAAGCCTTCGAGCGAAACCTTGATCGGGTTCGGAGCGCGGCGGAAGTTGATCGAGGTGAAGACCACGTCGCTGCCCTTCTTGAGGCTTGCGATCATGGCGTCCGTCAGCGGGATTTCAGCGGTGCACTTGTCGGGCAGGCAGACGGCGTAATCGAGCTTCTGGCCCTTGCCGCCATCGATCTGCATGCTGATGCCCGGAGGGATCAGGCGTGCGGCCGGAACCGAAACCTGAAGGATCTTGCGGTTGATCTTGCCGGAAACCGAAATCAGGCCAACGGCCGTAACGAGCTGGCCGCCATTGGCAAGAACCAGGTTCTGAACAACGCAGATGTCGTTGTCTTCCTGCTTGCTGCAGGTCTTGTACCAGCCGAGGCGCGGTGCGCCGACAGCCTGTGCGGGCGCGTCTGCCGACGCTGCCGGAGCCTGGGCGGCCGCGTCCTGTGCGAAGGACGAAACCGGAGCCGAAGCACCGAAGATCACTGCCATAACGGACAGTGCTGCCCGCATTTTCTTTTCAGACTTGAACATCATAACGAATTCCGTCTCCTGATATCCGTTGCGGGGCTACGTTCGGCCGCCCCAACCACCGGGTCGTTCGGCACTCCACCTCGTGGAAAATTAAGGCAAATGCATGACCCCAAAAACTTCGGGTCACGTGTTACATCGCACCGCTGAAGATATCCAGCATTTCTTTGGCAATTTCGCGGGCATTTTGGCACATAGGTAAAGAAAGCGGCGGCTGCGGTTGGAATCGAGCTGTCACATGCTACCCTTCCGGCGAATCGTGCCCATTGCCGCGCATCAAGGAATTTCAGCAATGCTCCGGATCGCCCTTTTCGCCGCTTTTGCGCTTGCCGCCAGTGCCGCCGCCGCAGAGCCCGTGCACGGTATCGCCATGCACGGCACACCGGCGCTGCCCGCCGACTACAAGAACTTCCCCTACGTCAATCCGGACGTGAAGAAGGGGGGAAAGATCACCTATGGCGTGGTCGGTACCTTCGACAACCTGAACCCCTTCATCATCAAGAGCAACCGCACGACCGCGCGCGGCATGTGGGATCCGCAGTTCGGCAACCTGGTCTACGAAGCACTTCTGCAGCGCTCCAGCGACGAGCCTTTCACGCTCTACGGGCTACTCGCCGAGACCGTGGAATGGGACGAGGACCGCACCTTCGTGCAGTTCAACCTCAATCCCAAGGCCAAATGGTCCGACGGGCAGCCCGTGACGCCCGAGGACGTGATGTTTTCCTTCGAACTGCTGCGCGACAAGGGCCGTCCGCCCTTCTCCAGGCGTCTCGACGTCGTTTCCAAGATGGAGAAGGTCGGCGAACACGGGGTGCGCTTCACTTTCAACGACAAGGCCGATCGCGAGACACCTCTGATCTTCGGCCTGTTTCCGGTGCTGCCGAAACATGCGATCGACCCGGAAACCTTCGACCGCACGACCCTGACGCCGCCGGTGGGATCCGGCCCCTACAAGGTCAAAAGCCTCAAGCCCGGCGAGAGCATCACCTATGAGCGCGATCCGAACTACTGGGGCAAGGATATTCCGGCCAAGGTGGGCATGGACAATTACGACCAGATCAGCGTGCAATATTTCCTGCAGGATACGACGCTCTTCGAATCCTTCAAGAAAGGCGATATCGACATTTATCTCGACGGCAATCCGGGGCACTGGGCGAGCGCCTACGACTTCCCGGCCGCGACGTCAGGGACTGTCGTGAAGGATGTCTTCCAGCCGAAACTGCCGAGCGGCATGCTGGGCTTCGTCTTCAATACGAGGCGGCCGATCTTTGCCGATATCAAGGTACGCGAGGGCCTGTCGCTGGTCTTCGATTTCGAATGGGCCAACAAGAATCTCTATTCGGGCGCCTACAAGCGCACGCAAAGCTTCTGGCAGAATTCCGACCTTTCGAGTTTCGGCGTACCGGCCGATGCGCGCGAACTGGAACTGCTCGGCCCGATCAAGGACAAGATCGACCCCGCCATTCTCGACGGCAGCTACAAGCTGCCGGAGACGGACGGCTCGGGACGCGACCGCAAGGTGCTGAAACAGGCCGTCGATCTTCTGAAACAGGCGGGATATACGATCCAGGGCGGAAAGATGGCGGATGCCAGCGGCAAGCAGCTCGCCTTCGAGATCATGACGCAGAACCCCGATCAGGAAAAACTCGCCGTCGCCTACCAGCGCTCGCTGCAGACGATCGGCGTTGCCGCCTCGATCCGCACCGTCGATGATTCGCAATATCAGAGCCGGACCAACAGTTTCGACTATGACATGATTATGAAGGCCTATACTTCGTCGCTGTCACCCGGCAACGAGCAGCTCGGCCGCTGGTCGTCCGCAGCCCGCACCCGCGAAGGCACCGACAGTTTCGCCGGCGCCAACGATCCGAATATCGACACGCTGATCGATCACCTGCTGCGGGCACGCTCGACCGAGGATTTTACGGCTTCGGTGCGCTCCTACGACCGGCTGCTGCTTTCCAACCACTATGTCTTGCCGCTGTATCACATCGATCAGCAATGGGTGGCGCGAAACAAGCGCATCGGGCGTCCCGACAAGATGCCGCTCTACGGCTACCAGCTGCAGACCTGGTGGGATGCGAGCGCGCAATAGTCACATCATCCGGCGCGCCGCTCTATTTCCTTTCTCTTGCCGCGACCTTCCTCTAAAGATCGTCCGGAACATTGCTCCGATCTCGGCCCTGCGCCATCGGAGGTTAAAGAACAAGGAAATCGGAATGGAACGCATCACCATCGACGTCGTCTCCGATGTCGTCTGCCCCTGGTGCTATCTCGGCAAGGCGCGGCTGGAGCTGGCTATCGCCGAGGTGCAGGATGAAATCGGCGTCGATATCAATTGGCGCCCCTATCGCCTCAACCCCGACTATCCGCCCGAAGGCGTCGACCAGAAGAAGATGCTGGAAGAGAAGCTTGGCGGCGCAGAACGTGTGGCGCAGGCGCACAAGATGCTCACGGAATACGGCCGCGAGGTGGGCATCAACTTCGATTTCGAAGCCATCAAGATCGGCCCGAACACACTCGACGCGCATCGGCTGATCCATTGGGCCGTCGTCGAGGACCGGCAGAAGCAGGAAGCGGTCGTGTCGGCGCTGTTCAAGGCCAATTTCGAAGAAGGCCGCAATGTCGGCGATCACGAAGTGCTGCTCGATATCGCCGAGAAAGCCGGCCTGCAGCGCCCGGTCATCGCCGCCCTGCTTGCTTCGGATGCCGACCGCAGCGTCATTCTCTCGGAAATCGATGCGGCACAGCGCATGGGCGTCAACGGCGTGCCCTTCTTCATCTTCGACCAGCAATATGCCGTCAGCGGCGCGCAGACGCCGGATGTGCTGGCGGGCGCGCTCCGCGAGATCGCCAAGGCGAAAGCCGAAGCGCGCGCCGGGTTGAACTGACCCGCGCCAGCATCGTCAAATTGGGAAGACAGTGGGGCAGTCCGGTTTAGCCGGGCTGCCCTCAGCTTTTGGCCAGTTCCGCAAGTTGCGTCATGATGACAGCGGCGCCTTGCAGGCGCTTTTCCGGGGTCGGCAGGTCGCGGGTCAGGAACAGGCTGTGGTCGGGGCGGATCTTCGCCATCGTGCCCTGCTTGCCGATATAGCCGACGAGATTGGCCGGGTTCGGGAATTCCTTGTTGCGGAACTGCACGACGACGCCTTTCGGGCCGGCATCGAGCTTTTCGACATTGGCCGTGCGGCAGAGCGACTTGATATAGACGATCTTCAGCAGATGCTGGACTTCCGCCGGCATCGGCCCGAAGCGGTCGATCATCTCGGCGCCGAAGCCGTCGATCTCCTTGAGATCGGTCAGTTCGCCCAAACGACGATAGAGCGCCATGCGCAGATGCAGATCCGGCACGTAATTGTCGGGGATCATGACCGGCGTGCCGACGGAAATCTGCGGCGACCAGCCGGTATCGGCAATCTCGTCGATACCCTTCACTTCGGCGACGGCCTCTTCCAGCATCTGCTGGTAAAGCTCGAAGCCGACTTCCTTGATATGGCCGGACTGTTCCTCGCCGAGCAGGTTGCCGGCGCCGCGGATATCGAGGTCGTGGCTTGCGAGCTGGAAGCCGGCGCCGAGCGTATCGAGCGACTGCAGCACCTTGAGGCGGCGTTCGGCGGTTGCCGTCAGCACCTTGTTGACCGGCAGCGTGAAGAGCGCGAAGGCGCGCACCTTCGAACGGCCGACGCGGCCGCGCAGCTGGTAGAGCTGGGCAAGGCCGAACATATCGGCGCGGTGGACGATCAGCGTGTTGGCTGTGGGAACATCGAGGCCGGATTCGACGATGGTGGTCGAGAGCAGCACATCATAGCGGCCTTCGTAGAAGGCGTTCATGATGTCCTCCAATTCGCCGGCCGGCATCTGGCCGTGGGCGACGGCGACCTTCAGCTCCGGCACGTCGGACTGGAGGAAGGCGTGCACATCCGCCAGATCGGCAAGGCGCGGGCAGACATAGAAGCTCTGGCCGCCGCGATAGTGCTCGCGCATCAGCGTTTCGCGGATGACGAGGCTGTCGAAGGGCGAAATGAAGGTGCGCACCGCCATGCGATCGACGGGCGGCGTGGTGATGAGCGAGAGCTCGCGCACCCCGGTCATGGCAAGCTGCAGCGTGCGCGGGATCGGCGTTGCCGACAGCGTCAGGACGTGGACGTCGCTCTTCAGCTCCTTCAGGCGCTCCTTGTGCTTGACCCCGAAATGCTGCTCTTCGTCGATAATCAGCAGGCCGAGATTGGCGAACTTGATGCCGGCGCCGAGCAGCGCATGGGTGCCGACGACGATATCCGTCTTGCCCTCGGCCACTTCCTTTTTCGTCAGCGCCAGTTCCTTGGAGCCGACGAGGCGCGAGGCCTGCTGGACGCGGACCGGCAGACCGCGGAAACGCTCGGAGAATGTCTTGAAATGCTGGCGGGAGAGCAGCGTGGTCGGTACGACGACGGCAACCTGCACGCCGTTCATGGCCGCAACGAAGGCGGCGCGCAGGGCCACTTCGGTCTTGCCGAAGCCGACGTCGCCGCAGACGAGGCGGTCCATCGGGCGGCCGGCGCCGAGATCGCTTCGCACGGCTTCGATCGCGTTGTCCTGATCCTCCGTTTCGTCATAGGGGAAACGGGCGGCGAACTCGTCATAGAGCCCTTCCGGCGTCGTCAGCACCGGCGCGTGGCGCGTCAGGCGTTCGGCGGCGATGCGGATCAGCGCATCGGCCATATCCAGCAGGCGGCGCTTGAGCTTGGCCTTGCGCATCTGCCATGCGCCGCCGCCAAGCTTGTCGAGCGGGACATCGGTGCTTTCGCCACCGAAACGCGAGAGCAGATCGATGTTTTCGACCGGCAGGAAGAGTTTGGCATCGTCGGCATATTGCAGTTCGAGGCAGGCATGCGGGGCGCCTGCCGCCTCGATCGTGCGCAGCCCGACGAAACGGCCGATACCGTGTTCGGCGTGGACGACGATCGATCCTTCGTCGAGGCCGGCGACTTCGGAAATGAAATCGGCGGCGCGCTTGCGGCGGCGGGAACGGCGCACCATGCGGTCGCCGAGAATATCCTGCTCGCCGATGACGACGAGATCGCCGCTCTCGAAGCCGGATTCGAGGCTGAGCACGGCAGCCGCCGCCTCACCTTTCGCGAGGCCCGACACATCCTTCAGCGCCGCGATCGGCTTGACCCGTTCGAGGCCGTGTTCGTTCAAAACCTGCAGCAGGCGCTCCAGAGACCCTTCGGTCCAGGCGGTGATGACGACCTTCGCGCCGCCGGCGCGTTTATCGGCAATGTGCCTGACGACCACATCGAAGATGTTGACACGCTCGGCATCCCCGCCGCCTTCGGCATTGGAGCGCGCCCAGCGCTGGCCCTGGCGCGCATCGAGATTGACGACGCGGCGCGCCTCCCCCTCGTGCTCGTTGAAGGGCGAGACCCTGATCGCGTTGATCGCATCGAGCGTGCGCGCAAAGGTCTTGCTGTCGAGATAGAGCTGGCCGGGCGTCACCGGCTTATAGGGCGTGCCCTGCGCCATCTGGCCCTTGCCCTGCTGGCCGGAATTCAGGCGCGCATCGTAATAGTCATAGACGAGCTTGGAGCGTTCTTCGGCCGCTTCACGCACCGTATGGTCGGTGACGATGCGGAAGCCGGAGAGGTAATCGAACACCGTATCCAGCTTCTCGTAGAAGAGCGGCAGCCAATGTTCCATGCCGGGGTAGCGGCGACCTTCCGATACGGCGAGATAGAGCGCGTCATCGCGCGTGGCGGCACCGAAGGTGGAGAGGTAATTCTTGCGGAAGCGGCTGATCGTATCCGGGGTCAGTGTCACCTCGCTCATGGGATTGAGATCGAGGGAGCGCACCTGCCCCGTCGTGCGCTGGCTGGCGGGATCGAAGCTGCGGATCGATTCCAGCGTATCGCCGAAGAAATCGAGGCGAACCGGCTCTTCCGAACCGGGCACGAAGACATCGAGGATGCCGCCGCGTACGGCATATTCGCCGACTTCGCGCACGGTCGCCACCCGCTCGAAACCGTTGCGCTCCAGCCGGCCGGCAATATCGTCCATGCGCACCTGATTGCCGGGGCGCGCCGAGAAAGCCAGGCTTTCGATGATGTCCTGCGGGGCCACCTTCTGCAGCATGGCGTTGACCGTGACCAGCACGATGGCCGCATGCGGTTTCTTATGGTGCGCGATCAGGCCGGAGAGGGCCGCGAGGCGGCGCGCCGAGGTATCGGCGCTCGGCGAGACGCGGTCGTAGGGTAGACAGTCCCAGGCCGGCAGCGTCAGAACCGGAATATCGGGCGCCACGAAACCCAGCATCTGCTCCAGATCGGCCATGCGATGGCCGTCCGACAGAACATAGGCGACCGGCTCGCCGTTGCGGGCGAGTTCGGCGAGCAATAGCGGCTCCATGCCGGCCGGCACGTTGCCGATCGTCAGCGGCTCGGCGGCGGCTGCGAGTTTCTTGGCGTCAAAACCAGGGATCATTCCGGTATCCGGGGCGTCTCGAAATCGGGCTTGTAAGCGGCGATGCGGGCAAACATGGGGGTCTGCAAATGCTCGGGCGTCGGCCAGGTTCCCATGATCCAGCGCACGAGATCGTTATCCTCTTCGGCCATGATCGTCTCGAACTCGTCGAGCTCGGCTTCGCTCATGGTGGGAAGTTCGTTTTCGGCGAACTGACCGAAGACAAGGTCCATCTCTCTGATGCCGCGATGCCAGCAGCGGAAAAGAATCCGGCGTCGGCGCGGGTCGAGACCGGCGCTCGTGAGCGTTACTCCTGTCATGGCATCACCTTCCTTGTTGATGCGCCTCTATAGACCCTCGAAAGCGGCTTGTCAGCCTTGCCAAGGCCCTATTGTTCATCGCATTTTGGCACCCATGCGCCCCGCCATTCTCGATCCGCTGTTTTCTCCCGTTTCGGGCCTTCCGGGCGTCGGCCCGAAGATCTCGGAGCTTTTCGTCAAGCTGCTTGGGCGCGAGACACCGGAGGATTGCCGGGTTATCGATCTCCTGTTCCATGCGCCCTCCTCGCTGATCGACCGCCGCAACCAGCCGGGAATCGCCCGCGCCCCGCAAGGGGCGATCGTGACGATCACGGCGCGCGTCGATCGGCATCAGGCGCCGCCGCGCGGCAATCGCAACGTTCCCTACCGGGTCTTCCTGCATGACGAGACGGGCGAGCTGACGCTCGTCTTCTTCCGCGGCCAGGCGGCGTGGCTGGAAAAGCAGTTGCCGATCGACGAGGACGTAACCGTCAGCGGCAAGGTCGACTGGTTCAACGGCCGCGCCTCGATGGTTCACCCAGATTACATCGTCAAGGCAAGCGAGGGTGAGAACCTGCCGCTGGTCGAGCCGATCTATCCGCTGACGGCGGGGCTTTCCCCGAAGACGCTGCGCAAGATCATCGAGGCGGCGCTGCCGCGCATGCCGGAGCTGCCGGAATGGATCGATCTTTCGCTGTCGCAGAAACAGGGCCTGCCCTCCATCCGCGACAGTTTCCATATGTTGCACGAGCCGCGGGATACGTCCGACATAGACCCGCAAACCCCTGCCCGGCGCAGGCTCGCCTATGACGAATTCCTCGCCGGCCAGCTGTCCTTGGCGCTGGTGCGGCAACGGCTGCGAAAGGTCGCCGGCCAGCCCGTGCATGCCACCGGAGAAATCAGCAGCAAGATATTGCGGGGCCTTCCCTTTTCGCCGACGAGCAGCCAGACGCAGGCCGTTGCCGACATTCTGAGGGACATGGCCGGCAATGAGCGCATGCTGCGGCTGCTTCAGGGCGATGTCGGCTCCGGCAAGACGCTGGTGGCGCTGCTTTCGATGGCTGCCGTCATAGAAAGCGGCGGACAGGCCGTGCTGATGGCACCGACCGAAATCCTCGCCCGCCAGCATCATGCGACAATCTCGAAATTCGCCGATGCCGCCGGGCTTGCCGTCGAGGTGCTGACGGGTCGCACCAAGGGGCGCGAGCGCGAGGATATTCTCGAGCGTATCGCGTCCGGCGAAGCGCAGATCATTATCGGCACGCATGCGCTCTTCCAGGAGAGCGTCAACTACAAGAACCTGATGCTGGCCGTCGTCGACGAGCAGCACCGTTTCGGCGTGCACCAGCGCCTGCGGCTGACGGCGAAGGGCATCTCGCCGCATATGCTGGTCATGACCGCAACGCCGATCCCGCGCACGCTCGTGCTGGCGGCCTTCGGCGACATGGATGTCTCCAAACTGACGGAGAAGCCGGCGGGGCGAAAGCCGATCCAGACGATCACCGTGCCGGCCGAGCGCACGGGCGAGATCGTCGGCCGGCTGAAGAGTGCGCTCGCCGACGGCAAGAAGGCCTACTGGATCTGCCCGCTGGTGGAAGAATCCGAAGAGCTCGATCTGATGTCGGTGGAAGAGCGACATGCGACGCTAGTCTCGGCCCTCGGCCCCGGCATCGGCCTCATCCACGGGCGCATGAGCGGACCGGAGAAAGATGCGGTCATGCTGGCCTTCAAGAGCGGCGAATTGCGGCTGCTGGTGGCAACGACCGTTGTCGAGGTCGGCGTCGACGTGCCGGATGCGACGATCATGGTGATCGAACATGCCGAGCGCTTCGGCCTGGCGCAGCTGCACCAGCTTCGCGGCCGTGTCGGGCGCGGAGACGAGGCCTCGACCTGTATCCTGCTCTACAAGGGGCCGCTTGGCGAAACCGGCCATGCCCGGCTTTCGATCATGCGTGAAACGGAAGACGGTTTCCGCATTGCCGAGGAAGATCTGAAACTGCGCGGCGAAGGCGAGCTTCTCGGCACGCGCCAGTCCGGCACGCCGGGTTTCCGGATCGCGAGCCTGGAGGCGCATGCCGATCTCCTGGAGATCGCCCGCAAGGATGCAGCCTATCTTATCGAGCGCGATCCCGAACTGACGAGCGAGCGCGGCGAGGCCGTGCGCACCCTGCTCTATCTCTTCCGCCGCGATGAGGCGATCCGGTTCCTGAGAGCGGGTTAGAGCCTAATCGACCTTCGATATCGCCTTCGGCTTGGGGCGCAGGACCGGAACATGTTCCGGGGCGACAAGGCCGCCCGATATCAGGAACTTGGCGGCATCTTCCGGGCTCATGTCGAGCACGGTGATCTTGTCGCGCGGCACGAAGATCAGGAATCCGGCCGTCGGCACCGGCGTCGGCGGCAGGAAGACGGCGACCATATCCTGCCCCATCGCGTTGAACTTCGATGCGATCTCGCCCTTGGCGTCGGTGGCGACGAAAACCAGCGACCACAGGCCCGGCCCCGGATATTCGATGAGGCCGACCTTCTTGAAGGAATTCGACTGCTCCTTCAGCACCGTTTCGAAGATCTGCTTCACGCTTCTGTAGATGGTGCGCACCAGAGGCATGCGCTGGACGATCGATTCGCCGAAACGGACGATGCTCTGGCCGATCAGGTTCTTGCCGAGGAAGCCGACAATGGTGATCAGCACCACGGCGATCAGCAGGCCGAAACCGGGAATGGCGACGTTGATATAACTCTCGGGGTTCCAGCGTGCCGGGATATAGGGCCGCACCCAGCTGTCCGACCAGTGGATGAAGGTCCAGGTCAGCCAGATCGTGATGGCGATCGGTGCGCAGATGATCAAACCAGCGAGAAAATTATTCCTCAGCCGCATGGCGACCGGCACTCGGGGGGCCTTATCGGTCATCTTTTCTGATGAACTCCGTTTCAGTCTCTAGACAGGCCGTTTCACCGGCCTTCCCCCTGTGTCCGCAGGCACAAAATTGCCAGAATTCGCGTTGCTGCACAACATGTTTCAGCCCATTCGGGCTTACTCCACAGTCACCGATTTTGCGAGGTTGCGCGGCTGGTCGACATCGGTCCCCATGAAGACCGCCGTGTGATAGGCGAGCAGCTGGATCGGCAGCGAGAAGATCATCGGCGCGATGATCTCATCGACAACGGGAAGCGTGATCGTCGCCATGGTCGGCAGCTTGGAGGCGGCAGCACCGGCCTCGTCGGTGATGAAGATGATGCGGCCGCCGCGGGCAGCCACTTCCTGCATGTTGGAGACGGTCTTTTCGAAGAAACGGTCGTAGGGGGCGATGACGATGACGGGCATGTTTTCATCGATCAGCGCGATCGGCCCATGCTTCAATTCGCCGGCGGCATAACCTTCGGCATGGATGTAGGAGATTTCCTTGAGTTTCAGCGCGCCTTCCATGGCAAGCGGGAAACTGGTGCCGCGGCCGAGATAGAGCACGTCCTTGCACTTGGAAAGTTCGCGCGACAGGCTTTCCATCTGCGGCTGGATGAGGTTGAGCACGCGGCTCATGACGCGCGGCATTTCCGCCAGATGGCGCACCATCGCCTTCTCGTCGTCGGCGCCGATCGTGCCGCGGGCGCGGCCGGCGCCGATGGCGAGCGAGGCAAGCACGGCCAGCTGGCAGGTGAAGGCCTTGGTGGAGGCGACGCCGATTTCCGGGCCGGCCATGATCGGGAAGACGGCATCGGATTCGCGGGCAATGGTCGATTCGCGCACGTTGACGACGGCGCCGATCTTCAGGCCGTTGTCCTTGCAGTAACGCAGCGACGCCAATGTGTCGGCGGTTTCGCCCGACTGCGAGATGAAGAGCGCGGCCTGCGAGGACTGCAGCGGCATTTCGCGGTAGCGGAATTCGGAGGCGACATCGATTTCGACCGGCAGGCGCGCGTAGCGCTCGAACCAGTATTTGCCGATCAGCCCGGCAAGATAGGCGGTGCCGCAGGCGGAGATCGCAAGGCCGGTCGCCGCCTTGAAGTCGATCGCGGATGCATTCGGGCTGATCGTATTGGCGGCGAAATCCACATAGTGGCTGAGCGCGTGGGAGATGACCTCCGGCTGCTCGTAGATTTCCTTCTCCATGAAATGACGGTGATTGCCCTTGTCGACCACATAGGCGGTCGCCTGGGAAACCTGGCGCGGGCGTTTGACCACCTTGCCGGAGAAATCGAGCACGGTCGCGCCGTCGCGGGTGATGATCGCGCAATCGCCATCGACGAGATAGGTGATTTCGTTGGTGAAGGGCGAAAGCGCGATGGCATCGGAGCCCAGGAACATTTCGCCCCTGCCGTAACCGACGGCAAGCGGCGGGCCGGAGCGGGCGGCCATGAGCGTGCCGGGATCGCTCTTCAGCATGACGGCCAGCGCATAGGCGCCGGTGACGCGGTTCAGCATCTTCAGCATGGCATCACGCGGAGACAGGCCTTCACGCAGATATTTCGCCATGAGGTGAGCGACGACTTCCGTGTCGGTCTGGCTCTGGAAGGCGGCACCTTCGTGGGTCAGCTCGTCGCGCAGTTCGGAGAAATTCTCGATGATGCCGTTGTGGACGACGGCGACGCCGTCGACGAAATGCGGATGGGCATTGGTTTCGTTCGGCACGCCATGGGTGGCCCAACGCGTATGGGCAATGCCCGTCGTTCCCGGCAGCGGTTCGCTGTCCAGGCGCTTCTCGAGGTTGAAGAGCTTGCCCTCGGCGCGGCGGCGGTCCATCACGCCTTCATGGATGGTGGCAACGCCGGCAGAATCGTAACCGCGATATTCCAGCCGCTTCAGCGCATCGACGAGACGGCCCGCAACCGGCGCATTTCCGACGATCCCCACAATTCCACACATGCAAACGTCCCCTCAGGCATCAATATCGACGCCAGTCCTAGCGATTCCCGCTTATTTCTCAATTGGTCGTGCGGTCACTTTCGGTTTCCGCACGTTACGGAAGAGGGCTCAGCCCTTGGCCTTCTTCGCCGCCTTGATGGCGAGCGCGCGTTCGCGCAGGGCCTTCGCCCGCTCGGGCTTGACCTCCTGGCGGGCGCGACCGAAGGCGAGCGCATCGGCCGGCACATCGGCCGTGATGACGCTGCCCGAGGCAATATAGGCGCCGTTGCCGATCGTCACGGGAGCGACCAGCGAGGAATTGGAGCCGACGAAGGCATCCTTGCCGATGACGGTTTCGAACTTGTTCACCCCGTCATAATTGCAGGTGATCGTGCCAGCGCCGATATTGGTGCCCGATCCGACGACGGCGTCCCCGATATAGGTCAGATGGTTGACCTTGGCTCCCTCGCCGATCCTGCCGTTCTTGACCTCGCAGAAATTGCCGACCTTGGAGCCGGCCGAGAGATCCGCACCCGGGCGCAGGCGCGCGAAAGGACCGACCGTTGCGCCTTCGCTCACATGCGCGCCCTCGATATGCGAGAAGGCGTGGATGACCGCGCCACCGTCGATGACCGCGCCGGGGCCGAAGACGACGTTCGGCTCGATCAGCGCGTCCTGGCCGATGACGGTATCGTAGCTGAGAAAAACCGTTTCCGGGGCAATCATCGTGACACCCGAAAGCATCAGCTCATGGCGGCGCCGCTCCTGCCAGAACCGCTCGATCGCGGCGAGTTCCGCACGGTTGTTGCAGCCGGTCATCTCGACCTCGGGCGCATCGACGGCGGTGACGCGACCGCCCAGCGAGCGGGCGATCTCGACGAGATCGGTCAGATAATATTCGCCCTTTGCGTTGCTGTTGCCGATGCGCGCCAAGAGGTCGAGCGCCTTGCGGCCATTGATCGCCATCAGGCCGCTGTTGCACCATTTGACGGCGCGTTCGGCATCGGTCGCATCCTTTTCCTCCCGGATGGCGATCAGCTCTCCATCCTTGACCAGCAGGCGGCCGTAGCCGGTCGGGCGCTCCGTATGGAAACCGATGACGACCACATCGCTGCCTTCGGCGAGCGCCTTGCGGGCTTCGAGCAGCGGGCCTGATGTCTGCAACGGCACATCGCCGTATGTCACGAGAATATCGTCATAGCCCTCGGCAATCGCCTCGCGGGCGGCGAGAACGGCGTGGCCGGTGCCGAGGCGCTGTTCCTGCAGATAGGATTGGATCTTCACGCCGCCGATCTCGGCAGCCTTCGCCACTTTCTCGGCGTCGCGGCCGACGACGAGCGCGACGGAGGAAATGCCGGTCGCCGCCACGGCATCGACGACATGGGCGATCATCGGCCGGCCGGCCACCTCATGCAGCACTTTCGACTTTGCGGATTTCATTCGCGTGCTGTCGCCGGCGGCGAGAATGACGGCAAGGCAGGTGCGTTCCATGGGCAGACTCCGAGAATCCATTGCTAGGCGGCTGTTCTGCCGCTCATAGCAGCAAGGCGAGGCTTCAAAAAGACGAAATCGGCAGGGAAACGATGGGCTCGGAGAGCGCGGAGAAGGCTTCGTGGACGTGTTCCCTGCCCTCGATGATGACATCCTCCATCGCCTTGCGCGCCGCGGCCGTGTCGCCTGCGGCGATGGCATCGACGATGCGCATGTGGGTTTCGGCGATGTTGGCGAAACCGCTCTGCGAGGGCGGCGTACTCATGCGGAACATGCCGACGAGTGCTGCTTCGATGAGCCCGCCGAGCGTGCGCATGAAGGGATTGTGCGATGCTTCGGAAACGGCAAGGTGAAACCGCAGGTCGGCAAGTGCCAGGCTGTCGGCGGTGTGGCCGCTTTCGGCCATGTCGAGCGCCAGGCCGCGCAGCAACTCGATCTCGGCCGGCTTTGCACGCTCGGCCACGAGACCGGCGGCAAATGGTTCGAAGGCCAGGCGGATATCGTAAAGGTGCAGGAGGAATTCTTCGCTCACACCGTTGGCGAAATGCCAGGAGATGATTTCGGTGTCGAACATGTTCCAGAAGTTCTTTTCCGTCACACGCGTGCCGACACGCGCCTTGGCAACGACCATGCCCTTGGCCGCGAGCGTCTTCATCGTTTCGCGCAGCACCGTGCGCGAGACCTTGAAGCGCTGCGCCAGCTCTCCGTCTCCAGGCAGGATCGTGCCGACGGGATAGGTGCCGGCGACGATTGCCCGGCCGAGTTCATCGACGACATGCGCGTGGCTTGTTCGGGTTCTTCGCCCTGCCTTTCGGGTTTCAAGCGGTCTGTCGCGCAATCCGTCACTCCTCCTAGCCATATCTCCTGTTCAGACCGGAAAGGAAAAGGATGGCCTTCTGCATTATCATGAACGCAAAAAGCAGCAGGCCAATCAGGATTTTTGTCCACCAGCTCGACAGCGTGCCGTCGAAAGTGATGTAAGTCTGAATGAGCCCCTGGATCAGCAGACCGATGAAGGTCCCTGCCACGAATCCCGCTCCTCCCGTCAGCAGCGTCCCTCCGATGACGACTGCCGCGATGGCATCGAGCTCGACACCCACCGCCGCAAGAGAATATCCGGCAGACGTGTATAGGGAAAAAACGATTCCGGATAGACCCGCCAGAAAACCCGACAATGCATAGATCTGGATCGTCGTGCGCGCCACCGGCACGCCCATCAGCTGCGCCGTCTGCACGCCGCCGCCCAGCGCATAGACATTGGTGCCGAAACGGGTGCGGTGGGCGATGAAGATGCCGGCCGCAAAGACGAGCAGCATGATGGTGCCGATCAGCGTCAGCCGGCCGCCGCCGGGCAGACGATAATAGAGGCTGGTCAGCGTCGAATAATATTCGTGATTGATCGGGATGCTGTCGATCGAGAGCACATAGGCCATGCCGCGGGCGAGGAACATGCCGGCAAGCGTGACGATGAAGGGCGGCATCTGCAGGAAATGGATGATCATGCCCATGACCGCGCCGAAAGCGGTGGTGATGACGAGAACGATCGCAAAGGCCGCCAGCGGGTGAATGCCGGTATTCTGCAGGATGACGGCCAGGAAAACGCCGGTGAAGGCGATGACCGAGCCGATCGACAGATCGATGCCGCCGGAAATGATGACGAAAGTCATGCCGACGGCGGCGATGCCGAGAAAGGCGTTGTCGGTCAGGAGGTTGCCGATGACGCGCGTCGACAGCATGTTCGGATATTGCAGCGTGCAGACCGCATAGGCGAGGATGAAGATGACGATCGTCGCCAGGAGCGGCAGGTATTTGGAATTCATTTGCGCTCTCCCGCGTCCGTCCGACGGCTCAGAAAGCCGGTCAGCGACGACATTGCCGGCGACTGGATGACCAGAATGACGATGATGATGACCGCCTTGATGATGAGGTTGAACTCCGGCGGGAAACCGGAGAGCAGGATGCCGGTATTGACCGCCTGAATGATCATGGCGCCGATCAGCGAGCCGACGATGCTGAAACGGCCGCCAAGCAGCGAATTGCCGCCGACAACCACCGCGAGGATGGCGTCGAGTTCCAGCCAGAGGCCGGCATTGTTGGCATCGGCCCCCTTGATGTCCGCGGCCACGATGATGCCCGCCACGGAAGCGCAAAGGCCGCTCAGCATGTAGACCGCCATCAGCAGCACCGGCGTCTGCACGCCCGATAGCGTGCTGGCGCGCCGGTTGATGCCGACCGCCTCGATCAGCATGCCGAGCGCTGTCCGGCGGACCAGCAGGATGACCAGCAGGCCGACAATCAGCCAGATGACGACAGGCATGGGCAGAAAGGCAAAGGAGCCGCTGCCGAAAAAGATCAGCCCGTCATCGTTGAAGGTCATGATGACGCCCTCGGTGATGAGCTGCGCTATGCCGCGGCCGGCGACCATAAGAACCAGGGTTGCAATGATCGGCTGGATATTGAGGACGGCGACGAGGAAGCCGTTCCAGACCCCGCAGAGCAGGCCGACGATGACAGTCAGCGCGAGCGTATAGGCAAGCGAATTGCCCTCGACGATCGACGAGGCGGCAACCGCGCCGCAGATCGCAATGACCGCGCCGACCGACAGGTCGATGCCCTTGGTGGCAATCACCAGCGTCATGCCGATCGCCAGCAGCGCCACGGGCGCGCCGCGATTGAGCACGTCGATGATGCTGCCATAGAGGCGACCGTTTTGAACAATGACATTAAGAAATTGCGGGAAGAAGCTGAAATTCAACAGAAGAACAACCAGAAGCGCAATCAATTGTGGCGCAAGACGAAAGCCAAGCGCCTTCAGCGAGGCAGTCATGCATCCTCCGTTCGTTTGTCGGCTGCAGCAATGGCATCAACGATGCCGGCGGCACTGATGCGCTCGCCGGTCAGTTCCGCGATATGTTCGCGATCGCGAAGCACGATGACGCGCGAGCTATAGGCAACCAGTTCCTCCAGCTCGGAAGAGATGACGATCAGCGACATGCCCCTGGCGCAAAGCTGCTCGATGAGCTTGATGATTTCGGCATGCGCACCGACATCGATGCCGCGCGTCGGTTCATCGAGGATCAGGAAATCCGGATTGGTGGCGAGCCACCGGGCAAGGATCGCCTTCTGCTGATTGCCGCCGGAAAGCAGCCGGATGGGCTTTTCCCGATCGGTCGTGCGGATATCGAGCGCCTTGATATAGTTGTCGGCGATCGCGTTCTGCTCGGCGCGCGAAAGCGGCCGCGCCCAGCCGCGGCGTGCCTGCAGGGCAAGCGCGATATTCTCGCGGATCGACAGGTCGCCGATGATGCCATCCGTCTTGCGGTCCTCCGGGCAAAAACCGAAGCCCCTGGCAATTGCCATGCGCGGGCTGGAGAGCGCCACAGGCTTTCCATCGATCTTTGCCACGCCGCTATCGGCGCTCTCGATACCGAAGAGAAGCTCGGCCGTTTCCGTGCGCCCCGAACCCAGAAGCCCCGCGATGCCGACAACCTCGCCGACGCGAACCTCGAGATCGAAGGGCTTCACCTTGCCGCGCTTTCCATAACCCTCGAAGGCATATCTGACCGCGCCGGCAGCAATTGCGTGTTGTCTTGCGGCGTGTTCCGTCTGGGCGAGTTCGCGCCCGAGCATCATGGCGATCAGGTTCTGCCGCGGCAGTTCGGCTGCCTCATGCGTCCCGACAAGCCGGCCGTTGCGCAGCACGGTGATGCGGTCGCTGACTGCATAGACCTGTTCCAGGAAATGAGTAATGAAGACAATGCCCAATCCGCGTTTTTTCAAGTCGTTTATGATGCCGAACAGCATTTCGACTTCGTGCGTATCGAGACTGGCGGTGGGCTCGTCGAGAATGAGGACCTTGCCTGAGAGATCGACGGCGCGGGCGATCGCCACGATCTGCTGGACGGCGACCGAATAGCGGTCGAGCTGCGCGGTCACGTCGATATCCAGGCCGTAGCCGGCCAGAAGCTCGCGGGCATTCCTGTTCATCGTGCGGGCATCGATCATGCCGAAACGCTTCGGCTGGCGGCCCAGGAACAGGTTTTCGGCAACGCTCAGGTTGGAGAGGAGGTTGACCTCCTGATAGACGGTGCCGATGCCGAGCTTCTGGGCGGCCAGCGTATCGGCCGGGTCGATCTCACCGCCATCCAGCGTCAGGCTTCCGGCGTCGCGACGATAGGCGCCCGTGATGCACTTGATGAGCGTCGATTTGCCGGCACCGTTTTCACCGAGAAGCGCATGTACCTCGCCCCGGCGCAGCGTGAAATCCACCTTGTCCAGGGCGATGGCGCCGGGGAAGAATTTCGATATGCCGGAGGCTGCGAGAATATTCTCGAAATTGTGAACCATGAGGGTTGCTGTTTCCTGATATTGCGCCTTGAGCCTGTACCAAACACGGGCATGACGCCCTGATGGTACCGGCAGTTCCGCACCGGCCCATGAGGGGCCGGTGCGGTTCCAGCTTCACATCAGTAACCCTGACCCTTCTTTTCCTCGTAGACCTTCATCGGATCGTCGGACTGGGTGTAGAGCTTCGATTCCGTCTGGATCCACTTCGGCGGCGCCTTCTTGTCCTTGAGGTAAGCGTCGAGCGCATCGAAGGCGGGGCCTGCCATGTTCGGCGTCAGTTCGACGGACGCGTTTGCCTCGCCTTCGGACATGGCCTTGAAGATATCGGGCACGGAGTCGATCGAAACGATCAGGATATCCTTGCCGGGCTTCAGGCCGGCTTCCTTGATCGCCTGGATGCCGCCGACAGCCATGTCGTCGTTATGGGCGTAGAGGGCGCAGATGTCCTTGCCGCCGTTTTCAGCCTTCAGGAAGCTTTCCATGACTTCCTTGCCCTTGGTGCGGGTGAAGTCGCCGGTCTGGCTGCGGACGATCTTGAAGTTGTCGTGGCCCTTGATGGCTTCCTCGAAGCCCTTCTTGCGGGCGATGGCGGGCGACGAACCCGTCGTGCCCTGAAGTTCGACGACATTGCACTTCTTGTCGCCGACGGTCTTGACCAGCCAATCGCCGGCAACCTTGCCTTCATGAACCTGATCGGAGGTGACAGCCGTCAGGTAGAGGTCATCGGGAGCCTTGATCGTGCGGTCGAGCAGGATGACCGGAATATTGGCTTCCTTGGCTTCCTTGAGAACGTCATCCCAGCCGGTTTCGACGACGGGAGCGATCAGGATGGCATCCACGCCCTGGGCGATGAAGGAACGGAGAGCCTTGATCTGATTTTCCTGCTTCTGCTGGGCATCGGCAAATTTCAGGTCGATGCCGCGCTTTTCAGCCTGCTGCTTCGTCACGGTCGTTTCAGCCGCGCGCCAGCCCGATTCCGAGCCGATCTGCGAGAAGCCAACCGTCAGGTTTGCAGCCGAAGCAGAACCGAACATGCAGGCAGCCAGAACCGTGGCACTCAAAAGTGCAGTCTTCAATTTCATGATTTCCTCCCAAAGCCGCTCCTCGCGGCGCAGGGTCAAAAAATCATATAGTATTACTTTTGTAAATCGGTATTTTAGTATGCGCTGCAGCAAAAAAGGCGCCCTTTTCAGGACGCCTTTTCGCAACTGCGAGTTACAAGATCAGATCATTGCGCCGGCAGCTTGTCGTCCACGCCTTCGACATAGAAGTTCATGCCGAGCAAGGTGGCGTCATCGGCCTTTTCGCCGGCCTTGAGCCAGGGCGTCCCGTCCTGCTTGTTGATCGGACCGGTGAAGGGATGCAGTTCGCCGGACTTGATCTTGGCTTCGGTTTCCTCGGCCATCTTCTTCACGTCGTCAGGCATGTTCGTGTAAGGCGCCATCTTGAGGATGCCGTCCTTCAGCCCGTCCCAGCTCTGCTCGGACTTCCAGGTGCCGTCCAGAAGCGCATGGACGCGCTTGGAGTAGTAGTTGCCCCAGGTATCGACGATTGCCGTCAGCTGCGCCTTCGGGCCGGCTGCGATCATGTCGGACGCCTGGCCGAAGGCATGGATGCCGCGTTCTTCGGCAACCTGCATCGGCGCGGTCGTGTCGGTATGCTGCGTCAGCACATCGACGCCCTGGTCGATCATGGCCTTGGCGGCGTCGGCTTCCTTGCCCGGATCGAACCAGGTGTTGACCCAGATGACCTTCAGCTTGAAGCTCGGATCGACGGACCGGGCGCCCTGCTCGAAGGAGTTGATGCCCATCACCACTTCCGGAATCGGGAAGGAGGCGATGTAGGCGGCACCGTGATTCTTCGACGTCTTGGCGGCGATCTGGCCGAGGATGTAGCGGCCTTCGTAGAAGCGCGAGTTGTAGGTCGCCAGATTCGGGCCGGCCTTGTAGCCGGTGCCGTGTTCGAACTTGACGTCCGGGAACTTGGCGGCGACCTTGACCGTCGCGTCCATGAAGCCGAAGGACGTCGTGAAGATCAGCTTGCAGCCGGAACGGGCGAGACGCTCGATGGCGCGCTCGGCATCCGGGCCTTCCGGCACGTTTTCAAGGTAAGGCGTTTCGATCTTGTCGCCGAACTCGGCCTGGACCTGCTGGCGGCCGACATCGTGCGCCTGCGAATAGCCGCCGTCATTGTGCGCTCCGACATAGACGAAGCAGACCTTCGTCTTGTCCGCAGCCGCGGCGGCGGAGGAGATGCCGATTACGGCTGCGGCCGTTGCGGCAAGTGTGAGTGCGAACTTCTTCATGATGACCCCTGTTGGTTTGAAGATTTTCCGGAAACCCGTCTTGATGTTCTTGTTCTATCGCTCCGGCACGAAGGCTTTTCCAAGCGACGCGGGCGTGTTGATCAACGTCGTGCGCCGATTATGAGAAATGATGATGAGAACCACAATAGTCGCGGCGTAGGGCAGCATCGAAAGGAACTGCGCGGGGATGCCGAGACCGAAGGCCTGCGCATGGAGCTGCAGGATCGTGACCGCTCCGAAGAGATAACCGCCGGCAAAGACCCGCCATGGGCGCCAGGAAGCGAAGACGACCAGCGCCAGCGTGATCCAGCCGCGGCCGGCCGACATGTTTTCCACCCATTGCGGCGTGTAGACGAGCGACAGCTGCGCGCCGGCAAGGCCCGCGCAGGCGCCGCCGAACATTACGGCCAGGTAGCGTGTGCGGATGACGTGAATGCCGAGCGCATGGGCTGAGCCGTGACTGTCGCCGATCGCCCGCAGTTTCAGGCCGGGACGGCTTCTGAACAGGAACCAGCTGACGCCGAAGAGCAATGCGATCGACAGGTAGAAAATCAGGTCCTGCTTGAAGAGGACCGGGCCGATCACCGGAATGTCGGACAGGACGGGAACGACGATCTCTTTCAGCTGGATGCCGGGTACGCTGACATAGGGCTCGCCGAGCTGGCCGGAGACGCCGAGCCCGAGCAGGGTCAGCGCCAGGCCGGTCGCCACCTGGTTTGCCACCAGCGTCAGCGTCAGGAAAGCGAAGAGCAGCGAGAAAAGTGCGCCGGCGACGATACCGCAGACGATGCCGACATAGGGCGAACCGGAGATCTGCGAACCGGCAAAGGCGGCGACGGCGCCCATGATCATCATGCCCTCGACGCCGAGATTGAGGACGCCGGAGCGCTCCGTCACGAGTTCGCCGAGGGCTGCGATGACAAGCGGAGTGGAGGCGGTGATGACCGTCAGAAGAATGGCTTCGAAGATGCTCATACGGCGCCGCCCCTGACTCGCGACCAGACGATGCGGATTTTGTAATAGATCAGTGTGTCGCAGGAGAGCACGAAGAACAGGATCAGCCCCTGGAAGACGCGCGTGACCTTGTCCGAAACGCCGATCGAAAGCTGCGCCGCCTCGCCGCCCAGATAGGTCAGGGCCAGCACGAGGCCCGACGCGACGATGCCGAGCGGATTGAGACGGCCAAGGAAGGCGACGATGATGGCGGTGAAGCCATAGCCCGGCGAGATCGCCGGCTGCAGGTGGCCGATCGAGCCCGAGACCTCGCAGATGCCGGCAAGGCCGGCGAGCGCGCCGGAAAAGAGGAAGCTGAACCAGATCATCCTCTTTGACGAGAAGCCGGCAAAGCGCCCTGCCCGTTCCGACTGCCCAAGCACGACGATCTCGAAGCCCTTCAGCGTGAAGCGCAGCATGAACCAGACGAGGATTGCCGCGACGATGGCGAAAATGAAGGCCCAATGGGCACGGCCGGATTCCTCCCATATCGCCGGTACGATCGCCTCGGGGGCAAAATCGCGCGAGACGGGGAAGTTGAAGCCTTTCGGATCGCGCCATGCACCGCGGATCAGCCAGTCGAGATAGAGCTGGGCGATGTAGACCAGCATCAGCGACGTCAGGATCTCATTGGTATTGAAATGCGCTTTCAGGAGCGCTGGAATGGCGGCAAACAACGCGCCGCCGAGCGCGCCAAGGATCAGCATCAGCGGCAGCACGAGCGGCGAATGCCAGTCGTAGAAGACGATCGGGATATAGGAGCCGGTGATCGCGCCGATGGTGAACTGGCCTTCGGCGCCGATATTCCAGTTGTTGGAGCGGTAACAGACGGCAAGGCCGACGGCGATCAGAATCAAGGGTGCCGCCTTGACCGCCAGCTCGTGCAGCGACCAGACCTCCAGCAGCGGCTCGAGGAAAAAGGCGTCCAGCGCTTCGACCGGATCCTTGCCGAGCATGGCAAACATGATCGCCCCTGCAATCAGCGTCAGCACGAGGGCAAGAAGCGGTGAAACGAAGGTGAAGAGCCTTGAGACCTGCGGGCGCTTTTCAAGCTCAATGCGCATGAGCGGCCTCCGCGGCATGCCTGCCGTCATGCAAACCGCCCATCAGCAGGCCGATCTTTTCGCGCGTCAGTTCGCCGGCCGCATAGGGCCTGGAAAGACGGCCCTCCGAGATGACGGCGATATCGGTGGCCACTTCGAAGATCTCGTCGAGATCCTGGCTGATGACGACGACGGCCGATCCTGCTTTTGCCAGGTCGACCAGCGCCTGGCGGATGCGGCTGGCCGCACCGGCATCCACGCCCCAGGTCGGCTGGTTGACGACGAGCACCGCCGGCTGGCGGTCGAGCTCGCGGCCGACGATGAATTTCTGCAGATTGCCGCCGGAGAGCGAACCCGCTGCCGGATCATCCCCGCTCTTGCGCACGTCCATCGCTTCCGAAATGCGCCGGGCGGCGGATTTCACCGCGCCGTGGCGGATGATACCGAGAAAACCGAGGAAGGCCTTGCGGTCCGACTGGCTGCGGGCCAGGACCAGATTGTCTGAAAGTTTCATGGCGGAAACGGCCGCGTGGCCATGCCGCTCTTCCGGCACGAAGCCGGCGCCAAGCAGACGGCGGGCAGTAATGCCCTGCGTGCCGACGGGTTTCCTGCGAATGACGATCGCCTCGGCCGAGGCGACGGGATATTCGCCGGACAGCGCATCGAAGAGTTCGCTCTGGCCGTTGCCCGCGACACCGGCAATGGCGAGGATTTCGCCGGAGCGCACGGTCATGGAAACATCGCGCAGCGGCATGGCGAAGGGCGTGCGGGCGGCAACCGAGAGGTTTGCGACGGCAAGCTGTATTTCACCCTTGTCGCTTCGCTCGGGATGGGTGACGGCTGCGACCTCGCTGCCGACCATCATGCGGGCGAGAGAGGCCGGCGTTTCCTGCTTCGGGTCGCAGGCGCCGGTCACGCGGCCATGGCGCAGCACGGTGGCGCGGTCGCAGATGCGCTGCACCTCCTCCAGGCGGTGGCTGATATAGAGAACGGAACGGCCTTCGGCGCGCAGCTTGAAGAGCGTTTCGAAGAGCCTGTCGGCCTCCTGCGGCGTCAGCACCGAGGTCGGTTCGTCGAGAATGATGAGCTTCGGGTTCTGCAGGAGCGCCCGGACGATTTCGATGCGCTGACGCTCGCCGACGGAGAGATCGGCGACATGGGCATGCGGATCGAGCGGCAGGCCATAGGCCTCGGACAGCGCCCTCGCCTCCTCGGCGATCCTGCCGATCGGAATTCCGTCATCGAGCGAGAGCGCGATATTTTCGGCGACGGTCAGCGCCTCGAACAGCGAGAAATGCTGGAAGACCATGCCGATGCCGAGCTTGCGCGCCTCGCCCGGCGAATTGATCGCAACCGGTCTCCCCTGCCAGAGGATATGCCCGTCCGTCGGCTCGAGAACGCCGAAGAGCATCTTGACCAGGGTGGATTTGCCTGCACCGTTTTCGCCGAGAAGCGCATGAATTTCGCCCGGCGCTATATCGAGATCGATTTCATTGCAGGCGGCGAAGCTGCCGAAGAATTTCGTGAGCTTCTGAACCGATAACAACGCACCGGAAGCCGGCACATTCAATGGCGACACGTTCCCCTCATTTCTTCTGCCGACCGGTCCGTTCGGATCTCATGGAATCAGCAGCGTCGTTCCGGTTGTTTTTCTTGTTTCCAGATCCGCGTGAGCCCGCCCAACCTCACGCAGCGGATAGGTTTGATTGATATTGATACGCACTTTGCTGCTGCGCACAACATCAAATAGATTGTTTGCACAATCGGTAAGTTCCTGGCGCGTGGCAATATAAGTGAAAAGCGTGGGGCGCGTTGCATAGAGCGAACCCCTCTGTGCGAGATGCGCCATGGTGAAATTCTCGATCGCGCCCGAAGACTGGCCAAAGGAGGCGAAGAGGCCGCGCGGCTTCAGACAGTCCAGCGATTGCGGAAAAGTGTCGCGGCCGATCGAGTCATAGACCACATCGACGCCTTTGCCGCCGGTGATCTCCCGCACGCGCTCGGCGAAATTTTCGGTCTTGTAATTGATGACATGGTCATAGCCGTGTTCGAGCGCCAGTTGCACCTTGTCGGCCGAACCTGCCGTGCCGATGACGGTGGCGCCGAGCGCCTTTGCCCACTGGCCGGCAATGAGGCCGACACCGCCGGCTGCGGCATGGAAGAGCAGCACAGTCTCGGGACCGACCTTGAACGTGCGGTTCAGGAGATATTCCGCCGTCATGCCTTTCAGCATCATCGCCGCAGCCGTTTCCAGGCTGATGCCGTCAGGCACCTTCACGAGGTGTTTCGTATCGATGTTGCGTTCGGCGCTATAGGCGCCATCGGCGCTGGCATAGGCAACGCGGTCGCCCACGGCAAAACCGGCAGCACCCGGTCCGACCGAGGTGACGATGCCCGCACCTTCCTTGCCTGTGACGAAAGGCAGGTGCGGAGCCTTGTAGGTGCCGTCGCGGAAATAGACGTCGATGAAATTCAGGCCGATCGATTGCTGCCGGATCTGCACCTGCCCCTCGGACGGCGGCGGCAGATCGATATCGACATATTCGAAAACCTCGGGTCCGCCGTTCCTGGAAAAGGAAACCGCCTTCGTCTTTGTCATTTCAGTCTACCTCACTTGCGTCCGAGTGCGGGGAAGAATTGGAGTATTGCGCCGATGACGTAAAGATAGATGCCGCTCACGATGAAGAGAACGACGGCCCATTGCGGCATGTTGAAATGCATCAGCAGCGAATAGGCGCCGAGCGCCGACCACAGGAAGAAGATGCCGAGGTTCAGCGGGCGCAGGCGCTGCACGCGCACGGGATGCAGGAAGTTGATCGGCAGGAAGGTGAGGACGACGGAGACGGTGACGACGGCAAAGGCCGTCACCTCGCTCGCATGCATGACGAAGAGCGTGAAGATCACCATGTTCCAGACGACGGGGAAGCCCGAGAAGAAATATTCCTCCGTCTTCATGCCCATGTCGGCATAGTAGATGGCGCTGGAGACGACGATCATGCCGGCAGCCACAAAGGACCAGGGCTCGCCGATCATGCCGCTCTGATAGAGCGCAAAGGCCGGCAGCAGCACATAGGTCACGTAATCGATGATATTGTCGAGCGTATCGCCCGACCAGTTGGGCAGAACCTCCTTGACACGCACCTTGCGCGCGATCGGCCCGTCGATGCCGTCGACCAGCAATGCCAGGCCCAGCCACCAGAACATGTCGATGAAGCGGTGCTCGGCAGCGGCGACCACGCCAAGAAAGGCCAGAAAAGAACCGGACGCCGTCAGAATATGGACGGAAAATGCGCGCATTTCCGCATAAGGAACGCGCTTATAGTTGAAGATTTTCATGTTCCCCCGTACCACCTGTCGCGCGCCCCGCGCCGCGGCGGGCGTCGTTTTTTCTTGAAGCGTGCCGCGATCTTTCGGATCTCGCGACGCACTTCACGTTTTTGTTTGACGCATGTCCTTGCCACAAAAGCGCTGAACGCTTTCGCGTGACGTGCTTTAATATGCATCCTTTGAATAGCTTAGCCAGCGCAAAAGCGACAGTTTACCACAGGCGGCTTTATCCTGACCGTGACATGCATATTTCGCTCCCCTGCCGTGCGATGGAATGGATTGCCTTTAATTCAGCGGGGTTTTGTAATATCTGCCTCGAATGTGATGATCATCTTGCGAACGACGAGTCCGATATCGAAATGAACGCTCCTGCAAAGACCGAAGAATTCGCCTCCGCCATTCCCGCCGGCGTCTATGCCGAGACGGTGCTGAGCGTGACGCATTATACCGACCGGCTCTTCCGCTTCACGATGACGCGGCCGGATGGCTTCCGTTTCCGCTCGGGCGAGTTCGCGATGATCGGCCTTATGGTCGAGGGCAAGCCGATCTTCCGCGCCTATTCGATCGCAAGCCCGGCCTGGGCCGAAGAGCTGGAATTCTTCTCCATCAAGGTGCCGGACGGGCCGCTGACCTCGCATCTGCAGCTCATCAAGCCGGGCGACCAGGTGCTGATGCGCAAGAAGCCGACGGGCACGCTGGTTCTCGATGCGCTCACTCCCGGCAAGCGCCTCTACATGTTCTCCACCGGTACCGGCATTGCGCCTTTCGCGAGCCTGATCCGCGATCCGGAAACCTATGAGAAGTTCGAGGAGGTCATCCTCACCCATACGACGCGCGAGATTTCCGAATTGAAATACGGCTTCGATCTCGTCAACGAGATCCGGAACGACGAGCTCCTGCAGGAAGTCGTCGGCGACAAGCTGCGCCATTACGCGACCGTCACCCGCGAGGATTTCGCCTATCGCGGCCGCATCACCGACCTGATTTCCTCGGGCAAGCTCTTCACCGATCTCGGCGTTCCGCCGCTCGACCCGACAGTTGACCGCGGCATGATCTGCGGTTCTTCCGCCATGCTGAAGGACACGAAGGAGCTTCTGGAAAAGGCCGGCCTCGAAGAAGGCGCCAACAGCAAGCCCGCCGAATTCGTCATCGAGCGCGCCTTCGTCGGCTGAGGCAGCGTTACAGACCAGCATGCGACGGCTCCGGAAACGGGGCCGTTTCTATTTCTATTTCTGGCTGAGGTAGTCGATGAGATCGGCCATGTTTTTCCGCGCCTGCTCGATCTCCCCCTCATGGATCGCCCTGATGACCGCGACATGATGCGAGATGGAACGGTCCATGCGCTCCGGATTGGCGGTCTTGTACCAGAGGCGTCGGGAATGGGTCTGGACCGGCCCGAGCGCGGCGGTGATGAAGCGGTTCGGGCAGGCATCCTCGAGGATTTCGTCGAAAGCCTTGTCGGCGGCGAAGAAGCCCGAGAGATCGCCGCTGACGGCGCAGTCCTCCATGGCACGGGCGCAGGCCACGAGGCGGGATCGCTGCTCCTCATCGGCCGCGTCGGCTACCAGTGCCGCCGCGGCCGGCTCCAGCTTGCGGCGCACCTGCATGACATTGGCGTGGTCTTCGGCATGAATTTCGGCGATCTGCAGGCCGACGCGCGGCTTGACGACAATGAGGCCCTGCCAGGCGAGCTTCTGGATCGCCTCGCGAACCGGTGTGCGGCCGTGACCGGCCAGATCGATCAGCTGCTTTTCCGTCACCAGCGCGCCTGGCGCCAGAGCCAGCGTCACGATAGCGTGCTCGAGCGCCAGATAGGCGAGATGGCTTAGAGATTCCTGCATGCGGGCGAATCCGGGACTGATATATCAATACTGGCACGGTTAGATGCCAAAGACAAGTTATCCTGATATATCAAAGCCATGCAGGGACGAGAATTCCCCTCTATTCGTGGCGCAGTGCTTCGATCGGATTGAGCTGTGCTGCCCGGCGCGCCGGGAAGAAGCCGAAAATCATGCCGATCGCCGCCGAAAAGACGAAAGCGACGAAAATGATGAGCGGGCTGACGACGAAGGGCACATTGAGGAAGCTGACCGTACCATATGCGAGCGTCAGCCCGAGCATGATGCCGGCTATGCCGCCGAAGAGCGACAGGGCGACGGCTTCGACGAGGAATTGCGTCAGAACCTGATTTTCAAGGGCGCCGATCGCAAGACGGATGCCGATCTCGCGCGTGCGTTCCGTCACCGAGACCAGCATGATGTTCATGATGCCGATGCCGCCGACGAGCAGGCTGACGGCCGCGACCGCGCCCAGCAGCCCGGTCAGCAATGTCGTCGTGCCGGTCATGGCTTCGGCGATCTGCGTCATGTCGTTGACGTTGAAATCGTCCTGACGGCCGGGAATGATCTTGCGGCGCTCGCGCAGCAGGTTCTCCACATCGGCCTGCACTTTCGACGTGGAAACACCGTCTCGCGCCGAGATGAGGATCGTCGGCACGTTGGAACTGCCGCTGATGCGCCGCTGGAAGACCTTGACCGGCATGATGACCACATCGTCCTGGTCGTTGCCCATGCCGGACTGACCACGCTTTGCGAGGACGCCGATGACCGGGCAGGAAACTTTGCCGACGCGGATCTGCTGGCCGGTCGGATCGGCGGCGCCGAAGAGCTGTTCACGCACGGTCTCGCCGATGATGCAGCGCGACTGGCCGCGCTCTTCCGCCGGGGTAAACTGGCGGCCCAGCGACAGATCCCAGTCCTGGGCGACGAAATAGTCGTTGGTGGTGCCGTAGACGGTGGTGGAGTGGTTCTGGCCGCCGAAGATGACCGTCGCGGTCGACTGGTTGGACGGGGCGACGGCCCGCAGACCGGGGATCTGGTCGCGGATCGCCTCGACATCCTTCAGCGAAAAGCGCCGCGCTTCGGAACTGGCCCGGCCGGGACCGAACTGGCCGGGGCGCACGAAGAGCATGTTGGTGCCGAGGCGCGAGAGTTCCGTCGAAACCTGCGCCGTCGTGCCGTTGCCGATCGTAACAAGCGCGATGACGGCGGCGACGCCGATGACGACGCCAAGCACGGTCAGGAAGGAGCGCAGAAGATTGCGGCTGATGGCGCGCAGCGCCAGCTTCAGCGTCTCAAAGAACATGTTCCGCCCTCCGCTGGTGCTCCACTTCGGTCTCCAGCTTGCCGTCGACGAAGCGCAGCAGGCGTCCTGCATAGGCGGCGATATCCGGTTCGTGCGTGACCATGACGATGGTAATGCCCTGCTCGCGGTTCAGCCGCGTCATCAGGTCCATGATTTCGATACTGGTCTTGGTGTCGAGATTGCCGGTCGGCTCGTCTGCGAGCAGCAGGGCCGGCTCGGTGACGATGGCGCGGGCAATCGCCACACGCTGCTGCTGACCGCCGGAGAGTTCCTGCGTCTTGTGATGTTCCCTGCCCGACAGGCCGACGAGGCCGAGCGCTTCCCTCGCCCGCCTGCGCCGCTCGCCGACAGCCATGCCGCGATAGATCAGCGGCAGTTCGACATTTTCGACGGCCGAGGTGCGCGGCAAGAGGTTGAAACCCTGGAAGACGAAGCCCAGCATATGGCGGCGCAGAAGGGTCAGCTGGCCGCGATCGAAGCCGCTGGTCGAAATGCCCTGGAACACATAATCGCCCGAGGTCGGCACATCGAGGCAGCCGAGAATATTCATCGCCGTGGACTTGCCGGAGCCGGACGGCCCCATGATCGCGACGAATTCATGCGTGCGGATCGCAAGATCGACGCGGTCGAGCGCGCGGATGGCCGCAGCGCCTTCGCCGTAGATTTTCGAGACCTGCCTGAATTCGAGAAGCGGCGGAGGTTCCATCGTCGCCCCCGTCAGTTCGTCCGCGCCGACGCATCGGTGATGACTGCATCCTTTTCGGTGAGTTCACCTGATGTGACCTGCGTGAACTGGCCATCGGACGAACCGACCTGGATCACGACGGGCGCGGGACGACCGTTGCGCAGCACCCAGACGCGGCGCTCGGTGCCGGTGAGCTTGGAGTCACCGCCACCGCCGCTGCGGGGCGGGCGCGGCGGACGCAGCAGGCTGAAAATGCCCCGGCCGCCACGTGTTTCGGTCTGGGGCGGTGCGTAACGCAGGGCCGCATTCGGCACCATCAACGTATCCTTGACGGCTTCGACGGTGATATCGGCGGTCGCCGTCATGCCGGGGCGCAGCAGCAGGTCGGCATTGTCGACCGACAGGACCGCCTTGTAGGTGACAACATTGTTGACCACTTCGGAGGCAAAGCGGATCTGCTCGATGACGGCCGGGAACGTGCGATCGGGATAGGCATCGACCGTGAATGTCGCCTTCTGGCCGACGGCGATCTGGCCGACATCGGCTTCGTCGACATCCACCTGCAGTTCCATCTTTTTCAGATCGCCGGCAATGGTAAAAAGCACCGGCGCCGAAAGCGAGGCGGCGACAGTGGCGCCCGGGTCGACGGAGCGGGTAAGGATCACGCCATCGATCGGCGAGACGATTTTCGCCTTGCCGAGATTGACTTCGGCAAGCTGCAGGTCGGCTTCCGAGGCCAGGACTTCGGCCTCGTTGATATCCTTGGCGGCGACGGCCGAGTCATATTTGTAGGTCGCATCGTCAAGGCTCTGCTGGGTGGAGACGTTGCTTTTCACAAGGCTCTTCAGGCGGTCGAGCGAGGTCGCGGCCGATTCCAGATCCGCATTCGCCTTGACCACATTTGCCTTTGCCGAATTGAGCTTGGCCCGCGAACTCTTCACATCGGCTTCCAGCTTGTTGGTATCGAGAACGGCCAGAACATCGCCCGCCTTGACGGTGCTGTTGTAATCGACATTGACGTCGCGCATCGTGCCCGACAATTCGCTCGATATATCCACCTGCTCGGTCGGCTGGACGGAGCCCGTGGCGGTGACGAGCACGGTCAGGTCGCCGCGCTTGACCGGCTGGGTCGTGTAGCTGAATTCGGCGCGGCCGCGGCCGGAATAGACATAGACGGCAGCCGCGGCAGCGAGGATCACGAGCACGAGAACGGCCAGCCGGCCGCGCCAGCGGCGGCCACTGCTCCGCTTGCCGGCAGCCAGCACGGCGGCCAGATCGGCATTCGCGCCCGTTACGGAACCGGTCTCTTTGCCAGCCTCCAGATTGTCCATGTCATCCTCGAAAAATGCTTCGCCGTGTCGGGCCTGTTCGCGCCAGAATAATCACAACGAAGATGAACCCAGCATTACCGTTGCCTCTATCATGGTACGGAAATGCGGCTGAAAAACATGAAATATTCGTAAGGAAACAGCCGGATGACGGCGACTGTGCAAGCAAGTCGGCAAGACTGCGCGCTCCGGAATCCGGAACTCATGGTTGCGAAACCTGTTCGCCCGGAGAAACAGCCGCGGCTTCCGAAAGGCCGCGGCACTGCCTGCTGTCTAGCGCGGCGGCAGGATTGCGGCGCCGCCGGCCGCCTGGACGGCGAGGCTGCCCATGGCAATGCCCTCGCGCAGGAAGACATCGGCACTGGCACCACCCAGCCAGGCGTGGATCAGCCCGGCATTGAAGGCGTCGCCCGCCCCGGTCGTATCCACGACCTTGACGGTGGGGGCGGCGTCATGGAGCCTGAGATCGCCGGCCGCAAAATAGGCGCCGCCGGCACCGGCTTTCAGCGCCACGGCCGGGAAGCGCCGGGCGAGCCTGTCCAGCGCTTCGGCGGGATCGGCGCATCCGGTGATGGCAACGGCTTCCTCGACATTCGGCAGGAAAAGATCGACGCCGGCGCAGCGGTCGAGGAAATCCTTCTGGTAGATCAGCGTCTCGTCCCAGCTCGGATCGAGCGACACTGTCAGGCCGTTCTCCCGCGCCTTGCCGACAAGACCCGGAATTTCCGCAAGTGTCGCGAATTCGGCGATGTGAAGATGACGCGCCTCGCTCCAGGCGAGCGCTTCGCCAAGGGTTGCCGGCTCGGCGCCGCCCGCACGTCGCGACAGGAAGGCCCTCTCCTCGCCGTTGTTGATGGCGACAGTCACCTGCGGGCCGGCATCGGCGGCCCGGTCCACAAAGCGCAGGTCGATGCCGCTCGTCTCCAGTTCCGCGGTCAGGCCGTTCGAAAGCCCGTCGGTGCCAAGACGGGCGAGCAGAGCGGTCTTGCGGCCGATATGGGCGCAATAGGCCGCCATGATGAAAGCGCCGCCGCCTGCGGCAATGCGCAGGTCATCGGCAAATATTTCGCGCCCGAGAACGGGCATGGTCTCCAGTCCCGTGAAAATCAGGTCGCAGTAGATCCGGCCGATGCTGAGCACCGCCGATCGCATGTCATTATCAGATGTCATTGGCGCCCGAGGGCCTTTTCCGTTTTTGCATCGAAAACATAGAGAGCACCGGATGCCGCATGGGCATTCACGGCGCTGCCGACGGCCGGTATCACCTTACCGGGGGCGGTTGCAATCACCGATGTTCCCGCCACATCGAAATGCACGAGCGTTTCGGCGCCGAGCGGCTCGACGGCCGTCACCGTACCCGAGAGGGAAAGGACGCCCGTGCCCTCGCCGATCACCAGATCATGCGGGCGTACGCCGACAAGATGCGGACCGCCCTGCCCGATGCGGATACCATCGGCTGCAGCAGTACCCGGCAGAAGGTTCATCGACGGACTGCCGATAAAGCGCGCGGTGAAGACATCGGCCGGGTTCTCATAGATATCCATCGGCGTCCCTGCCTGCAGGATGTGGCCGTCCTTCATGACGACGATACGGTCGGCCATGGTCATGGCCTCGACCTGATCATGCGTGACATAAACGATCGTCGTACCCAAGCGCTGGTGCAGGCGCTTGATCTCGATGCGCATCTGCGTGCGCAGCTGGGCGTCGAGGTTCGACAGCGGTTCGTCGAAGAGGAAGGCGGAGGGATTGCGCACCATGGCGCGGCCGATCGCGACGCGCTGGCGCTGGCCGCCGGACAGGGCCGCGGGACGGCGGGCAAGATAATCGGTCAGGCCGAGAATCTGGGCCGTCTCGTCGATGCGCTTGTCCTTTTCCGCCTGCGAGAGCTTCGAGGTATAGAGGCCGAAGCCGATATTCTGGCGCACGCTCATATGCGGATAGATGGCGTAGTTCTGGAACACCATGGCGATGTTGCGCTGTTTCGGCTCGCGCTCGTTGACCACCTCGCCGCCAATCTTCAGCGTGCCGCCGGAGATGTCTTCAAGACCGGCGATCATGCGCAGTGTCGTTGACTTGCCGCAGCCGGACGGGCCGACGAAGACGACGAATTCTCCATCTTCGATCGAAAGATCGATGCCGTGGACGACATCCAGCTTGCCGTAGCGTTTGACGAGCCCCTGCAGTTCGATATTTGCCATCAGGCGGCCCCCATCAATGCCGTGAATCTGGTGTGAAGTTCCTCGGCAGCGGCGGCTTCGCGCGCTGCGTTCTCCTGTGCCTGTCTGGCGAATGCGGCAGCCTTTTCCTGATAGGCTGCAAGCGCATCCGCCATCGGTGCCGGTGCGGGACCGCCGAAGCGGGCGCGGACGGCAACGAAATGTTCCGGTGAGACGATCTCGGCAAACTGCGCCTTGTCGATACCGGGCTTGCGGCCGGCCAGTTCCTCGAAAGCAGCGAGGAAAGGTTCGTAGCCGTCATCCGAAAGGCCGCCGCCCCTGGCGACCACGGCGCGGGCGACCGTTGCGGCAATCTCATGCGCCTGCCGGAAGGAGAGCCCCTCGCGGCGGACCAGCGAATCCGCCAGTTCGGTGATGGTGATGCAGGAGCGGCGGATATTTTCCGCCACACGTTCCGGGTCGATGCTGATCTGGGAAACGAAGGCGGCCAGCAGGTCGAGCACGCGGCCGGCAGACTGGAAAGCTTCGTAGCCCATGCCCTGCGTTTCGCCCTCGCTGTCGTTCATGTCGGTAAAGGGCGTATTGTGCATGATATCGAGCACCGTGCGGGCGCGCCCGAAGGTCTGGCTGGCCAGATGCCGCATATGCTCGATCGGCACCGGATTGCGCTTTTGCGGCATGATCGAGGAGATCTGCACCAGTGCGTTCGGCACATAGATCTGGCCGACCTCGAAGCTCGTCCAGAACTGGAAATCCTGGATCAGTCGGCCAAGATGCAGGAACATCAGCTCGATCGCGCTGTAGGTGGAGGTCGTGTAATCGACGGCCGCGATGCAGCTGTAGGAATTGCGCAGCGGCGCGGCGAAGCCCAGCAGCTCGGCGACACGGGCGCGATCGATCGGAAAGCCCGAAGTGGTGATCGCCGCAGCGCCCATGGGGCTCAAGTCGACGATCTCGCGCGCCTCGGCAAAACGCTCGATATCGCGGATCAGCACCTCGATTGCTGCCGAAAGATAGTGGCCGAAGGTGGTCGGCTGTGCCGGCTGGCCGTGGGTGTAGGCGACGATCAGCGTCTCCTTTTCCCAGTCGGCGGCCGCAATCATGGCGTCGAGAAGCTTGCGCGCCTTGGCCATCAGCGCGTCGATGCGTTCCTTCAGGCCGAGCTTGAACAGCGTATGGTCGATGTCGTTGCGCGAGCGCGCCGTATGGAGGCGGCCGGCAATATCGACGCCGATACGAGCCTTCAACTCCTTCTCGATCAGGAAGAAGAAATCTTCGACCTCACCGGTATAGACGAGCTTTTCCGGATCGATGTCGCGGTCGATCGCCTCAAGTGCGGCGGCGATCTTGCCGGCCTGGTCGCGATCGAGAATGCCGGTCTCGACCAGCATGACGAGATGGGCGCGGTCGATGCGGCGGAAGCCGTCGACATGATGGGTCTTGGCGCCGTCGAAGAGCGGCCTCAGCACCGTTTCCTTATAGACCGGATCAGGAAAGACGCTCCTGTCGGCAAGGCGTGGATTGGTTTCAGTCATATCTTATCCCTTCAGGCCGGCCAGCATGACGCCGCGCACGATGTAGCGCTGCAGCACCAGGAAGACGATGAGCGTCGGCAATGTCGCCAGCGCCGCACCGGTCATGATCATTTCCCATTGGATGGATTGCTCGACGGCAAAGCTCGATAGGCCAACCGGCAGCGTATAGAGTTCGCGGCTGGTAGTGACGATCAGCGGCCAGAAGAAGGCCGTCCAGTTGCCGAGGAAGGTGAAGATCGCAAGTGCGGAGAGTGCCGGCGTGACGAGCGGCATCGCCACCTTCCACCAGATCTGGAATTCGTTGAGGCCATCGATGCGGGCCGCTTCCAGAAAGTCGTTCGGGACCGTCTCGAAGAACTGCTTCATCAGGAAGGTGCCGAAGGCCGTCATCATGCCCGGGAACATGATGCCCCAGTAGCTGTCGAGCCAGCCGAGCTGGGCCGACATCAGATACCAGGGGATGACGAGCATTTCCGTTGGGATCATCAGGGTGGAGAGGATCGCGAGGAAGATCAGGTAGCGGCCACGGAATTCGAACTTGGCGAGCGTATAGCCGACAAGGCTGTCGAAGAAGACGTTGGAGAGCGTCACCGTGCAGGCAACGATCGCCGAATTCAGGAACCAGCGCATGAAGCGGCCGTCGGAGAGAACGGTGATGTAGTTCTGCAGCGTCGGCTCGGCCGGGATGAGGCGCAGGTCGTAGACCTGGCCTGCCGTCTTGAGCGAAGTCGAGAACATGAAGAGCAGCGGCGAGACCATGATGAGGCCGCCGATGAAGAGCAGCGTCCAGGTGATGATGGCGCCGGGGCGGATATTGGCCTTCGGCAGCGGCGCCGCGTTGTTTGTCGTCACGGCACTCATTTGCGCTCCCTCAAGATCCAGAGCTGCAGCAGGGAGACGCAGAGCAGGATGGCGAAGAGCACGACGGTCTGCGCGGCTGCATAACCCATGTTGTAGGATGAAAAGGCCGTCTGGTAGATCATCAGAACCAGGGGCTTGGTCGATCCGAGCGGGCCGCCGGGATCGTTGGTCGTCATGTTGTAGACCTGGTCGAAGATGCGCAGGAAACCGATCGAGGAAAAGACGACAAGGAAGACGGTCGTCGGTTTCAGGAGCGGCAGCGTGATCTTCCACAGGATCGGCCATTCGCCGAGACCGTCGATTTTTGCAGCCTCGTAAAAGGTGTTCGGAATGGCGCGAAGGCCGGCCATGAAGATGATGATCTGGAAGCCGAGGCCGGCCCAGATGGCAGTGACCATGATCGACGGCAGCGCCTGATCGACGGAGCGGATGAACTGCTGCTGCGGCAGGCCGATCAGGCCAAGCACATCATTGATGACGCCGATCGGAGCCGGCTGGTAGAACCAGCGCCAGACCCAGGCCATGGCGGCGGCGGTCGTCAGAAACGGCAGGAAATAGAGCGCGCGGATCAGGCCGTGCAGGAAACGCACGCGATCGAGGAAGAAGGCCACGACGAAGGAGACGACGAGGCTGATCGGTGTGCCGATGACGAGATAGGTAAAGGTATTGCGGAAAACCTTCCGGAACTGCGGGTCGTTATAAAGCTTCACATAGTTGGCGACGCCGATGAATTTCGGCGGCTTCATCAGGTTCCAATTGGTGAAGGACAGGTAGAAGGCCTGCAGCGTCGGATAAAAGCGGATCACGCAGTAAAACAGGATCGGCAGGGCGAGGAATGTCCAGACCCAGACGAGGCGCTTCTGGCGCATCGTCAGCCGATCCCAGAACGATCCGGCGGGACGGCCGATGGCCGCCCCTTCCGTATTCGCGGGTGCGGAGCTCATGGCCGTCCCTTATTTGCTCTTGGCGTTGTCGATGATTTCCTGCTCGGCGGTTGCCGCCTGAGCAAGCGAATCCTCGGGCGACTGCCCCTCCAGCAGAACGCGGTTGACCATGTCGATGGCGTTCTGGCGCTGGCCGGCTTCATCCACGAAGAGCGAGGTGTGCGAATAGGCGAGCGCCTTGAGGAACGGCGCATAGACCGGGTTCTTGAGGTTTTCGTCGGTCAGCGCGGCCTCGCGACGGGCCGGCAGTTCGCCGACGGTGCCCAGCCAGATCTTCATGGCTTCCGGCGAAGTCACGTAAGCGAGGAACTTCTTGGCGGCTTCCAGCTTTTCGCCGGAAACCTTGGCGCCGATACCGTTGGCGAAATAGCTCGCATAGTTGGAGCGCAGGCCATCGGCATTGGCGGGAAGTTCGGTGACGCCCCATTCGAAATCCTTGATGCTGCCGAAGGAGCCGAGGCGGAACGTGCCGTCGATGGTCATAGCCGCCTTGCCGCCGCGGAAGGCCGCCTGGCCTTCATCCATGAAGCCGGTCTGGCCGACCTTCTTTTCTGTCTGCAGGCTGGTGTAGAATTTCAGCGCCTTGAGGCCGGCATCGCTGTTGTATGTGACCTTGGAATAGTCGGCCGTATAGGGCTCGCCGCCAAACTGGCGGATCAGCACTTCGCGCCACCACTGGTGATCCTGACCGGCCATGTCGAGCGTCATGCCTTCGACGGCAATATTGCCGGCGGCATCGCGCTTGACCGTCTTTTCGGCGGCAGCGACGAATTCGTCGATCGTCTGCGGCGGCTTGTTCGGGTCGAGGCCGGCCTCCTGGAAGAGCTTCTTGTTGTAGAAGAGCGCCAGCGAACGCACGGCGGTCGGCAGGCCGTAATAATCGTCGCCACGCTTCATGGCCGATACGATCGGGAAGAAATCCTTCTCGATCTGGTCATGCGGGAAAGCATCCGTCGGCAGCGGCTGCAGCAGGCCGCCGGCGATGAACTGGTCGAGCCAGCCATAGAAGAGCTGCATCACGTCTGGACCGTTGCCGGCGAGATTGGCGGCGACGACACGCGTCTGGTAGTCGGCATAGGGAAAGGTCGTCTGCTTGACCGTAATGTCAGGATTGGCCTTCTCGAAATTGGCGATCAGCTGGTCCATCGCCTTGACGCGCGTGTCGTAGACATATTGCCAATATTCGATCTCGACAGCCTGGGCGCTGTTGACCGCAACCATGCTGATGCCGGCAAACAGGCCGGCGAATAGGATTCCGCGACGCATATTATTCCTCCATTGCCGAGCCGGCCGTCATGCCGCTCGCGCTCATCTGGTTCCCCAGGACATTCCGCCCATCGGCGGCGCCCCGATTTGATTGGCTCGGGAAGATGGAGCTGTGGCTCCGCCTTCCTCGGCATCGCACTGCGACCTGCACAGGCTGGTTCGGATGGAAGGCTTTGTCAATAAGATAATTTAGTTTAATTATTCTATTGCTCATTTCATGATATCGGCGCTATCCATATCGGCAGAGACGAGGACGGAGAGATGACACGGCCATCCGGCAAGCAGCAGATCGCGATGGGCAAGAACCCAGAACGCAGCCGCGACCACAATCGCCGCGTCGTGCTCGATGTCGTGCGCATGCATGGTTCGCTCGGCCGCATGCATATTGCCAAGCTCACGCATCTGACCGCACAGGCGGTCGCCAATATCGTCGACGAACTCGTCAGCGAAGAGCTGCTGATGGAGATTGGCCGGCTGCGCTCGGGCCGCGGCCAGCCGCCGATCCAGTTTGCCGTCAATCCCGACGGCGCCGTCACGATCGGCGTCGAAATCGCTGCCGACCATATGGTGACGACGGTGCTCGACCTTTCCGGCAAGGTGCGCTCCGAAACCATCATGCCGGTCGGCAATACCAGCCCGGAACATATCGTTCCGCTGTTTGCCGGCGAGGTGAAGACGGTGCGTGAACGTTTCCCCTCCAGGCTGCTCGGCATCGGCGTGGTCATGCCCGGTCCCTTCGAGATCGAGGGTATGAGCTCGGTCGGCCCGACCACCCTGCCCGGCTGGAGCAGCATCAACCCGGCGGCAGTTCTCAGCGAAGCCAGCGGCGAGACCGTCATCGTCGAAAACGATGCCAACGCGGCGGCTGTCGGCGAACGGCTCTTCGGTGCGGGACGCGCCATTTCCAATTTCTGCATGATCTATTTCGGCGTCGGCGTCGGTCTCGGCCTGATCCATGACGGGGCGCCTTTCCGCGGCGCCTTCGGCAATGCCGGGGAAATCGGCCACGTGGTCGTCGCCCCGCGCGGCAAGCCCTGCCCGTGCGGGCAGCGCGGCTGCCTGGAGCGGTACGCTTCGCTGCATGCGCTGAAGGAGAAGCTTGCCGAAGCCGGTTACGAGAATACCGATTTCGCGGCCATCGAAGTGCTGCACCGGGACGGCAATGCCATCGTGAAGGAGTGGATTGCAGAGACCGCGGACTATCTTTCGCCAATGGTGGCGATGCTGGAAAACGTCCTCGATCCGGAGACCGTCATTCTCGGCGGCGCGCTTCCCGATGCTGTCATCGACGAGATCGTCGCGGCCATGCAGACGCTTCCGGTCTCCGTTGCCAGCCGGCGCACGCGTGCGCTTGCACGCGTCATCCGCGGCCAGACTGGCCAGCTGACGGCAGCCCTTGGTGCTGCGGCACTGCCGCTCTTTGAAGCCGTCACACCGAAACTCGACATTTCACCGACCGCGGCCGCCGATAACACAGCTTAGAGCACGCAATTCCGGACGCAAAACCGCTACGCACTCTTGCTGGAATTGCTCAAAAAGCGCGACGCCGGTCTGCCCTAACGGAGGAACCATGCTGACCGATCGAGACCGTATTGAGAAACAGAAGCGGAGCCTTTCGCTCACGCGGCTGCACCGGGCACTCTCCCGCCTGACCTCCACCGTCACCATGATGAACACCGGCGCACATCCGGATGACGAGCATAACGGCCTGCTCGCCTATCTGCGTCTCGGCCTCGGCATGCGCGTCATCGTCGCCTGCTCGACGCGCGGCGAAGGCGGGCAGAATGCTTTGGGGCCGGAGCGGCTCGGCGCGCTCGGCATCCTGCGCAGCCGCGAGATGGAAGAAGCCGCCCGCGAACTCGACGCCGATGTGCACTGGCTCGGCCACGGGCCGGAAGATCCGATCCACGATTTCGGCTTCTCCAAGAACGGCGACCGGACCTTCGACCGCTGGGGCGAAAGGCGCATCGTCGAGCGGCTGGTGCGCGCCTATCGCACGGAGCGCCCCGATATCGTGCTGCCGACCTTCCTCGACGTGCCGGGCCAGCACGGGCATCACCGCGCCATGACGCGGGCGGCGGAAACGGCCGTCGGGCTTGCCGCCGATCCGTCGGCATTTCCCGAACATTTCGACGAGGGGCTGAGGCCGTGGCAGGTGGCGAAGTTCTACCTGCCCGCATGGTCGGGTGGTGGCGACACCTATGATGACGAAGTTCCGCCGCCGGCAACGACGCTGCCGCTCGAAGCCACCAGCTTCGAACCTGTCAGCGGCGTCAGCTACGACCATATCGGCGAGTGGTCGCGCTATTACCATGCCTCCCAGGGCATGGGCCGCTGGCACGATGTCGGCGATACCGAGTGGCCCTTGCACCTGAAGCTGAGCGCTCAAGGTTCTTTCTCGGAAACCTCCATCCTCGATTCGCTTCCCTCGACGCTCGCCGATCTCGCACGCGAGACCGAGCTGCCGCAGAGCGTCGTCGATGCGCTGATGCGGGCGGATGGCGCGATCGGCAAGGCGATCGAGCATTTTCCGGAACGATCCGCCATCGTGGACGCGCTGCTGCAGGCGGCGCATCAGATCGAGAAGGCGATCGAGGAAGCGCCTGAAGCCTTCCTCGAAACGCATGGGCATCGCCTGCGGCGCAAGCTGGTGGAAATCGATGCGGCCCTGTGCGAGGCCGGGCAGGTCTTCGTGCGGGCGGTCGCCGAACCAGCCGCGCTTTCGCCCGGTGCAACCGGCACGCTGATCCTTCATCTCGCCGGCAATGCCGGGGCCGCGGTCGTCTCGGCCGACATCAGATTGCCGCAAGGCGTTTCGGCAAGCATCAAGGAAACCCAGCCGCAGAGGATCGTCCATGCGCTGACCGCAGCAGCGGATGCGCCGCTCACGCGGCAATATCAGCCGGGATGGTCGAGCCTTGGCGGCAACGGCAATGCGGCGGTCGATGTGAGGGCGCAGATCGGCGGCCGTTCGGTAACGATGAGCGTCGATCTCGAAGAGCCGCTTACCGTTGCGCCGCAGCATTCGCTGGCCCTTCAGCCCAATGCCCTCATCATCCCCGTGGAAGGCGACAGGCCGGAAATGGCGGTCAAGGCCGTGTCCGCGGGGCGTGTCGGCTTTTCCGCGCCGAGCGGCTGGACGGTCAAGGAGACCGGCGGCACATTCACGCTCTCGCCTCCCGCCGCGATCACACCCGGCCTCGTCACCCTCACGCCGCTCGTGGACGGTGAGCCTGCCATGCGCATCTCGCCGATCGCCTATCCGCATATCGGCCGCACCAGCTTTCGCGAGCCGGAACTGCTGCGGGTTCTGGCGCTTGACCTCAAACTGTCCGAAGGGGCGAAGATCGGCTATGTCGGCGGCGGCGCGGATCGTGTTGGGCTCTGGCTGGGCCGCATGGGGCTCGACGTCACCGAACTCGATGCGCAGGCCCTGTCCGGCGATCTCTCCCGCTTCACCACCATCGTCGTCGGCATCTTCGCCTTCGGCATTCGTGGGGATCTCGCGGCAGCAACCGCCCGCCTGCATCGGTTCGTCGAAGAAGGCGGCCATCTGCTGACGCTCTATCATCGTCCGAGCGACGGCTGGCAGCCGGAGGCCACGCCGCCCAAACGGATCGAGATCGGCTCGCCCTCGGTTCGCTGGCGCGTGACCGACCCGGCGGCTGACGTGACCGTGCTGGAAGCCGATCACCCGCTGCTCAAGGGGCCGAACAGGATCGTGCCCGCGGACTGGGACGGCTGGGACAAGGAACGCGGCCTCTATTTCGCTTCCCGCTGGGACGACGCCTATGTGCCGCTGCTTGCCATGCACGATCCCGAAGAGCAGCCGCTCAAGGGTGCGTTGATTTCTGCTGCAATCGGCAGGGGCCGGCATACGCATACGAGCCTCGTGCTGCATCACCAGCTCGACAAGCTGACGCCGGGCGCCTTCCGGCTGATTGCCAATCTCGTCCAGCCCGCCTGAGGCGACGGGAATGGATGCGTCCGCGACAGCCAGGGACAGCCGCTCCGGCATTCTCTGGCTGCTCTGCGACACGACGCTGGTGACGGGCATGACGGTGCTGGTGAAGATGCAGGGCGCCTCCTATCCGGCGATCCAGCTCGTCTTCATCCGTGCGCTGATCGGGCTCCTGCTCATCCTGCCGATGATCTGGCGGCATCGCCGGCAGCTCGTCCACTCCAGGGATCCGTTGCGCAATATCATGCGCATCAGCTGCAATGCCGTCGCGCTGACCGGCAATTTCGTGGCCCTCACCATGCTGCCGCTGGTGCTTGTCAACGCACTCGGCTTCACGCGGCCGCTGGTTTCGATGCTGATGGCCGTTATCATGCTCGGCGAAAGGGTCAGCCGCTGGCGGTGGATCGGCGCGGTGTTTGCCTTTGCCGGCGTGCTGGTCATGCTGGCGCCGCATGCGTTCGCCTGGAATTTCGGGCTGGTGGCCGTGCTGCTGTCCATTGTCTTCGGGGCGCTGGCGACGATCCAGACGCGGATGCTGCATTACGAGAATACCACCGTGATGATGGTCTTCTACACGGCGGGCCTCACCGTCATCACCTTCGTTCCCGCCCTCTTCGTCTGGCAGCCGGTGCGCAGCGAGGACTGGCCCGCCCTCATCGGCATCGGACTCCTGGCGCAGCTCGGACAATTCTGTTTCCTGCGGGCCTACCAGATCGCCAGCGCCAGCCTGCTTGCGCCCTTCGGCTATCTGTCGATCGTCTTTGCGACCGCCAGCGGCTATTTCTTCTTCGATGAGGCGCCTGATCTTCGTACGCTCATCGGCATCGTCGTCATCATCGCGGCGCTGCAGGCAATCACCTTTTTGGAGCGGCGGAAAAGTTAGCGCAGCGTCGGATCGAGCCTGTCGCGCAGCCAGTCGCCGACCACGGATACCGAGAGCGTGGTGATGACGATCACCGCTGCCGGCATCAGCATGATCCAGGGTGCCGACTGGATATAGTCGCGACCGTAGCCGACCATGTTGCCGAGGCTCGTCTGCGGCGGCTGCAGGCCTGCTGGTCGAGAACCATTCCCTTTCATGAAACACTGCTCGGCTTGATGAGCCGGCATTTCTAGGCCGCCCATGTTTCAATGCCGTGACAGTTTTTTGATGTTTTTGTTTACATCCTCAAAGTCGCACAAACTTCCACATTTCGTTTCGCGTGTTGCTACTGCCCGCCCTGCGGAGAGTGCAGATCGGTGTCGGGACGGTTTCTCGAAAAACGGCGAACGAGCAAGAAATGTGCCCAATGCAGAAATAAGGAGATTTTTCGGTTGACCGCGATAGGTCGCCTGCATATGTTCCGCGCACTTCCAGCCAGGGTGCTTCGCACTCGCGGAAAGGGAGAGCGTAGCTCAGCCGGTAGAGCAACTGACTTTTAATCAGTAGGTCTCGGGTTCGAACCCCGACGCTCTCACCATCGTCCTTTGTTAAGCTGCACGGCGCGAGAAGGTGCTGGAGGGTGAATGCCTAAAACATCCAAAGAGCCGAGGCTTGAACACTCGGATTTCTCCGGCGAATTCGAAGATAGCGGCATTACGGTGCTGGTCGACATATCCCGGCCGGCGGGCACCAATGGGGACTGGACCCTCGAGGTCATCTCGCAGACCGAGATCGTGACGATCTGGGAAGACAAATTTGCCACGGATCTCGAAGCCTGGGAAGAATTCCTGGCCACCGCGGAACGCGATGGCCTGGAAAGCTTTCTCGAAGACGACGAGCCGCAACTGCATTGACGGGATATTGCCGGGAGAAAAGCCCGGCTGCTGGCTATCCCGGCCTACTCACATTCAATAGCTGCAGGAGCGACCGTCATTCGGTCTGAAGCCGTCCCGGCAGGCGCGGTTCATCGAATCTCCCGGCACGTAACCCGAGGCGGAGCCGTATGAATTCGGGGGAGTCGCGCATGCCGTCAGCACGGAAATGCCAATCAGCGCTGCGACCGCCATGAATGCCCGAAATCTGCTCATCAATATTTCTCCTCGTGGATTCTCTGTCGGCAATTTATCACGCGGTCGCCGCAACGGAATGGCTTTATAAAGGAAAAGGCCGCAACCCGTGTTCGCGGCGCCGGTTTCTACGGCCTTTCTTCATTCGAGATCGCATGGCGAGCGCAAACACATCGGCGCAAAACATATCGGCCGCGTTCCGTCGCCGACGACCGGAGATTTCGCGGAAGGTCCGGCGTGAGCCTCGTATTTCCGCCGACCGGACCTCCCGGCATTTGCAGTGGGGTGCCTGCAAATGCCGGTCGATACCACCAGTCATGCCGGATCCGATCCATTCACAGAAGCAACGACGGTTTGCGCGCGGTAAATATACACGCGCCTTGTGCCATGATGGGATGGATGGGAAAGCCGCAGGGCCTGCGGCAATTTGCAGATCGGGCCGGCCGTGGCCAGCGCGAAAAGGTGATTGGCAATCCCCCCTTTGCGGCGCTAGGAACATCGCTTGATTGCTGCCGGAGAGAATGCGTGTCGATTGCCGATATTTCCCTGTGGAGCGCGCTGCTTGCCGGAGCGCTCTCCTTCCTGTCGCCCTGCGTGCTTCCGCTCGTTCCGCCTTACCTCTGTTATATGGCGGGCATTTCCGTCGAGCAGTTCCGCGGCGGCGGCACGGTTGCTGCGGCCCCTGATGTCCGGCGCGGCGTGCTCTTCTCGGCGCTTTTCTTCACGCTCGGCTTTGCGACGGTCTTCGTGGCGCTCGGCGCCGGGGCCTCGACGATCGGCATGGTGCTGCGCCAGCATCTCGACCTGCTTGCCAAGATCGGCGGTCTGATCATCATCGTGATGGGGCTGAATTTCCTCGGGCTTTTCCGCATCGGCATCCTGGCGCGCGAAGCCCGATTCCAGGGCAACGGCAAGCCGGCGACGCTGACGGGCGCTTACATCATGGGGCTGGCCTTCGCCTTCGGCTGGACGCCCTGCATCGGGCCGGTGCTCGGAGCGATTCTTGGCGTTGCCGCATCGCGTGAAACGGTCGGCTCCGGCGCGGGACTGCTTGCCGTCTATTCGCTCGGCCTTGCCGTGCCCTTCTGGATCGCCGCCGGCTTTTCAGGGGCCTTCATGCGCTTCCTGTCGCGATTCCGCCGGCATCTCGGCACGGTGGAAAAGATCATGGGTGTGTTTCTCGTGCTGACCGGCCTCGCCTTCCTGCTCGGCTGGGTCAGCAATGTCGCGATCTGGTTCCAGCAGACCTTTCCGATCCTTATGCAGATCGGCTGAGCCCAAGGCTCAGCCGGCCGCATGTTCTCCCGCAGGAGCGGCAGATCGCAGCAGGATCAGGCCTTCTTCCGCTTGAAGTGTTCCTTGATCGCATCGGGAATGTCGCGGAAGCCCCTGCCCGGCTCGATGCCTTCGCGCATGACGATGTTGCGCAGCGGCGGGATGGCCGACAGGATGTGCAGGCCCGCGGCCCGCAGCACCTGCACCGGCAGGAAACCGGAGAGCAGCGAGCGGTTCAGGAGATCGACGCTTGCCGTGCGCGTCATGATGTCGGCCCGGCGCTTGCGGTCGAAGCTTGTGCCGGCATCGGCCGCAACGGGCAGTTCGGCGCGCGCGCACAGAAGATCGGTCAGCGCCATGATATCGCGAAGGCTGAGATTGAGGCCCTGCGCCCCGATCGGCGGGAAGACGTGTGCTGCCTCGCCGATCAGCGCGATGCGGCCCTTGCCGAAACGATGCGCCATCATGCCGGACAGGGGCCAGATCTGAACGCCCTCTTCCACCGTGACCTTGCCGAGCATGGACTGCATGCGCTCTTCCACGACATTGCCGAGTTCGGCAAGCGATAGCTCGATGCGGGCTGCGGCATCGGAGGGATTCTGCACCCAGACGAGGCTGGAACGATTGCCCGGCAGCGGCACCTGGGTGAAAGGGCCGTGCTCCGTGTGGAACTCTGTGGAAATATTCTGATGCGGCAGCGTATGGCCAAAATTCAGCACCATGGCCGATTGCGGATAGGACCAGCTGCGCACGTCGATACCGGCCGTCTCACGCAGCTTCGACTTGCGGCCGTCAGCACCGATGGCGAAATCGACGGCAAGCTCTTCGCCGCCGGCAAGCGTAATCGTCACATCATCAGGTGTGATGGCGATCGTTTCCGCCATGTCGGCGAAACGGGTGATATTGCCCTCGGCAGCCGCAGCGGCTTCGAGCACGTCCATCAGCGCCTTGTTCGGGAAATTGTAGCCGAAGGCATCCAGCCCGACCTCGGCCGAGCGGAAACTCGTGGTCGGCGCGCGCAGCAGCCGGTTGGTGCCGTCGATGATGCGCATGCTGGTGAGCGGTGCTGCGGCCGGACGGAGCTTTTCCCAGAGTGTCAGCCGATCCAGGAAGCGGATCGACTGGTCCATCAGCGCCGTGGTGCGGCGATCTTCCTTGGGAGATGGCGGCGCAACCAGCGCCACATTGCGACCGCCGCGTGCCAGGGCAACCGCGGCGATCATGCCGGCGAGACCGCCGCCGATCACCGCCACTTCGAATTTTCTCATTCTATCGTTCCGTCATCGAAAAGACGGCAGAACCGGCGACCTCAGGCGGCCGGCTTTGCCTGACGGCGCCAACTATAGCCCTTACCGGCTTCGGCGTCACGCACCGCCGGCTGATAATGATGCGGAATGGACGGCAGGCGCTTTTCCGACAGGCGGCGGATCGCCGTCTCGTTGGTGACGGCGAAACTGTCGATGCCGACACGCAGCATCAGCGGCACCTGGTCGATCAGCACGTCGCCGACGGCGCGCAGCTCGTTGGTATAACCGAGGCGCTGACGCAGCAGCGAAGCATGGCTGAAGGCGCGGCCGTCGTTGAAGGCCGGGAAGGCGACGGCCACGATCTCCAGACGATAGAGATAGGGCTCGAGTTTGAGCACGTCATCGGCCGGCTTGATCAGCACGCCGAAGCCGACATCGTTGCTTTCGTCGGCCTTGGCGATCAGCTCGTCGAGCGTCAGAAGCGGCTTCTGGTCGCCCGTTGCCTTCACTTCGTCCGTCTCGATCACCCAGGGATCGTTTTCGACAAAACCGGTCTCTCTCCAGATCTTCGTCATCATTCCCTCCTTATGCCGCTTCCGCTGCCGAGCCGTAGAGCGCATCCTTGAAAGGCTGCGGACCGACGCGGCGATAGGCGGCGAGGAAGGTTTCGGACGGATCCTGACGCAGGCCGAGATAGGTGTCGACGATCGTTTCGATCGCATCCGTCACCTTGTCCGGCTCGAAGCCGCGGCCGATGATTTCACCGATCGAGGTATGCTCGCCGCCGGAACCGCCGAGCGTGATCTGGTAGAGTTCGGCGCCCTTCTTCTCCACACCCAGCAGGCCGATATGGCCGACATGGTGATGGCCGCAGGCATTGATGCAGCCGGAGATCTTGATCTTCAGCTCACCGATCTCGGCCTGGCGGGCCGGATCGCCGAAGCGGCGGGAGATTTCCTGCGCGACCGGAATGGAGCGCGCATTGGCGAGCGCGCAATAGTCCAGCCCCGGACAGGCGATGATATCGGTGATGAGGCCGGCATTGGCCTCGGCGAGATTGATCGCCACCAGGCCGCGATAGACGGCTTCGAGATCGGCGAGCGCCACATGCGGCAGGATCAGGTTCTGCTCGTGGCTGACACGGATTTCGTCGAAAGCATATTCCTGCGCGAGATCGGCAACCGCATCCATCTGCGCGTCGGAAGCGTCACCCGGAATGCCGCCGATCGGCTTCAGCGAGATCGTCACCATGCCGTAATCAGGGTTCTTGTGCGGCTGGACATTCTGCTGAACCCAGCGGGCAAACGCCGGATCGGCCTTCTTCCAGCGGGCGAGGTTTTCCCAGCCTTCCGCCCGCTCCGGCAGGGCCGGCGGCGCAAAATAGGCGGCAATCGCCTGCACGTCCTGCTCCGGCAGCTTCAGCTCGGAATCCTTCAGTTGCGCGAACTCGGCCTCGACCTGGCGGGCAAGCTCTTCGGCGCCGGTTTCGTGGACGAGGATCTTGATACGGGCCTTGTACTTGTTGTCGCGGCGGCCGTGCAGGTTGTACACGCGCACGATGGCGGTCGTGTAGGAGAGCAGGTCCTCCTCGGGCAGGAAGTCCCGGATCAGCTTGGCGATCATCGGCGTGCGGCCCTGACCGCCGCCGACATAGACGGCGAAACCGATCTCGCCCTTGTCGTTCTTCTTCAGGTGCAGGCCGATATCGTGAACTTGGATGGCGGCGCGATCGCGCTCGGCACCGGTCACGGCGATCTTGAACTTGCGCGGCAGGAAAGAAAATTCCGGGTGGACCGAAGACCACTGGCGCAGGATTTCGGCATAGGGGCGCGGATCGGCGACCTCATCGGCCGCGGCGCCGGCGAAGTGATCGGCCGTCACGTTTCTGATGCAGTTGCCCGAGGTCTGGAGGGCGTGCATCTCGACCGTTGCGAGGTCGGCAAGCGCATCGGGTATCTCGGACAGTTTCGGCCAGTTGAACTGCAGGTTCTGGCGCGTGGTGAAATGGCCGTAACCGCGGTCATAGGTGCGGGCGATATGGGCGAGCATGCGCATCTGGCGCGAGCTCAGCGTGCCGTAGGGAATGGCGATGCGCAGCATATAGGCATGAAGCTGCAGGTAGACACCGTTCATCAGGCGCAGCGGCTTGAATGCGTCCTCGGCCAGCTCACCCGAAAGGCGGCGCTGGACCTGATCTCGAAACTGCTCGACGCGCTCGGAGACAAAGGCGTGGTCAAATTCGTCGTAACGGTACATCGTCTTCCTCAGACTGCAATGAATTCGGGATCGGCCGGCTTGTAGCCGGGCGCATATTCCATGGTCGGACCCTGGGCGCGGATGCGTTCACGCAGGCGCAGCGGCCAGAGCTGGCCGTTGTTTTCCTGCACCTCGACAACGGCGACATCGACGACCTTGTTGTCGGCGTAGGATTTCTTGCCGATCTCTTCGAGGGCGGCGACAGCTTCGGCATGGCGGGCGACGAGCGCTTCCTGCAACGAGGTCACCCACTCGCCATTGGCGTTCAGCCACACGGCGATGCCGTCCGTCAGGCGGTTGGCGGTCAGAACCTTGTCTACCATGTCAGCTCCTTGCAAGTTCATCGAACCGGATGCGCTCGCGCACCAGCGGTTCGGACAGTTCGAAATTGGCGCCTGCGACCGCATCGCCGATAATGACCATCACCGGTCCCGTCAATTCGTCACGATGCTGCAGGTCGGGAAGATCGCGCAGGGTGCCGTGCAACAGGCGGCGGTCGGCGCGGCTGGCATTCTCGATAACGGCAACCGTGGTTTCCGGGGGAATGCCCGCCTGCATCAGCCGCCCGGCGACGGAAGCGGCGACCGTGCGCCCCATATAGACGGCGACAGTGGCGCCCGATGCAGCAAGGCTTGCCCAGTCCGGCAGGACATCGCCGGTCAGATCATGGCCGGTCGTGAAGACCAGGGAGGAGGCAACGCCGCGTAGCGTCAGCGGCAGCTCGAAATCGGCGGCAGCGGCGAAGGCCGAGGTGATGCCAGGCACGATCTCGTAGGAGATGCCGGCAGCGCGCAGCGCGGCCATCTCCTCCCCGGCCCGGCCATAGACCAGCGGATCGCCGCTCTTCAAGCGCACGACACGCTTGCCCTGGCGGCCGAGATCGACGAGCAGGTCGTTGATCTCTTCCTGGGACTTGGAATGGCAGCCCTTGCGCTTGCCGACCGAGAGGCGCTCGGCATCGCGGCGGCCCATATCGACGATCGCCTGCGGCACCAGCGCGTCATAGACGATGACATCCGCTTCCATCATGACGCGCTGGGCGCGCAAGGTCAGCAGATCCTCGGCGCCCGGACCGGCGCCGACGAGCCAGACATGGCCTTCGACGCGGTCCAGCGAGCGGAGCAAGCCGTTGGCGGCACGGCGAGCCTGCGGAAGATTGCCGTTTGCGACCGCATCGGCAACGGGGCCGGAGAAGAAGCGGCGCCAGAAGATGCGACGCGAGACACCGCGCGGAACGAGATGTTCCACCGCTTTGCGATAGCTGGTCGCAAGGGCGGCAAGGCGCCCCAGGGACGGCGACAGAAGCTGGTCGATCTGGGCGCGGATCATCTGGGCCAGCACCGGCCCTGCCCCTTCGGTGCCGATCGCAACCGCGACGGGCGCACGGTTGACGAGAGCCGGCGTGAAGAAATCGCAGTAGTCGGGCTGATCGACGGCGTTGGCCGGGATCTTCGCGGCGCGGGCGGCATCGATGATGCGGCGATCCTGCTCTGCGTCACCGGTTGCGGCAAAGACCAGAACGGCACCCTCGACCCGTTCGGGAGCGAAGACTTCGCGAACGGTTTCGATGCGGTTGGCGATCAGAAAAGCGTGGTAATCGGCCTGCGGGCGATCGGCATGCGCGACAATGCGCGCCTGCGTGTTCAAGAGCAGGCGAACCTTGGCGAAAGCTTCGTCGCCATTGCCGAAAACGGCCGCAATCCGGCCTTCCACGCGAAAGAAGGCGGGAAATACGGAAAGCTGTTCAGTCCTGGGAGGCATTCTCAATCCACTTCGAAGTTGGCCGAATATGCATTCTCCGGACAGACGAATGAAGAAACAGAATTCCAAAGGCCGGCCAGCCGCGTATTCTTTTACCCGGTTGATCAATGATTTGAGAAAACTCACCCGTGCGACCTAAAAACCACATAACTTGAGCCTTTCGCCAAGGTTTTCGCCGCGAGCGGCCGACCGGGCAGGCGAATAAAGCTTGTGGCAAAGTCGACTGCCGGACAGTTGCGCATTCCGCTTCACACCGATGGGCGATAGGATAAGGCGAACAGGAGATTTTCATGCCGGAAAAGACAATCGCCGCCCGCCTGCTGCAGGTCGTGGAAGAGAATATCCTGCCGATGACGGAGCTTGGCGTCGCCGCCGGCAACAAGGTGTTCGGGGCGGCGATCCTGCGCAAATCCGATCTGTCGCTCATCCTCGCCGAAACCAATAACGAGCTCGAAAACCCGCTCTGGCACGGTGAAGTGCATACACTGAAGCGCTTTTATGAACGCAAGGACAGACCGGCGACGAAAGACCTGATTTTCCTCTCCACGCACGAACCCTGCACGATGTGCATGTCGGCGATCACCTGGGCCGGCTTCGATAATTTCTATTATTTCTTCAGCCACGAGGATTCGCGCGACAGCTTTGCGATCCCGCACGATCTGAAAATCCTGAAGGAAGTCTTCGGTCTCGAGCCCGGCGGCTACAGACGGCAGAATGCCTTCTGGAACAGTTTTGCGATCGCCGATCTGGTCGAGACCGAGGACGAAGGCCTGAAGGCCGAACTCAAGGCGCAGACGGCACGGATCAAAGCACGCTATGCCGCCCTTTCCGGCACCTATCAGGCCACCAAGAGCGCCAACGACATTCCGCTGAACTGAGAGACCATGGAACCTTCGAAAGACATTTCCCGCCTGATCGAGATCATGGCAGCCCTTCGCAACCCACAGACCGGTTGCCCGTGGGACATCGAGCAGGATTTCGAGAGCATCAAGCCCTACACGATCGAGGAAGCCTATGAGGTTGCCGATGCGATCGAGCGCAAGGATATGGACGATCTCTGCGACGAGCTTGGCGACCTGCTGCTGCAGGTGGTCTTCCACGCGCGCATGGCCGAGGAAGCCGGCGAGTTCTCGTTCGGCGACGTCGTGGAGGCGATCACCCGCAAGATGATCCGCCGCCACCCGCATGTCTTTGCCCGTTCGGATGCGGACACGCCCGATGCCGTGAAGAAGCAGTGGGACGAGATCAAGCAGGCCGAAAAGCGCGAGCGCACCGAACGCCGGGCACGGCGCGGCCTGTCAGAGGATTTCAAGGCGGGCTTCCTCGGCTCGGTGCAACGCAGCTTTCCGGCATTGACCGAAGCGCTGAAGCTGCAGGAGCGTGCCGCCAAGGTCGGCTTCGACTGGTCGGCACCGGAGCCGATCCTCGACAAGATCGAGGAGGAGATCGACGAGTTGCGTGTCGCGCTGCGCGACGGCGACAAAACCAAGGTCAGCGACGAGCTTGGCGACCTGATCTTCGCAGTCGTCAATATCGGCCGGCATGTGAAAGCCGACCCGGAACAGGCACTGCGCGGAACGAATACGAAGTTCCGCCGCCGATTCAATCACATCGAGATGGTTCTTGAGGCTGAAGGCGAGACGCTGGAGGCAGCCAGCCTGGAGCGGATGGAAGAGATCTGGCAGGCGGCCAAGGCGATCGAGCGGGCGGTCGTGGCAGGGGCGGAATAAACTCCGCCCGGACGGACCTACCGCTCCCAATCTTCCTTCGCGGGCTTCGGGCCATTGCCGATCCGGCGTTCCAGTTCTGCGGCTTCGGTCTCCGACAGACGCAGTTCCAGTGTCACCGAGCCGTCCTCGTTGTCCTCGCGGCTATCGACGATCGCATGATCGTAAAGCCAGGGCAGCAGCGCCAGCTTGTCCACCGGCAGCGTGATCGCCGTTTCCGTCATGACGCCGGAGAGACGACGGCTGATTTCATCCATCAGCCTGTCCACGCCCTCGCCGCTGATGGCGGAAACGGCGATGACATTCTGTGTGCCGGAGGCCTTCTGCACGATAGCGTCATGGCTATCTGGCTCCAGCCGGTCGATCTTGTTCCAGACTTCGAGGATGCGGCGCTGGCCTTCGGCCTCGTCGATGCCGAGATCGTTGAGAATACGCAGCACGTCGGCGCTCTGGGCCTGATTGTCCACGTCGGACATGTCGCGCACATGCAGGATGAGATCGGCTTCCAGCACCTCTTCCAGCGTTGCGCGGAAGGCGGCGACCAGATGGGTCGGCAGATCGGAGATGAAGCCGACGGTATCGGACAGGATGACGGTGCGGCCATGCGGCAGCTTCATGCGGCGCAACGTCGGGTCGAGCGTCGCAAAAAGCATGTCTTCGGCGAGAACCCCTGCCCCGGTGATGCGGTTGAAGAGCGTCGACTTGCCGGCGTTGGTGTAACCGACGAGCGCCACGATCGGATGCGGCACCTTCCGGCGCTTGGCGCGGTGCAGCTGGCGGGTGCGCACCACCTGCTCCAGCTCGCGTTCGAGCTTGATGATACGGTCCTGCAGCAGGCGCCGGTCGGCTTCGATCTGGGTTTCACCCGGACCACCCATGAAACCGCCGCCGCCGCGCTGGCGCTCAAGGTGGGTCCAGCTTCGAACCAGCCGGCCCTTCTGATAGTTCAGATGCGCAAGATCGACCTGCAGCGTGCCTTCCTTGGTGGAGGCACGCCGGCCGAAGATTTCGAGGATCAGGCCCGTCCGGTCGATGACCTTGGCGTTCCATTCCTTTTCCAGATTGCGCTGCTGCACCGGCGTCAGCGGATGATCGACGATGACGAGACCGGAATCACGCTCATCGAGCAGGTGCTTGATCTCTTCGATCTTGCCCGTGCCGAGCAGCGTTGCCGGGCGAGGATCGTTGACGGGCACGATGGAGGCGTTGACGACATCAAGGTCGATTGCCTGTGCCAGGCCCGTTGCTTCTTCGAGACGGCTTTCCGGCGTGCGGGTCGATGCCGACTCAGTCTGCCCGCCGCGCGAGCGCGACTTCAGTACCGGCACGACGACGGTCGCGCGCATATCATCCCTGTCCTTGGCGGCTTCAGGGATGATGGAATCGTTCTTTGTATCGCGTGTCGAAATGACGGCCGGCCTTGGTTAGGACGCTGCTTCTTCGCTCTCGAACATCTGCATTGGCTGACCAGGCATGATGGTCGAGATCGCGTGTTTATACACGAGCTGCGAATGTCCGTCACGGCGAAGCAAAACACAGAAATTGTCGAAAGACGTGACAACGCCCGTGAGTTTTACACCGTTAATCAGAAAGATTGTCAGGGAAATCTTTTGCTTGCGTACAGTATTGAGAAATAAGTCCTGCAGATTCTGAGAACGTTCCGCCATCGCGCCGCTTCTTTCTTTATTGCCAGCCTGATCAAGCCGGTAGAATATCAATCAACCTCTCCAGCAAGGCAGGTGGCACCCTCATTCCTCCAGCCCAGCAAATCTTGGTATCAAATCGCAATCTTTTCCGCAACGTCGAAAAAGGCTTCCCGAATATTCTGTGACAGGCTTCCCGGATGACCGTTCGCGATGGCCTGTCCGTCGATGGAAACCACCGGAAAACAAATGCTTGTGGCGGCGGTGATGAAGACCTCGCGGGCGGCCATCATCTCCGAAACGGAGAACTTTCGCTCGACGATTTCAACCCCCAGTTTAGCCGCGACATCGATGAGGGTCGTGCGCGTGATGCCGCGCAGGATGCCATGGTCGGCCGGTCGCGTTACCAGCTTACCATCGGCATCGACGATCCAGACGTTGGTCGCAGCGCCCTCCTTCACCATGCCGTCGGCATCGATATAGATCGCCTCCTGAGCGCCCGCCTCCTTCGCCTGCTGGCGCGCAAGGGCGTTCGACAGCAGCCCCACCGTCTTGATGTCGACGCGGTCCCACCGGTTGTCGGGAACGGTGATCGCCTTGATGCCGGCAGCGTTCTTCCTGGCAATGATCGACGGATCGGTGCTCTTGGCCGTCACGACGATCGACGGCGGCGTGCCCTCGGCCGGGAAGACATGGTCACGGCGGGCGACGCCGCGCGTCACCTGCAGATAAAAGAGGCCGTTACGCACATGATTGCGGCGCAGGGTCTGGCGAATCACCTGCGTCAGGGCCGCCCGGCTCATCGGCCAGGCGATGCGCAATTCGCCCAGCGAACGATCGAGACGGTTGAGATGCCGCGTCAGGTCGACGATCAGGCCGTGACGGACTTCGCAGACCTCGTAGACACCATCGGCGAACTGATAGCCGCGATCCTCGATATGCACCGTGGCATCGGAATGCGGCACGTAACGTCCATTCACATAGGCAATTCTGGGCATTGAAAACCTGCTTCAGGCAAAGGGAGGGAACCGGCGCGGCTTGAACCCGCGCCGGGAAAAATCAGACGCCGAGCGACTTCAGCTTGCGATGCAGCGCCGAGCGCTCCATGCCGACGAATTCGGCCGTGCGCGAGATGTTGCCGCCAAAGCGGTTGATCTGGGCGATCAGGTAATCCTTCTCGAACATCTCGCGGGCTTCGCGCAGCGGCAGCGTCATGATGTGATAGTCGTTCTTGGTCGAGACCTTGGGCAGCATGTCGCCGAGGTCGGTCGGCAGCATGTCGGCGGTGATCGGTGCATCCGGGCCGTCGGTGCGGGCAAGGATCATCAGCCGCTCGATATTGTTGCGCAGCTGGCGGATGTTTCCCGGCCAGTCGTGGGCCTGCAGCACGGCCATGGCATCGTCGCCGATACGGCGCGGCCGGATGCCCGCCTGCTCGGAAATCTGGCGCATGAGCTGATCGACGAGGAACGGGATATCCTCGCGACGCTCGGCAAGCTGCGGCACACGCACCGGCACGACAGCCAGGCGATGATAGAGATCTTCGCGGAACCAGCCCTCGGCGATGCGGCTTTCCAGATTATAGGCGGTCGAGGAGATGATGCGCACATCGACCTTCACGCGCTTGGAGCCACCCACACGCTCGAACTGCTGATCGACCAGAACGCGCAGGATCTTGTTCTGCGTTTCGCGCGGCATCTCGCCGACTTCGTCGAGATAGAGGATGCCGCGATGGGCCTCTTCCAGCGCGCCGATCTTGCGGGCCTGACCCGGAGCGCCTTCGGTGCCGAACAGCGCCACTTCCATGCGGTCGGGCGTGATGTTGGCGGCGTTCAGCGCCACGAAGGGGCCGTTGGCGCGCGCCGACTTCTTGTGGATCATGCGCGCCACGAGTTCCTTGCCGGAACCGGATGCGCCGAAGATCATGATGCGGCTGTTGGTGGGCGAGACCTTGTCGATCGTCTGGCGCAGCTGCGAGACGGCGACCGAGGTGCCGATCAGTTCCACCGCATCGCCGGCGCGGCGTTTCAGCTCGATATTTTCGCGCTTCAGCTTGGAGTTTTCCAGTGCCCGCTCGGCGATCAGGATCAGCCGGTCGGCCTTGAACGGCTTTTCGATAAAGTCGAAGGCGCCGCGCTTGATGGCCGAGACGGCCGTCTCGATATTGCCGTGGCCGGAAATCATGACGACGGGAAGCTCTGGATGACGGGTCTTGATCTCGTCCAGCAGCGAGAGGCCGTCGAGCTTGCTGCCCTGCATCCAGATATCGAGGAAGACGAGGCGCGGCACGCGATCGGAAATCGCCGCCAACGCGCTGTCGCTGTCATGCGCCATGCGGGTTTCGTGCCCCTCATCCGACAGGATACCGGCAACGATCTCGCGAATGTCATGTTCGTCATCGACGACGAGAATATCAGAGGCCATATACGCTTTCCTTGTCACTGGCTGCCGGGGTTGCGGCGACATCCCGGCGTGGCAGATGCACGCGGATCATGGCCCCTCTTCCCTGGTCAAAATCTGCGGGTGCATCATGCAGTTCGAGCTGCCCGCCATGTTCCTCGATGATCTTCTTGACGATGGCGAGGCCGAGGCCGGTGCCCTTCTCCCGCATCGTCATGTAGGGTTCCAGAATGCTGTGACGGTTCTCGACAGGCAGGCCGCGGCCGTTGTCGATAATGTCGACCGTGAAGCGATCGCGCGCTTCATCCTTGGACGTGCGGACGAGGATCTTGCGCTCCTCGCGCTCCTCACTCGGCACGGCTTCGATCGCCTCCACCGCATTCTTGATCAGATTGCCGAAGGCCTGCCCCAGCATGCGGCTGTCGAAGGCGCCTTCGAGCCGCTCCTCGCCGAGTTCCTGCAGGAAGGTGATATGGTTATTGCCCATCTCGCGCAGGAAGATTGCGTCGTGAAGGATGGCGCGCAGGTCGCTCGGCTCCTTCGTCGGCTTCGGCATGCGGGCAAAGGCGGAGAATTCATCGACCATGCGGCCGATATCGCCGACCTGACGGATGATCGTGTCCGTACACTGGTCGAAGACGGCACGGTCGTTCTCGTCGATCTGCTTGCCGTAACGGCGGCGGATGCGTTCCGCCGAAAGCTGGATCGGCGTCAGCGGATTCTTGATCTCGTGGGCGATGCGGCGCGCAACGTCACCCCAGGCAGTCGAGCGCTGTGCGATAACGAGATCGGTGATGTCATCAAGCGTGATAACGTAGGATTCGCTGAGATCGCGCACTTCCTCGCGAGTGACCTGAACGCTCAGCGTGCGCACCGTGCCGCCGCGCACCAGCGCGATCTGCTTGCGGAAATCGCCGCGGTAACGCGCGGCAGCTTCCGTCAGCACCTGATCGACTTCAGGGGCGATTTCCGACAGCTGCTTGCCGAGCATGTTGTCGGCCTGGAGCGCCATCAGCGTTTCCGCCGAACTGTTGACGATGGTGATGCGCCGGTCCTGTTCGACGCCGATGACGGCGGCCGTGACACCCGACAGCACGGCCTCGATGAAACGGCGGCGGTCGTCCACCTCGTCCTTCGCCTCAAGGATCTCGTCGCGCTGGGTGCGGATTTCCGAGATCATCTTGTTGAAGGTGCGCGAGAGGCTGGCGACGTCACCATCAACGGCGTGGACGGGAACGACGATGTCCATATTGCCGGAGGCGACGCTATCGGCGGCGGTAATCAACAGGCGGATCGGCCGCACGATACGGTCGGCGACCGCAATCGCGGTCCAGATCGCCGCCAGCAGCACGATCAGCGCAAAGCCGATATAAAGAACCGCGAAGGCGATCTGCAGCGAGACCCGGCCAGCCTCCATCGAGCGGTATTCGGTGGCGTTCTCCTCCATCATGCGCATGGCGTTCATGACCTTGGGATCGACCGCGCGCACCGTATAGAGGAAGGTTCCGGGGATCGCCTCGAGCCGGATGATGGCGCCGACGAGGTTGGTGACACCGGGCGGAATGAGCGTGGGCTGGCCTGCGGCCGCCTTTTCCAACGCATCCTGCGGGATGGCGGGGAGCGGTTTTTCCGTAGCGATATCGGCCTGGACGACGACCGAGCCGTCACGTTCGACCAGGAAGGCGCCGAGCAGGCCGCGGCCCCTTGCCTGCCGGGTCATCAGCTCGCCGAAGCCGGTCCTGTCGAGGCTGTAGAGCGCGCGGTTGCGCTCCAGGTCATTGGCCATCGATACCGTCTGGCCCTGCAGATAGCTGGCATTTTCCAGCATATAGGCCTGGCCGATATTGCGGGACGAACTCACGATCGCCTGGGTGCGAAGGGCAAACCAGCGGTCGAGGCCGGCATTGAGCGTGATACTGGCAAAGATCGCCACCAGAATCGCCGGCGTGATCGCGACGATCGAGAACAGCACGACGATGCGGATATGCAGGCGCGCAGCCGCGCGGCCGCGCGTGCGGGCCTTGAAAAGCCGCGCGACCTCGCGGCCGATCAGGGCGATCAGGCCGAGGACGAAAAAGGAATTGATGACGACCGAACCGATGACCACATGCGAGGTCGGGGCAATCGGCGTTACCCCCAGCAGCACGAAGAGCGTGACGGTCGCGCAGACCAGCGCACCGCCGGCAAGCACGAGGCCCGGTACCGCAAACAGGGCACGACGGTCGGTCACCGTTGTCACCGCCTCGCTCGCCGCTTCCGGCGATACCCCTTCTTCGTCCATTCAGCCTCTCTTCGGACGGCATTGCCGCCACGCCCAACGGGAAGCCGAACGGCGCCGGCTTGCGAGAAACCGGCGTTCAAACGACTCGATCGTGGGCGAATGTCCAAACCCTATGCGTGACCTTTAAGCAACGCATTGTGGCGAAAATGCAACGCGCCTTGCCACAATGTCAAGGTCGAAGGTCAGGCGGTCCGCGAGCTTCTGTAGACGGAAACGCCGAGTTCGCGGATCTTCTTGCGCAGCGTATTGCGGTTCAGGCCCAGGAGGTCGGCGGCCTTGATCTGGTTGCCGCGGGTGGCCGTCAATGCCGCAAGGATCAACGGATATTCCATTTCCGTCAGCACCCGGTCGTAGAGGCCGGGCGGCGGCAGATTCTCGCCGAAGCTTGCGAAATAGGTGCGCATGTTCTCTTCGACCGCCTGGGCGATCGTCATCGAACCGCTGCGGATCGGCCCCTTGTCGATCGGGCTGTCTGGAACGTCGGAACGCAGCTCGGCATCGATGATTTCGCGGGTGATGACATCCTGTGGATAAAGCGCCATCAGGCGGCGAATGAGGTTTTCCAGCTCACGCACGTTGCCCGGCCAGGCATAGGCCTTCATCAATTCCAGCGCTTCCTGATCGAAACGCTTGGAGCCGAGACCTTCCTTTTCGGCCTGCTGGACGAAGTGGCGGACGAGGTCCGGGATATCCTCCGCGCGGTCGCGCAGCGGCGGCAGGCGCAGCGGCACGACATTGAGGCGATAGTAGAGGTCTTCGCGGAAGAGGCCCTGGTTGATCGCCTGCTTCAGGTCCTTGTTGGTCGCGGCCACGATGCGCACGTCGGTGCGGATCGGCGTGCGGCCGCCGACGGTCGTATATTCGCCCTGCTGCAGCACGCGCAGCAGACGCGTCTGGGCATCCATCGGCATGTCGCCGATCTCATCGAGGAACAGCGTGCCGCCTTCGGCCTGTTCGAAACGGCCGGTCGAGCGCGTTTGGGCGCCGGTAAAGGCACCCTTCTCATGGCCGAAGAGCTCGGACTCGATGAGGTCGCGCGGAATGGCCGCCATGTTGATGGCGACGAAGGGGCCGTTGCGGCGCTTGCCGTAATCGTGCAGGGCGCGGGCAACAAGCTCCTTGCCGGTGCCGGACTCGCCGGTGATCATCAATGTCAGGTCCGTCTGCATCAGGCGGGCGAGCACGCGGTAGATTTCCTGCATGGCCGCCGAACGGCCGACGAGCGGCATGCCGTCCTGCATGTCCTCATCGAGCTTGGCCGGCTTCTTCTTCGGTTCGGCAAGCGCGCGCCCGATGATGCCGATCAGCTCCGTCAGGTCGAAGGGCTTCGGCAGGTAATCGTAGGCGCCCTTTTCGGAAGCCTTGATCGCGGTCATGAACGTGTTCTGCGCGCTCATGACGAGAACCGGGAGTTCCGGCCGCGCCTTCTTGATCCGCGGCAGAAGGTCGAAGGCATTCTCATCCGGCATGACGACATCGGTTACGACGAGATCGCCCTCGCCTGCCGAAACCCAGCGCCACAGCGTTGCGGCATTGGAGGTGATGCGCACATCATAACCGGCGCGGCTCAAGGCCTGATTGAGCACCGTGCGGATGGCCGCATCGTCATCTGCAACGAGGATCGTGGCTGTCATCGATTGGGTCCTGTCGAGCTTGCAATAGCGGCGTCATCAAGCGAGGCATCCTTGGAGGCCGGCATGAGGACGCGGAAAATCGTGCGGTTGTTCTGGCTGTCGCATTCGATAATGCCGCCGTGATCGCCGATGATCTTGGCAACCAGGGCGAGGCCGAGACCGCTGCCGTTCGGCTTGGTGGTGATGAACGGGTCGAAGAGATGCGGCAGCAGGTCCGTCGGCACGCCGGGACCGTTGTCGATGACGCAGAATTCCAGCGGCAGAGAGATTTTCTCGCGCGTGCCGGCAACCGACAGGCGGATGCCGGGGCGATAGGCCGTCGTCAGGATGATTTCTCCATCCTGACGGTCGCCGACGGCTTCGGCAGCGTTCTTCACCAGATTGAGGAAGACCTGCACGAGCTGGTCGCGATTGGCGTAGACTGCCGGCAGCGACGGGTCGTAATTTTCCGTCACGCGGATATTGCGGGCAAAGCCTGCCTTTGCCACGGCCTTTACATGGTCGAGCACGGAATGGATGTTGACGGGCACCCGGTCGACCGGGCGCTCGTCGGAAAACACTTCCATGCGGTCGACCAGCGAGACGATACGGTCCGTCTCGTCGCAGATCAGCCGCGTCAGGGCGCGGTCGTCATCGACCACGGACTGCTCGAGCAGCTGGGCGGCGCCGCGGATGCCGGAGAGCGGATTCTTGATTTCATGTGCCAGCATCGAGGCCAGACCCGTGACCGAGCGGGCGGCGGCGCGATGCGTCAGCTGCCGGTCGATCTTGTCCGCCATCGAGCGCTCCTGGAAGACGACGACGACGGAGCCCGGCTCGGCAATCACGGGCGCGACATAGAGATCGACGAGCTTGTCCTGGCCGAGGCGGGGCGAGCTCAGATCCACACGGTATTCGTTGACCGGCGCCTTGCGTTCGCGCACCTGATCGATGAGCGCCAGGAGCGGGCTGCCGAAGGGAATGAAGGTCGAGATGCGATAGCGGGAGAGATGCGCGGCGCTGGCGCCGAAAAAGGCTTCGGCCTCCCAGTTCGCAAAGGCGATGAAGCCGCCCTCATCGACCATGACGACCGGGTTCTGGATGGCGTTCAGCACCGCCATCGCCATGGGGTTGACCGCACTCTCGGAAGAAGCCGTGCCGTCCTTGCTCATGCCGCCTCCCGCCGTTCCACTGCACCTGCCGCCATCGCGCCGCCGAAGCGGGCGATAACGTCATCCGGATTACGCGATGTCATGATCGCAGCCTTGTCTTCGCCCGCCAGATCCGGCGCGAACCGCTCCAGATACCAGCCGAGATGTTTGCGGGCGTGCCTGACGGCAACGGCCTCGCCGTAAAAGTCCAGCATCATGCGATAGTGCTCGACAGCAATGGCGGCGATGTCTTCGCGCGACGGTTCGCGCGCGCCAGCGAGAACGCCGGCATGCCAAGGCCTGCCCTGACAGCCGCGGCCGATCATGACCGCATCGGCGCCGGAGCGGCGCAAGATCTCCCGTGCGTCCTCGGCCGTCTCGACATCGCCATTGGCGATCAGCGGTATGGAAATCACATCGCGCACGGGGCGGATCGCATCCCAGTCCGCCCTGCCCGTATAAAACTGCATGCGGGTGCGGCCGTGAATGGTGACGAGCTGCACGCCCGCCTCTTCGGCACGTCTGGCAATATGCGGCGCGTTGATGGAATTTTCGTCCCAGCCGAGGCGCATCTTCAGCGTGACGGGGATATCGACCGCCTTCACCGTCGCCTCGATGAGCTCGAGCGCATGATCGGGATCGCGCATCAGCGCCGAACCGGAATAGCCGCCGATCACCTTCTTGGCCGGGCAGCCCATGTTGATATCGATGATATCGGCGCCATGATCGGCCGCGATCCTGGCGGCTTCAGCCATCCAATAGGCCTCGCGGCCGGCGAGCTGAACCATGTGCGGGCGGAAGCCGGCAGCGCGAAGGCGCGCCCAGGATTCGGCGGTATCGTTCACCAGCTCCCGGCTGGCCACCATCTCGGTCACGACGAGGCCGGCGCCATGGCGCCAGGCAAGCTCGCGGAACGGCATGTCCGTCACGCCCGACATCGGTGCAAGCACAACGCGGTTCCGCACGGACACAGGTCCGATTCTGAAAGGCGTTGCGAGGTCCTTGGAAATCAAATGATTATCTTTCAGGCACACCATGTAACTGCATTATTTTTAGCCATAGTTCTGCGGCTTGCCAAGAGGGTCGAGCCCGAATTGATATTTTTTGGGCAAATGCTGGAAAAGGTCCAAACAAGGCGATAGAGCAACTGACATCCATTCCGCATATTTCAGGGATTTATGCTGCAAATGCATACTAAGCAACCGATATCGGCTGGAATTGTCGTCGTTGCGGCGGGCCGCGGCGAACGCGCCGGATCGCCCGAGGAAGGCCCCAAGCAATACCGGATGGTCGGCGGCAAGCCGGTTATCGTCCATACGCTTGAAAACTTCATGACATGGGGACCGGCAAAGCAGATCGTCGTCGTCATCCACCCGGACGACGAAGCGCTGTTTGCCAGAGCCTCCCGGCACATCATCTCGGCCACGCCGATCGAGACGGTTCATGGCGGCGCGACGCGACAGCAATCGGTGCTCGCCGGTCTGCGGCACCTCAAGAACAAGGGCATCAGCCATGTGCTGATCCATGATGCGGTGCGCCCCTTCTTCGATCACCGGCTTCTCGACCGGATCGCCGATACGCTTCTGGCCGGCGCGCCGGCTGCCCTGCCGGCAGTGCCGGTTGCCGATACGCTGAAGCGGGCCGGCAGCGACGGGAAGGTGGTCAAGACCGTTTCGCGAGACCAGCTCTATGCGGCCCAGACGCCGCAATCCTTCCACTTCGCCACGATTCTCGATGCGCATGAGAAGGCGGCCGCAAGCGGCAGAACGGATTTCACCGACGACGCCTCGATTGCCGAATGGCTTGGTATTCCCGTGACGATCGTCGAAGGTGCCTCGACCAATGTGAAGCTGACCGTCAGGAGCGATATCGCCATGGCCGACGACAAGCTCTCGGGAACCCGCATTCCGGATGTGCGCACCGGCAACGGTTATGACGTGCATCAGCTGGAACCCGGCGACGGTGTGACGCTCTGCGGCGTCTTCATTCCGCACGACCAGAAGCTCAAGGGCCATTCGGATGCCGATGTTGCGCTGCATGCGCTGACGGATGCGCTGCTTGCCACCTGCGGCGCCGGCGATATCGGCGACCATTTCCCGCCTTCCGACCCGCAATGGAAGGGGGCTGCATCCGGCATCTTCATCGAACATGCGGCGCGGATCGTGCGCGATCACGGCGGCACGATCACCAATGCCGATGTCTCGCTGATCGCGGAGGCACCGAAGGTCGGGCCGCATCGCGAGGCCATGCGTGCCAATCTGTCGGAATTCCTCGGCATCGACATCGAACGCTGCTCGGTGAAGGCCACCACCAACGAAAAGATCGGTTTCGTCGGGCGGCGAGAAGGGATCGCGGCGATTGCGACAGCAACCGTCGTCTATGGAGGCACGAAGCGATGAGCCTGTTTCCGGCGGATATTACCTCGATCGCTGCGAGCATTGTTCGCGATTTCACGGCTGCGGGACGGATGCTGTCGACGGCAGAATCCTGCACCGGCGGCCTGATTGCCGGCGCGCTCACGGAAATTCCGGGATCGTCCGCCGTCATCGACCGTGGTTTCGTGACCTATACGAACGCTGCCAAGATGCAGATGCTCGGCGTGCAGGAGGAAACGCTCGTCCGTTTCGGCGCGGTATCGGAGGAGACGGCGCGGCAGATGGTGCATGGCGCCCTCTTCCGCTCGCGCGCCGACCTTGCGATTGCCGTGACAGGCATTGCCGGCCCCGGCGGCGGATCGCCGGAAAAGCCGGTCGGGCTGGTGCATCTTGCGGCGAAATCACGTTCAGGTAAGCTTATTCACCGTAAGATGCTCTACGGCGATATCGGCCGCACGGAAGTCCGGCTGGCAACAATCCGGACGGCGCTTCAAATGCTTATTGAAATTGCGTGATCTTGCGTGAGGGAACAAAAGGCAGGAATTTCGGTTTCTGCCGCATCCAGGCAACAGCCTGTTTTGAGGGACCAGTCAGATGAGATATTTCGCGTGCATCGGTGTCGTCTTGAGCCTCGCCTGCGTTTCGGCGGCTGAGGCACCATCCAACTATCAGGTTCGCGGCGGCATCAGGGTGGATTCCGATCCGACGCTGCTGCGCAAATACGATCACGCGCTCGCCCGCTGCCAGCCGGAAGCCCTGGGCTACCGCGGCTCACCGGATACGAGCAGCCTGATCTACAATGCGGCGCTGCGCAGCTGCCTCTATCGCTACAGCTTCGTCGATCGCGGTGCCTATGCCTATCCGGCCACGCGCATCTTCGATCATTTCATCGACCGCTGACCAATCAGCTGTAGATCGCCGCCGCCCGCTTCTCGAAGGCTTCCGTGAACATGCGGAAGGCCCGGTCGAACATCGAGCCCATGAGGGCGCCGAGAATGCGGCTCTTGAACTCGTAGTCGATGAAGAAATCGATCGTGCAGCCACCACCCTCCGCTTCCACAAACCGCCAGCGGTTGTCGAGGTAGCGGAACGGCCCGTCGATATATTTGACGTCGATGACGCGCTCGGCCCTGTTCAGCAGGACCTGGGTGGTGAAGGTTTCGCGGATCGCCTTGTAGCCGACGGTCATATCGGCAATCAGCAGCATCCTGCCGTCGCGCTCCTTGCGGTCCTTCACGACAAGGGCTTCGCAGAGCGGCAGAAACTCCGGATAGCGTTCGATGTCGGACACCAGGTCAAACATCTGGTCGGGCGTATGCGGGACGGAGCGATGCGTTTCGAATTGCGGCATGAAGCGCAGTTAAGCCGGCACACCGAGAAGATCAAGAAGCGCGCGCATCTGGCGGCGGGATTTCACCTGCAAAACCGGCACATGCGGCCCGTGCGCGGCAATCGCCGATATCACGCGCGGCGCGAACTTCGCCTCGAAGGTCCAGATATATTCCAGAAACTGCAGGTCGACCTTTTCGATACAGCCGGGCGCCATTTCAGGGCGCGTGCGACCGATATGTTTCAGCCAGCGCGTCATCACGCCCCAGACGCACAGCAGGCGCGGCATGCGCACCCAGATGACGATATCGGTGCGCGGGAGGCGGATATCGAAGGTGGAAGGATTGGTGCCGTCCATGATCCAGCGTTCGCCGGCAATCCTCTCGACGATGCGTTGCCGCTGCTCTTCCTTGCTGCGCTCGACCCAGCCCGGCAGCCAGAGAATATCACGGTCGATCGAAAGATAGGTCAGGTCGAACCGGTGCGCCAGTTTCTGCGCAAGCGTCGACTTGCCGCCGCCCGAGCAGCCGATGACCATGATGCGCCTCGCATTGCGGATCTGTCCGGCGGCGAAAGCGTTATCGACATTGTTGACGGCCTCGCCGGCTGTCCGTTCCATCGCAAGCCCTCCGTTCATCCCCTTGCGGCCGACGGCCGGGAGAGCAGTACCTCGCTGCTTCGTGTGACCCGACGATGACAATGAAGCGCCCAAAGAAAAACCGCGGCGAAAATCGCCGCGGTCCCATGAAAAACAGGGGGCAAGCTCCTACTCGGCCGCCATCAGCAGCTTCTTCTCGCGCGCGGCCTTCAGGCGGGCGAAGTCGTCGCCGGCATGGTGCGAAGAGCGGGTGAGCGGGCTGGAAGCGACCATCAGGAAGCCCTTGGTATAGGCGACCGTCTCGTAGGACTTGAACTCTTCCGGCGTGACGAAGCTCATCACGGCGTGGTGCTTGCGGGTCGGCTGCAGGTACTGGCCGATCGTCAGGAAATCGACATCGGCCGTGCGCAGGTCGTCCATCAGCTGGAGGACTTCGTTGCGCTCCTCACCGAGGCCGACCATGATGCCGGACTTGGTGAACATGGTGGGGTCAAGCTCCTTCACGCGCTGCAGCAGGCGGATGGAGTGGAAGTAACGGGCACCGGGGCGGACCGTCAGATAGTTGCCGGCAACCGTTTCCAGATTGTGGTTGAAGACGTCGGGCTTGGCCGCAACGACGCGCTCCAGCGCACCGGGCTTCTTCAGGAAGTCGGGCGTCAGGATTTCGATCGTCGTCGATGGCGAAGCGGCGCGGATCGCCCAGATCACCTTCTCGAAATGCTCGGCGCCGCCATCCTCCAGATCGTCACGGTCGACGGAGGTGATGACGACATGGCTCAGGCCCATTTCTTTGACCGCCTTGGCGACGTTTTCCGGCTCGGCCATGTCGAGCGCGTTCGGCTTGCCTGTCGCCACATTGCAGAAGGCGCAGGCGCGGGTACAGATCTCGCCCATGATCATGAACGTGGCGTGCTTCTTGTCCCAGCATTCGCCGATATTCGGGCAGCCGGCTTCCTCGCAGACGGTGACGAGCTTGTGCTCCTTCACGATCGAGCGGGTTTCCGCGTAGCCTTTCGAGGTCGGCGCCTTCACACGAATCCAGTCCGGTTTGCGCAGGACTTCCGTATCGGGGCGATGGGCCTTTTCCGGATGCCGTACGCGCTTTGCCTCGGGATTGATCGTGTCGAGAATAGTGACCATGTCAGTTCAACTTTCCGCCGCCCCATGCGGCCCGGATTGCCATAGTGCGCATCGCGCCTTTATTCAAATCCTTCGATCTGACGGCACGCACCTTATCTTCGCACGAGACGCGCGAGGAATATCAGCAGGCAGGCGCCGATGAAACCTGTCACGAAATAGCCGAGCCTGCCGCCGGCCACCGCGATATGAAACTGCGCCAGGACGGCAGTGGCGACCACCGAACCGACAATGCCGAGAACGATGTTCAGCAGGATGCCGTAACGCGCTTCCATCAGCTTGCCCGCGAGCCAGCCCGCAAGTCCACCGATGATGATTGCCGAAATCCAGCCGACGCCTTCCATCTTGCCTCTACCTTAGAGCCGTTGCTCCGTCATTTCGTTTCCGCAATTCCGGACGCAAAACCGCTACGCACTTTTGCTGGAATTGGTCTTTTCCTTATCGCAATTCCGGACGCAAAACCGCTGCGCACTTTTGCTGGAATTGCGCGGTCTTTTCCTTGTCGCAATTCCGGACGCAAAACCGCTACGCACTTTTGCTGGAATTGCTCGGTCTTTTCCTTGTCGCAATTCCGGACGCAAAACCGCTGCGCACTTTTGCTGGAATTGCTCGGTCTTTTCCTTGTCGCAATTCCGGACGCAAAACCGCTGCGCACTTTTGCTGGAATTGCTCCTACGCTATCGCCCTTGCGATCAGCACCACGACGATGGCGCCGACTGTGGCGTGAACGATCTGAACCACCAATGCATTTTCAATGCCCAGCGAAATCCCCAGCGCATTGAACAGAAACCCGCCCACGAACGCGCCGATGATGCCGCTGAGCAGGCAGCGTATCAACCCGCCCCCGCCGACGACGAGGCTTGCGAGAAAGCCCGCAACAAGGCCGATCAGCAGGAAGACGAGAAGCGACTGCGTACCCATAGACATGATGATTTCCTTTCGCTTTTTCCACCCCGGAGCAGGCTGGCATCTTTCACTCCGGGCGATGGCGTTACGCCACGCCCGGATAGAGGGCGGACCGGGAAATTATCAAGCGTTCAGAACGCGGCCGTAAGCATCGAGCACGCTTTCCTTCATCGTTTCCGAGATGGTCGGATGCGGGAAGATCGTGTGCATCAGCTCCTCTTCGGTCGTCTCCAGGTTCATGGCGACGACGAAGCCCTGGATAAGTTCGGTAACTTCGGCGCCGACCATGTGGGCGCCCAGCAGTTCGCCGGTCTTCTTGTCGAAGATCGTCTTGACCAGACCCTGGTCCTCGCCGAGGGCGACGGCCTTGCCGTTGGCGCTGAAGGGGAAGCGGCCGACGCGGATATCGCGGCCCTGCTCCTTGGCCTTGGCTTCGGTGAGACCGACGGAGGCGACCTGCGGGTTGCAATAGGTGCAGCCCGGGATCTTCAGCTTGTCCATCGGATGAACGTTCGGCAGGCCGGCGATCTTTTCGACGCAGACGACAGCCTCATGCTCGGCCTTGTGCGCGAGAAGCGGCGGGCCGGCGACGTCGCCGATCGCATAGATGCCGGGCACGTTGGTCTTGCCGTAACCGTCGATGGCGATGAAACCGCGATCGGTCTTCACGCCGACAGCCTCAAGGCCGATGCCTTCGACATTGGCCTGCACGCCGACGGCGGAGATCATGCGGTCTGCGGTGATCGTCTCGGTCGTGCCATCCTTCTTCTCGATCGTGGCGGTGATCGAGTTCGCGCCCTTCTCCACCTTGGCGACCTTGGCTTCCAGATGGATCTTCATGCCCTGGCGTTCGAACTGCTTCTTGGCGAGCGCGGAAATTTCCGCATCCTCGACCGGCATTACCTGGCTCATGATTTCGACGACGGTGACGTCGACGCCCAGGGTGCGGTAGAAGCTTGCGAATTCGATGCCGATGGCGCCCGAGCCCATGACGAGAAGGGACTTCGGCAGTTCATCCGCCTTCATCGCCTCGAAATAGGTCCAGATCAGCTTGCCGTCGGGCTCGATGCCCGGCAGCGCGCGCGGACGGGCGCCGGTCGCGACGATGATGTGCTTGGCATTGTAGGTGCCCTCACCCAATGCATTCTTCGGCACCGGACCCATCGGCTCCATCGGCTTCTTCGTCGTCTTGGAAACGACGATCTCGCCGGGTTTGGTGATCCTCGCTTCACCCCAGATGACATCGACCTTGTTCTTCTTGAACAGGAAGCCGACGCCATTGTTCATGCGGTGCGCGATGCCGCGCGAACGGGCGACGATCGCCTTGATATCGGGTTTGATCGTGCCTTCCAGCGTCAGGCCGTAATCCTTGCCGTGCTGTGCCGTATGCAGGACGTCCGCCGAGCGCAGCAGCGCCTTGGTCGGGATGCAGCCCCAGTTGGAGCAGATGCCGGCCAGATGTTCGCGCTCGACGCAGGCGACCTTGAGGCCGAGCTGCGCGGCGCGGATGGCGGCGATATAACCGCCGGGACCGGAACCGATGACGATGACGTCGTAGGATTGAGCCATTGCTTTCCTGCCTTTGTTACGCTCCCGCGCGGGTCATCAGAACCCATGCGTGCTTCTTGCTGTTGTCGAAGAGCGGCACGGCATCCATGCGCGCCGCTTCCGAAAATCCGTTTCTTTTGTAAAGCGACAGAGCCGCTTCATTACTGTCCGACGTGATCAGGCTGACCGGTCGCCCGGCGGCCCTTTCGATCTGGTCTTCCAGCAGCCTCCTGCCGATACCGATCCCGCGCATATGGCGATAGACCGCAAGGCTGCCAATGAACCAGTGTCCGATCACCGATCTCTGCATGGCCAGCATCGGCTCTATGGCCGGATGCCGCGCTTCGAGATCGCGTATGCCTTCATCCACTTCATAACCGATCGCCATTCCGGCGATCTCGTCATAGGCCTCGGCAATGACGGCATTCTTCCAGCCGCCCAGCGCCTCGTCGCTCATCTTCAGCCGGCCCCGCTCCAGCGGCGTGTCGCTCATGCCGCTTGCGACATCGGCAAACCAGAGCCATGAGGCAAAGCCGTGCGAGGCAATGTCAGCCAGGATCGCCAGTTCCGAGGCATCCCGGCGGGAGGCCCGCCGGAGAGCGAGAAAGGCAGTCACCGTCAAAGGCCCAGCATCATCCGCACGATGGGCTCAAGGCCCCGACCGAGCGCACGCGTATTTTCCGCATCGAGGTGAATGCCGTCGAGCGGCGTGGTCCTGGCGACGGAATTACCATCGAAGAAGCCGCAGCCGAGTTCATCGGCAAGGTCACGGTAGAGCGTGGGAAGCTTTGCCGATTCCTCGACGCCGCCGGGGAAGGATGCGGCGAAGGGCACGTTGCCCGTCTCGCAGATTGCCGGCGGTGCCACGATCAGGATTTCCGGCCCGTCGAATTCGAAGGGCCAGGAATGGTTGCGGATCAGCCGCACGAGACGGCCGATACCCTGGCAGGCGGCAAAGGCGGAGCCGGCGACGACCGGCTTCATGTCGTTGGTGCCGAGCAGCAGGATGACGAGATCGAGCGGCGCATGCGTCTGCAGGATGGTCGGCAGGATGCGTGCGCCGTTGCGGTCGCAATCGGCAAGATGGTCGTCGAAGGCGGTGGTGCGGCCGTTCAGGCCTTCCGCGATGACGCGAGCCTCGCTTCCGAGCGTTGCCTGAAGCACGCTCGGCCAGCGGGTCTCGTAGGCATGACGGCCGATCGTATCGGCGTCATAGCCCCAGGTCAGCGAGTCACCATAGCAAAGAACAGTCTTCGTCATGTCCGCCCTCCCGCGTCCTGCTTAGACCAGCATGCCCATCGGATTTTCGATATAGCCCTTGAATGCCTGCAGCAGCTCGGCACCAAGAGCGCCGTCGACGCAGCGATGGTCGGTCGAGAGCGTGACGGTCATGACCGTTGCAATCGCCATTTCGCCATTCTTGACGATGACGCGCTGTTCGCCGGCGCCGACTGCGAGGATGGTCGCATGCGGCGGGTTGATGACGGCTGCGAAGTTCTTCACGCCCATCATGCCCATGTTGGAAACCGAGGTCGTGCCGCCCTGATATTCCTCGGGCTTCAGCTTGCGGTCCTTCGCACGCTTGCCGAGATCGCGCATCTCGTTGGAGATGATGGAAAGCGTCTTTTCCTCGGCCTTGCGCACGATCGGGGTGATCAGGCCGCCGGGGATCGACACAGCGACGCCGACATCGGCATGCTTGTGCTTGACCATGGCGTTTTCGGTCCAGGAGACATTGGCATCCGGAACATCGCGCAGGGCGAGAGCCATGGCCTTGATGACCATGTCGTTGACCGAAAGCTTGTAGGCCGGAGCGCCGTCCTTGCGCGGAGCGGCGTCGTTCAGCTGGGCGCGCAGCGCCATCAGCGCATCGAGTTCGCAATCGACCGAGACATAGAAATGCGGAACGGTCTGCTTGGATTCGACGAGGCGGCGGGCGATCGTCTTGCGCATGCCGTCATGCGGCACGAGTTCGTAGGAGCCCTGTTCGAAGAGTTTGAGCACGGCTTCGTCCGAAGCGCCCTTCGGAGCGGCAGCGGCCGGAGCCGGTGCAGCCGCCTGCGGGGCAGCCGCAGCAGCGGCCGGAGCGGCCTTGGCGCCACCGCCGGCAACAGCCGCTTCGATATCGCTCTTGACGACGCGGCCATGCGGACCGGTGCCGGCAACGGCGGAAAGATCGATCCCGGCTTCCTTGGCAAGACGACGGGCAAGCGGCGAGGAGAACGGGCGAGCGCCGCTCGAGGAAGCGGCAGCCGGCGCGGGTGCGGCGGCCGGAGCCGACCGTGCCGGGGCAGGTGCGGCCTCGGCCTTCGGTGCCTCGGCCGGAGCAGCAGCCTTCGGAGCCGGAGCGGCAGAGCCGGCGCCGCTTGCGGCGGCGGCGACATCCTCGCCATCGGCGGCAAGAACGGCGATCAGGGCATTGACCTTGACGCCTTCAGTGCCGGCCGGAACGACGAGCTTGGCAACCGTGCCTTCATCCACGGCTTCGACTTCCATCGTAGCCTTGTCGGTCTCGATCTCGGCGATCACATCGCCGGACTTGACTTTATCGCCTTCCTTGACCAGCCACTTGGCCAGATTGCCTTCTTCCATGGTCGGGGAGAGGGCGGGCATCGTGATATTGATCGGCATCGAAAGGCCCTCCCCTTATTTGTAGCAAACGGCTTTCACCGCATCGACCACTTCGCCGACATTCGGAAGCGCAAGCTTCTCGAGGTTTGCGGCGTAAGGCATCGGAACGTCCTTGCCGGCGATCGTCAGGATCGGCGCATCGAGGTAATCGAAGGCCTGCTGCATGACGCGCGTGGCGATTTCCGTGCCGACGGACGACTGCGGATAACCTTCCTCGACCGTGACGAGACGGCCGGTCTTCTTGACGGATTCGATGACCGTCGGAAGATCCATCGGGCGGATGGTGCGAAGGTCGATCAGTTCGACATCGATGCCGATCTTTTCGAGTTCGGCGACCGCCTTCGTCGCATAGGTCATGCCGATGCCGAAGGAGACGACCGTGACATCCTTGCCCGGACGGTGGATACGGGCCTTGCCGATCGGCAGGACGAAATTGTCGAGCTTCGGAACGTCGAAATGCTGGCCGTAGAGAATTTCGTTCTCAAGGAAGACGACCGGGTTCGGATCGCGAATGGCAGCCTTGAGCAGGCCCTTTGCGTCGGATGCCGTGTAGGGCATGACGACCTTGAGGCCGGGAACATGGCTGTACCAGGCCGCGTAATCCTGGCTGTGCTGGGCGGCAACGCGGGCAGCCGCACCATTCGGACCGCGGAAGACGATCGGAGCGCCCATCTGGCCGCCGGACATATAGAGCGTCTTGGCAGCGGAGTTGATGATCTGGTCGATCGCCTGCATGGCGAAGTTGAAGGTCATGAACTCGACGATCGGCTTCAGGCCGGCCATAGCCGCACCGACGCCGACGCCGGCAAAGCCGTGCTCGGTGATCGGCGTATCGATGACGCGGCGAGCGCCGAATTCCTGCAGCAGGCCCTGCGTGACCTTATAGGCGCCCTGATATTCGGCGACTTCTTCACCCATGACGAAGACGCTGTCGTCAGCGCGCATTTCTTCGGCCATGGCATCGCGAAGCGCTTCACGAACCGTCATCGACACCATTTCGGTGCCGGCCGGGATTTCCGGATCGTTCGGCACGAAAGCCTTGGGCTCGGCCGGGACCGGGGCAGAAGCTGCCGCAGGCTTTACCTCCTGCGCAACGGGAGCCGCGGCAACCGGGGCCGGCTGAGCGGCGGCCGGAGCGGCGGAAATCGCATCGGCGGATTCGCCTTCCTGCAGCAGGACGGCGATCTTGGCGTTGACCTTGACGTTCTCGGTGCCGGCCGGAACCAGGAGCTTGCCGATGACGCCTTCATCGACGGCTTCGACTTCCATCGTCGCCTTGTCGGTTTCGATTTCGGCAATCACGTCACCGGACGTGACCTTGTCGCCTTCCTTCTTGAGCCATTTGGACAGCGTGCCTTCTTCCATCGTCGGAGAAAGGGCGGGCATGAGGATATCGATAGGCATGGGTTCCCTCCCCGATTAGAGCAGAATGTCGGTGTAGAGCTCGGATGCATCCGGCTCCGGATCGGCCTGGGCGAAATCGGCGCTGTCTGCGACAATATCGCGGACTTCCTTGTCGATCGCCTTGAGATCGTCTTCGGTCGCCCAGCCCTTTTCCATCACGCGCATGCGGACCTGCTCGATCGGGTCCTGCTCGGAGCGCATCTTCTGCACTTCTTCCTTGGTGCGGTACTTCGCCGGGTCGGACATGGAGTGGCCGCGATAGCGATAGGTCAGCATTTCCAGGATGATCGGCCCCTTGCCGGAACGGCAATGCTCAAGCGCCTCGTCGGCGGCCGCCTTGACGGCGCGCACGTCCATGCCGTCGACCTGCATGCCGGGAATGCCGAAGCCGGAGCCGCGCAGCGAATAGTTCGACTGGGCGGTGGCGCGGGCGGTCGAGGTGCCCATAGCGTAGCGGTTGTTTTCAACGATATAGACGATCGGCAGCTTCCAGAGAGCAGCCATGTTGAAGCTCTCGTAGACCTGGCCCTGGTTGGCAGCGCCATCGCCGAAATAGGCAACGGCAACCGAGTCATTGCCGCGATAGCGGTTGGCGAAGGCAAGACCGGTGCCGAGCGAAACCTGCGCACCGACGATGCCGTGACCGCCGTAGAAATGCTTCTCCTTGGAGAACATGTGCATGGAGCCGCCCTTGCCGCGCGAATAACCGCTGCGGCGGCCGGTCAGCTCGGCCATGACGCCGCGCGCTTCCATGCCCGTGGCCAGCATATGACCGTGGTCGCGATAGGCGGTGATGACCTGATCGCCTTCCTTTTGCGCCATCTGCATGCCGACGACGACAGCTTCCTGGCCGATGTAGAGGTGACAGAAACCACCGATGAAGCCCATGCCGTACAGCTGGCCCGCCTTCTCCTCGAAACGGCGGATGAGCAGCATTTCGCGATAGGCCTTCAGCTCCTCGTCGCGATCGAAATCGGCGATGGGGCCGCCGTTCGATGCCTTGGCTGTGGATTTCGCACTGGTTTTGCGGCTGGAAACGGTCGCGGTTTTGCGCAACGCCATTCAACCCTCCCTATGGGTTTATCGGTTCTCAGGTGGCGCGTACCATAGGGAAGAAAAATGACCACAGCAATGCCATAATTGCATGGCTCATATTCGCCAGTAAATTATTGATAAACAAGCGAAATTTTAGATTAACCTAAATTCAGTTAATTGCGGTAGTGGTTGAAAATCACAATCTCGTCCGCGCGCGACATGTTGAGCTGATACCGCGCTTTTTCGTCGAGCATGTCCTTGTCCAGCGAGCCGTCGCTGAGCAGCGCCACCTGCGCCTCCAGATGCTCGCGCTTGGCCTTCAGCACGGCCAGCTCCTTCTCGCGCGCGATCCGCTGGCGCTCGAACGCCTCCGTCGCACGCAGACCGTAATCACCATGGATACAATGATAGCCGAAATAGGAGAGGAAGGCGACCGTCATGGCCGGAATGACGAAGCGACCGGTCTTTCTCTTCTTATGATGCTTTGTCCACATACACGCATGCTCTGACGCATTACCAATCATTTCAATCTAGCGCGCAGAGATTAACCGTTCGTTGACTCTGCATGCCTCGCGAACGGAGCCAACAAAAAACCCGCGCCGGAGCGCGGGTTCCAAATGCCTGATTTATAAGATCGTATTAGCCGCGAATGATGGAGCGGCCGGCATACTGAGCCTGCGGGCCGAGGCCTTCTTCGATGCGGATCAGCTGGTTGTACTTGGCAAGGCGATCCGAGCGGGACAGCGAGCCGGTCTTGATCTGGCCGCAGTTGGTGGCAACCGCGAGATCGGCGATGGTGGAATCTTCGGTTTCGCCGGAGCGGTGCGACATGACGGCGGTGTAGGCAGCCTTGTGCGCGGTGTTGACGGCGTCGAGCGTTTCCGTCAGCGAGCCGATCTGGTTGACCTTGACGAGGATCGAGTTGGCAACACCCATGCGGATGCCGTCGCGCAGGCGGGCCGAGTTGGTGACGAACAGGTCGTCGCCGACGAGCTGGCACTTCTTGCCGGCGAGGTCCGTCAGCGTCTTCCAGCCTTCCCAATCGTCTTCAGCCATGCCGTCTTCGATGGAGATGATCGGATACTTGGCGACGAGTTCGGCAAGGTATTCGGCCATTGCGCCCGATTCCAGCGTGCGGCCTTCGCCTTCCAGCACATATTTGCCGTCCTTGAAGAATTCCGTCGAGGCGCAGTCGAGGCCGAGATAGATGTCCTCGCCCGGCTTGTAGCCGGCTTTCTCGACCGACTTCATGATGAAGTCGAGAGCTTCCGGAGCGCTTTTCAGGCCGGGTGCGAAACCGCCTTCGTCGCCGACATTGGTGTTGTGGCCCTGGGCAGCCAGTTCCTTCTTCAGCGTATGGAAGACTTCCGAACCCATGCGGACGGCTTCGCGGATCGAATCCGCGCCGACCGGCAGGATCATGAATTCCTGAAAATCGATCGGGTTGTCGGCATGGGCGCCGCCGTTGATGATGTTCATCATCGGAACCGGCAGCACGCTTGCGGAAGCGCCGCCGACGTAGCGATAGAGCGGCAGGCCGGCAGCCTGGGCGGCAGCCTTGGCAACGGCGAGCGAAACGCCGAGGATGGCATTGGCGCCGAGGCGCGACTTGTTCGGCGTGCCGTCGAGTTCGATCATGATCTGGTCGATCTGGATCTGGTTTTCGGCATCGATGCCGCCGATCGCGTCGAAGATTTCCGTATTGGCGGCTTCGACAGCCTTTTCGACACCCTTGCCGAGATAGCGCTTGCCGCCATCGCGCACTTCGACGGCTTCATGCGCGCCGGTCGAAGCACCCGAGGGAACAGCCGCGCGGCCCATGCTGCCGTCTTCGAGATAGACATCGACTTCGACGGTGGGATTGCCACGGCTATCGAGAATCTCGCGGGCGATGATATCGGTAATTGCAGTCATGGTTTTTTCCTGCTCGGTGGGTGGATAAATCGTTTGAAACCGTCTTAATCGAAGGTGCGCAAATTACAATGGCACTTTGCGACACCTTCGTCCTGCATGTCTGACCGTCGCTATAACACGATCATGTCAGGCTTTTGACTGTCAGCCCTTGGCGACCGCGTCCAAAGCGAGCAGCTTTTCCAGAAGCCGCGGCATATCCTTGAGATAGACCATGTTCGGGCCGTCGCAGGGCGCGTTGTCGGGATCCTGATGGGTCTCGATAAAGACGCCGGCAACGCCGACGGCAACGGCTGCGCGCGCCAGCGTCTCGACGAACTGCCGCTCGCCGCCCGAGGTTTCCCCCTGCCCGCCGGGCTGCTGGACCGAATGTGTGGCATCGAAGATGACAGGCGCGCCGGTTGCCGCCATGATCGGCAGCGAGCGCATGTCGGAAACCAGCGTGTTGTAGCCGAAGGAGGCGCCGCGCTCGCACAGAAGAACGTTCGGATTGCCGCTCTGGTTCAGCTTGCCGAGCACGTTCTTCATGTCCCAGGGGGCCAGGAACTGGCCTTTCTTGACGTTGATGACGCGGCCGGTCCTTGCCGCGGCCACCAGAAGATCCGTCTGGCGGGACAGGAAAGCCGGTATCTGAAGGACATCGACGACCTTGGCCACCTCGGCGCATTGTTCTTCCGTATGGATGTCCGTCAGAACCGGAATGCCGAGCTCTTTTTTCAGGTCGGCGAAGACCTCCAGCCCCTTCTCAAGGCCCACACCGCGCTTGCTCGACAGCGAGGAACGGTTCGCCTTGTCGAAGGACGTCTTGTAGACGAGCCCGATGCCGAGCTTGGCGCAGAGTTCCTTCAAGGTGCCGGCAACCATGAACGCGTGGTCGCGGCTTTCCAGTTCGCAAGCGCCGGCAATCAGCGACAGGCGTCCGGTATTGGAAAAAGTAACCTTGCCGGCGCCCTCGCCGACCGTCACCACGGAGTTCGTATTGGTGCTCATGATCTTTCCTCGAAGGCGAAGAGCGTGCCCTGCCCGGGCGCCGGCTTCACCAGAATTCGGTTGGCCTTGCGTGTGTATGTGACCCCGTTAGCAGCCAAATGCGCTTCTGTCACGGCCAGATCGCCGACGGCAAAGAGGATTGCCCGTCCACGCAGGCCGCGATCGGTATCGGGCGTCACCAGATCGTAATAGGCCTCCAGTCCTTCAGGTGTCATCAGGCTGATCTTCGCATTGGCGGTGGCAATCTGCAGCCCGAAGCCCGTGTCGTCAGCTGACACGACCCTTGCAACCGATCGGACGAAAACACCGAAGGCCTTCGGCTCCGGCGCAGCCAGGGCAATTTCGGCAATACCCGTGACACCATTGGCATGCGTCTCCAGTACGGCGCGATCGGCGGGCAACGGGTTCACGCGCTCGACGGCAAAGAGGAGGAAATCCGGCGCCCGGAGATCGGCGGCGAAGGCGAGCCGGAAGCCGGCAACACTTTCTGCGCCATCTGGCATTTTCACCGGACGCTCGAACTGCAGCAGGGAACCGGCGCTGATGCCGGCCTCGACGAATCGGGCATGTTCTCGCCTTGCATCGCCGGTGGCGAAGGCAATCGCGGAAAGGCCCTCGTCGCCGCAACGGAAGCGGAATGCCTGGTCACGGGCGGCAAAGACGTTGCCGCGACGCGCCGCCTGCTCGCTCTCTGCAACGCTCGCGACGCCCAAAGGCTCGAGATAGGTTTTGTCGGCAAAGAACACGCAGGCATTTTCCGTGCCGAAGGGATGGCGGGCATCGGGCGCGACCGTGAAACCCAGCTTGTCCAGCCTTTCGCGGGCAAGGTCGATATCCGTCACCGGCAAGACGAGATGATCGATCGGAAGCCTGTCTTTGCGCATCGGGTTCCCTCCAGCAATGACAAGGAGATGTGCTTCAGCAGGCCTTGCGAGGCAAGGGTGCGAAGGCGCAAGGGCCGCGAAAAATAAAATTCTCGACAGAATGAACAGAAGTTTTACGAAAATTTAGCCACTTGCGGAACACATATGGAACATATAGTGTCCGTTCTGGATTTGTTTCAAGACTGGGGTTACACGCCATGCTCACGCGCAAACAACAGGAACTCCTTCTTTTCATTCACGAAAGGATGAAGGAGTCAGGCGTTCCGCCGTCTTTCGACGAGATGAAGGACGCCCTGGATCTGGCCTCGAAATCCGGTATTCACCGGCTGATCACGGCACTCGAGGAACGCGGCTTCATTCGCCGGCTTCCGAACCGGGCGCGGGCGCTCGAAGTCATCAAACTGCCGGAAGCCTACAGCCCGAGCCTGCAACCCCGGCGCGGCTTTTCGCCGAGCGTCATCGAGGGCAGTCTCGGCAAGCCGCAGCCTGTGGCGCCTCCCGCCTCGGCCAAGCCGGCACCTGCCGCCGATAACGGCAATTCGGTCTCCGTTCCCGTCATGGGGCGCATCGCCGCCGGCGTGCCGATCTCGGCGATCCAGAACAATACGCATGACATCACGGTTCCGACCGATATGCTTGGCTCCGGCGAACATTATGCGCTGGAAGTTCGCGGCGATTCGATGATCGAAGCCGGCATTTTCGATGGCGACACGGTCATCATCCGCAATGGCAGCACGGCCAATCCCGGCGATATCGTCGTTGCACTCGTCGACGACGAGGAAGCGACGCTCAAGCGCTTCCGCCGCAAGGGCGCATCGATTGCGCTCGAGGCTGCAAACCCCGCCTACGAGACCCGCATTTTCCCGCCGGATCGCGTCAAGGTTCAGGGCAAGCTCGTCGGCCTCATTCGCCGCTATCACTGACCGGTGACAGGCCGGCGTCCGCGAATGCATTGCTTCGCCAGTCATAGGCGCGGTGACGCATCCAGGGGCGCTGCAACGTGTCGAATGTGGTGGTGGCCTCAACTCCGTTGGCAGTGAACCGAAGTTCGACGGAACCTGTCCTGCGCAACGTTTCGCCGGTCAAGAGCAGCGCGCCGGAGCGGCAGCGGTCGACGCGCAGCCGGACGGGGGTCACGACAATATCGGCCGTATCGCAGGCCGGCCCGAGATAGGCGGCATTGTCGATGACGGTCAGCCTCTTTCCGTTGGCGAGCGCGACGCTGCACCAGGCGCCCTTCAGGCAGGAGAAACGCGAGGGAGGGCCGGTGTCGGCCGCCTGTCTCATCGCCTCTCTGGCTTCATCCTGCTGATCCGGCGAAAGCTGCAACCGTTTGCCGTCAGGCGCGGCGGGCGCCTTGGCGGCTTGGAGCATTACCGGCTTGCGGTGCTCTTCGAGGGCAAGCGCCCGCTGCCATTGTTCGAAGATGAAGGCGGGCGGCTTCTCACGGTTTGAAGCCATCGCCTCTCCATCGACTATGGCAACAAGCCCGCCATCCTCTGAGATGGCGATATCGGGCGCCGCACCGGACGGGAGAACGGCCACAGCAAGCGTGGAGACCGCGACAATTGCCGTTCCCATGTGCCGCAGCCCCGTTCTGAGCAGCGTCAGCAGCAGAAAGCCGGAGACGGCTGTCGGGAAATACCAGCCGGGCAAGCGGCCGATATCTATATTGCCGCCCCACCCCGCGATCGCCTTGGCGATCGTGATCACCAGATCGAGCCCGAAGCCTGCCACCTGCCACAGCCAGCCGTCCAGGCCGAAGGGCATCAGCAGCATTGCCAGCATGCCCGCCGGCATGACGATGAAGGAAATGACCGGCATGGCCGCAAGATTTGCCGGCAGGCCATAGGCCGTCAGGCGGTGGAAATGCTCGATCGAAAACAGTGCCGTCGAGAAGCCGCCGATCAGCGACGTCAGGAAAACGCCGCCGAAGAAACTGCCAACCATGGAGATCGGCTTCATGATCGGCAGCCTGGCAAGAGCGTTCTCACGCATCGGCCGCCGCTTCCAGAGATCGTAGCCGGCGACAAGTGCGAGCGTGGCGGCAAAGGACATCTGGAAGCTTGGCCCCAGCACTTCCGATGGCGAGACAGCGAGGATCACGAGAGCGGACAGCGCCACGTTTCTAAGGCTGATCGATGGCCGGTCGAAGAAGACGGCGACCAGCATGATCGCCATCATGATGAAGGCGCGTTCGGCGGAGACGGCAAAACCCGAGATCAGATAGTAGGCGGTTACCGCAGCGAGCGCGCCGGCGGCCGCGATCTTCTTGGTCGGCCACGCCTGGGCAATACCGGGAAACAGGCTGAGGACGACACGCAGGCCGACGAAGAAGATGCCGGCGGAGAGCGCCATATTGAGGCCGGAGATTGCGATAATGTGGGCAAGGCCGGATTGCCGCAAGGCTTCCGTCGTTTCATCCGAGATCGCGCGTCTCTCGTCGGTGACAAGGGAGGCGGCAAAGGCCCCGGTGTCGCCGGGCAGGGCGGAGCGGATCCGATCGCCGATGCCGCTTCTCAGGCGATAGAGCCACTCCAGGACGGCCTCATCGAGCGAGCCTGCCTGCTCCGACTGTTCCGCCACCTTTTTCGGCGCCCCATAGAAGAAGCCGTTGGCGCCGATGCGGTCGAAATAGGCGCTGAAGGCGAAATCGTTGAGATGGGGGAGCGCCGGCCCCGCCGGAGGCGTCAGCCGCGCCCTGCCCTCGATGATGTCGCCGAGTTCGAAGGGGCGGGCCGCGCCACGCGCCAGCACGGAGACGCGTTCGGGCGGACGCCTGATCTCGGGTGCGCTTGTGCCGTTGACCTTGAGAATATAACGCCAGCGTCCCTCGCCATCGCCTTCCCGGCGCTCGATGCGGCCGGTCACGGTCGTCGTGACGGCTGAATCGAGGATCAGGGTCCTTGCCCGCCAGGTTTCGACCTGTGCCGAAAGCATGCCGCCGGCAAAGAGAAGCAGGCCAAGCAGTGTCGCCCGCAATTTCGGCCGGCCATGGCCGCAGACCGTGACGGCGACAAGGAGGACAAGCAGGCAGAGACCGAGCGAGACGGCCGGAAAGTCCGAGCCTGTCAGAAACCAGGTGGCGGCACCCGCCCCCAGGAAGACCGGCGAGAAGAGGATGAGGCGGCCGTGACCGGCCTCCTCGGCCGCCATATGCACGGACAAGGAGACGTACCGTTTCCCAACGGCCGCCAGTCGCCATGGAAAGGGTGTCGCGGCTTGCGTGCGGACCGGTTGCGTCACAATGGCGCGCGGGGCAACGCCAATAAAATCCATCTTTTCATCGATGGATTTCGCCTGCCGCTGTCTTGTCTCCAACCCCGTCATAATCGCCTGGACCCGCCCCCGCAGACCGGCAGAATGCAACCTGAGATCAAAAGGAGCAAACAATAATCGATTGAAATACGAGGAAAAATCAGGGAAGCGAAAAATCCAGTCAAATCATGGTGTTCTGATATGCATCCAGCTCATCGCTGCAGTGCCTAAAAGATGATGCCGCGATGCACAAAATGGCATCACGGTAACTTGGCATTAGCTTCCCGATCATATAGCTATCGCTGAGGACGCTTAACTCTTATGGCGCTTTTGCGGCGCCACCGCCACTCCGGAGGATCAGCATGACGGATCAAAGCGCTACAATCAAAATCGGTGACAAATCTGTCGATCTGCCCGTGCGAAAAGGCACGGTCGGACCTGACGTCATCGATATCGGTGCACTCTATAAAAACACGACCTCCTTCACTTACGATCCCGGGTTTACCTCAACCGCATCCTGTGAATCGAAGATCACCTATATCGACGGTGATGAAGGCGTTCTCCTGCATCGCGGCTATCCGATCGAGCAGCTGGCCGAGCACGGCGACTTCCTTGAAGTCTGCTACCTGCTGCTCTACGGCGAACTGCCGACTGCCGCTCAGAAGAAGGACTTCGACTACCGCGTTACCCATCACACGATGGTGCACGAGCAGATGAGCCGCTTCTTCACCGGCTTCCGTCGCGACGCGCACCCGATGGCCGTCATGTGCGGCTGCGTCGGCGCGCTTTCGGCCTTCTATCACGACTCCACCGACATCACCGATCCGCACCAGCGCATGGTCGCCAGCCTGCGCATGATCGCCAAGATGCCGACGCTTGCCGCAATGGCCTACAAGTACCATATCGGCCAGCCCTTCGTTTACCCGAAGAACGATCTGGACTACGCGTCCAACTTCCTGCGCATGTGCTTTGCCGTTCCCTGCGAGGAATATGTGGTCAACCCGGTGCTGTCGCGCGCCATGGACCGCATCTTCATCCTGCATGCCGACCACGAGCAGAACGCCTCGACCTCGACGGTCCGTCTCGCCGGTTCGTCGGGCGCAAACCCGTTCGCCTGCATCGCCGCCGGCATCGCCTGCCTCTGGGGTCCCGCCCACGGCGGCGCCAACGAAGCGGCCCTCAATATGCTGACGGAAATCGGCACGGTTGACCGCATTCCGGAATATATCGCCCGCGCCAAGGACAAGAACGATCCGTTCCGCCTGATGGGCTTTGGTCATCGCGTCTACAAGAACTATGATCCGCGCGCCAAGATCATGCAGAAGACCACGCATGAAGTTCTCGGCGAACTCGGCATCAAGGACGATCCGCTTCTCGAAGTGGCCATGGAGCTGGAGCGCATCGCCCTGACCGACTCCTACTTCATCGAGAAGAAGCTCTATCCGAACATCGACTTCTACTCCGGCATCACGCTGAAGGCTCTGGGCTTCCCCACGACCATGTTCACCGTGCTCTTCGCCCTGGCCCGCACCGTCGGCTGGATCGCACAGTGGAACGAGATGATCGAAGATCCGGAACAGCGCATCGGCCGTCCGCGCCAGCTCTATATCGGCGAACCGAAGCGCGACTACGTGCCGGTTTCCAAGCGCTAAGCGCTGCGACAGGACAAAAGAAACCCGGTCAGAATGAACTGACCCCCGAAAATTGGACAACCAACTTCGGGGGTCAGTTCAGGGATGGCCGGGTTTTTTGTTGGCGAGAACGTCGAGCACGATCTGGGCCGCATGTTCTCCGGGCGGCCGCTCCGTCCGCATGCGCTGCCAGATCAGCTCATAGCCTTCCTTCATCGCCTTGAGCTGATAGGTATCGGCCGACAGCCTTTCCATCCAGCGCGCGAGGCTTGCGCCGCGAACGATGTCGTTCAGATATTCCGGCACGACCGCGTAATCGGCGATCAGGTTGGGCAATGCGCCCGTCCAGGTCTTGATGCCCGAGGTCAGCATGCGCATGATCCAGTCGACCTTGTAGGCAGAAACGACGGGAACATCGGCAAGGGCCAGTTCAAGGATCACCGTGCCGGACGCCGCCATGGCTGCGTCAGCCTCGGCGAAGGCGTTCCACTTGGCCTCGGCGCCGACGACGATGTCGGGCTTGACCGCCCACCCCGCCGTCAACTCCCGCACAAGTGCTTCCTTGTGCGTGACGGTCGGCAGAATGAAGCGCACCGGCCCGTTGCGGGCGACGAGTTCATTCGCGGCAGCCTCGAAATAGGGAAGAAGCTTCCTGATCTCGGACGAACGCGAGCCGGGAAGAAGCAGGATCGGGCCATTGCCGGGCTGTCGGCCGTCACGACGGCGGCGGGTCTCCAGAAGTGCGGGATCGGCAATCAGGCGGTGTCCGACATAGGTGGTCTGCGGGCCGTTGAGGCGCTGCATCGCTTCCGGTTCGAACGGGAGGACGGCCAGAACATGATCGACATAGGCGAGCATGCGCTGGGCGCGATATTCCTTCCAGGCCCAGACGCTGGGGCAGACATAGTTGACGACCGGCAGATCGGGCAGCGCGGCACGCACGCGCTTGGCGACGCGATGGGTAAAATCCGGGCTGTCGATGATGAGCAGGATGTCGGGTTTTGCCGCAACGATCGCCGCGGCCGTCTGCCGGATGCGGGAAACCAGCTTCGGCAGCTTCGCCAGAACCTGCGTAATGCCCATGATGGAAAGTTCGGAGAAATCGAAGAGCGATGTCAGTCCCTGGCCCTGCAGCCCTTCGCCGCCGACGCCGACAAGTTCGATCGGCCCCGAATGAAGCTTCCGCAGTCCGACAATGAGATCGGCGCCCAGGAGATCGCCGGAGACTTCGCCGGCTATGACGGCGATCTTCAGCGGCCTGTCGTTCATCAAAGCCCCCATCCCGGCAGGCCCTTATCGATACCGCAGACAAAAAGACCGTTCTCGTCGGCCGCCTTGACGAGTGCGCCTCGATCCAGCACCAGCGACCGGCCAGCCTCGATCGCGACACCCGCAAGGCCGGCGGCCTTGGCGTTGAGAACAGTGGAGACGCCAATTGCCGGCAGATCGGCGCGGATGTCCTGCTGCGGCTTGCAAAGCTTGACGAGCACGCCGCGCCGGCGCGGCGAAATACGGCCGGCGGCCTTGAGCGCTGCGACACGCTCAAGCATGCCGTCGGTGCCTTCCAGGCCCTCCGTTGCGACAACACGGCCGCCGATCGAAACGGCACCCTGCCCGATATCGAGACGGCCAAGCGCGTCTGCCGCCTCGCCGGCACGGGCGATATCGCGCCGGTCGTCATCGCCAGGCGCAATGGCGCCGAGAGGGCCGACGGTGGCGAGAAGATCGGGTGCGATCTCGTGCGCGCCGACCACGCGCAGTCCTTCGCCTTCGATCAGCTTGATGACCATCTGCAGAACCGTGTCGTCCCCGCCCGACAGGAGCGTGCGAATGGCAGAGGGAACCTTGCGCAATATCCTGAGCGTCGGCCGCACCTCGCGCCATTCCGGCCGGCGGCGCACGCTGCCCGACATGACGACGCGGTCGATGCGATATTTCTTGAAGAGCCTGTCCAGGGCTGCGAAATCACCGATACCGATCGTGGCGTGGTCGAAACCGTCCCAGCGACGGTCGCCCTCGTCCTTCAAGATCACGATAACGGGGTTTTCGCCGGCCGAACGCGCCGCCTCGGCGACATAGGAGGGCAGAAGGCCGCCGCCGGCAATGATCGCCAGCCGGCCTTCAGCGGTGTCGCCAGCGGAAGCCACGGATCAGCCCTTCTGCCCCCGGCTCGGCGAAGACAAAGCGCGATCGCTCTCTGCTGCAATGAAATCGAGGATTTCGATCACCTGCTCGCAATCGGCATATTCATTGCGAATATGGGCGGCATTCTCGCGGATTGAACCGGGTCCCTCGAAGATCGCCTTGTAGGCGCGGCGGACCGTGTGAATGACAGCGCGATCAACGCCGGCGCGCGTCATGCCGACAACATTGAGCCCGCTCAGGATGCCGGGATTGCCGTTCAGCATGCCATAGGGAATGACATCGTAACTCACGGCCGAGAGACCGCCGACAAAGGCATATTTGCCGACACGGGTGAACTGGTGCACGGCCGCGCCGCCGCTGATGATCGCATGATCGCCGACGGACACGTGGCCGGCCAGCATGACGTTGTTCGACATGATGACATGGTTGCCGACACGGCAATCATGGGCGACGTGCGAATAGGCGAGGAAAAGGCTGTTGTCGCCGATGACAGTCGAACCGCCATGTTCGACGGTGCCGGTATTCATCGTCACGCCTTCGCGGATCGTGCAATTGCGCCCGATGATCAGGGTCGTATCGACGGCGCTGTGACGGGCGCTCTGCGAGTCGCCACCGATGACCGCCGAGGGGAATATGCGCGTGCCGCTGCCGACGGTCGTCAGGCCGAGAACAACCACATGGCTGATCAGTTCGACATTATCCTGAAGCGTGACCTTGGGACCAACATGGCAAAACGGGCCGATCACTACGCCTTCACCGACCGTGGCACCGTCTTCGACCACGGCCATCGGATGAATTTTGGCGCTTTCGGCAATCATGCTCATGCGTTGTCCTTACGTACGATCATCGCGCCAATATCGGCCTCGGCGACAAGCGCGCCATCGACCTTCGCGTCGCAATGGAATTTCCAGATATTGCCGCGCTGCTTGATTTTCTGCACGTGATATTCAACGCGGTCGCCCGGCACGACCGGTTTGCGGAAGCGCGCATTGTCGATCGTCATGAAGTAGACGAGGTTGCCGGTCTGGCCTTCCTTCTTGGCGCAGATCGCGCCGGCCGTCTGTGCCATGCCTTCGACGAGCAAGACGCCCGGCATGATCGGCGCTTCGGGGAAGTGGCCGGTAAAATGCGGTTCGTTGACCGTTACGTTCTTGATGCCCACGGCGGCATTGTCACCGTCGATATCGACGATCTTGTCGACCATCAAAAACGGATAGCGATGCGGCAGAAGCTTCATGATCTCCAGGATATCAGCCGAAGAAAGCGTGCTGGCTGCTTCCTCAGTCATTCTTGCCTCCTTTTTTTCCGCGCACTCCGGACTTAGCCATGAGCTGGGCAACGTCTTTCAGATATTCATTTAGAGGACGTGCAGGTATTCCGCCATAGCGGCCGCCCGCAGCGAGATCGGTCATCACGCCGCTCTTTGCGGCGATCTGCACGCCATCCCCTATGGTGATATGTCCCTTGAGGCCAACCTGTCCACCGATCTGCACGCCGTCGCCGACGATTGTGCTGCCGGCAAGACCGACCTGCGATACGATCGCGCAATGGCGGCCGATACGGACGTTGTGGCCGACCTGGACCTGGTTGTCGATCTTGGTTCCCTCGCCGATAACGGTGTCGTCCATGGCGCCGCGATCGATCGTGGTGTTGGCGCCGATCTCGACATTGTCCTGGATGATCACGCGACCGATCTGGACGATCTTGATCATGCCGCGCGGGCCTGGCGCGTAACCGAATCCATCCTGGCCGATACGGACGCCGTTGTGGATGATGACGCCATTGCCGATCAGCGCGCAGAGAATGCTGACCCCCGTCGCGATCGAACCGTTGCGGCCGATCTTGACGTTGGGACCGATGATCGATTGGGCGCCGATGCGCGTGCCCTCGCCGATCTCCGCGCCGGGGCCGATGATCGCCATCGGCTCGACAATCACGCCCTTTTCAAGCCGCGCGGTCGGATCGACGACTGCGCTTGGCGCAATCTCGGTCTCTCCGGACGAAAAAGTCACGGGCTTGAGCGCTGCCGGATAAAGATAGCCGCCGGCCATCGCAAAGGCAGCATGCGGATTGGAGGAGATCACGACAGGGATATGCGACGGCACCAGCGCGGCCAGCGCCTTGTCGCAGATCACGGCCGAAGCCTCGCAGGTCAGCAGCTCGTCACGATTGCGGCGAGACAGGATATAACAGATATCCCCCGCCCGCGCCCTCGCTATCGGGGACACAGAGCGAATGATGACGTCGCCATGAGCGGAATTGCCAAGCTCTGCCCCAAGAAATTGCGCCAACTCGACGAGTTTCACGCCTTCATGGGGCAGAAAAAAATTATTTTGCTCCATCGGCAAAACTCCAGAACGGAATTGAAATTTACAGTTCCGGACTGCCGATATCAGAATTGGTTGTTAATGCCAAACTTGAAGCGCTGGGTCTTGTCGAAGTCTTCCTTCACGACCGGGATCGCGTAGTCGACGCGCAGCGCGCCGAAGGGCGACTGCCAGATCAGGCCAAGACCGACCGAGGCGCGCAGCGACGAGCCATCGCCCTCTTCGGTATCTGAACCGAGGAGCTCGACATCGTTGCCAAACAGCGTGCCGGCATCTGCGAAGACGGCGCCGCGCAGGTTGAAGTCACGCGGGAAGCCCGGCATCGGGAAGGTCGCTTCGGCCGACGCCGTGAAGTAGGTCGTACCACCGAGCGGATCGTCGTTAACACCGGCAATGCGCGGGCCGATACCCTTGTTCTCGAAGCCACGAATATCCGAGTTGGTCAGCGTGAACTGGTCGAAGACGTTCAGGTGATCACCGAAGCCGACGACATAACCAGCCGAGGCCGAGACCGAACCGATGATGTCGGCGTCGTCAGCGAGCAGATGGTAGTAACGGGCCTTGCCATAGATCTTGTAATACTGGGAATCACCGCCAAGGCCGGCAATTTCCTGCGTCGCAGTCGCATAGATGCCTTCACGCGGCAGGACGGTATCGTCGAGCGTGTTGTAGGTGAGCGTCTGCGAGATCGACGAGCGCGTCCACGGGCTTTCGTCGACGAGGTTTGCATAGGTCGCAGACAGGTCGGCCGTGTCGCCGTCATACTTCATCTGCTTGTAGTTATAGCGGAACGTCGTCGCCAGATCTTCGGTGATCGGCGCCGTTACGCGCAGAACCACGCTGGTTTCTTCGTAGTCGTAATTGTCGTTGCTCGACGTCTCGCTGTGATTGACGTCGAAACCGGCGGCAAGACGATAGCCGAGGAAATAGGGTTCCGTGAAGTTGATGCCGTAAGCGCGCGAACCTTCCTGACCGCCACCGGCCGAAACGCGAATATACTGGCCGCGGCCGAGGAAGTTCTTTTCTTCGATCGACGCTTCGAGCAGCAGGCCGTCGCCGCCGGCCGCGTAACCGGCACCGATGCCGAACGAACCGGTCGACTGATCCTGCACGTCGACAACGATGACGACGCGGTCGGGCGAGCTGCCCGGCTGGGTCGAAATGTTGACCGAGGAGAAGTAGCCGAGCGCTTCAAGACGGCGCTTTGCGCGGGTGATCATCTGCTGATTGAAGGCGTCGCCTTCGCTGAGGTCGAACTCGCGGCGGATGACATAGTCGCGCGTGCGGCTGTTGCCGCGGATTTCGATCCGCTCGACATAAGCGCGCTCGCCCTGATCGACGAGATATTCGACGCCGATCGTGTTGTTGTTCAGGTCGCGGTTGCCGCGCGGCGTGACGCGCGCGAAGGGATAGCCGGCCGAAGCAACCTGATCCGAAATCGCCTCGATGGACTTCTGGACTTCCTTGGCGCTGTAGACCTGGCCTTCGCGGGTCTGGACGAGCGACTGGAGCTGCTGGGCATCGACGCCTTCGACGGTCGACTGAACGCTGACCGGGCCGAAATCGTAGCGCGGGCCTTCTTCGATGTTGAAGGTCAGCGTGTACTTGTTCGTGGCTTCGTCGAAAGCGGCATCGGAAGAGACGATGCGCATGTCGGCATAACCGCGATTGTAATAGAACTGGCGCAGCGCGTCCTCGTCGGCGTGCAGCTTGTCTTCGTTGTAGACGTCCTTGCGGGTCAGGAACGAGAGGAAGTTGGAACGCTTGGTCTGGATGACGGCGGCGAGGCGGCCGGCGCTGTAGGCATTGTTGCCGACGAAATTGATGGCAGCGATCTTGGTGCGGTCGCCTTCATTGATGACGAAAGCGAGGTTGACGCGGCCTTCACCGAGCGGAACGACCTGCGTCGTCACTTCGACTTCGCTGCGGCCGGTCGCGGCATAGGCTTCCTTGATCGCGGCGATATCGGCCTGGATCTGCGCATCGCTGTAGGGACCAGCGGCGTGCGTCTTGACGACGGCTGCCAGCTTGTCGTCCTTGACCTTGCGGTTGCCGTTGAAGACGACCTGGTTGACGAGCTGCGCTTCCTGAACATTGACGACGAGGGTGCTGCCGGAAACCGAAATCTTGACGTCGGAGAAATAACCGGTGCCGTAAAGCTGCTTTACGGAGTCGTCGATATCGGTGTTGGAGAAGCTCTTGCCGGGGGTAATGGTGAGGTTCGACCGAACAGCCTCAGCACCGACGCGGCTCGCGCCGCGCACATCGATCCGCTGAATGACGGCAGCTTCCGCAGCCGTAGCCGAAACGAAAGTCAAAGCACCTGCGCCAGAAGCAACAACACCAGCAGACAGCGCAATCGCCGATACTGCGTTCAAAAACCTTGAACCAGCCTTCATTTCACCCATTACCTTTTTTCCCTCGTCTCCGGCCCCGGGAAAGCCTCCCGATTCCGGCCACGTGTGTCGTTTTACCCGCTTTTGACATACAAGCAAGGGAGCTCGTTAATTTCTGTTTACTTCATTTCGAAGCGTGACCCATTCGCCACTACAGCTTTGAAACATCGTAAATAAACAGTAATTTTCCTTTACTCATACGCGCTATCCGATGAGCGCACTAATGTCATTCCAGGTCGCAAAAACCATTAATGTAAGCACCATGGCCAGGCCAATGCGAAACGCAATTTCCTGAGCCGAAGAACCCAGCGGCCTTCCCCTAACCGCTTCCACCGCATAGAACATCAAGTGGCCGCCATCAAGTACCGGAACCGGCATCAAATTCAGCAATCCAATCGAAACTGACAAAACAGCAGCAAGCTGCAGCAGCGCGCCTATTCCAAGCGTAGCCATCTGGCCCGAAGCTTGCGCCACGCGGATCGGACCGCCCAGCTGGTCGGCTTTCATCGCTCCGGTGAGCAGATTGCCGATATATTTGAAGGTCCCGGTCACGATATGCCAGGTCTGGAGCACGCCTTCATGCAGCGCTTCCAGCGGCGTGAACGTCTGCAGACGGAAATGGCCGACCTCTTCGTTCGTAACGATTCCGATCAGGCCGACCTCGATCTTGTTGCCGAACTGGTCGGTAATATCGGTGCGCTGCGGCACCATCGGCAGATCCATCTTTTCGCCGTTCCGCTCGATTGTGACGACGATGTTCTGGTTCGGGCGGATGCTGACATAGCGGCGCACGTCGTCGAAGGTCTGCACCTTGGTGCCGTCGATGGAAACGAGCAGGTCGCCCGGCAGGACGCCGGCTGCGGCAGCCGCGCTATCCGGCTTGACTTCGGCGACGACGGGATCGGACACCGTGCGGCCGTAGATCGAAAACAGGACCGTGAAGATGGCAATGGCGAGGATGAAATTGGCGATCGGGCCGGCTGCGACGGTTGCCGCACGCTTCCACAGCTTTGCGCCGGCGAAGGAACGCTCGCGCTCCTCGTCCGTCATCGACGCCAGTTTGTCCGTATCCGGCTTGCTGGAGGCATCCTCGTCGCCGAAGAAACGGACATAGCCGCCGAGCGGGATTGCCGAGATCTTCCAGCGCGTTCCGTGACGATCGGTGAAACCGGCAATCTCCGGGCCGAAGCCCACGGAAAAGGCGAGGATACGGATCCCGCTCCAGCGCCCGACCAGATAGTGGCCCATCTCATGCACGAAGACGAGCAGCGACAGCACGATGACGAAGGGGACGATATAGCCCGTCAAAAAACCGAATATTCCGGTCACCGCTTCCATGAGTTCCTTCTTCTATCTGGCTTCTATCTGGCCGCAACGATCAAAGGCCGAACAATGCCGCGCCGAGCGACGTCGTTCCACCGCCCTTTATCAGCGAAAAAAGGCCAGCAAGCAAGAACGCCGAAAAACAGGCAAAAATCAGTCCGTCGACACGGTCCATGACGCCGCCATGGCCCGGAATGAGACGGCTGGAGTCCTTCACGCCGAATTTTCGCTTGATGAAGCTCTCGAAAAGATCGCCCGACTGGCTGAAGACGGACAGGACGAGCGCGATCACCGCGGCGCGATCCTGCGCTTCCGGCAGGAAAAAATGGACGATGACGGCCCCGGCGATGACGGCGGAAATGGCGCCGCCGACCGCCCCCGACCATGTCTTGCCGGGCGATATGCGCGGGGCAAGCTTCGGACCGCCGATCGCGCGCCCGACGAAATAGGCGAGAATGTCGGTCGCCCAGACCACGGCGAAAATGAACAGCATCGCATAGAGCCCGAGCGTTCCGTCGCCACGGATGGCGGCAAGCGCCAGTCCCGTGCCGCCGGCATATAAAAGCCCCGGCGCGAACCAGCGGCTGGCGCGATGCAGGAAGACCATGGCGATGCCGAGAGCGGTCAGGGCGATCAGCATTCCGAGCGCATATTCGAACGAACCGGCCAGCACGAGCAGGGCAACCAGCCCCTGCCCCACCCAGCCGAGCACATTCGTGACCGGGTCGCGGGCGATACCCGTGATGGCAGACCATTCGTAATAGATCAGCAGCGCGATGGCCGCGGCCAGGATGCGAAAGACAAAGCCGCCAGACAATGTGGCGGCAAGAACGACGATCGCGAGAAACAGACCTGAAACGATGCGGAGCTTCAGTTCCTGCTTCATCAGGTGTTCACTGCCGCGGCCTGCGCGGAAAGACCGCCGAAGCGGCGATCGCGCGAGGCAAATTTCTCAAGTGCCGACAGAAAGAGCTCGCGGCTGAAATCCGGCCAATATTCCGGCAGGAAGACGAATTCCGAATAGGCGGCCTGCCAGAGCAGGAAGTTGGACAGGCGCTCTTCGCCGCTGGTGCGGATGATGAGATCCGGGTCCGGGATGCCGGCCGTATCGAGCCGGGCGTTGATGAGGGCCGGCGTGATATCCTGCGACCTCAGGCGCCCCTCCTCCACGTCCTTGGCAAGGCTCATCATGGCGCGGGCGATCTCATCGCGCGAGCCGTAGTTGAAGGCGATGACAAGCGTCAGCGCCGTATTGGCCCTGGTGGTCTCCTCGGCTTCCAGCAGAAGCTTGAGGATGTCGCTGCGCAGGTTGACGCGGTCGCCGATCACCCGGATGCGCACGTTCTGCCGGTGCAACTCGGCGAGGTCGCTGCGGATGAAGGCCTTCAGCAGGCCGAGGAGATCAGTGACCTCGGCCTCCGGGCGACGCCAGTTTTCCGACGAGAAGGCAAAAAGCGTCAGATATTTGATGCCAAGATCGCCGGCAGTGCGCACGGTCTGGCGAACGGTCTCGACCGCCCTGCGGTGTCCCATCGTCCGTGGCAGGCCGCGCTGCTTTGCCCAACGGCCGTTGCCATCCATAATGATGGCAACATGTTCTGGCACAGTCAAAAATGAGGTCTCCGACATTTTTCGTCCGGTCTTTCTTGGCGAGGACGCAAGTATACTAGACTTGCATGATTTCCTTTTCTTTCTCGCCAAGCAAGCGGTCGATTTCCAAAATCGTCTCGTCCGTCATTTTCTGGACGCGGTCCGACTGTGCCCGGCTTTCGTCCTGGCCGATTACGCCATCCTTTTCGGCTTTCTTAAGGCCGTCCATGCCGTCGCGGCGAACATGGCGAATCGCAACCTTGCTCTTTTCGGCATAGTCGTGCGCCACTTTGACGAGAGACTTGCGGCGCTCTTCGTTGAGTTCCGGCAGCGGGATGCGGAGGTTCTGGCCGTCGACGATCGGGTTCAGGCCGAGATTCGATTCGCGAATCGAACGGTCCACGGCGCCGACCATGCTCTTGTCCCAGACGGAGACCGTCAGCATGCGCGGCTCGGGCACGGTAATGTTGGCGACCTGGTTCAGCGGCATGCGCGAACCGTAGGCTTCGACCGTCACCGGATCGAGAATGTTGGCCGAAGCACGCCCCGTGCGCAGCGATGCAATATCGCTCTTGAATGCGGAAACGGCGCCATCCATGCGGCGCTTCAGTTCCTTGATGTCGACACCTTCACTCATACCTATTCTCCCGTCTCAGAGGATTTGCACCGGCGGCGGCGCAGCTCCCTATCAGTTGTCGGATACGATGGTCTTGAGACCACCACCCGTCAAGATTTCAGCGAAACGTCCTTTCTCGTGGATCGAGAAAACAACGATCGGAATGGAATTTTCGCGCGCCAGAGCAACAGCAGCAACGTCCATGACCGCGAGGCCCCGGTCGAGAACCTCCTTGTGGGTCAGATGGTCGAAACGGGTCGCGTCCGGATCCTTCTTCGGATCGGCCGTGTAGATGCCGTCCACCTGCGTGCCCTTGAAGATCGCCTCGGCGCCCATTTCGGCGGCGCGAAGGGCTGCGGCAGAATCGGTGGTGAAGAAGGGGTTGCCGGTGCCGCCGGCGAAGATCACCACCCGGCCGAGAGACAGGTGATAGAGTGTCGCGCGCTGCGAGAAGCTCTCGCAGATTTCCGGCATGGAGATTGCCGAGAGAACCACCGTATCGATGTTCAGCTTGCGCAGCGAAGTGGCGAGTGCCAGCGCGTTGATGACCGTACCGAGCATGCCCATGTGGTCGCCGGTGACGCGGTCTCCGCCCTTGGACGCAACCGCCACGCCGCGGAAGATGTTGCCGCCGCCGATGACGACGCCGACTTCAACGCCCATCTGCCTTGCATCGGCGATGTCGGAGGCGATGCGGTCTGCCACCGCAACGTCGATCCCGAAGCCCTGGGCACCCATCATGGCTTCCCCGGAAGCCTTGAGTAGAACACGTTTATAGATTGGTTCCGACGTCATGTTGGCTCCTCGTATATTGCCGCAATTGCCCGATACACGAAGGGCACCGCGTTGTCACGCGATGCCCTTCGGTTTTCCCAAATATGGCTGAAGGATCAACCCTTGGCGACAGCAGCGACTTCGGCCGCGAAGTCGGTTTCTTCCTTCTCGACGCCTTCGCCGAGGAGGAGGCGTGCCATGCCGGTGATTTCGATCGCAGCGCCGGCTTCCTTTTCGGCTGCCTTGATCGCGGCGCCGACCGTCAGGTCCGGATTGATGACGAAAGACTGCGAGAGAAGAGCGACTTCTTCGAAGAACTTGCGCATGCGGCCTTCAACCATCTTTTCGATGATGGCTTCCGGCTTGCCGGATTCGCGCGACTGCTCGATGAAGACGTTGCGCTCGCGCTCGGCGACGGCGGCATCGACTTCTTCGGCACGGATCGCCAGCGGGTTGGTGGCAGCGATGTGCATGGCGATCTGGCGGCCGATCGAGGTCAGGACGGCCTTGTCGCCGACCGACTTCAGCGCGACGAGAACGCCGAGCTTGCCGATGCCGTCGCCGGCAGCGTTGTGGATGTAGGTCGCCACGACGCCGTGCTCGACTTCCAGCTTGGCCGCACGACGAAGCGTCATGTTCTCGCCGATGGTCGCGATCGCTTCCTTGATGGTGTCGGCGACCGGCTTGCCGGATGCCGGATAGGTCGCAGCCGAAATGGCTTCGACCGTGCCGTCGGTGGAGAGCGCAACTTCGGCAATGCCGCGTGCGAGGTCCTGGAAGGCGTCGTTACGGGCGACGAAGTCGGTTTCGGAGTTGAGCTCGACGACGACAGCCTTGTGACCTGCGCCGGCGATGGCAACCAGGCCTTCAGCGGCGGCACGGCCGGACTTCTTGTCGGCCTTGGAAATGCCCTTGGCGCGCAGCCAGTCGATCGCGGCTTCGATGTCGCCGTTGGTTTCGGTCAGCGCCTTCTTGCAGTCCATCATGCCTGCGCCAGACTTTTCGCGCAGTTCCTTCACCAGTGCAGCCGTAATCTCGGTCATAAGCTTCCTCTTGTCGGTTCATACGGTGGCCCGCGGAAGGCGGTGCGGCACCGGATTGAGGCACGAAATGTACCTGTATGTATGACAGCGTTATGAAGACGCGCCATACAGAATTCGTGGAGGCGAAAGCAGTCGCGGCTTCCGCCTGAAACGGGCAAGGCCGCCGAACTTCCGAGAGTCGCGAGCGGCCTTTCCCAATCTTTGCAAGCTTGGGCAGAGCTTTTGCTCCACCCGCTTTTATCAGGCTTCGCTCGCCTCATCGAGCGCCGGCTCGAACGGAACTTCGGTCGAAGCGCCGAGGTCGCGGCCCGATCCGCTCTGCTGACGGGCGATACCGTCGATGGCCGCGCGGGCGATCAGGTCGCAGTAGAGAGCGATGGCGCGCGAGGCGTCGTCGTTACCCGGGATCGGATAGTCGATCAGGTCCGGATCGCAGTTCGAGTCGATGATGGCGACGACCGGGATGCCGAGGCGCTTGGCTTCGTCGATCGCGATCTTTTCCTTGTTGGTATCGATGATGAACATCAGGTCCGGCGTGCCGCCCATGTCCTTGATACCGCCGAGGGCCTTGTCGAGCTTTTCGCGCTCGCGCTCGAGGTTCAGGCGCTCCTTCTTGGAGTAGCCGGACTGCTCGGCGGCGAGGATTTCGTCGAGCTTGCGCAGGCGCTGGATCGAGTTGGAGATCGTCTTCCAGTTCGTCATCATGCCGCCGAGCCAACGCGAGTTGACATAGTACTGGGCGGAACGCTTGGCCGAGTCGGCGATCAGTTCGGAAGCCTGACGCTTGGTGCCGACGAAGAGAACACGGCCGCCGCGAGCGACGGTGTCGGACACGACCTGCAGGGCGCGCGACAGCATCGGAACGGTCTGGGCCAGGTCGATGATGTGGATATTGTTACGATCGCCGAAAATATACGGCTTCATCTTCGGGTTCCAGCGATGCGTCTGGTGGCCGAAGTGGACGCCTGCTTCGAGAAGCTGACGCATGGAAAAATCAGGCAATGCCATGCCTTGTTACTCCTTTTCCGGTTGAACCTCCGCAAGGCGAACAGCATCCTCTTTAAGGACGCCACCGGGCGGAAAAGCCGGATTTCTCCCGGACGATCCCATGCCTTACGTGTGGAATGCGGGTGCCCTTACATTCGATTCTCCGTAAAAGCAAGGCTTTCGCTGAAAAATCTGCCTGCGGTCGCGTGGCAATGACATGGATGCGGGCTGCGCAACCCGCCGGCAACAGGCCAGCCTCTAACCATGCCGCCTTACTGGCAGGTCGGCGCGGCCTTCTTGTCCAGCAGTTCGAGCTTGGTGAGCTTGCCGGTCAGAACGAAATCGCCGTAGTCCATCGTCAGGTCGCGGGTAATGCCGTTCTCATAGAGCTTGAACGACATGCGGTAGACCGGCAGCGTGTCGGATTTGGCATTCTCGTTGAAATAGGAGATCGTCACCGGCCAGAAAGCGGCCCTGGCGAACTGGCCGGCATTGCCGGCATCGGCCTCGTCCGTGACCGGGGTCTCCTGCTTGCCGACGATGGTCGTCGTCACCAGGGACTTGTCGCCGTCGTCGGAACCGTCGAAGACGCGGGCCTCGAAGAAGCGCTTGCCGTCCTTGGCGTTCCGGATGACGTCGAGCATGTGCTCGGTGGGGAAGCGGCTTTCTTCAAGCTGCAACTCGCGGCTTGCCGGCTGGGTGAGGTCGACCTTCACGCCTTCCGGCTTGTCTTCCGCCGCGCCGTTGACTTCCTTATCAAGCTGGTCATCGGTGAAGGACTTAGTGTCGAAGGTGAACTTGCCGTCCTTCAGGCTTTCGTAGGTCCTGGTCTGCTGGTCGCTGACACGCACGTTGTCGCCCGTGTCGATCTGGGTGACGAAGCGGAAATTGGTGGTGAACCCTTCGCAATAATTGCCGTCGAACTCATAGACCATGCGGCCGTACATGGAGGCGATGCCGGAACGTTCCGAAGCGTCCTTCAGTTCCAGATCGTAAACGGCGCGGTGAGCGACGAGCCCGGTCGCGATCGCAGCGCTCGTCGCCGGCGCAGCCGCCACAGCACTGGCGGAAACGCTCGCGAGGAGAAGAGCGGCAAGTAACGATCGGAACATTCATTAACTCCTGTTGGACTCGTCCGCGATGTTATAAGAACGCTTTCGGCCAAATCGAGGCGGCCAAATCGAGGCTCGAAACTGTCACATTAAAGATTCTAGTCTTGATGCATAATTTTTGAAGAATTGACAACAAAAGCGGAGACGAAAATGTCCGATCAAATCGCCGCGCGTCTGTCGGAAATGGGGATAACCCTGCCCGAAGCTGCCGCACCTGCCGCCAACTATGTCCCGTATGTCATCAGCGGCAATCTGCTCACCATCTCCGGCCAGCTGCCGCTCGAAAGCGGCAAGGTCGCGGTGTCGGGCCATCTCGGCAGGAACGTCGATGTCGCCGCTGGCCAGCGCGCGGCAGAGCTTTGCGCCATCAACATTCTCGCGCAGGCGAAGGCCGCACTCGGCGGCGATCTCGGCCGCATCCGCCGCGTCATCAAGCTCAACGGCTTCGTTGCCTCGACACCGGAATTCGTCGAGCAGCACCTTGTCATCAACGGCGCCTCGAACCTGATCGCCAACGTGCTCGGCGAAGCCGGCAAACATGCCCGCGCCGCCGTCGGCATGGCGGCCCTGCCGCTCGGTGCCGCCGTCGAAATCGATGCTATCATGGAAATCGCCTAATGACGAATGCCGCCTGGATCAAAGAGCTGCCGGTTGCGCATCGCGGCTATCACGACCTCAACAAAGCCATCTGGGAAAACACGCTTTCGGCCTTCTCCCGCGCCGTCGAAGCGGGCTTCGCCATCGAATGCGACCTGCATTACGCATCCGACGGCGTCCCGGTCATCTTCCATGACGAAGATATGGAACGTCTCTGCAACCTCAAAGGCGACGTGCGGGAACGGACCTCCAGGGAGCTCGGGCTGATCGCCGTCGGCGGCACCGCGGACAAGGTGCCGACGCTGAAGCAGCTTCTCGACCTCGTGCAGGGCAAAGTGCCGCTGGTGCTGGAACTCAAGGGCCGCGAAGCTGACGACGAAGGCTTTGCGGAAGCGGTTCTGGACGTGCTGGAAGGCTATGCGGGCAAGGTCGCACTGATGAGCTTCGACCACTGGCTGCTGAAAGATCTCAAGGACCTGAACGCGCCCTATCCGGTCGGCCTGACAGCCAACGGCAATACGCCGGAAGACTATGCCACGCATGAGAAGGCGATGGCCTTCGGCCCCGACTTCATCTCCTACTACTATGCCGACCTGCCTAACTCCTTTATCAGCGGCCAGCGCGGCAAGGGCATTCCTGTCATCACCTGGACGGTGCGCGACGAAGAGGCCCGCAAGCATACTTTCGAGAATGCCGATCAGATGACTTTCGAAGGCTTCGATCCGCGCGCGGCGGTTTGACGCTCGCTTTTTGAACAAGATCGTGCGCAGACTGGGAGGGAGCCCGCTCCCTCCCCCCAACGGCTTCGCATTTGCTTCATGACAGACCAATCGTCAGACGAACTTTCCATTCGCATCGAGCGATCATTCACCGCCATTTCCCCCGAGCGCTGGTCCAGGCTTTCGGGGGCGTCGAAGGATTGCGGCACCGTCGCCTACAATCCTTTCGTCTCGCATGCCTTTCTCTCGTCGCTGGAAGAATCCGGCTCGGCCACGGCACAGACCGGCTGGCTTGGCCATCACATGCTACTGGAGACCGACAAGGGCGAACTGGTCGGCGCCCTGCCCGGCTATCTCAAGAACCACAGCCAGGGCGAATATGTCTTCGACCATGGCTGGGCCGACGCTTTCGAGCGGGCCGGCGGCAGCTACTATCCGAAGCTGCAATGTTCGATCCCCTTCACGCCAGCCACCGGGCCTCGCCTGCTCGTCGCCGAGGGTTTCGAACGGCATCCGATCCAGAATGCGATGGCGGAAAGCTTGAAAGAGGTCGTGCGCCGCCTCGATGTTTCCTCGGCCCATATTACCTTCGTGCCGGAGGACGAAATGTCGGTCTTCGAGACCGACGGCTATCTGCACCGCACCGACAAGCAGTTCCATTTCATCAACGAAGGTTATGCCAATCACGATGAATTCCTGGAGACGCTCGCCTCCCGCAAGCGCAAGGCATTGCGCAAGGAGCGGCGGACGGCGGTCGAGAACGGCATTACCATCGACTGGCTGACCGGACGGGACCTGACCGAAAGCATCTGGGACCAGTTCTTCGCCTTCTATATGGATACGGGCGGCCGTAAATGGGGCCGGCCCTATCTGACGCGCAAGTTCTATTCGCTGATCGGCGAGCGCATGGCCGACGACATCCTGCTCGTCATGGCAAAACGCGACGGCCGGTATGTTGCGGGCGCCATCAACTTCATCGGCGGCGATACGCTCTACGGACGGCACTGGGGTTGCATCGAGGACCATCCCTTCCTGCATTTCGAGGTCTGCTACCACCAGGCCATCGACTTCGCGCTGGAAAAGGGCCTGAAGAAGGTGGAGGCCGGTGCGCAGGGCGAACACAAGCTCGCCCGCGGCTATCTGCCGGTGACAACGCATTCCGCCCATTATATCGCCCATGCGGGATTGCGGCGCGCGGTCGCCAACTATCTCGAGCGCGAACGGGAGGATGTCGAATATATGAATGAGATGCTTGCCGAACACACGCCCTTCCGCAAGGGCGAACGGCTGCAGGAGGATTGACGCACTTGGCCCCGCCGCGCTACGCGATCCAAGAAAACATGAGGAGATTTCGCCATGACCAGCGCCGCCTATGACGACAACAATATCTTCGCCAAGATCCTGCGCGGCGAAATCCCGTCACATCGCGTCTACGAAGACGACATGACCGTCGTGCTGATGGATGTGATGCCGCAGGCGCCCGGCCATGTGCTGGTCTTGCCGAAAGCGCCTTCCCGCAATATTTTCGATGCCGATCCGGCCTCGCTTTCCCATACGATCACGGTCGTGCAGAAAATGGCCAATGCGGTCAAGGAAGCGTTCGACGCAGATGGCGTGTTCATCGCCCAGTTCAACGAACCGGCCGCCGGCCAGACCGTTTTCCACCTGCATTTCCACGTCATCCCGCGGCATGCCGGCGTGGCACTCAAGCCGCATTCCGGCAAGATGGAGGATGGCGCGGTGCTCGCCGCCCACGCAGAGAAGATCAAGGCGGAACTCGCGTAAGGGCAGGCCGCCCCGCTTTAAAATATACTGAATTACTTCATCGATTTAGGAGGAAATCATGATCCGCCACACAGTTGCGTTCCGCCTGAAGCATGCCGCGGGCTCTGCCGAGGAGAAGGCTTTCCTTGACGAGGCTTTGACGCTCAAGCAGATCCCAAGCGTGCGAAATTTCGAGCAACTCCGCCAGACGAGCCCGAAGAACGATTTCACCTTCGGCTTCTCGATGGAATTCGAGGATCAGGCCGGTTACGACGCCTACAACATCCACCCGCTGCATGTGGCCTTCGTGCGCGACCGCTGGGTGCCCGAAGTCGCGGACCTCCTGGAGATCGACTACGCCAGGCTCTGACGTTCCGGAGCGTGCCGGGCCGCGCTTCAAGCCGTTTCCTGCGCAAATAAAAAGGCCGCCTCGCAGTGGCCTTTCGCATTCGTCTTATTCAAAGCCTACTTCTTGCGCGGCACCTTCGGAACCGTCGAGCCCTTCTTGGGGGCGTCGCGGACCTCGGGCTCCGGCTGCGGCACGGTCTTGGCCCTGGTCTTCTTGACCGGCTTGGTCTTCAGCTCGCCATCATCCTCGTCGATCGCTTCCTGATGAACCAGCTCGGCCTCCGGCTTCGGCTTGATGGGCGCCGTTTCCGGAATGGCTTCCAGAATAAGGCCGGACTTGCCGTCCTCCTTCGGGCCGACGGTGACGTTGACGACGCCGCCCTTCTTCAGCTTGCCAAACAGGATTTCGTTCGCCAGCGGCTTCTTGATGTTTTCCTGGATCACGCGGGCCAGCGGGCGGGCGCCCATCTTCTCGTCGTAACCCTTTTCGGACAGCCAGGCGATCGCATCCTCGTGCAGGTCGAAGGTGACGTTGCGTTCGGAAAGCTGGGCTTCCAGCTGCATGATGAACTTCTGCACGACCTTGTGGATGACGGCCGTCGGCAGCGGCGCGAACGGGATGATCGCGTCGAGACGGTTGCGGAATTCCGGCGTGAACAGGCGGGTCAGGGCCTCTTCGTCCTCGCCGGTACGCTTGGACGAACCGAAGCCGATGGCGGCCTTGGCCATTTCCGAAGCGCCCGCATTGGTCGTCATGATCAGAACGACGTTGCGGAAGTCGATCTTCTTGCCGTTATGATCGGTCAGCGTGCCATGGTCCATGACCTGCAGCAGGATATTGTAGATATCCGGATGCGCCTTCTCGATTTCGTCGAGCAGAACCACGCAATGCGGATGCTGGTCGACGCCATCGGTCAGGAGACCGCCCTGATCGAAGCCGACATAGCCGGGAGGGGCACCGAGCAGACGGGAAACCGTATGCCGCTCCATGTATTCCGACATGTCGAAGCGCAGCATCTCGACACCGAGCGAGGCGGCAAGCTGCTTGGCGACTTCCGTCTTGCCCACGCCCGTGGGGCCGGAGAAGACATAGGCGCCGATCGGCTTGTTCGGCTCGCGCAGGCCGGCACGCGCCAGCTTGATCGAGGTGGACAGGGCTTCGATCGCCGTATCCTGGCCGTAGACCACCGAGCGCAATTCCTGCTCGAGATTGGCAAGAACGGCTTCGTCGTCCTTCGAGACGGTCTTGGCCGGAATGCGGGCCATCGTCGCAATCGTCGCTTCGATCTCCTTTTCGGTGATCAGCTTGCGGCGCCTGGAGGGCGGCAGCAGCATCTGGGCCGCACCGGTCTCGTCGATGACGTCGATCGCCTTGTCCGGCAGCTTGCGGTCCGAAATGTAGCGGGCCGAGAGCTCGACGGCGGTCTTGATCGCCTCGTTGGAGTAACGCAGGTGGTGATACTCTTCGAAATAGGGCTTCAGGCCCTTCATGATCTCGATCGCATCGTCGATCGACGGTTCGTTGACGTCGATCTTCTGGAAGCGGCGGACCAGAGCCCGATCCTTTTCGAAGAACTGGCGATATTCCTTGTAGGTGGTCGAACCGATGCAGCGGATCGCGCCCGAAGACAGAGCCGGCTTCAGGAGGTTCGAGGCATCCATGGCCCCGCCCGACGTCGCACCCGCACCGATGACGGTGTGGATTTCGTCGATGAAGAGCACGGCGCCCGGATATTCTTCCAGTTCCTTGACGACCTGCTTCAGGCGCTCTTCGAAATCGCCGCGATAGCGGGTGCCGGCCAGCAGCGTGCCCATGTCGAGCGAGAAGATCGTGGCGTCAGCCAAGGCTTCCGGCACCTTGCCTTCGACGATACGCTTTGCCAGACCTTCGGCAATCGCGGTCTTGCCGACGCCGGGATCGCCGACATAAAGCGGGTTGTTCTTGGAGCGACGGCACAGAATCTGGATGGTCCGGTTCACCTCGGCGTGACGGCCGATCAACGGGTCGATCTTGCCGCCCTTGGCCTTCTCGTTGAGGTTGACGCAGTAAGCCTTCAGCGCATCCTGCTGCTTCTTCGGGCCGCCCTCTTCCTCGTTGCCGCGTGCGGTCGGCTTGGATTCGGATTCTTCTTCGGCGCCGCGCGGGGGGCGGCTTTCCGACGAGCCCGGACGCTTGCCGATGCCGTGGGAGATGTAGTTGACGGCGTCGTAGCGGGTCATTTCCTGCTCCTGCAGGAAATAGGCAGCATGGCTCTCGCGCTCGGCGAAGATCGCGACAAGCACGTTGGCGCCGGTCACTTCCTCGCGGCCCGAAGACTGGACATGGATCACCGCGCGCTGGATGACACGCTGGAAGCCCGATGTGGGCTTGGAGTCCTCGTCATAGCCGGTGACCAGGTTGGAGAGTTCGTTATCGACATATTCCAGGAGCGTTTTACGGAGCGCGTCGAGGTCGACATTGCAGGCACCCATGACCGCTGCCGCATCGGCATCGTCGATCAGGGCGAGCAACAGATGCTCGAGCGTCGCATATTCATGGTGCCGCTCGTTGGCAAAGGTCAGTGCCTGATGGAGCGCCTTCTCAAGACTAGGCGAAAATGTTGGCACGTTCAGTTCCTCACTTCTTTTCCATGACGCATTGCAGCGGATGCTGGTGCTGCCGGGCAAAGTCCATCACCTGGCTCACCTTGGTTTCCGCCACCTCGTATGTGAATATTCCGCATTCGCCGACGCCGTGGTTATGGACATGCAGCATGATGCGGGTGGCACTTTCCCGATCCTTCTGAAAAAAACGCTCCAGGATATGGATGACGAATTCCATTGGGGTGTAGTCGTCATTCAAAAGCAGTACGCGATAGAGATTAGGTTTCTTGGTCTTCGGCTTGGTGCGCGTAATGACCGAGGTTCCGCGATTTCCGTTGTCCCCGTTCCTTTCGCTGTCATTCTGCATCCGGATCGGTCTGGCGATCATTGTCATTCATTCCTCAATCAATCCGGCAGGCAGCATGGGAGGGGTGCTTTCCCGTCGAATATCTGAAACACTAACGTAGTTCATAATAGAGCGATTTTAAGCCCCTTGTTTCCGACTGCAATCACAATTCCGCAGGACTTGACGCAAAGGCCAAAAAAGTCTGCGTAAAAACCGGGCGTGCTTCGGGAAACAAAAAAGACCGGCCGCAGATGCGGTGCCGGTCCTTGATTTTCAATAGGCGGCGCGCAGCGCGCCACAAGATTTATGCGGCTGCGGGGGCGACCGGAGCGGCTTTCGAAACCTTGGCGGCAGCCGCAGCCATCGGTGCTTCGTAGGGCTTATAAGCATTCTTGGCGATGTCGGCATACATTTCGCCGAGCTTGGTCGCCTCGGCGATGAAGGCCTCGTAGGAAGACTTCGCATAATTGGTCTGCAATTCGAAGGCCGCCTCGAAGCTCTTTACGCCCGACAGCGTTTCGAAATGGGTGACGGCATCCTGGAAGGACTTCTTGGAATATTCGGCCGCCTCAGAGGCGATCGCCTGGAAACCCTTGGCGGTATCGGAATAGCTCTTGAGCATCGAATCCACCGCTTCCTTGCTCTTCCGGTTTGCATCGTCGAAATTGAACATGACCATCCTCCAATTGGCTGTTGCAGGCAGAGGGTAGCTGCAACGCACAAAGAGTCAAGTAGTCTTGTGCATCGCAAAACATCCAAAGGTTGCGGCGACGACCGGCGCTAAAGGCCGGATTTCCGGGCACGTTCGTCTTTTATTGATTTTGCTAAAATATATCACGCCACTGCAACCAGAGGGTTATCGGAAATTTCGGCAGACCGGCGTATCCGGCGACGGGCGCAAACAAAAAGCCGTGCATCGGTTGGCGACGCACGGCTTTCGATCGAAGTGACGAACAATCAGAGATCGACGTCGAGAATTGCCATCGAGAAATTGTAGGAACGGTCGCCGTCCTCGTCATCGATGTAGATGACACCCAGAAATTCTTCGCCGATATAGACTTCCGCGGAATCGTTCTTACGCGGACGCGCCTTCACCACGATCTGCGGGTTCAGCGTGCGTTTGAAATAGGCGTCGAGCTTCTTGATTTCTTCGGGCTTCACTCTTTCATCTCCGTAATCGATCTCGGTTGGCCGCTTCTTGCACAGGTAAAGCGGCGCTGTAAAGGTCGCGAGATCGAGTTAGCAATGTCTGTCCCTGCCGGGATTTAGGCGCTTTCCCGCTTTTTTCCAATGAAAGTTCAGATATCGGCGCCGATGACCTGATCCATGATGCGCGCAGGCTCGGAACAGCCTGCCTCGCCGACGACCTTGGCCGGCACGCCCGCCACCGTCGTCTTCGGGGGCACGGGCTTCAGCACGACGGAACCGGCGGCGACGCGGGAGCAGAAGCCGATCTCGATATTGCCGAGGATCTTGGCGCCGGCGCCGATCAATACGCCCGTGCCGATCTTCGGATGGCGGTCCGCACCTTCCTTGCCGGTACCGCCGAGGGTTACGCCATGCAGGATGGAAACATTGTCGCCGATGACGGCGGTTTCGCCGACGACCAGGCCCGTCGCGTGGTCAAGGAAGATGCCCTTGCCGATCCGCGCGGCCGGGTTGATATCCGTCTGGAAGACGCTGGACGAGCGGCTCTGCAAGTAGAGCGCGAAGTCGCGGCGGCCGCGGTTCAGCAGCCAATGGGCCAGCCGGTGGGTCTGCAGGGCATGGAAGCCCTTGAAGTAGAGAACGGCTTCCATGAAGCGCAGGCAGGCGGGATCGCGATCATAGACCGCCTGGATATCAACGCGCAGGATCGAGCCCCATTCCGGCCAGTCCTCCAGCATTTCCTCGAAGGTCTGGCGCAGGAGGTTTGCCTGCATGTCCGGGTGGTCCAGGCGCTCGCAGATGCGGTGTATGACGCATTCTTCCAGCGAGCGATGATTGATAACCGTCGAATAGAGGAAAGCGGCCAGCACCGGATCGCCTTCGGCGGCAAGACGTGCCTCCTCGCGCAGGCTGTCCCAGATCGGGTCCATCACCTTCAGCGGATGGGCTGCGTCCAGCGTGCGGATATCCGTCTTAGCGACCATTACAGGTCTCCTCGTTTCCCGTTGGAATGCGATTATATAGAGGAAAACGCCGATAACATAAATGGGTGCCGGCGCCACGCATTTTCAGTACGTTTTTCGCGATATCACGCATATGTCACCCACCGGCGACATCAGCCGGCGGCAACCCTTTCGTAGAATTCCAGAACGGCCTTCTTGAAGACCCTGTCGCCCACGGCCAGCATGTGGTCGCGGCCTGGAATATCCAGCGCTTCGGCATTCTGCATCAGCGCCGCAAGCTCCTGGGGAGAGCCGGCAATATCGTCCTTCGTTCCAACCCCGATCAAGGTCGGCGCCTCGATCCTGCCCATATCGGCGCGGGCAACCAGATCGCGCGATCCCTTGATGCAGGCGGCAAGCGCCTCGCGGTCGCTCTTCGTCTGCTCGGCAAAGGCGCGGAACATCTGACCGCGCTGATGGGTGACATCGGCGAGCGACGGCGCCAGCAGCGCATCGGCGATCGGATCCCAGTCGCCGACGCCGTCGGTCATGCCGATGCCGAGGCCGCCGAGCACCAGCGAGCGGACCCGGTGCGGATGGGCAAGTGCCGCAAAGACGGAGATGCGGGCGCCCATCGAATAACCCATCAGGTTGGCTTCGGGAATGCCGAGATGATCGAGCAGCGCAATCGCATCGCCTGCCATGAACCAGGGCCTGTAAGCCTCGGCATCACGCGGCTTGTCGCTGGCGCCATGACCGCGGTTGTCGATGGCGATGACCCGGTAGCCGGCGTCACCCAGCGTCTTCAGCCACCCCGGATGAACCCAGTTGACATTGGCCGAGGAAGCAAAACCGTGGATCAGCAGCACCGGCGCGCCGGACGGATCGCCCTCGTCGAAATAGGCGAGTTTCAGTCCATCATGCGTGAAGCTTGAAAATGCAGGCGTATTCAGGTTCATCGGGTCGTCCTTGTTTGGCGCGACCATAATCGAGCGGTCTTTCAGCGTGAAGCCAAAAACTCGCAGGGGAGCCATGCTTTGGCACTACACTTTTCCTGCGAAGGCCTATAAGGTCCGCGCAGAATTTCAAAGCATTCGGAGACAGACATGGCCGGCCACAGCATTCCCCACTTCCAGAACGACGGCGGTCACCGCGTTATCGAAGTCGGTGTCAAGGAATTCATGTGCACCGGCGCGTCCGTTCCCTTCGACCATCCGCACATCTTCATCGATATGGGCGACGATAACGAGAAGGTCTGCTCCTACTGCTCGACGCTTTATCGCTTCAACGCATCGCTGAAGTCCAACCAGACCAACCCGCCCGGCTGCGTCTTCCACGTCAAGGCGGCGTAATTTCCCTCTTTAGATCGGATATCCCATGCCGGTCGAACATGCCGCCATTATCGGCGCCGGAATTGCAGGCCTGGCGGCCGCTCTGGCGCTGGCGCGACGCGGCATCAGTTCCGATATTTTCGAACAGGCGCCCGAGCTTGCAGAGGTCGGCGCCGGCCTGCAGATCTCTCCCAACGCATCGCGCGTGCTTGCCGAACTCGGTGTGCTCGACGGGCTTGCCAGTCTCTGGCTCGAGCCGCAATCCATCCGGCTGATCGCGGGCAGTTCGTTGCGCGAACTCGCCGCCGTTCCTGCCGGGAGTTTCGCCAGGAACCGCTGGGGCGCACCCTATGGCGTCCTGCACCGCAAGACGCTGCAAAAGGCCCTTCTGGATGCGGTCAGCGCCAATCCGCTCTGTGCGCTCCATCTGGGAACGCGCTTCGAATCGGGTCTGCCGCAGGCCTCGCGTCCTGCCGATGTCGTCATCGGCGCCGACGGCGTCTGGTCCAGGCTGCGCCAGGCAATACCGGGCGCCCCTGCCCCGCGCTTCTCCGGAAATATCGCCTTCCGCTTCACCATCGCAGAAGCGGAGGCGCCGGGCTTTCTCGATCGCAGCAGCGTTTCGGCCCTGCTCGGCTCGTCGGCGCATATGGTCTGCTATCCGCTGAAGGAAACCGGCGGCTTCAACATGGTGGCGATTACCGCCGGCAATATTGCGCCGCAGGCCTGGCATGGCGAACCGACCAAGGCGCAGCAGCAGCTTCTGCAGTCACGCTTCCGCCGCTGGCATCCTGCCGTTGCCGCCTTGCTCGCGCGGCACAGCGATATCACCTTCTGGCCGCTTTTCGAGGCAACGCCAGGCAGATGGCAGGACGGCGGCAGGACCGTGCTGATCGGCGATGCGGCGCATGCCATGATGCCCTTTGCCGCCCAGGGCGCAGCGATGGCGATCGAGGATGCGTTTGAGCTTGCCGCCTTCCTGGCCACCCGGCCGGTTGCGGAAGCCATTTCGCTCTTCGAACGGCATCGCACGCCGCGCATCGCCAGGCTGCGCCAGCGCGGCGCCTTCAACCGCTTCGCCTATCATGCAAGCGGACCGATCCGCCTCGGCCGGGATATCGTGCTGTCGCTGAAACCGCCGCAAAGCCTCGCGGCGGATCTCGACTGGATTTACGGCTACCGCCCGGTTGGCTGACCGGACAAGGGCCGCTCAGACGGCATTTGCCGCAGCAAAGCCGCGCTCGATATCGGCCTTGAGATCAACAATATCTTCAAGGCCGATCTGCAGGCGAATGACCGGACCTTCGGCCGGCGCCGTGGCGATCTTGCGGTCGGAAAGATTGACGAGCACGGCAAGGCTCTCATAGCCGCCCCAGGAATAACCCAGCCCGAAATAGGAAAGCGCATCGAGGAAGGCATGGGCCTTCTGTTTGGCTTTCTGCGGATCGTCGGCCCGCAGCACGAAGGAAAAGATGCCGCTCGCGCCCTTGAAGTCGCGCTTCCAGATGTGATGCGAGGGGAAGCTCGGCAGGGCCGGATGAAGCACGCGGGCAACCTCTTCCCGGTTTTCAAGCCATGAGGCAATCTTCAGCGCGCTTTCGTAGTGACGCTCGAGCCGGATGCCCATGGTGCGCAGGCCGCGCAGGATCTGGTAGGAATCATCCGGCGCGCCGCAGAGGCCAAGCGTGCCGTGCGTTTCGATCAGCCGCGGCCAGTGTGCGGCATTGGCGGAAATCGTTCCCATCAGTATGTCGGAGTGCCCGGAAGGATATTTGGTGGAAGCATGGATCGATACGTCGACGCCATGGTCCAGCGGGCGGAAATAGAGGGGCGTGGCCCAGGTATTGTCCATCAGCACGACGGCGCCGTGTTTGTGCGCGACGGCGGCGATGGCCGGAATATCCTGCATTTCGAACGTATTGGAACCGGGTGCCTCGGTCAGCACGACCGTGGTGTTCGGCTTGATCATCGTCTCGATGCCCGCACCGGCGGCCGGATCGAAATAATCGACCGCAATGCCCATCCGCTTCAGGATCGTATCGCAGAAATGGCGCGTCGGGCCGTAGACGGAATCGACGATCAGCGCATGATCGCCCGCTGCGACATAGGCCAGAATGGCGACGGTGACGGCAGCGAGCCCGGAAGGCACCAGCACGGTTCCGGCGGAGCCTTCAAGCGCGTTGATCGCTTCGGCGAGGGCGTCGGTGGTCGGCGTGCCGCGCGTGCCGTAGGTATATTTCTTGGTGCGCGTCTCCATCGATTTGGCATCGGGAAAAAGCACGGTCGATGCGCGCACGACCGGCGGATTGACGAAGCCGTGGTAGTCGCTGGGGTCGTAGCCGATATGGGAAAGACGGGTATTGACGCCGGCATCCGGCAGGAGACTGTCTAGATCTTTCATATGGAGAATGGCCTTCTGGCAAGCGTATGCGGAGGCGCAAACTTTTGAACCCCGTGCCCTTTCCGGTCAACCCCTACAACTTGACGTGATCGGCCAGGCCAACGGCGCCTGCGGCCTTTACATCGTGATTTCAGCGCTATTTTTCGTCAGTGCGACGCTCAATTTCTAACCAAGTGCCTATGGACGCGGCGCAATCTGCCAAAATGCTGAAATTTGCCGCAATTATCGGCCGCGACACTTGACCATGGTGACATTTGCGACTGTGATAGAACCACTCGCGCCGGGAGGGTTGCGGGAAACGGGGAGGCAAACGGGCAATTTCAAACCGGCCAGTCCCCGAATAGATAAAGATAAGACAACGGAAAAGGTTGGGAAAAATGAAGTACAAGCTCCTGTCCGCCGCAGCAGTCGGCGCAGCAGTTTTCGCTTTTGGCGCTTCGGCCGCTTCGGCCACCACACTTGAAGATGTAAAAGCAAAAGGTTTCGTGCAGTGCGGCGTCAATACCGGCCTTGCCGGCTTTGCCGCCCCTGACGCGTCCGGCAACTGGTCCGGCTTCGACGTCGATTTCTGCCGCGCAGTTTCTGCTGCGATCTTCGGCGACGCCAACAAGGTAAAGTTCACCCCCCTCAGCGCCGCCAACCGCTTCCCGGCCCTGCAGTCCGGCGAAGTCGACGTGCTGGCCCGCAACACGACCTGGACGATCAACCGCGATACGGCTCTCGGCCTGAACTTCCGCTTCATCAACTATTATGACGGCCAGGGCTTCATGGTTCGCAAGAGCCTGAACGTGAAGTCGGCGCTCGAGCTTTCCGGCGCATCCGTCTGCGTGCAGTCCGGCACCACGACCGAGCTCAACCTCGCCGACTATTTCAAGGCCAACAACCTCCAGTACAATCCGGTGGTCTTCGAGAAGCTGGATGAAGTCAACGCCGCCTACGATTCCGGCCGTTGCGACGTCTACACGACCGACCAATCCGGCCTCTACTCGCTGCGCCTGACGCTGAAGAACCCCGACGAACACATGATCCTTCCGGAAATCATCTCCAAGGAGCCGCTGGCTCCGGCCGTGCGCCAGGGTGACGACCAGTGGTTCGATATCGTCAGCTGGGTCGGCTATGCGATGATCAACGCCGAAGAATTCGGCATCACGCAGGCCAATGTCGACGAGATGAAGAACTCGCCGAACCCGGATATCAAACGCTTCCTCGGCGTTGAGGCCGATACGAAGATCGGTACCGACCTCGGCCTGACCAACGACTGGGCCTACAACGTCGTCAAGAACGTCGGCAATTATGGCGAAGTCTTCGAAAAGAACATCGGCCAGGGCAGCCCGCTGAAGATCGCACGCGGCCTTAACGCGCTCTGGAACAAGGGTGGCATTCAGTACGCTCCGCCGGTTCGCTGACCGGCATTACGCATGAAAAGCCGGAAAGGCGGGCGACCGCCTTTCCTCCTCCTATAAAAAAGCTCCGAAAAGGGGCGCATAACGTGGGGAATTGGCCAGGAATGACGCATCAGGTTGCGGAATCTACACCCATATCCAGGAGCGGATGGACCTTCCAGTCCGCCCTTTACGACCCCAAAATCCGGGGCATCTTCTTTCAAGCTCTTACCATCATACTGCTGGTCGCCTTCATCTGGTCGGTTGCTCACAACACGGCCGTGAATCTGGCCCGCGCCAACATCGCATCGGGTTTCGGCTTTTTGAACGGCCGCGCCGGCTTCGAAGTCGGCCAGTCGCTGATCGCCTATTCGAGCGATTCGACCTATGGCCGCGCCCTGCTCGTCGGCTTCCTCAACACGCTGCTGATCGCCGTGACCGGCATCATCACCGCAACGATCATCGGCTTTGTCATCGGCATTGGCCGCCTTTCACGCAACTGGCTGATCGCCAAGCTCTGCACGGTCTATGTGGAAGTCTTCCGCAACATTCCGCCGCTGCTCGTCATCTTCTTCTGGTATTCCGGCGTGCTTGCCGTTCTGCCAAACGCGCGTGAATCGCTGCACCTGCCCTTCGGCTCCTATCTCAACAATCGCGGCCTTTCTTTCCCGAAGCCGATCTTCGGAGAAGGCTTCTGGTTCGTCGGCGTCGCGTTGCTGGTTGCGGTGGTCGCGGTGATCGTGACCGCCCGCTGGGCACATAACCGGCAGGCGAGAACCGGTCAGCCGTTCCACACGATCTGGGTTTCCATCGGCCTGATCGTCGGCCTGCCGCTGATCGCCTTCCTGCTTGCGGGCGCACCGCTTTCCTTCGACTTTCCGGTCGCGGGCAAGTTCAACCTGAGCGGCGGTTCCGTGATCGGCCCGGAATTCATGTCGCTTTTCCTGGCGCTTTCCTTCTACACGGCGGCATTCATCGCCGAGATCGTCCGTTCGGGCATCCGCGGCGTGCCGAAGGGACAGACGGAGGCGGCAGCCGCACTTGGCCTGCATCCGTCGTCGATCACCCGTCTGGTGGTCATTCCCCAGGCGTTCCGCATCATCATTCCGCCGCTCAGCAGCCAATATCTGAACCTCACCAAGAACTCGTCGCTGGCGATCGCCATCGGCTTTGCCGATCTCGTGGCCGTCGGCAGCACGACGCTCAACCAGACTGGCCAGTCCGTCGAGGTGATTCTCATCTGGATGGTCATCTATCTCGCCATCAGCATCGTGACCTCGCTGCTGATGAACTGGTTCAACGCCAAGATGGCATTGGTGGAGAGATAAGATGAGCGACAGTTTCGTCAGAACCAACATGCTGGCGCAGGAACCGCCGCCGCCCGGGGAAAAGGGCGCCGGAGCCTGGATTCGCCGCAACTTGCTTGCAACGCCCAAGGATATCGTCTTCACCGTGCTGGCCCTGGCCTTTCTCGGCTGGGCGCTGCCGCAGGCCATCAACTGGCTGTTCGTGCAGGCGGTCTGGACGGGTCCGGACCGCACGTTCTGCGCCACGACTGTTCAGGGCGGCATCCAGCCCGACGGCTGGAGCGGAGCCTGCTGGGCCTTCGTCAACGCCAAGTTCGACCAGTTCATCTATGGACGCTATCCGCTCGACGAGCGCTGGCGGCCGACCCTCGTCGGCATTCTCTTCGTGCTCCTGCTCGTGCCGATGCTCATTCCTTCGGTGCCGCGCAAGGGCCTGAACGCGATCCTTCTTTTCATCGTGCTGCCGATCATCTCCTTCGTCCTGCTCTATGGCGGCTTCGGTCTCGAGACGGTCGAAACGCCGCTCTGGGGCGGGTTGATGGTGACGCTGGTTCTCTCCTTCGTCGGCATCGCGGTTTCCTTCCCGGTCGGCATTATCCTGGCGCTCGGAAGACGCTCGCATATGCCTGTCATCCGCATGGTCTGCATCGTCTTCATCGAAGTGGTCCGCGGCGTTCCGCTGATCACGGTGCTGTTCATGGCAAGCGTCGTGCTGCCGCTTTTCCTGCCGGCGGGCTGGACGGTGGACAAGCTGCTGCGCGCGATCGTCGGCGTATCGATCTTCGCCTCCGCCTATATGGCCGAGGTCATTCGCGGCGGTTTGCAGGCTATCCCGAAGGGTCAGTTCGAAGGGGCGGATTCGCTCGGCCTCGGCTATTGGCAGAAGATGCGGCTGATCATCCTGCCGCAGGCGATCAAGCTGGTGATCCCCGGCATCGTCAACACCTTCATCGGCATGTTCAAGGATACGTCGCTGGTGTCGATCATCAGCATGTTCGACCTGCTCGGCATCGTCCGCCTGAACTTCACCGACGCCAATTGGGCAACTGCCGTGACGCCGTTGTCCGGGCTGATTTTCGCCGGCTTTACCTTCTGGCTTTTCTGCTTCGGCATGTCGCGCTATTCAGCATTCATGGAACGTCATCTCGATACCGGCCACAAACGATAAAAAGAGGAACAAGCAATGGCAGAAGCCCAAACGAAAAAGATGACCGTGTCGGCAACCGACGTTGCCGTCGAGATCATCAACATGAACAAGTGGTACGGTGACTTCCACGTGCTCCGCGACATCAACCTGAAGGTCATGCGCGGCGAGCGCATCGTCATCGCCGGCCCGTCCGGTTCCGGCAAGTCGACGATGATCCGCTGCATCAACCGTCTGGAGGAGCATCAGAAGGGCAAGATCATCGTCGATGGCACGGAACTGACCAACGACCTCAAGAAGATCGATGAAGTGCGCCGCGAAGTCGGCATGGTGTTCCAGCACTTCAACCTCTTCCCGCATCTGACCATCCTGGAAAACTGCACGCTGGCGCCGATCTGGGTGCGCAAGATGCCGAAGAAGCAGGCGGAAGAAATCGCCATGCATTTCCTCAAGCGCGTTAAGATCCCCGAGCAGGCCAACAAATATCCGGGTCAGCTGTCGGGCGGCCAGCAGCAGCGCGTGGCGATTGCCCGCTCGCTCTGCATGAACCCGAAAATCATGCTGTTCGATGAGCCGACCTCGGCTCTCGACCCGGAAATGATCAAGGAAGTTCTGGACACGATGGTGGGCCTTGCCGAAGAAGGCATGACCATGCTGTGCGTCACGCACGAAATGGGCTTTGCCCGGCAGGTGGCGAACCGCGTGATCTTCATGGACCAGGGCCAGATCGTCGAGCAGAATTCGCCGGCCGAATTCTTCGACAATCCGCAGCATGAGCGCACCAAGCTGTTCCTCAGCCAGATCCTGCACTGATCGGCAATCTCCGCTTCAAAACCCGCCGGCGGGCTGCCGGCGGGTTTTTCGTGTGCTTCAGCGCGATGCCGTCGAACGCAGCAGGCCGCACAGTCCGGCAAGGCCGGAATCGTAGCCGCCGCCGGCGGTGATATCCCGGCCGAAAATTATCAGTGCCTGCCTCGGAATGAGCGCTTAATCCCAAGAATGAGAACAGCCGGCCTCGTATTTTACAGCAACCCGCTTCAGATCAGTTGCGGCCGTCGTTCGGCCGCGACATTCGCGCCTCCGCGCTGCTGGAAGAGGCGGTCTTGCCGTCGGGCCGGCCGAAACAGGTTGCGCCGAGATGTCCGCCGGCACTGGTCTTCTCTACCTGCCGCTCTGCTTTCCCGCGGATCTCGTCTGAATCGGTCTTGCCCGTTCAGATCTCCCTCGTTGGAACAATGGACGATCGCACAACCTGTGCAGCCCGATAGGGTTCCTTAAACGGCGGCCGCGGCAGGTTGGCACAGGCAACGGCCGGAACCAAAATGAGAGCAAAGACTTTCCTGCCTTGGTTATGACAAAGCCGACGCTATATCCTTCCTGCGATATCCAAAGGAGATTGAAATGAAAAAGATACTCGCAACCACAATCGCCGCAGCCTCGCTGCTTCAGGCCTTCGTCATGGGTGCCAGCGCTGCTGACATGGTACGGGCGGCGCCGCCGGCTGCTCCCGACGTCAGCGGGGGCGTGAAGATCGGCTACCTTAGCTGCGATATCGGCGGCGGCGTCGGCTATGTGCTTGGCTCCTCCAAGCAGATCGATTGCGTCTTCCAGCCGACGAGCAATGCAGAAGCGCCCGAACATTACAGCGGCGCGCTGCGCAAGTTCGGCGTCGATCTTGGCTTCACCACGCGCGGTCGCCTCCTTTGGGCCGTCTTCGCACCGACTGCCGGCTATCATCGCGGCTCCCTGGCCGGCCTCTATCAGGGTGCAACCGCTGAAGCGACGCTGGTCGGCGGCATCGGCACGAACGTGCTCTTTGGCGGCACGTCCGGCTCGATCCATCTGCAGACGATCAGCGTGACCGGCCAGCTTGGCCTCAACCTGGCCGCCACCGGCACGTCGATGACGCTGACGCCCGAGGGCTAAACGGGCAAGGGCCGGCGGCGCCTCGTCATACCGGGTGCGCCGCCGGCCGAACTTTTGCTGCCGATGCAAAGCAGCATTTGACCGCGAACAGCGGCTCACGGTCAGTCACGGCCTCCAGAAAAGTCTGAAAAGATGGCGACCCCTGCAGGACTCGAACCTGCGACCTGCTGCTTAGAAGGCAGCTGCTCTATCCAGTTGAGCTAAGGGGCCGTCTCAATGCCGCGATGGCGCGACACCAGGCATTTCGGCATGCGAGCCGCAAACGGATCAATGCGTCCAGGGCTGCGTGCGGGTATAGCGGAAATTGTCCGGATAAGCGACGACCTGGCGGGCCGGGTCCTTCGGAGCGATGACGCGGTATTCGATGCCGTTGCGCTTGGCATAGGCTTCGGCAAGTTCCTGCGTTTCGAAAGTCAGCTTCAGCTGCTGGCGCATATCGCCAGACGACGTGTAGCCCATGATCGGATCGATCTTGCGCGGCTGCTCCTGATCGAACTCCAGCACCCAGAGATGGGTCTTGGCCTTGCCCGACTGCATTGCGGTCTTGGCCGGACGATAGATCTTAGCAGACATGACTGCGACGCCTCCGATATGCGGGCAAGGCCCGCCTTTCATGACTTAGCCCGTGACAGGGCGCTTCCACACCCAGCATGGCAGGAAGAAGTGAATTTTGCTTATCCGCGAATCCCCGTTTTTTCAAGGGAAAAGCGCCGTTGCCACGGGACCGGCGAATCGGTGAAACCGAATGGCTCGCAGCGCGTTATTGTTGCAGAGCGCACAAGCGCAGCCCTCATTCGCAGCCGGGTGTGGATAAGCGGGCAATCCTGTCAGCCGATCCGAAATGTTTCGGATTGTTGCATGTTTTGATCGCTTTCTAATTGTTATGGCCGGGATAGGCGACTAGGGTGTCTACCAACCGTTGTGACACGGGTGCGAGCTATGAGAACCTCAGCGGAATTTCATGCCATCATGATTGGAGCAAGCATCACTGCGTTTTTCTATGCGGCGATCAGCTATGCCCAATATGTCGGCCTGCTTGCTCAAGGCTGATTGACGGCACGCCTCAGCAGGCGTGCCCTGCCATTTGAACGGCATCGTCACCATCTTGCAGATCGGGGAAACCATTCTGGCCGAGGGATTTCCTGAACGCGAACCGGCCCAGCGGCCCGCATGTCGACGGACCGCGAAACCAGCTTAAATCACGGAAAATATTGGGAAAACAATGGTCGGAGTGGAGAGATTCGAACTCCCGACCCTCTGGTCCCAAACCAGATGCGCTACCAGACTGCGCTACACTCCGAGCCTTTGATGGCAGCGGAAATACACGCTTCCCCCTGCCCTCGCAACCCCATAAATCGGCCTTTGCCGCCAGATTTAACAGGCTTACTTTGCCTTTCTCGTCGTCGTGGCGCTGACGAGACGATCGCCGGGGCGGATGTTGAGCTTGCGGGCGATGCCGGCATTCAACTCGACCACATAGCGGACCTCACCCATCGAATCGATTATGTCGCGGGAAAAAGGTGTGGCGTCTTCCTTGATATGGGTGATGATGCCCCTGTCGTCCGCAAAGAGCATGTCGAGCGGCAGCACGGTATTTTCCATCCACATGGTGACGCGCCGCGATACGCCGAAATCGAAGATCATGCCGGCATCCTCGGCCATCGCCTTGCGGAACATCAGCCCGTAAGCGCGCTGGTCGCCGGTGGCGGCGATCTCGACGGTGAAATGCAGCATCTTGCCGGCAGCCGTCTGGATGATCAGCGGCTCCTTGTCGAAGTGCATGTCCTGCTGCGCAAATGCCGGCAGGGCGATCATGAAAAAAAGCGCCATGAAGGCGCTTCTCATCATCTCCACAGAGAACAGGCTGCGCATCAGTGAGACCGGCCGACCGGGCTCGGAACGTCAGGATGGATTTCCGCGGCCATCAGGCCCTTCTCGCCGTCGCCGAAGCGCACCAGCACCACCTGGCCGGGCCGCAGTTCCGTGAGGCCGAAGCGGCGCAGCGTTTCCATATGCACGAAAATGTCTTCCGTGCCTTCGCCGCGCGTCAGGAACCCGAAGCCCTTGGTGCGGTTGAACCACTTTACAAGCGCGCGTTCGAGGCCGCTCGTTGCCGTGACCTGCACGTGGGTGCGAACCGGCGGCATCTGCGAGGGGTGGACCGCAGTCGACTGATCCATGGAAAGGATCTTGAAGGCCTGGAAGCCGCGCTCGCGGCGCTGGATTAGAGCGACGATGCGTGTGCCCTCGAGGATGGTCTGGTAGCCGTCGCGGCGAAGGCAGGTCACGTGCAGCAGCACATCCTGCATGCCATTATCGGGAACGATGAAGCCAAAGCCCTTGGCCACGTCGAACCATTTCACCACGCCGGTGATTTCAACGAGGTCAACCGGTTCCCCCGACAACTCTTCAAGGTCGGTAAAGCCATTCGGTGAAATCCTGTCAGCCATGTCGCCAGCCCCTCAATACGCGTCACACTGTTACGGTTAACTGATTCTTGAAATCAAGATTAACATCTTGGTAACGGATAAGCGCAAGTCCTAGTTTTCGGTTATTCCCAACTGTACATTTTATCGCGATGACTTGCCCGAAACTGGCGTCTGTTACTCCAGATGGGCTAGCCTAAATAGAGAGAGGAAACACAATGCGTTATCTCCACACCATGGTTCGCGTCAAAGACCTCGACGCTTCCCTCCATTTCTACACCACACTCTTCGGACTCGAGGAAATCCGCCGCCATGAGAACGAGAAGGGCCGCTTTACGCTCGTTTTCCTGGCTGCTCGCGATGATCTCGACCGCGCCCGCAGCGAAAAAGCCCCCTGCCTGGAGCTCACTTATAACTGGGACACGGAAGATTATACCGGAGGACGCAATTTCGGTCACCTCGCCTATGAGGTGGATGATATCTACGCGATCTGCCAGAAGCTGATGGATAACGGCATAATCATCAATCGCCCGCCGCGTGACGGCAATATGGCCTTCGTCCGTTCGCCCGACGGCATCTCGATCGAGATCCTGCAGAAGGGCGAAAGACTGGCCCCGGCCGAGCCGTGGCTGTCCATGGGCAATACCGGCACCTGGTAAGCCAAGCTGCAGGCAAGCTTCACGAGGCATTCTCCGGCTCCATCGTAACGGAAGCGCGCTTTCGGGCGCCTTCCGCATTCACCGGAGACTTCTCGGTTGACCAGAAACAACAAGCGCATTGCCCCTCCGAGCCGGCAGGCCGTCGGTGCTTTGCTGATCGCCAGCTCCATCCTGGCGCTTTCCGGCTGCGTCTCCGACAAGAAGGCGCTTGATTCGGCCGCCGTCTCCACACCGGCTGCGGAAGGGCAGCCGGCACCGCGGCTGGCGGCGGCAATGCCCGCCGCATCGTCGAGCGCGCCGAAACAGCCCTATCGCGATCCGATGCTGACCAATGTCTCCGGCGTCGATCCGCAGGTGGCGGCGCAGGATGCAAATGCGGCAGCGGTCGCTCCGCCCGCCGATCCGGCGATGCAACAGCAGCAGCCGGCCAATATTGGCGGCCTCGTCATGCAGTCGACGCGAATCAATGCGCAGGCGATGAGCATCTTTTCCGATCATCAGCCGCAGGCGCAGAACAATTCGACCTCGACGATCATCCAGCCGCAGGGCGCGAACGCCTACGCGCCGCAGAATGCCGGCCCGCGATCGAGCGTGTTCAGCGCGCCGCCCGAGCCGCAGCAGGGCGAGATGCTGCCGCAGCAATCGTCGCAGAATACCAGCACGAAGCTCGCGCCCGTGCAGACCGCCTCGCTTACCGGCAGCAGCATTCCGGGATCGACGATGAATGCCCTCTACAGCGCGCCGAAGCAGAACCTGCTCGGCAGCCTTTCCGGGCTCCTGCAGAAAGCGTCGCTGCCTGGCATGACGCGCATCGCGCCGAACGGCCTGCATGTGCAGAACGATGGCGTCCAGGTCGGCTGCTTCAAGCCCGATCTCATGCGGGTCATCAAGACGGTGGAGACGCATTTCGGCAAGCCGGTCGTCGTCACCTCGGGCTACCGCGATCCACAGCACAACCGCGAAGTGGGCGGGGCCGAGGAATCGATGCACAAGAGCTGCGAAGCCGCCGATATCCAGATCGACGGCGTCAGCAAATGGGATGTCGCCGAATATATCCGGTCGCTCCCGAACCGCGGCGGCGTCGGCACCTATTGCCACACAGACTCGGTCCATCTGGACACGGGCAATGCCCGCGACTGGAACTGGGGCTGCGGCCGCAAGCGCGCGCCGATTGCTTCGGCGAGAGCGATCTGACCTCGAAGGCATGCAAACCTGACGCTGCGCAAGCGGTCTGCGCCCGGTTTTCGGCGGCCGCCGCAGCCCTTTGATTCGGCTGCAATAATCCTCATTTTCCACAGACGGAAACCGTCTGTCATTTTTTTGAAAAATTTCGATTTTGCCGCTTGCGGGATCGGAAGTGCCTGACTATAAGGGCGCCACCACAGCACGCGCCCTTCGTCTATCGGTTAGGACGACAGATTTTCATTCTGTAAAGAGGGGTTCGACTCCCCTAGGGCGTGCCACTTCCTTCTTTCAATTTCGCATCTCCTTACCGCTTGCCGAACGCGTTGTGCTTTCCTATTTGAGCTGAAAGCCTGCGCCCTTCGTCTATCGGTTAGGACGACAGATTCTCATTCTGTAAAGAGGGGTTCGACTCCCCTAGGGCGTACCAGCATCAGCCGACATTTTCCCTAGAGCAAGATTGTCCGGCTCACGGTCGGCGAGCAGTGAACGGATCCGTGACGGCACCGAATACGGGCAATGAAGCCGCCATTTCCGGCTTTTCCACAAGCCCAGAAAAAAACTGCATAATCCTATAAAATTTTCTCATTTTGCCGCTTGCGGTGTACAAAAGTGCTGACTATAAGGGCGCCACCACAGAGCACGCGCCCTTCGTCTATCGGTTAGGACGACAGATTTTCATTCTGTAAAGAGGGGTTCGACTCCCCTAGGGCGTGCCACTCTCCTTCATTATCCTCATGTTTTTCATAGAGTTGCGTTTGCAGATCCCGACGGGCAAAAATCGTCGGCAAGAGAAGCGCGCGCCCGTTTCCTCTGCCGCCGGCCATCGGCACGATCGCGGGCGGCGTATCGCCAGCCCCTGCCTGCCTTCACGGAAAATCAGCGCTTTCCCGACCGCAGCCTCGCCTTCGGCCGGTCACTTGGCCGGCGCGGCATCGCTGATGCGTAGCTGGATCCTGCGCGAGCCCTGATAATGCTCTGCGCCGAGCGAGCCTGCGACATGCAGGTTGGCGCCGCGGGAATTGAGCAGCAGGTTGCCGAGCGGGGTCTCGGCAGCCCTGAAGGCGATGCCGTCGAGGCGCGCGCCGTCCATGGCCTCCAAGGTCACTTTCACATGGCGCTCGCCGACCAGGCGCGAATCGCGCACCCGGTGCGCCGGGACGGCAAAGACCGGCTGGGAATGTCCCGAACCATACGGTCCTGCCGTTTCCAGACGGTCGATGAGATCGATCGTCGCGCCGCTTGCCGCAATCGCGCCATCGATCTTCAGCGTTTCATTGGCGACAAGGGCCGACACCGTCTTCTGCGCCTTCTCGGTGAAGAAAGCTCTGAGAAGGCCGAGCTTGCCGCGCTCGACGGTCAGACCGGCTGCCATGGCGTGGCCGCCGCCTTTCACCAGCAGCCCTTCGTCGACCGCCGCGCGCACCATCCGGCCCATGTCGAAGCCGTTGATCGACCGGCCCGAGCCGGTCCCCCGGCCCGACGGGTCGAAGGCGATGGCGAAGGCGGGCCGCTTGAACCTCTCCTTCAGGCGCGCGGCAATAAGGCCGACAATACCGGGGTGCCATTTCTCATGCGCGGTGACGATGACGGAAGCCCCCTCGCCGTCTCCATACTCCGCGAACGCTTCGGCCTCGGCCTCCTGCAGCATGGCCGCTTCCATGGCCTGCCGCTCGCGGTTGAGTTCGTCCAGCCTTTGGGCGATGGCTTCGGCCTCTACGGGATCATCCAGCGTCAGCAGGCGGCTTCCGAGCGCCGCGTCGCCGATCCGCCCGCCGGCATTGATGCGCGGGCCGATCAGGAAACCGAAATGGTAGGGCGTCACCGGCCCTGCCAGGCCCGCCTTGCGGAACAGCGCCGCAAGGCCGGCATTGCTCTGGTGGCGCGCGGCAACCAGTCCCTTGACCACGTAGGCGCGGTTGAGCCCCTTGAGGGGCACCACGTCGCAGACGGTCGCGAGCGCCACGATGTCCAGCCACTGCAGGAGGTCGATCGCGAGAATGCGCTTGTCTCCCGCCTCGCGCAGCAGGCGCAGCGTTGCCACCAGCACCATGAAGACGACGCCGGCCGCACAGAGATGCCCCAGCCCGGACAGGTCGTCCTCACGATTCGGATTGACAAGAGAATGGCAGGGCGGCAGCTCGTGCGTTACCTGATGGTGGTCGATGACCACGACATCGATGTTGCGGTCGGCGGCGGCCGCCAGCGCCTCATGACTGGTGGAGCCGCAATCGACGGTTACGATCAGGCGCGCGCCGTTGTCGATCAGCTGATTGATGGCGGTCGGATTGGGGCCGTAACCTTCGAAGATGCGATCGGGAATATAGATATGCGCCTTGACACCGAAATGGGTCAGGAAGCGATACATCAGCGCGGAAGAGGCCGCACCATCGACGTCGTAATCGCCGAAGATCGCGACCGGCTCACCCTTGCGGATCGCTTCCGCCAGGCGCCTGGCGGCCTTCTCGCAGTCGGTCAGCCTGTAGGGATCAGGCATGAGGCTGCGGATCGTCGGATCGAGAAATTCGACAGCTTCATCCACCGTCACCCCGCGTCCGGCAAGCACGCGGGCGATGAGATCCGGCAGGCCGTGCATCTGCGACATGGCAAGGGCGCGGTTCTGCCCCGCCTGATCGAGGCGCGAAACCCAGCGATTGTCGAGAACGGATCTTTCGACGCCCAGAAAGGCGCGCGGTACCGGATCGACCTGATCTGCCATGCCAAACTCCGCTTTCATCATCTGCCCTTTTTACAGATGCGGAACGGATAGCAAAGCGCTTGATTTCAGGCCTGTGGATTACCAGAAAATTGCCCAGATAACCAAGCCGATAAGCAGCAGCTGGACGAAGAGGACCGAGAGCAGGATCAGCAGCGTGGCCCAATTTCGCCCCTGTCGCGGCTCGCATTCAAGGGCGGCTCCAGGCGCCGTCGGTTCAGATTTCGGCGAACTCGCCCGAGGGTTCTCGAGCTCGATCACTACGTCCTGCGTCTGCTCGATCTTCCTCAACCCGCGACTCCAACGGCTCCCGGATTGATTATATCGATATCCGCATATCTGTTAATATGAATTTTGGTGAAGTGCTTTGATTAATAACAGAAAACCCGCCCGAGAGGCCCCGGGCGGGCTGATCTGTTCCAATCTGGAACAAATGTCAGGATTCTTCCTTGGGACGCTCGATGCGGATCACCTGCGGTTCACCAACCAGATAGCCCTCTTCCTTGATCGCGGCGACGGCCTTGCGCACTGAGTCTTCCATCGTCGCGTGGGTAACGAGGATGATCGTCTGGTGATGCGAGGGCGCCAGATGCTGCTTGGAGCGCTGGACGATCGATTCGAGAGAAATGTGGTTTTCGGCCATGCGGGTTGCGACGCTGGCGAAGACGCCGGTGCGGTCGAGAACGGTCAGGCGGATGAAATAGCCGCCCTCATGGCTCTGGATCTGCGCCTTGCGATAGGGTTCCAGCGATTTTGCCGGATGGCCGAGAACCGGAACGCGCTGGGCGCCCGGCTGGCTCTTGGCAATGTCGGCGATATCGCCAAGCACCGAAGAGGCCGTAGCGTTGCCGCCGGCACCGGGGCCGACCATCAGGAGTTCGCCGAGAATATCGGATTCGATCGCGACCGCGTTGGTGACGCCATCGACCTGGGCGATGACGGAATCGACCGGCACCATGGTCGGATGCACGCGCTGTTCGATGCCCGTATCCGTGCGCTGGGCAACGCCGAGCAGCTTGATGCGGTAGCCGAGATCGGCGGCAGCGCGGATATCCTCGATCGAGATATTGGTGATGCCTTCGAGATAGATATCGTCGGCAGCGATCCTGTTGCCGAAGGCAAGCGTCGTCAGGATCGACAGCTTGTGGGCCGTGTCGTTGCCTTCGATGTCGAAAGCCGGATCGGCTTCGGCATAACCGAGGCGCTGGGCTTCCTTCAGGCAATCGGCAAAGGACAGGCCTTCCTTCTCCATCTTGGTCAAGATGTAGTTGCAGGTGCCGTTCATGATGCCGTAGACGCGCGAGATCGTGTTGCCCGTCAGGGATTCGCGCAGCGCCTTGATGACCGGGATGCCGCCGGCAACGGCCGCTTCGAAGTTGAGCAGCGAGCCTTTTTCCTCGGCGATCGCCGCAAGCTCGACACCGTGATAGGCAAGCAGCGCCTTGTTGGCTGTCACCACATGGAGACCGCGCGAAAGAGCGGCGCGAACGGCCTTGTTGGCGGCTCCCTCGGCGCCGCCGATCAGCTCGACGAAGACGTCGATATCGGCCTTTTCGGCCAGTTCGTCCGGGCGTTCGTACCAGGCGATGCCGGCCAGATCGATGCCGCGGTCCTTCGTTCGGTCGCGGGCCGAAACTGCCGTAATCGTAATCGGGCGTCCGCAGGTGACTGCAAGTTCGTTGCTCTTCTGCCTGATGATGCGAACAAGCGAGGCACCGACGGTACCCAAGCCCGCAATGCCGATTTTAAGGGCATCTGCCATGGATCGATCCTGAAATGTCTGGTGAAAGACAGCCGCAGATCTTGCGGCTGTCTTCGCGGTTGGAATTAACGGTGGGCGTTGAGCGAGATGACGTTGTGCATCGTCTCGTCTGCCGTCGACATGAACTTCTTGATGTTGCGCGCAGCCTGGCGGATGCGGTGTTCGTTCTCGACCAGCGCCAGACGAACGTAGTCATCGCCCTGTTCTCCGAAGCCGATGCCCGGGGCAACGGCAACGTCTGCCTTCTCGACCAGGAGCTTGGAAAATTCCAGCGAACCGAGATGACGGAACTTTTCCGGGATCTTCGCCCAGGCAAACATGGTTGCGGCCGGCGGCGGCACTTCGAAGCCGGCCTTGCCGAAGCTTTCGACCATGACGTCGCGGCGGCGCTTGTAGACGTTGCGGACTTCCGCGATGTCGGAACCATCGCCATTCAGCGCATGGGTCGCCGCGACCTGGATCGGCGTGAAGGCACCATAATCCAGGTAGGACTTCACACGCGTCAGGGCCGCAATCAGCCGTTCGTTGCCGACTGCAAAGCCCATGCGCCAGCCCGGCATGGAGAAGGTCTTGGACATGGAGGTGAATTCGACCGTCACATCCATTGCGCCCGGAACCTGCAGGACCGACGGTGGCGGCTCGCCATCGAAATAGATTTCCGAATAGGCAAGGTCGGAAAGCACGATGATGTCGTGCTTCTTCGCAAAGGCCACGACCTCCTTATAGAAGTCGAGGGTTGCCACGAAGGCCGTCGGGTTCGACGGATAGTTCAGGATCAGCGCCAGCGGCTTCGGGATCGAATGGCGCACGGCGCGCTCGAGCGGCGGGAAGAAGCTGTCGTCCGGCTCGACCGACATGGAGCGGATCACGCCGCCGGCCATCAGGAAGCCGAAGGCATGGATCGGGTAGGTCGGGTTCGGGCAGAGGATGACGTCGCCCGGCGCGGTGATGGCCTGCGCCATATTGGCGAAGCCTTCCTTGGAGCCGAGGGTGGCGACCACCTGCGTGTCGGGGTTCAGCTTCACGCCGAATCGGCGGGCGTAATAGGCAGCCTGGGCGCGGCGCAGGCCGGGAATGCCCTTGGAGGACGAGTAGCGGTGGGTGCGCGGGTCCTGGACGACTTCGCAAAGCTTGTCGACGATCGCCTGGGGGGTCGGAAGGTCAGGGTTTCCCATGCCGAGATCGATGATGTCGGCCCCGCCCGCTCGCGCGCTCGCTTTCAAACGGTTGACCTGTTCGAAAACGTAGGGCGGCAAACGCCGGACTTTGTGAAACTCTTCCATCTCTTTCCCCATGGAAATGCGGCCAACCTGACCGCTGTCGAAGCTCGTTCCGTCTCCCGGCATCTGCGATACGAGCTTCAGACTCGCAGCGCCGTATTCCTCTTGAACTCAAGCTGCGCGGCAAATCTTTGACGGAGAGGCCGCGCATGAAGCGCATTATCGGGAAAATTGCATCTTCCGATCCATCCGGAAGGCTTTGCGTCCAAATCGCCTGAAAGGCAAGGCTTATTTGGAGATTTCGGAGAGCGTTTCGGCCCCGTGTTCGGCGGCCAGTTTCCGCATCTCGGCAACGCGGCGCTGATACTCCGCCTCCGTGATCGCGCCGGCCTGGCGCTTGGCGGTCAGGGCCGTCAGCTGATGCTGCAGTTCGGCCGCCTGTTCGTCGCTCATCTGCACGTTGGCGGCCGTCAGCGGCGCGCCGAAGGACGGGTAGCCGTCCTTGCTCTTGGCCAGGCCGCCTTCGACGGGCTCGCCCTTGGAGGCCGGCATTACAACGGCTGTCGGCGCGGCCATGCGCCGGGCGAAGGCCTGCTTCTCCTCGGCGGTCTTGTTGCATCCGGCAAGGGCGATGGCCATGGCCGCAGCCGCCGCGCAGAGTGCTGCCGTGCGGGTGAAGGTCGCGATATGCCCAATGCCTGTCGTCGTCATGCCTGATGATCCAATCCTGCCTGCTTCGACTGTTAAATTCGTCGCAGCGACAAAGCAATAGCATGAGAGCGAACGTGCGGAACTTGTTTTCTTCATCGACGCAGATGTACAACGAACAAACAATGGATGCTGCCGCCGGAGGAAATGCGTGACCGACAGCAAACAGGAGAATGGTGCCAAGCTGGGTTTCGACGCCAAGGATCTCGATCCCTATCTCCTGAAGGATCCCGAGGCCATGGCGATGAACTTCGCGCGTGCGCTCGAAAATCTCGGCAAGGCGGCGTCTGCATGGCTTGGCCCGCGCGAGCGCGGCGAAATCTCCGATACGGTCGTCGAACCCGTCACCGACATGGTGAAGACGCTTTCCAGGGTCACGGAATACTGGATTTCCGATCCGCGCCGGACGTTTGAGGCGCAAACCCAGCTGATGACCTCCTTCTTCGGCATCTGGATGCGCTCGATGCAGCGTATGCAGGGCGAGACGATCGAGCAGGAGGCCGAGCGCAAGGACAAGCGCTTCGCAGACGCGGACTGGCAGAGGAACCCCTTCTTCGAATTTCTAAAGCAGGTCTATTTCGTGACCGCCGACTGGGCCGAAAAGCTCGTGGCCGAGACCGAGGGACTGGACGAGCACACGAAACACAAGGCCGGCTTCTATGTGAAGCAGATCACGGCCGCGCTTTCGCCCACCAATTTCGTCGTCACCAATCCGCAGATCTACCGCGAGACGATCGCGACCAGCGGCGAAAACCTCGTGCGCGGCATGAAAATGCTCGCCGAGGACATCATCGCCGGGCGCGGCGAACTCAGGCTGCGCCAGACCGACATGACCAAATTCGCAGTCGGCCGCGACATGGCGCTGACGCTGGGCAAGGTGATCGCCCAGAACGAGATCTGCCAGATCATCCAGTACGAAGCTTCCACGGAAACCGTGCTGAAACGGCCGCTGCTGATCTGCCCGCCCTGGATCAACAAATTCTACATTCTCGACCTCAACCCGCAGAAATCCTTCATCAAATGGTGCGTGGACCAGGGGCACACGGTTTTCGTCATTTCCTGGGTCAACCCGGACAGCCGCCACGCATCGAAGGACTGGACGGCTTACGCAAGGGAAGGCGTTGATTTCGCGCTGGAAACCGTCGAGAAGGCGACCGGCGAGAAGGAGGTCAACGCCATCGGCTATTGCGTGGGCGGCACGCTGCTGGCGGCAACCCTTGCCCTGCACGCCAAGGAGAAGAACAAGCGCATCAAGAGCGCGACGCTCTTCACTACCCAGGTGGATTTCACTCATGCCGGCGACCTGAAGGTCTTTGTCGACGAGGAGCAGCTGCAGGCGCTGGAAGCGCATATGCAGGAGCTTGGCTATCTCGACGGTTCGCGCATGTCGACGGCCTTCAACATGCTGCGGGCGAGCGAGCTCATCTGGCCCTATTTCGTCAACAACTACCTGAAGGGCCAGGAGCCCCTGCCCTTCGACCTGTTGTTCTGGAACGCCGATTCGACCCGCATGGCGGCGGCCAACCATGCCTTCTACCTGCGCAACTGCTATCTCAGGAACGCCCTGACCAAGGATGAGATGATCCTCGACGGCAAGACCCTGTCGCTGAAGGACATCAAGATCCCGATCTATAATCTTGCAACCCGCGAGGATCACATCGCGCCGGCGAAATCCGTTTTCCTCGGCAGCCGGTTTTTCGGCGGCAAGGTACAGTTCGTCGTTGCCGGCTCCGGCCATATTGCCGGGGTCGTCAATCCGCCCGACAAGCACAAGTACCAGTTCTGGACCGGCGGACCGGCCAAGGGCGACTATGATGCATGGCTTGCCAAGGCAAAGGAGACGGCCGGCTCCTGGTGGCCGCACTGGCACGCCTGGATCGAGGCGCAGAACGGCGAGCGCGTGGCTGCCCGCAAGGTGGGCGGGGCAGCCCTCAACGCGATCGAAGAAGCTCCCGGCAGTTACGTCATGGCCCGCAGCTGACGGCAGGAAACCCTGCCGGCAAGCCATGTCGCACCGGACGGCGACACGCAGACGAGGCGAGCCTTCGAAAAACAGCTGCCCCTAAAATATTGCGTCTCTTTTCGCGACAATCGAAGCAGAGCCCCGCATCCGTAAACCAATTGGAAACCATAGTTCGTCATCCTTAAGAAACGGTCGCATGTCGCGGACAGGCCAAAATTCGGCCTTTTTGGGCAGTTAGCGGCTCCGGCAAAGATCAAGTAGCCAGTGCTGCCGGCCTGCGTAGCGTGTTTGGAAGACGAGTAGAGTATGGCGTTTGCGGTAGGGACGTTCAATAACGTCGCCCCTTTTGGCGGATCCCCTGTTCGTTCGGGAAGATCTCGCGGTTTTCTTGCCGGCATCGCAATCGCCGGGCTCCTGACCTCCACCTGGCTGATCGGTACTGTCGCGACGATGCAATCCGTGTCGATGCCGTTTTCCTCGCAGAAGGAAATGGCCGAAGTCACGGCAGCGCCAAGGCCAGCACCTGTTGCCGCCACGCGTGAGCGTCTCATCCATGTGAACAAGGCTTCACGCCTTGCGGCATTCGATGCCAAGCCGGTTGTGCCTTTGACGGCGCAGTTGATCCAGTCGCATGCAGAGAAGACATCGGCGGCCTCGAATGCGGTCCTGGCGCTTGCGAAGACCAATCGTCTTGCCGTTGCCGTCGCACAGGTTCAGCCGGTTGCCGTCTCCGACAATCCGCGCTTCAGCAAGGAAGATGCCATCAAGGCGACACCGCCGGCCGTCGAAACCGCTTCCGCCGTCTCCGACGAGGACGATGCCGACCGGATCATCATTCCGTCGAAGGAGGTTGTCGCTGCCGCCGAGATGCCGGCGATGCTCGCCCTGGCCGATGCCGGGGCACGCGTGACACCTGCTCCGATCGAACCGGCGCCGGTCAACCGCGCCACCGCTCCTGTCGCCGATCAGCCCGTCGACGTTGCCGAGGTGGACGATGGCTCCCAGCCTTTCGATCTGGTTCTCGCGCCCGATGAGGATTCCATACCGCTGCCGATGGCGCGGCCCGACGGGCTCGTCGGCAAACCTGCCCCGGCCTCCAAGGGGGCGCCTCGCGCTGCCGAGCCGGTGCTTGCCTATGCCAAGCCGAACTCGCCGATCGAGGATGACGACGACGATGCCGTGCCGCGCTATGACAAGCCGGTCTTTACGCCGCGCCTGCGGGCCGGCGTCGCCATCTACGATATCGAAAACAGCACGGTCTATCTGCCGAATGGCGAACGCCTGGAGGCCCATTCCGGCCTCGGCAAGATGCGTGACAATCCGCGTTTCGTGAACCAGAAGATGCGCGGACCGACGCCGCCGCACACCTATAACCTGACGATGCGCGAGGCGCTGTTCCACGGCGTGGAAGCCATTCGCCTGACGCCGGTACAAGGCTCGGAAGCGATCTTCAACCGTGTCGGCCTGCTGGCGCATACCTATATGCTCGGCCGGAACGGCGATTCCAACGGTTGCGTTTCCTTCAAGGATTACAAGCGCTTCCTCGCCGCCTACAAACGCGGCGATATCAGGCAGCTCGTCGTCGTGCCGCGGCTGAACAACAAGCCGTCATCGACGCTCGCCTCGCTCTTCTCCTCACGCACCTAAAGATTGGCCGCAAGGAAATCGGCAAGCGAGCGGCTCTCCGCCGAGAGCCGCGGCCTTCCCCCGACAAGGGCAAGTTCGGAGGCTGGCTGCGGATCGAAGCCGTCCGCCGCTCCAAGCCGGCGATGTTCAGGCAGGACGGCATCCGACGGAAGCAGGCTGATGCCGAGGCCTGACGCGACCGCCGCCTGGACACCCATCAGGCCTTGGCTCGTATAGGCGATGCGCCAGCGCCATCCGCTGCGTTCGACAAAGCGGATGGCCCTCTCCCTGTAGATGCAGCCGACGGGAAAAACCGCGAGCGGGACAGGCTCGCCCCGAACCGGCCGGCTCATGCTCTCGACCCAGACCAGTTCCTCCTTCCAGCTCGCCAGACAGCCGCCGTCGCCCGGCTCGCGCTTGATCAGCGCAAGGTCGATCTCGCCGGCGTCCAGAAGGCGGCGAAGCTCGACGCTCCAGCCGCTGACCGTATCGAGCCTTATATGCGGAGAGGCGGCCGCAAAGCCCGACAGCAGATCGATAAGCCTGCGGCCGGCAAAATCCTCGGGAACACCGAGCCTGACGGTCTTGGGTGCAGCCGGCTTGCGCATGATTTCCATCGCCTCTTCGGCCGTTGCCAACAGGCGCCGCGCATAGCTGAGCAGAACCTCGCCCTCCTCCGTCGTCTGGACGCTGCCCGTCGATTTCTCCCGCAGAAGCAGGCTGTGGCCGATATTGGCTTCGAGTTTTTTGATCTGCTGGCTGACGGTGGACTGGGTGAGATGAATGCGCTCGGCCGCGCGCGTGAAACCGCCGGTGTCGATGACGGCCGCGAAAGTCCGGAGAAGATCGAGATCGAAGGCGAAGCTCATTCGATTTTCCAATGCTGATGATTTCGACATTTAATTTTTCAATGGCCCGTTTCTTTGTCAACATGCGGCAAATCATGGAGACGAGAGATGACGCTTCCCGGAAACCGGCCGACCTGGCTGACCTTCGATTGTTACGGCACGCTGATCCAATGGGACGAAGGCCTGCTGGCCGCCATGGATGCGATCCTGTCGGCCAAGGGCGGCGACATCGACCAGCCCGCCTTCATTGCCGTTTACGACCGATACGAACATCAGCTGGAAGGACAGCGGCCGCACCGTTCCTTCAAGCAGGTGACGGCGCTCGCGCTGGAACTGGCGATGAAGGAATTCGGCCTGAATTTCGACAGCGCCGATGGCGACCTCCTGACCTCCTCGATCGGCCGGATGCCGCCCTTCCCGGAAGTCGTCGAAACGCTCGGCAGGCTCAAGGCCGCCGGCTTCAAGCTGGCCGTCATCTCCAATACTGACGATGCGATCATCGCCGGCAATATCGCGCAGCTTGGCGGTTTCGTCGACCGGGTGATAACCGCCGAGCAGGCACAAGCCTACAAGCCGTCCGCACAGATCTTCCGGCATGCCTGGAAAACGCTCGGCATCGGCATGGATGATCTCATGCATATCTGCGCCAGCCCGCATCTCGACCTTGCCGCCGCCCGCGAACTCGGTTTTCGTGCGATCTGGGTGGATCGCGGCACCGGGCGCAAACCGCTCAGCGACTACCGCCCAAACGAGATCGTGCCGACGCTGGACAGGGTCCCCGGCCTGTTTGCGGCGAAGGGCTGGATATAATTCATTGGAGGCGAGACATGGCTCATGAACTGAACCTGGCGAAGGGACAGCCGGCGATATTGCGCAATCTGCCGCTCGATACGGACGAGATCCGGCAGGCCCGCGTCGATCTGGCCGCATGCCTGAGAATGGCGGCACGGCTCGGCCTCGAAGAAGGCATCTGCAACCATTTTTCCGCGGTCGTGCCCGGCCATCCCGATCTCTTTCTCGTCAACAGGCTTGGCTGGGCATTTCAGGAAGCCACGGCCTCATCGCTGCTGATCTGCGATTTCGAGGGAAATGTCGTGGCCGGCGATGGCGTGCCCGAGGCCACCGCCTTCTTCATCCATGCCCGTCTGCACAGGATGTCGCCGCGCGTCGGAGCCGCCTTTCACACCCATATGCCGAACGCGACGGCGCTCAGCATGATCGAAGGCGATCCTTTCGTCTGGGCCGGGCAGACGGCCCTGAAATTCTACGGGCGCGTCGCCGTCGACGAGAATTATAACGGTCTGGCGCTCGATGAGCGCGAGGGCGACAGGATTGCCGCCGTGCTCGGCGACAAGGACATCCTGTTCATGAAGAACCACGGCGTCATGGTCTGCGCGCCCAATATCGCGGAAGCCTGGGACGATCTCTATTACCTGGAACGTGCGGCAGAGGTTCAGCTGAAGGCGATGAGCAGCGGACGTCCGCTGATCCCCGTTCCCGCCGACATCGCCGCACAAGCGGCCAGACAGATGCGCGAAGGCGATCCGGAAAGCGCACGGCTGCATCTGGAAAGCGTCCGGCGTGTCCTCGACCGGCAGGCGCCGGAATACAAGAACTAGGAACCTCTATTTCAGCCAGGCGCCGATGCGCTCCAGCGCTTCGGTGATTTCGGCTTCCGAACCGGCATAGGACATGCGCAGGGTGCGCGGTCCCTCCACCGGATCGAAATCGAGGCCGGGAGTTGCCGCGACATTGATCTGCGCCAGCATGCGGCGGGCAAAATCCATGCTGTCGTTGGTGAAGCGCGAGACATCGACATAGGCGTAGAAGGCGCCATCCATGGGCGACGCCGGCTCAAGGCCGATCTTCGGCAGCCGGTCGAGCAGCAGCTCGCGATTGGCGGCATAACTTGCCTTGACGCGATCCAGCTCCTCGCTCGCGCCGAGCGCTGCGGTCGCTGCGATCTGGGAAAGTTCCGGCGGAGAGATGTAGAGGCTCTGGGCAACACGCTCGATCGGGCGCACCAGCCGTTCGGGCAGCACCATCCAGCCGATCCGCCAGCCGGTCATGCAGTAATATTTGGAGAAGGAGTTGATGACGATCGCCTCGTCCGTCAGTTCCAGTGCGCTGGTCTCTTCGCCCGCGAAGGTCAGGCCGTGATAGATCTCGTCGGAAATGAAGGCGATGTCGTTGGCGTCGCAATAGGCAGCCAGCGCTTTCAGGCCCTCGCGGCCGGTTACGGTACCGGTCGGATTTGCCGGACTTGCAAGCAGCACGCCCTTCAGCTTCACGCGTTTTTCCTGCTGGATTGCTTCAAGGCTTTCGGGCGTCAGAGTGAAATGGGTCTCGGCCGTAACCGGCACTTCGACGACATTGAGGCCAAGCGCGCCGAGGATGTTGCGGTAGGCGGGATAGCCCGGCCGGGCAATGGCAACCGCATCGCCGGCATCGAAGAGCGACAGGAAGGCGAGATTGAAGGCGGCCGACGAGCCCGTGGTGATGGCGATGCGGGCGGGATCGATCTCCAGACCGTGGCGGTCGCGATAATGCCAGGCAAGCGCATGTTTCAGCCGCGCCGTGCCCAAGGCATCGGTATAGCCGATGCGCCCTTCGGCGAGCGCCGTGCGGGCGGCTTCGAGAGCCGCCTGCGGCGCGGGGTGCGAGGGCTGGCCGACAGCCATGGAGATGACGGGGTGGCCGCCCGCACGCCGTTTCGTCGCTTCAGCCAGAACGTCCATGGCGTGGAACGGCTCGACTTCGCTGCGTTTGGAGATGGAAAACACGATCACTTCCTGCCTGACTTCAACTGACGGCCAGACAATTGCCGCAATAATCCGCTCATCACAATCCCGCGAGGGCCTGGATCGGGGGAAATTTCCTGTTTGATGGCGGCCCGAGGCGCCGTAATTTGATACGACGCTCCAAGCCCATTTACCCGGCGATGCTATTTTCCGCTTCGAAAATCCATCAGCCGACGACGAGGATATCATGGCCTTCTTCCCCAAAACGCTTACTGCGCTGGCGCTTGCAGCCTCCATCACCCTTCCGGTTCAGGCATTTGCGCTCGACGACCAGCAGAAGAAGGAACTGGGTGAGTTCATCAAACAGTATCTGATCGAAAATCCGGAGATCATGCTCGACGTGCAGGACGCGCTGCAGAAGAAGCAGCAGATGGCCCAGCAGGTGAAGGCCACCATGGCCATCGAAAACAACAATGGCGGCATCTTCGATTCCAAGGATGACGTGACCCTCGGCAACCCCAAGGGCGACGTCACCGTCGTCGAGTTCTTCGACTACAACTGCACCTATTGCCGCCACGCCCTGCCCGACATGCAGGCGCTCCTGAAAAAGGACCGGAACGTCCGCTTCGTGCTGAAGGAATTCCCGATCCTTGGGCCGGATTCGGTTGCGGCGCACCGCGTTGCCGATGCCTTCCGGCGGCTTGCGCCTGAAAAATATGGCGATTTCCACGTCGCGATGCTGAGCAGCGATGGCCGCGCCTCGGAGGACACGGCAATGCAGGTCGCCGCCGCCCTCGGCGTCAGCGAAGACAAGATCCGGGCGGAGATGAAAAAGAGCCCGAACGACGATATCGTGCAGGCGACCTATCAGCTCGCCGCCAATCTCGGCATCAGCGGTACGCCGTCCTATGTGATCGGCAACGAAATGGTGCCCGGCGCCGTCGGCATCGACGATCTCGAAGCCAAGGTGAAGAATATGCGGGCCTGCGGCAAGACAAGCTGCTGAATACACGCTCATCAAATAGCCTGAATCAAAGCGTTTCAGCCATGTGGACAAACATGGCGCGACGTCCCCTGCCGATTCTGTAAGGGCTTTCAATAAGCCCGCGTGGAGTCTATAGGTGGCGCTCGCGCATTCCCGTGCCTTGTGGCCAAAAGGCTGGCGCAGGACGTGATGAATACAATGAACCGCGTAACGGTTGCCCGGTCCAGAGAGGATCGGGAGCCGAAGCGCCAAACGGAACATTCGATGACGCAAACGATTTTTGTCCTGAACGGACCCAACCTGAATATGCTGGGCAAGCGAGAGCCTGGCATCTATGGCGGCAAGACGCTCAAGGACATAGAGGCGGACTGCAAGGCTGCAGGCCGCGAACTCGGGTTCGACATCGATTTCCGCCAAAGCAATCACGAAGGCACGCTGGTGGACTGGTTCCACGAAGCGGATGAAAAGGCCGCCGGCGTTGCCATCAATGCAGGCGCCTATACGCATACGTCGGTCGCTCTGCATGATGCGATCCGCGCCATTTCCATTCCCGTCATCGAACTCCACATATCCAACGTGCATGCACGGGAAGAATTCCGCCACAAGTCGATGATCGCGCCGGCATGCAAGGGCGTGATCTGCGGCTTCGGGCCTCACAGCTACATCCTGGCGCTGCAAGCGCTGAAGAACATCACAGCATAAGAAGAAGACAGGGTAACACTCATGGCTGAAAAGAAATCCGGTATCGATCAGGCTCTGATCCGCGATCTCGCCAACATTCTCAAGGACACGGATCTGACCGAGATCGAGGTCGAACAGGAAGACCTGCGCATCCGCGTTTCGCGCGCCGGCACGACCCAGTACATCCAGGCGCCGATCGCAGCTCCTGCCTATGCGGCACCTGCCGCTGCAGCCGCAGCCCCGGTCGCGGCCGCCGCCGCCCCGGCTGCCGTTGCCGGCCGCAACCCGGCCAATACGGTCAACGCGCCGATGGTGGGCACCGCCTACATGGCGCCGGCACCGGGCGCGCGCGCCTTCATCGAAATCGGCGCGACCGTCAAGGAAGGCCAGACGCTGCTCATCATCGAAGCGATGAAGACGATGAACCAGATTCCTTCGCCGAAGTCCGGCAAGGTCACGGAAATCCTCGTCGAAGACGGCATGCCCGTCGAATACGGTCAGGCGCTCGTCGTCATCGAATAAGGCTTCAGCCATGATCTCGAAGATCCTCATAGCCAATCGCGGCGAGATCGCCCTTCGCGTGCTGCGCGCCTGCAAGGAACTCGGCATCGCCAGCGTTGCCGTGCATTCGACGGCCGACGCCGACGCCATGCATGTGCGCCTTGCCGACGAGAGCGTGTGCATCGGTCCGCCGCCGTCGCGCGAAAGCTATCTCAACATCCACCAGATCGTCGCGGCCTGCGAGATCACCGGCGCCGACGCGGTGCATCCGGGTTACGGCTTCCTGTCGGAGAACGCCAAGTTCGCCGATATTCTCGAAGCGCACGGCATTACCTTCATCGGCCCGACGGCGGAACATATCCGCATCATGGGCGACAAGATCACCGCCAAGACGACGGCGCAGGAACTCGGCATTCCCGTCGTTCCCGGTTCCGACGGCGAAGTGAAGACCGAAGAGGACGCGCTGAAGACGGCGGCCTATATCGGCTATCCGGTGCTCATCAAGGCAACGGCCGGCGGCGGCGGACGCGGCATGAAGGTCGCCAAGACCGAAGCCGATCTGATCGAAGCCTGGTCGACGGCCCGCACCGAGGCGGCCGCGGCCTTCGGCAACGATGCCGTCTACATGGAAAAATACCTCGAAAAGCCGCGCCACATCGAAATCCAGGTGTTTGGCGATGGCGAGGGCAATGCGATCCATCTCGGCGAACGCGACTGCTCGCTGCAGCGCCGTCACCAGAAGGTCTGGGAAGAGGCCAATTCGCCTGCCCTCAATGTCGAACAGCGCATGAAGATCGGCCAGATCTGCGCCGACGCCATGAAGAAGCTGAAATATCGCGGCGCCGGCACGATCGAGTTCCTCTACGAAAACGGCGAGTTCTATTTCATCGAAATGAACACCCGCCTGCAGGTGGAGCATCCGGTCACCGAAGCGATCACCGGCATCGACCTCGTGCATGAGCAGATCCGCGTCGCCTCCGGCGGCGGCCTCTCGGTCACGCAGGACGAGGTGCATTTCCAGGGCCATGCCATCGAATGCCGCATCAATGCCGAGGACGCGCGCACCTTCGTGCCCTCGCCCGGCACGATCACGCATTTCCATGCGCCCGGCGGTCTTGGCGTGCGCATCGATTCCGGTGCCTATCAGGGCTACAAGATCCCGCCCTATTACGACAGCCTCATCGGCAAGCTGATCGTCCATGGCCGCACGCGTGTCGAATGCATGATGCGCCTGCGCCGTGCGCTCGATGAATTTGTCGTTGACGGGATCAAGACCACGCTGCCACTGTTCCAGGATCTCGTTTCCAACCAGGATATCGCCAATGGCGACTATGATATCCACTGGCTGGAAAAGTATCTCGCCAACAGCAAATCGGCAGCATAGGACGGGAATGGCAGGAGCGCGCAGGAAATCACCGGGCATTACCCCTGAGATCCTCCTGCGCGCCTATTCGATCGGCCTCTTTCCCATGGCCGAATCCGCCGACGACCCGGAAATATTCTGGGTCGAACCTGACGTTCGCGGCGTCTTGCCGCTCGACAATCGCTTCCACGTTTCCAAAAGCCTCCGAAAGACGATCAAGCGGAAGCCTTTCGACATTCGCTTCAACAGCAATTTCGCCGGCGTTATTGCCGCCTGCGCGCAGGAAACATCCGACCGCCCGAGCACCTGGATCAACGAAACGATCAAATCGCTCTACACGGCCCTGCACCATATGGGCCATGCCCATTCCGTCGAGGCCTGGGATGGCGACGAACTCGTCGGCGGCCTTTACGGTGTATCGCTCGGTTCCGCCTTCTTCGGGGAGAGCATGTTCTCGCGGCGTACCGACGCTTCCAAAATCTGCCTCGTGCATCTGGTGGCGCGTTTGCGGCAGCAGCATTTCACGCTGCTCGACACGCAATTCACGACGGAGCACCTGAAGACCTTCGGGGCGATCGACGTGCCCAAGGCGGACTATGCGCTGCTGCTCGCCGCAGCAATGGAATCGCCACACCTGAAGTTTTAAGGTTGAATTTTTCATCTTCACGTTGATTTTCCAGCCAGCCGGTTTAAGGTCGGAGCGCAACGGAGGGTGAAATCTTGAAGCGATATTTTGCGGCAGCGATCCTGCTCGCCATGGCTGCCGGCGCAGCCGATGCCCGTCCTTACCAGGACATGTTTCCAAACAGAACGGATTTCTCCGATCAAGAGAAGCCGCTCCTGGAGAAGCTCGACTTCCAGCAGGGGGCGATCAGGCTGCCGGCTGCGAAGGCGACGCTGAACGTGCCGGAGGGGTTCTATTATCTCAGCCCCGAGGATACGAAGACCGTGCTCGTCGACATATGGGGGAACCCTCCGACGTCGGCGACTGATGCGCTCGGCATGTTGTTTCCCGCACAATATTCCCCGACCGATGTCGGATCATGGGGGTCGGTCGTCGAATTCAGCGCCGACGGCTATGTCTCCGATGCCGACGCGGCGACGATCGACTACGATGAGCTGTTGCAGTCCATCAAGGACTCGATTGCGGAGAGCAATGCCGAGCGACAGAAGCAGGGCTTTCCGACGGTGACGCTCGTTGGCTGGGCCTCTTCCCCGCATTACGACCAAGCCGCACATGCCTTGCACTGGGCGCGCGATCTGGTGTTCAACGAAAACGGAAACACGCAGCATACCCTGAACTATTCCGTGCGCACGCTGGGCCGCGAGGGCGTCTTGCAGTTCGACTTCGTTGCCGGCCTCGAGCAGCTGAAGGAAATCGAAACCGCAGTCCCGACGGTGACCAAGCTCGTGCAATTCGACAAGGGAATGGCCTACAGCGATTACGTGGATGGCGACAAGGTTGCGGCCTACGGGATGGCGGGCATGATCGCTGCCGGTGCCGGCGCCAAGGTGGCCGCGAAGGTCGGCCTGCTGGCTATCGCCGCCGCTTTCCTGAAGAAGGCCTGGATTCTTGTCTTCGTGGTATTTGGCGGAGCGGTCAGCCTTGTAAAGAAGCTCTTCACCGGCAACAAGACGCCCAGCGCATAGTTCTTACATGCGGGCAGTGTCGCGTCGGAAGTCTTTCGCACGACATTGCCCGGCGTCCTCGCGGCAACAGCTGATATCGCGAACGCGGCGAATACGCCATGCGCCTTTACTTCGCGCCGGCGCTATCGGGCGGCGGCACGTCGGAATTCTGTTTGCAGTCCTTCAGCCAGACGTCATAAATCGGGTGTTCGACGGCGTTGAGACCGGGGCTGTCGGCAAACATCCAGCCGGTGAAGATGCGGCGGATCTTGCGGTCCAGCGTGATCTCGTCAACTTCGACGAAACCGTCGATCTTCTGGGCTTCCGACTGGTCGCGCGAATAACAGGCCTTCGGTGTGACCTGCAGGGCGCCGAACTGGACCGTTTCGTTGACATATACGTCAAAGGTCGTGATACGCCCGGTGATCTTGTCGAGGCCGGAGAAGACGGCAACCGGATTGTCGATGCGGGCAGCCTGTGCCGGATTGGAAAGAAGCCCGGCGGACAGCGCCAATAGCGATACAGCTCCCGCCGCCGGCAGAACCGTGTTTCGCAGGGAAAGCTTCATATCTACCCGTCTCCAGCACATATCAGGTTCACGGCCGCAGCGATTGCGGCCAACCTGCGGGTAAAGGTCAATTGTGGCCAAAGCGCGGGGCAGAACCCGCCATCGGGCGCCCGATGCTCAGTTGCCCGGTGTCCATGCGTCGTAGTCGCCGGTCACGCGCGGACGTTCGCCGGCTACCGAAAGCGAGCCCGGCGGGCGGTATGCCTGCGGCGAGCCCGTGGGGTTGGCGCGATGCGGCTTCTGCCATTCCTTGGCAACGTAATTTTCCTTGGACGGCGGAACGTCGGTGCGGTGATGCATCCAGCCGTGCCAGCCCGGAGGAATAGCCGAAGCTTCGGCATAACCCTTGTAAATCACCCAGCGCTTCGGCAGGCCGTAGGAGGAAAGACCGCCTTCGTAATAGACATTGCCAAACTCGTCTTCACCAACGCGCTTGAAGCCGCGAAGGGCAAACAGCGTGCCGAAAGTGTAATTGTTCCACCAGGTGAAGGTGTGAAGCAGGAACTTGATCATGTCTTTTCCTCGTGGCCGCAGGACGCGGACGAAAGCAGATAGGATTTTTCGCTTATGCCGCCGCCAAGCCGAATTGTCCAGTGATTCCCGCCGAAACCGCGGTCATTTCAGCGCCATCTTGAAACCGAGATGCGACGGCTTGAAACCCAGTCTCTCATAGAAACGATGGGCATCCTTGCGCACCGCATTCGATGTCAGCTGGACAAGCCGCACGCCGCGACTTTTCGCCTCGGCAACGGCAAATTCGATCATCCGGGCGCCGATGCCCTGCCCGCGCAGGTCGGCACGCGTCTGCACCGCCTCAATGATCATGGCGGATGAGCCGCGGGCGTTCAGCGAGGTGGTAATCATCGTCTGGAAGGTACCGACAACGTCAGCGTCCCGCTCCGCGACATAAAGCGTCTGGCCGGACGAAGCCGCAATCGTCGCAAAGGCGCTGAGATAATCCGGATAGGCTTCAGGATCGACAGTATCCCCGTGGCCGCCGAGCGGATCGGCGGCAAACATCGCGATCAGGGCCGGCAGGTCGGCTTCACGCGCCTCGCGGATGATGATGTTGCCCGATTTCATGTCAGTGAAGCTCGAGCGCCTTTTCGAAAACCAGCGTCGGGACGCCGGACTGGCCCGGGCCGCTGTTTTCATTGCGGCCGGCTTCGAGAAAGCCGAGCCGCTCATAGAAACGGATGGCTTCCCGGTTCTGAACCTCGACTTCCAGCCGCATGATCTCGGCATCCGGAAAACAGGTCTCGAGCTCGGCGAAAATATCGCGGCCGATACCCTGCCGCTGCAGATCCGGCTTCACGTAGAGGAGATGCAGCATGACGGTTTTCGTCATCTCGGACGACATTGCCGCATAACCCATGCCGCCGATATGCCGGCCGTCGTCGGCGACGAGGAATTCGGCATTCTTCTTCGCCAGCCGCGCTTTCAGCGCAGCCGGCGAAAACAGATGGGCGATCAGTTCGTTGACCTTCGCAGTGCCGTGGCTTGCGTCATAGGCCGCATGAAAGCTCTCGACCAGCAGGGTGCGGACCTTCTCCAGATCGCGTTCGCTCGCCGTTCGGACGAAATAAACCAAGACCTTCTCCTTGCGGCATCGGCCCCCGAAAACCGCTTCGCGCTGTTGGCCGAGACCGCTGGCTTATTCTTCCTCGATGCCGAGCTTGGCCTTGACGAGGGCCTGAACGGCCTGCGGGTTGGCCTTGCCGCCGGTTGCCTTCATGACCTGGCCGACGAACCAGCCGGCCAACGTCGGCTTGGCCTTGACCTTGGCGACCTGATCCGGGTTGGCGGCGATGATCTCGTCAACGGCCTTTTCGATGGCGCCGGTATCCGTCACCTGCTTCAGGCCGCGGCTCTCGACGATCTCGGCCGGATCGCCGCCTTCGTTGAGGATGATCTCGAAGACGTCCTTGGCGATCTTGCCGGAGATGGTTTCGGCCTTGATGAGGTCGATGATGCCGCCGAGCTGGGCCGGGGAAACCGGTGTTTCCTCGATACCCTTGCCGGTGCGGTTCAGGGCACCGAGCAGATCGTTGATAACCCAGTTGGCGGCCATCTTGCCGTCACGGCCTTCGGCGACGGCTTCAAAATAGTCGGCAATCGCCTTTTCCGAGACGAGCACGGAAGCGTCGTAAATCGACAGGCCCAGCTCTCGAACGAAACGCTCCTTCTTGTCGTCGGGCAGTTCCGGCAGATGGTCGGCCAGTTCCTTGACGAAAGCGTCGTCGAATTCGAGCGGCAGCAGGTCCGGATCGGGGAAATAGCGATAGTCATGCGCATCTTCCTTGGTGCGCATGGACCGCGTCTCGCCCTTGTTCGGATCGAACAGGCGGGTCTCCTGATCGATAGTGCCGCCGTCCTCCAGAATGCCGATCTGGCGCCGAGCTTCGTATTCGATCGCCTGGCCGATGAAACGGATGGAGTTGACGTTCTTGATTTCGCAGCGCGTGCCGAAGGGCTCGCCCGGGCGACGCACGGAAACGTTGACGTCGGCGCGCATCGAGCCTTCGTCCATGTTGCCGTCGCAGGTGCCGAGGTAGCGCACGATCGAGCGCAGCTTCGTCATGTAGGCCTTGGCCTCATCGGCGGAGCGCATGTCGGGCTTGGAGACGATTTCCATCAGCGCCACGCCGGAGCGGTTGAGATCCACGTAGGACATGGTCGGATGCTGGTCGTGCATCGACTTGCCGGCGTCCTGTTCCAGGTGCAGGCGCTCGATGCCGATCTCGATATCCTCGAACTGGCCCTGGCGATCCGGGCCGAGGGAGATGACGATCTTGCCCTCGCCGACGATCGGGTCCTTGTACTGGGAGATCTGATAGCCCTGCGGCAGGTCCGGATAGAAGTAGTTCTTGCGGTCGAAGAGCGAGCGCTTGTTGATCTGAGCCTTCAGGCCGAGACCGGTGCGCACCGCCTGCTTGACGCATTCCTCGTTGATGACGGGCAGCATGCCGGGCATGGCGGCATCGACGAGCGAGACGTTCGAATTCTGCGGCTTGCCGAATTCCGTCGACGCGCCGGAGAACAGCTTGGAATTGGAGAGCACCTGGGCATGGACTTCCATGCCGATGATGACTTCCCAATCGCCGGTGGCGCCGGGGATATAACGTTTCGGATCAGGCGTGCGAACGTCGACAATGGTCATGAGATGCTCTTCGAAGGCTGTTCTTTTCAACTGGTGAGGTAAAGGAAATGGCCTGCCGGTGCAAGGCTTTCGGCAGCCTAGAAACCCGGACCGTAGCCTTCCGGCTCCTGCGGGCCGAGATGCTTGCTGAGGCCGACGGACGGCAGGTCGCGATCGAGCTTCGGATTATAGGCGACCGAAAGCCAGTGGATCGCATAACCGTGCTTCTGGAAGAAGGAGATCGCCTCCGTATTTCCGGAATGGGTCTGCATCGCCGCCTCCTCGAATCCCTGCTCGAAAATATCGGCCTCGATATGTTCCAGCAGCGCGCTGCCCAGCCCCTGGCGGTTGAAGCTCGGATCGATCCAGAAGTCGGAAATGGTCTCGTCCAGCCCCTCGCGCGCAGCCCAGCCGGCAACCTGTCCGTTCTGTTCGATGATGGTGATGGTCAGCCAGTTATTGTCCACGAAGGTTCGGAAAGCGTTGCGGGCTGCATCCGTCATGGCATCCGATTCGCCGATCAACGCCATCGCCCGTTGCCAGGCGCGCAAGCCGATTTCGCCCAAGAGCTCCGTTTCGCCTTCGCGGGCATTGCGAATGTGGATCAATGGCACCTCCGCGTTACAGCCAAGAGTAGACCATTGAGTCGGGCTTTTTTCCAGTCCCTCCAATAAGATAAACGACCAAAGCGCAACTTCTTCGGCGTTTTCCCTGTCTCTGCACCGGCTTGACCGGATTGCGGTTGCTGATAAAAAGCCCGATAGGGCCGTTCCGTTTTCTTCGAACTATGGGACGACCCTATCTCTTTGTTTACACGCAGTTCCCAAAGCAAAGCCGCTGCATGCTTTTGCTGGAATTGCTCAAGAGGTGTTTATGTCTAACCTGTCTGAGTCCCGGTAAAGGCCCCTGCCCGCAAGCACTGCCTCGCGCGCATGGGCCAGAAAAACGAAGCCGCGGCGTATCGGATAAGCCCGATCGCCAGATCGTTTTCGTGCGCCTTCATGAAGGCGCGTTTCCGGATCAACAGCAATGGACATCTCACGCGCAGAACAGCGCATCCTGCACCTTATGGCCCAGGGCGGCCGCATCGAAATTACCCGTGACGACAACAGGAAAATCGAGGCCGTCAGCTGCTTCACCCGCGACGGCTGGGTCTATCCCGGTTTCGGTCTCGAACTTTTCCGCAAGCTGAAACGGCTGAAGGCCATCAAGTCTTCCGCCGGCCAGCCCTACCGGATCACCGAACGCGGGCTGCGCCTCGTCCGCTCGCAACTCGACAACAGATAGGGTGTGACAAGAACCCGGCCGCGCGGCGACATCGCCGTGCGGCCGGAACGCTCAGAGCTTTTCAGAAAGCGCCGGGCGCATTGCCGCCCACTCCTCGGCGATCGTGCCGGCGCCGACCGTCTTGCCGGCACGGCGATACCAGTAGCCTGCGTTCCAGTCGTCGCCTTCGACCCGGTGGCAGAGGGCATGGCCCCAGTCGAACAGCTGTTCGCCCTCGTGGTTCTGGCAGATTTCGTGAACCGTTTCCCACTCCGAACCGATTTTGAAGCCGGCGGAGGCGAGGCGATCAAAGGCCTCGATCAATCGTGCAAGATCATTAATTGCCATAACACCTCCTCGGGCCGCCGCCATCAATCGGTCAGCCGTTTCTCCAGATGGACCTTTTCAAGCGAAGCACCCATGCGCTCGGAAAACTCGATGCCGTGCCAGATGATGCTGAAACCGCAACGCTCGTAAAGACGGATCGCACCGATATGCTCGCATGTGTCTCGAGTCGCGCCGTTTCCAGACGCTCCGCCTTCATCAATTCGCAAAGATAGAGAGACTTCGCGGTCCAGTTCGGCAACGACAATATCTCTTGCCGTCTTATTGGCGAAGGTCGCAAACTCCTGCCGCGCGCGCTCGATTGCATCAGGGTCGCGGTCGCCATCCTCGCGCGGATCGCTCGCTGCCGATGCGGCAAAACCGACAACGCCGACCGCTTGACGGTCGGCGTCGGTCATCTTGCGGATCGTAAGGTCCGTTACCACCACCTGGCCGGCGTGAACTTGCCGGCGGCCTGTTCGATGACATGGGCGGTCTTGAAGAGGGTTTCCTCGTCGAAGGCCTTGCCAATGAGCTGCAGGCCGAGCGGCAGGCCCTTGTGGTCGAGGCCGGCGGGAACGGCAATGCCCGGCAGGCCGGCCATGTTGACCGTGACCGTGAAGATGTCGTTCAGGTACATCTTCACCGGATCGGCAGCGAGGTTCTCGTCGGCAACGCCGAAGGCAGACGACGGCGTGGCAGGCGTCAGGATGGCATCGACGCCGGCATCGAAGGCGATTTCGAAGTCGCGCTTGATGAGCGTGCGAACCTTCTGGGCGCGCAGGTAATAGGCGTCGTAGTAGCCGGCCGACAGAACATAGGTGCCGATCATGATGCGGCGCTTGACTTCCTGGCCGAAGCCGGCGGCGCGCGTCTTTTCGTACATGTCGACGATGTCCTTGCCGTCGACGCGCAGGCCGTAGCGCACGCCATCGTAGCGGGCGAGGTTCGAAGAGGCTTCCGCCGGGGCCACGATGTAATAGGCCGGCAGGGCATATTTCGTGTGCGGCAGCGAGATGTTGACGATCTCGGCACCAGCGTCCTTCAGCCAGGCAATGCCCTGCTGCCAGATGGATTCGATTTCGTCCGGCATGCCGTCAACGCGATATTCGTTCGGAATGCCGATCTTCATGCCCTTCAGCGACTGGCCGATGGCGGCTTCGTAATCCGGAACCGGCAGATCGACCGAGGTCGTGTCCTTGGCATCGACGCTTGCCATCGACTTCAGGAGGATTGCGGCATCGCGAACGTCGCGGGCGATCGGGCCGGCCTGATCGAGCGAGGAGGCGAAGGCGACCGTGCCCCAGCGCGAGCAGCGGCCATAGGTCGGCTTGATGCCGACGGTGCCGGTGAAGGCGGCCGGCTGGCGGATCGAGCCGCCCGTGTCGGTCGCGGTGGCGCCGGCGCAGAGATGGGCGGCAACGGCTGCTGCCGAACCGCCGGACGAGCCGCCGGGGACGAGCTGCTGGTTGGAGCCGGCGGCGCGCCAGGGGTTGATAACCGCGCCGTAATGCGAGGTCTCGTTGGAGGAGCCCATCGCGAACTCGTCCATGTTCAGCTTGCCGAGCATGACGGCGCCGTCGTCCCAGAGATTCTGGGTCACGGTCGATTCATAACGCGGCTCGAAACCGTCGAGAATGTGGCTGCAGGCCTGCGTATGCACGCCGACGGTGGCGAACAGGTCCTTGATGCCGAGCGGGATGCCTTCGAGATCGCCCGCCTTGCCGGCTGCGATGCGCTCGTCGGAATTCTTCGCCATGACACGGGCGAGATCCGGCGTTGTCTTGATATAGGCGTTGAGCTGGCCATTGGCCGCATCGATCGCCGAAATATAGGCCTCGGTCAGTTCGGTCGCGGTGATCTCCTTGGCGCGCAGCTTCTTGCGGGCTTCGGCAATGGTCAGGCTGGTGAGTTCGCTCATCGTGTTTTCGCTTCAGATCTGAAAATGGCAACAGGGTCGGAAAGAGGCGGGCAAAGCCTTATTCGACGACTTTCGGCACCAGGAAGAAATTGTGGTCGGTGATCGGCGCATTGGCGACGATATCGGCGGCCTTGTTGCCGTCGTTGACGACATCAGCGCGCTTCTTCATGTCCATCGGCGTCACCGAAGTCATGGCCTCGACGCCATCGACATTGACTTCTGACAGCTGCTCGACGAAGCCGAGGATGCCATTCAGCTCACCGACCATGCGATTTGCCTCTTCTTCCGAGACGGCAATACGGGCAAGGCGCGCGACGCGCTTAACGGTGGCGAGATCGACGGACATGGCATTCTCCGGATAGGAATTTTCCTACCGCTATAAAGACCATGGCCGTCCTGTGCAACGGGTTTGCCTTTTCGGCAATGCAGAATTCCTGCCCTCAAACCCGCCAGGATTTGAGGGCTGACATATCAGAGCGACAGGCTTTCGCCGGGCTTCGGCGCCTTCACTTCCGTCTTCGATGCCTCCATGCCGGCGACGAATTTTTCCGGCGTCTGGTCGATGATCGGGAAGGTGCCGTAGTGGCAGGGAATGGCGGTCTTGAAGGTGAAGTAACGCTGGCAGGCAAGGGCCGCCACGGCACCGCCCATGGTGAACCGATCACCGATCGGCACGATGCCGATATCGGGCTGGTGCAGCTCGTTGATCAGCGCCATGTCCGAGAAGATATCCGTATCGCCCATGTGGAAGAGGCTCGGCTCGTCGTCGAAATGCAGCATCAGGCCGTTGGCGCTGCCGAGCGAATGGGAAACGCCGTCTTCGGTGGTCTGTGCGGACGAATGCAGCGCATTGGTGAAGGTGGCGGTGAAGCTGCCGAGCGGGACAGTGCCGCCGGTATTGCCCATTTCGAGCTTCTCGACACCCTTGGTGCCGAGCCAGGACGCAAGGTCGGCATTGGCGAGGACGACGGCACCGGTCTGCCTGGCGATCTCGACGGTATCGCCGACATGGTCGGCATGGCCGTGCGTCAGCAGGATATGGGTGATGCCCCTGGTCACTTCCTTGATATCCTGGCCGGCGAAAGACGGATTATAGGTCAGGAAGGGATCGATCAGGATTTTGGCGGCTTTCGTCTCAAGGCGGAAAGCGGAATGGCCAAGCCAGGTGATCTTCATGAAAAGTCTCCTTTATTACGTGCTGCAAAAGACGATTTCGGGGGCCAGAATGGGTTAAAACAATTCCGGTCGGAAAACCGTTTCGCACTTTTTCTGGAATTGCTCTAAGGACATAGCCGATATGGCCGCAAAGAAAAGCGGTGGGAGCTTCAATTTCTTTTGACGGGATGACAGGGCAATGACAGTGCTGACGATCGAGGAACTGGCGGGAATGCTCGGCCCCGGACAGGCAATCGCCGGCCTCGACCTCGGCACGAAGACGATCGGTCTTGCCATGTCCGATCTGGGGCGCCGTTTTGCCACGCCGCGCCCGGTCATCAAGCGCGAGAAATTTTCGATCGACGCCGAGATGCTGTTGGGCTTTGCCACGAAAGAGAGAGTCACAGCCTTCGTCATCGGCCTGCCCATGAACATGGACGGATCGGCGGGACCGCGCGTGCAGGCGACGCGGGCCTTCGTGCGCAACATGGAGCAGAAGACCGCCATTCCCTTCATTTATTGGGATGAGCGGCTATCGACCGTGGCGGCCGAACGGGCCTTGCTGGAAATGGATGTGTCGCGGGCAAAACGCGCCGAACGCATCGATTCGGCAGCGGCGAGTTTCATCCTTCAGGGAGCGCTCGACAGGCTTTCCTTGCTGGCGAGATCGGCGGACGACACGCAGGCGTGACGCGCCTTCCACCAGACGGCGATCTGGCGGCGCTTGCGGAAGCCCATGACGGCGAAGACGACGAGGCTGTCGACGGCAATGGCGCGGGCGACGAGCGGCGGAATTTCCTGCGGCGGCAGGCCGAGCGCCTTGCCGTAAATCTCGAAGGTCAGGTCATGGACCTGCCGGGTCAGCATGAAGATGCCGAAATTCAGATCGTAGTAGGAAAGCCAGTACCAACCCGCCAGGAAGACGATCGGGCCGGCCCAGAAGATCAGAAACCACTTCATGCGGCTCCTCCTTCGTGCTTGCGCAGGACCGGCATATCAAGAGACACGAGCCAGACCGACGATGCCATGATGCAGAGTACGAGCGTGGGCACGGCGATATCCAGCGCCAGTACGGCGAAAAACATCATCGCCGCGACAAGCAACGCGGTTCTGGCTGCTCTGGTTCCCATCACCGAACTCGGGTCCACACTCGTTCATCTCTCATGTGGGGCACACTGGCGAGTTAACCAGCGCCACGCAACGTAAACCAATTGTTAAGGTTAACGAGGACGCGGAGGCTGTGGATTGCCTGAAGCGCGCTGCGATCCCGCAGAGACGCCCGCCCCTCAGACTCCCGTTTTCGCATGTGCATGTCGCAAAGCCGCGGCACATTTCCTGCGCGGCAGGCCTTAGCCGTAGACGCCGCGCACCAGCCGCTTCAGCGCTGTTGCCGCCTTTTCCCAATCCTTGCCGTTCTTCAGAACCAGGCCCGCGCATTGCCCGCCGGCGGCGGCCGCAAGCACGAGATGCTGGATCGAAGCGAAGATCAGGGCGTTGACGGCTGCGGTATCGACACCCTTCGGCGGCGCCAGCGAACCGCGCATGCGGTCAAGCCACAGTCCGAGCGCTTTCGAACGCGCTTCGGAAAGACGCCTCACCTGCTCGGTATTTTCCGAGACCTCCCAGGCGACGATGCGGCGCATCAGCGGATCGTCGCGCAACGCTTCGAGAAATAGCAGCGACAGCCGCTCCATCAGGTCTCCATAGGTCAGGAGGAACATGCCGCCGGTATCCTCGGGAATGCGGTCCTTGACCCAGCTGCCCAGATCGGCGCCGATCGCTTCGACGAGTCCGTCGAGGCCGCCGTAATAGCGGTAGATCAACTGCTTGTCGCAGCCGGCGCGGCGGGCCACCGCATTGATGCCGAAATTCTGGAACCCCTCTTCCGCCAGCAGGTTCTTGGCCGCCTTCAGAATGGCGCGCTCGGTGGCGCCCCTGTCGCGGATACGCTTCTCAGGCTCGGCTGCGCCCGTCTGTTCGAGCGCGGCCACGGCAGTTTCATTCAGCATTCGGTCAACCCCGGTCTGTCACCAATCGGTGAGTAACAGTGGAATTTTCCGCCCACAATCCTATCTCATTGACAAGACTGTGGATACTGATGGTCCGCAGCTCCCGTGAAGCCGGTGGGCGGCCCGGCGGCACCCTTTCATCCGATCCGACACGCCCGAGAAATCTTGCCCATGCGGTTGATCCGGATGGACGAACCCGGCATAGCTGCATTATGAAAAGAGACGACAATTTCTGCTAAGGCCTTGCAATGGTGAACTATATCGAAGCCGCAACCGCGCCGCCCAAAAATACCGGCGCCATCAGGCTTTACGGCCCCGAAGCATTCGAGGGAATGCGCAATGCGTGCCAGCTGACCGCACGCTGCCTCGATGCGCTTGCCGATATCGTCAAGCCGGGCCTCGCAACCAATGAAATCGACCGCTTCGTTTTCGAATTCGGCATGGATCACGGCGCCTATCCGGCGACGCTGAACTATCGCGGCTATACGAAATCCACCTGCACGTCGATCAATCATGTGGTCTGCCACGGAATTCCCGACGACAAGCCGCTGCGCGACGGCGACATCGTCAATATCGACGTGACCTTCGTCGTCGACGGCTGGCACGGCGATTCGAGCCGCATGTATCCGGTCGGACAGATCAAGCGCGCCGCCGAACGGCTGCTGGAAGTGACCTACGAGTCGCTGATGCGCGGCATTGCCGCCGTTCACCCCGGCGCCCGCACCGGCGCGATCGGCGAAGCGATCCAGACCTATGCCGAAGCCGAGCGCTGCTCCGTCGTGCGCGATTTCTGCGGCCATGGTGTGGGCCGCCTTTTCCACGATTCGCCGAACATCCTGCATTACGGCCGCGCCAACGAAGGGCCGGAGATGCGCGAGGGCATGATCTTCACCATCGAACCGATGATCAATCTCGGTCGCCCGCATGTGAAAGTGCTGGCAGACGGCTGGACCGCGGTGACGCGCGACCGCTCGCTGTCTGCCCAATACGAACATACGATCGGCGTGACCGCCAACGGCTGCGAGATCTTCACCCTGTCGCCGGCCGGCCTCGACCGGCCGGGCCTGCCGCCGCTGAACGGGTGACGGTCTCCATGGCGAAGAGCCCCGTTCCGCAGGCTGGCGAAGACAAGCTGCCCTTCGACATGGACGAGGATATCGCTGCGGACGAACGGGCGTTTTTCACACAGCCGGCAAAGGCGGCATCTTCCGTGCCGAAGGCCGCCCTGCCCGCCGGGCAGGAGCATTATCACGGCCATCGCGAGCGGTTGCGCAATCGCTTCCGCGACCATGGCGATACGGCGCTTGCCGATTACGAAATCCTCGAACTCCTGCTTTTCCGGCTGATCCCCCGCCGCGACACCAAACCGATCGCCAAGGCGCTGATCGATCGCTTCGGTTCGCTTGCCGGCGTCTTTGGCGCGCCGGCAGCGCTGCTGCAGGAAGTCAAGGGCGTCGGAGAGGCGGTGGCGCTCGATCTGAAGCTGATATCGACCATTGGCCATCGCGCGCTGAAGAGCGAACTCAAGGGCAAGCAGGTGCTGTCCTCCTGGTCGTCGGTCGTACAGTATTGTCATGCGGCCATGGCGCACGAGACGCGCGAACAGTTCCGCATTCTCTTCCTCGACAAGCGCAATGCGCTGATTGCCGACGAGGTGCAGGGACAGGGGACCGTGGATCACACGCCTGTCTATCCGCGCGAGGTGGTGCGGCGGGCGCTCGAGCTTTCGGCAACGGCGCTGATTCTGGTGCACAACCACCCTTCGGGCGATCCCACGCCGTCGCGCGCCGATATCGACATGACGAAGATGATTATCGATGCCGCAAAGCCGCTCGGCATTGCCATTCACGATCACATCATCATCGGCAAGGACGGACAGGCGAGCCTCAAGGGCCTGCGCCTGATATGAGACGGCGGCCAAGGCATGAAAAAGCCATCTTGACGTTCTCCAAGCTGAATGACTGACAACCGGATGGGAACTATGGGCATTTCTCCTCGTCGCTTGTACGCGCCGCCGAGCCTTCGATCGCTGGTACGGCTGACGCTTCTGCTGCTCGTCGTGACCGGCCTCTATCTCGGCTACCTGCAGCTTTCGACCAACGTGCACGCGGTCGTCGAAGGCCAGGTCTACCGTTCCGCCCAGCCATCGCCGGCAAAGCTTGGCGAACTCGCCAAGGAATACGGCATCAAATCCGTACTGAACCTGCGCGGCGACAGCAGCGGCCAGGCCTGGTACGACAACGAAGTCGCCGCAGCAAAGGGCCTCAACATAAAGCATATCGATTTCCGCATGTCGGCAACGAAGGAGCTGTCGGTCGAGGAAGGACGCCAGCTGATGGCGATCATGGCCGCCGCCCCCAAGCCGATGCTCATCCACTGCAAGGCCGGCGCCGACCGTACGGGACTGGCTTCCGCCATCTACGTCGCCGGTGTTGCCAAGGAGGGAGAGATGGCGGCGGAGTCGCAGATCTCGCTGACATACGGCCATCTGTCCCTTTTCTTCATCGGCGCCTATGCGATGGATCGTACCTTCGAGCGGCTTGAGCCAATGTTCGGCTTTTTGAATTCCTGAACTGCCCGGAATACCAAACTGTAACATTGACCGGCTACCGATGAACGCGCGACATTTCGCGTCGCAAAATGATTCCAATTCAAGTTCGGGGCTAAAGGATGTTCCAGTACGATCTCGTGGTAGTGGGCAGCGGACCGGCGGGGCGCCGCGGCGCAATCCAGGCTGCAAAACTCGGCAAGAAAGTGCTGGTCATCGAGCAGGGAAAACGCGTCGGCGGCGTTTCCGTCCATACCGGCACGATCCCGTCCAAGACGCTGCGCGAAACCGCGCTCAATCTTTCCGGCTGGCGTGAGCGCGGCTTCTACGGCCGCAGCTACCGCGTCAAGCAGGAGATCAGTGCCGAGGACCTGCGCCGCCGCCTGCTGATCACGCTCGACCATGAAGTCGAAGTGCTCGAACACCAGTTCGCCCGCAACCGCGTCCAGCATATCCGCGGCAAGGCAAGCTTCATCGACGCCAACAGCCTGCAGGTCATCAAGGACGACGGCGAGACCATGACGGTGACGGGCGCCAGCATTCTGCTTGCCGTCGGCACCAAGCCCTTCCGGCCCGACTACATGCCCTTCGACAACAAGACCGTGCTCGATAGCGACGAGTTGCTCGATATCGAGGAACTGCCGCGCAGCATGGTCGTCATCGGCGCCGGCGTCATCGGCATCGAATATGCGACGATCTTTTCGGCGCTGGATACGGCCGTCACCGTTATCGACCCGAAATCGACCATGCTCGACTTCATCGACAAGGAGATCGTCGAGGATTTCACCTATCAGCTGCGCGACCGCAACATGAAGCTGCTGCTCGGCACGAAAGCCGAAAAGGTCGAGCGGCTCGACAGCGGCAAGGTTCAGCTGACGCTGGACAGCGGCCGGCATCTCGTGACCGACATGGTGCTCTTTGCGGCCGGGCGCATGGGCGCCACCGACACGCTCAACCTGGAGGCCATCGGCCTGGAGGCGGACAGCCGCGGACGCCTGAAGGTCAATCCCGAGACGTTCCAGACGTCAGTGCCCAATATCTACGCCGCCGGCGACGTTGTCGGCTTCCCGAGCCTTGCCTCGACCTCGATGGAACAGGGCCGTATCGCGGCGCGCGTCGCAATCGGCGCCGTGGCCAAGGAGCCGCAGAAATATTTCCCCTACGGCATCTATGCCGTGCCGGAGATTTCGACCTGCGGCCTGACGGAAGAGGAAATGAAGGAACGCGGCATTCCCTACGAATGCGGCATTGCCCGTTTCCGCGAAACCTCGCGCGGCCACATCATGGGTCTGGACACGGGCCTGCTGAAGCTGATCTTCTCGCTGAAGACGCGCCGCCTGCTTGGCGTGCACATTGTCGGCGAAGGCGCCACGGAACTCGTGCATATCGGTCAGGCGGTGCTTAACCTGAAGGGCACGGTCGAATATTTCGTCGAGAATACGTTCAACTACCCGACGCTCGCCGAAGCCTACAAGATTGCCGGTCTCGATGCCTGGAACCGTATGGGCGATATAAAATCCGAACTGTGAGGAAGCGGGGGGATCCCCCCTCGCCTTTCCGGGTACTATTCCCAACCCATTGATCTTCGAGCTTTATTTCTTGACGAGGCGCCGATCGGCGCATCGCTTGCGGCTGACCGGAGCCCTGTGCCAACTACCTATATCCTATGTCAAAAGATATTGGTAAGCTAGGGTTGCAGGCGCCCGCATCGGTCCATTGCGTTTTGTTTACAGCGTTCCCACTTATCGGACCGCGCCTTTCGACAGCATGAAATACATGTCTCAGACCGGTCTGCCACGCCACCAGGATACGGCGCGCAGCCCATAACGAAAGATCGATATTTTGCCCCATAGTTCAGAGGTTGCTCGCAGGCGGTTTCAGCTGATCCTGATCAAACCGTCGCACTATGACGATGACGGCTACGTCATTCGCTGGTGGCGGGCCATGATTCCGTCCAACTCGATGGCTGCCATTTACGGCATCGCCGCCGACTGCGCCGAGCGGCAGGTCCTTGGCGCCGATACCGCCATCGACATCACTGTTATCGACGAAACCAATACGCGAATCGATTTTGCGGCATTGCTGTCGCAGTTCAGCCGAAACGGCAATTTCGGCATGGTCGCGCTGATCGGCGTGCAATCCAACCAATATCCCCGCGCGCTCGACATTGCGCGCCCCTTCCGCGATGCGGCACTGCCGGTTTCGATGGGCGGCTTTCATGTCTCGGGATGCCTGTCGATGCTCGACGGCGACGCGATCGGCCTCGAGGAATGCCGCAAGATGGGCGTTTCCATGTTTGCCGGCGAGGCCGAAGGGCGGCTGGAGACAGTGCTGCTGGATGCCGCCGCCGGCGAACTGAAGCCGCTCTACAATTTCATGAACGATCTGCCCGGCATCGGCGGCACCCCGGTGCCGTTCCTGCCGAAAGACAATATCCAGCGCACGCTTGGCCTCAGCACCAGCTTCGATGCGGGCCGCGGCTGTCCCTATCAATGTTCGTTCTGCACGATCATCAACGTGCAGGGCCGCAAATCCCGTTTCCGCTCGGCCGACGATGTCGAGAAACTGGTGCGCATGAACTGGGCGCAAGGCATCCATAAGTTCTTCATCACCGACGATAATTTTGCCCGCAACAAGGATTGGGAAGCCATCTTCGACCGGCTGATCGAACTCAGGGAAAAGGACGGCATTCCGCTCGGGCTGATGATCCAGGTGGATACGCTCTGCCACAAGATCCCGAATTTCATCGAAAAATCGAAACGCGCCGGCGTCACCCGCGTCTTCATCGGCCTCGAGAACGTCAACCCGGACAACCTGACCGCCGCCAAGAAGAACCAGAACAAGATCACCGAATACCGCAAGATGCTGCTTGCCTGGAAGGCGCAGGGCATCATGACGCTTGCCGGCTATATTCTGGGTTTCCCGGCAGACACGCCGGACTCGATCCGCCGCGACATCAGGATCATTCAGGAAGAGCTGCCGCTCGACGTCATCGAATTCTTCGTCCTGACGCCGCTGCCCGGTTCGGAGGACCATCAGGTCCTCTGGAGGAAGGGCGTCGATATGGACGCCGATCTCAATATTTACGACGTCGAACATGTCTGCACGGCGCATCAGAAGATGAGCAAGCAGGAATGGGAGAGCATCTACCGGGAGGCCTGGTCGCTCTACTATTCGCCCGAGCACATGAAGACCCTGCTTCGCCGCGCTGTCGCAACCGGCATTTCGCTGAGCAGTCTAGTCAAGGTCCTGGTCTCGTTTGCGACCACCGTGCCGCTGGAGAACGTGCATCCGCTGCAGAGCGGCCTTCTGCGCCTGAAACATCCTTCCGAGCGGCGCCCCGGCCTCAAGCGCGAGCATCCACTGCTGTTCTGGCCGCGCTTTACCTTCGAGACGATCCGCAAACACGTCTCGCTCGCCGGCACGATCATCAATCTCAGCGTCACGGCCTTCCTGATTGCGCGCAGGGCAGATGCCGGAACCTATATGGACAAGGCCCTGACGCCGGTTGGGGACGACGACGAAGACGTTCTCGACCTCTTCACCAAGACCGCCGGCGGCACGGCTGCCGTCAGCCACATCAAGAAGATTGCCAAACTTACTCACGCCCCCAAACCCGTCTGACACGGGTTCCGGGCCGAGGATCGGCCGGCTGGTCTCCAAGCTTCGACAAGAAGCACTAAATGACAAACGAGGCCGGTGCTTCATATGAAGCACCGGCCTCGCAATATATAAGCCCTGCCGCGAGCGGCAGGGCTTTCGATGTCGGTCCGGAAGAGCCGATTATTCGG
>NZ_JBHSOR010000002.1:405390-676532 GCF_042656325.1 Rhizobium sp. GCM10022189
TGTCCTCGGAAGCCTTCTTCTTCGGAGCGGCCTTCTTCTTCGGCGCAGCTTCTTCGCCTTCGGCAGAAGCCTCGGCCTTGGCGGCAGCCTTCTTCTTGGGAGCAGCCTTCTTGGCGTCGGCCTTTTCGGAAGCTTCGCCCTCTTCGTCGGCGAGCAGCTCTTCCTTCGTCACCTTCTTGTCGGTGACGTCGATTTCGGTCAGCAGGTGATCGATGACCTTCTCTTCGAAGATCGGAGCGCGGATCGAGGCTGCGGCACCCGGCTGGCTGCGGAAGAACTCGAGGATCTGCTTTTCCTGGCCCGGATACTGGCGCAGCTGCTCATAGATGGCGCGCTGCATTTCGTCTTCGGAAACTTCGACGCCGGCCTTTTCGCCGATTTCGGAGAGAACGAGGCCGAGGCGGACGCGACGCTCAGCGAGCTTCTGATATTCTTCGCGTGCCTGCTCTTCGGTCGTGTCTTCGTCTTCGAAGGTCTTGCCGGACTGTGCGAGGTCGTTGCTGACCTGGCTCCAGATGCCGTTATATTCGGCTTCGACGAGCTTGGAGGGGGTTTCGAACTTGTACATCTCGTCGAGCTGGTCGAGAATCTGGCGCTTCAGCTTCTGACGCGTCAGCGAGCCGTACTGGGATTCGATCTGGCCGCGGACGATTTCCTTGAGGCGATCGGCGGATTCGAGGCCGAGCTTCTTGGCGAGTTCGTCGTTGATTTCGACATCAGCCGGAGCGGCAACTTCCTTGACGGTGACGTCGAAAGTCGCTTCCTGACCGGCGAGGTTCTTGGCCGGGTAGTCGGCCGGGAAGGTTACGGTGATGGTCTTCTCGTCGCCAGCCTTGACGCCGACCAGCTGGTCTTCGAAGCCCGGAATGAAGCGGCCGGAACCGAGAACCAGTTCGGCGTCCTGATCGGTGCCGCCGTCGAAGGCAACGCCGCCGACCTTGCCGACATAGTCCATCTTGACGCGATCGCCGTTGGCGGCCTTGCCCTTCTTTTCGGTGTAGTCGCGGGCGCTTTCAGCGACCTTGAGAACCTGTTCGTTGACTTCATCGTCGGAGATGTCGACGACTTCGCGCGTGACCTTGATGCCCTTGTTCGACTTCAGTTCGATCGGCGGGAGAACTTCGTAGGACAGGGTGAACTCGAAATCCTGCTCGGCAGCGAGAATCTTGTCTGCCTCGTCCTTGTCTTCCGTCATGTTGATTTCCGGCTGGGTCGCCGACTTTTCGCCACGGCTAGACAGGATCTGGGTCGGCTGGTCGCGAACGATCTCGTTGACGAGATCGGCCATGATGGACTTGCCGTAGACCTTCTTAAGGTGCGCGGCCGGAACCTTGCCCGGACGGAAGCCGTTGATGCGGACCTTGTCCTTTACGTCGGCAAGGCGCTCGTTCAGCTTGTTTTCCATGTCCTTGGCCGGGATAACGACCTTGATTTCGCGCTTCAGCCCTTCAGCGAGCGTTTCGATAACCTGCATGTCTTCCTACCTTCATTTCAGTGGCGGCCGTGCCCAGACGCCGTTCGTTTCGGTGAGCACGACGCCGGCCAACTGCCGCACGTGGCTTTTTTCTCAATTCCTGTTCGTTCCGCCTGAAGCGGAACAGCACTCGCTTTTCGGGTATCCGAGACTATGAAGTTCCCAGTCCTCCCGCGCTGCAAGGCAGTCTGGTGCGGGTAGAGAGACTTGAACTCCCACGCCTTGCGGCACCAGAACCTAAATCTGGCGTGTCTACCAATTTCACCATACCCGCGTTCGCGAAACCGCATGCATATGCCTGCGCATGAGGCCTTCCGAGCGCGGCGTCTCTATATCACCCGATTTAGAACAGGCAAAGGAAAAATGAACGGCAAATGACAGGGATTTGCGGCCCAAAGCGCGACCTTCCCGCCAGCCGCGCGGGGTCTCAATAGAGAGGCTCCTCATAGGCCGGCTTGCCGTCCACCACGAGGCTGCGGATCTGCGCGGCACCGGAGGAAGACACGCTGGCGGCAATGGAAACGTCGCCCTCGTTACGGGCCTCCTCCAGCGGCTTGCCCTCGCCTTCCGGCACGTAGTAACGCTCTATCCCGTATTCGACCCGGATGGTATCGCCGCTATCGGGACCATAGCTGTAAAAGGGCAGGCTGCGCAGCACGACCGTATCTGCGGCTGCCGGCAGCGGCCCGAACGACGATTCGACGATGCCCCAGAAGCCGTCCTGCTGGCGCCTGAGGCGTACCCAAAGGGTCTGCTCGCCGGCCTGCGCCGGAATGCCACCGGTGATCGTCGAGACCGGGACCGACGATATGTCGTAGTTCAGCACCACATAGTCGCCACGCAGGAAATCGCGCGGATCGACCGGGGCCGTCTTGAGCAGAACTTCCGTACCGTTTGCCAGGATCGAAGCCCTGCTCTGGATCACGTAACCGAGGATCAGCGTCTGCAGCCCGGCGACGAGGATCGCGGCAAGAATATAGAAGCGGCCGGGTTGCGGTCTTGCGAAGGCAAAGCTCATGCGCGTTCCTCCACGCGGCCTGCCGCGAAGCGTTTTTCAAGGCGGATGACGACCCAGGCGACGGCTGCGACCACCAGGCCCGAAAACAGGAAGAGGCTCGACGTGCCGAGGATCGTGCCGACCGTCACCGAGGCCAGATAGAGCATCTCGGCGGCGAAGGCGCCATAGGCCAGGTAGCGGACGGCGCCATTGTCGCGGCCGTGCAGCACGATCGCCGCAACAGCGGCGGCAAGCGTCAGCAGGCCGATCACGACCATGGGGGCGCCTTCGTCCAATTCCGTGTGAAGCAGGAGCAGTCCCATGATTGCGACGAGGAAACTATAGAATGCCGGCGCGGCACCCGCGGTTCCGACGAGCGCGGAAATCGGGCGGACAGGCAAGGCGGTCAGCAGGAAGGCCAGCATGCCGAGGGCCGCGAAGGCGATCGCTACGGAAATCTCGTCAACAACGACGTAGAGCCAGGCGAGCCAGCCGACCACGAGCAGATAGGCAAGATGGCGCGCCCGCTCCGCGCCGGTGAAACGCACGAGCCCGATGACGACAGCTGCCATGACAAGCGGCACATAGGGGCCGAAGCCGAACCAGCGGGTATCGAAATTCTCGAGATAGACCGCGAAGGAGGCCCAGGAAAGAAAGCCGGCGACGACGGTCACGGCCGCAGAGCGGAACAGAATTGCCGAAACGGTGGCGACGGCAAACCAGAGATACATGACCGTCTGCTCGTCGCCGGACAGGTGATACATCTGGCCGACAAGGGAGATGGCACCGCCGAAACTCAGCGCGCCGATGACGAGCAGGCCGCCGGCCGTTGCGAGCGCGCCACGCAGGAGAAGGAGCGCCGCGCCGATGTGAACGGCCCAGATCAGCGCCAGCATCAGGCCGACACGGACAAGGCGCGGGATATATTCCCAATTGGAGGCGACAAGCAGCAACAGCGCCGCGCCGAGCAGCACGGCTGCCAGCCCCATCAATACGCGGCCGAGGCTGAAACTTGCCGGACGCGCATCATATTCGGCAAGCAGAGCTTCAGCCGCCTTCGCCTCAAGAAGTCCCTTCTCCACCCAGAGCGAGAGATCCCGCTCCAACCTGCCGCGATACATGCCCACCCCCGCATCGTTCCGTCATTATCGGCTTTCGCCTTTATAGCGCAGGATCGGCCCGCGGAAACGCCAGCCTTGCAAATATGCAATTTCCTCATTGGCCTAATTCGCATCAGGCGTTAACGAAACACTAACCGCAATATTGGCAATATATAAGGGCCGGCGAAGAGGCATGCATGAACCGCATAGCCCTCATGAAGATATTGCACTGCAAAATCATCAAAAGTCATACTATTTACCTGCATGTCGAAGCACGGGGATGGCGCCCCGGCCCGGTTTTCCGGATGCCTGCGGACCATATGTCCGTGACGAGATTCGCAGACGCGCACTCCTCCTCCCAGCGCCCTGCGATAGACTGGCAACACTCCTCCTCCCAGTTGCCAGTCACCATCATGACGCCCACCGGATCCTCCCCCGGTGGGCGTTTTGCTTAACAGGTGATTAAACGATTAGCGCCCCGCCTTTCCGGGCTTTCCCGCGAGTTATGGTGAAGGCTTCGTTAAGTCGTATCGGCTGCCGGCGCGACCTTGCCGCAACCGCCGGCCCGCTCACGTTCTGCAAAACGCACCGCGAAAAGGCATGTGCAGGAAAACGCTCTTCACGGACCCGAAGCCGGCCAAATATTGCTTCGCGAAAACACCCGTTCGCGAAAAAATCATTCTGCCTATTCGTTGACCAGAAAACGGCCAAAGCGTGTAAATCGAGGGCTGAGGTTTGCGAATCACGCATAGGTGGCTTGAAATCTTGGCTCTGTTAGTTCTTCGCGCCGCAACATATATTCTGGTCATCAAATAGAGGTCAGCGCCGAAGACAGGCTGCTGGCAGGATCAAGCCCTAGGAAAGGGGATTAACATGAACTTCTCTCGCTCGTTCAACAACTGGCGCAAGTATCGTCAGACCGTTACCGAACTCGGCCGCATGACCAACCGCGAATTGCATGACCTCGGCATCGACCGCTCGGACATCCATCGCGTTGCTCGCGAAGCTGCCGCCCGCTAAGTACAGGTAATCGCTGCTCCTCCCAAGCAGATTGCCTTCCCAAAACGCCTGCTGCCCTCGCAGCGGGCGTTTTCTTTTTCCCGGTCGTCCAGATTGCCGCAAAGGTTGCGGAAACGTTAATTCTTAGCCCGCTCAAAAATCGCGCTCTGCATATTTACCGGGCATCCGATTGCACATTTGCATAGCAGACGCCTCTTATTTGCACTGCACAATTTCGGGGACCGCGACTATATAAAGGTCAACCGCAGAGACGGCGATCCTGCCGCCTGCGCAAGACATCTGAGGAAGAGACCATGAACCCGATCCGCATTGCAAAGAGCTGGATTAGCTACCGCCGCACGCTCAACGAACTTGGCAACCTGTCCAACCAGACGCTTGCCGACATCGGCGTCAGCCGCTACGACATCCGCAACATCGCATCGCGTTCGTTCCGCTAATAAACGCGAACGAGACGTTCCCCAAGACGGCGCCATCGGGCGCCGTTTTCGTTTTCGGGTCCTGATCGCACCAATCGCAACCTCGGCAAACCGGCCCGATGCCGGTTCAGTGGGCCGGGCCGATCACGTTACGGTGCCGGAAGCGCCGTTTTTGATTCTGCTGTTGGATCGTGTGGGCTGGCGTGATATCAGCCGCCAATGAGCAAGAACTCCTCCTATTCCCCTATTCATGTCATCGGCGGCGGACTGGCCGGTTCCGAAGCCGCCTGGCAGATCGCCAACGCCGGCGTGCCGGTGATCCTGCACGAAATGCGCGGCGTGCGCGGCACCGATGCCCACAAGACCGACGGGCTTGCCGAGCTCGTCTGTTCCAATTCCTTCCGCTCGGACGATGCGACCAGCAATGCCGTCGGCGTCATCCATGCGGAAATGCGCATGGCCGGCTCGCTGATCATGGCTTCGGCCGACAGACATCAGGTGCCGGCGGGCGGCGCGCTGGCCGTCGACCGCGACGGCTTCTCCGATGCCGTGACCAAGGCGATCCACGAGCATCCGCTGATCACGGTCGTGCGCGAAGAAATCTCCGGTCTGCCGCCCAAAGAGTGGGATCTCGCCATTATCGCCACCGGGCCGTTGACGGCGCCGTCGCTTGCGAGCGCCATCCAGGCGGAAACGGGCGAGGATTCGCTCGCTTTCTTCGACGCCATCGCGCCCATCGTCTATCGAGACAGCATCGACATGGATATCTGCTGGTATCAGTCGCGTTACGACAAGGTCGGCCCCGGCGGCACCGGCAAGGACTATATCAACTGCCCGATGACCGAAGAGCAGTACAACACCTTCGTCGACGCCCTCATCGCCGGCGATACGGTGGGCTTCAAGGAGTGGGAAGGCACGCCCTATTTCGACGGCTGCCTGCCGATCGAGGTGATGGCCGAGCGCGGACGCGAAACGCTGCGCCACGGGCCGATGAAGCCGATGGGCCTGACCAACGCGCATAACCCCTCCGTGAAGGCCTATGCCGTCGTGCAGCTTCGCCAGGACAATGCGCTCGGCACGCTCTACAACATGGTCGGTTTCCAGACGAAACTGAAATATGGTGCGCAGGCGGAGATCTTCCGCCTGATCCCCGGCCTGGAGAATGCCGAATTCGCCCGCCTCGGCGGCCTGCACCGCAACACCTACATCAACTCTCCGACACTTCTCGACCCGTCGCTGATGCTGAAATCGCGTCCGGGCCTGCGTTTTGCCGGTCAGATCACCGGCTGCGAAGGTTATGTGGAAAGCGCAAGCGTCGGGCTGCTGGCCGGCCGCTTTGCGGCTGCGGAGCGCAAGGGCGAGGCGGTTTCGCTTCCGCCGGCAACGACTGCGCTCGGCTCGCTGCTCGGCCACATTACCGGCGGCCATCTCGTCACCGACGAGGAGCCGGGCAAGCGTTCGTTCCAGCCCATGAACATCAATTTCGGCCTGTTTCCGGAATTGCAGCCGGGTTCGATCGTCAAGCCGGAAGGCATCAAGCGCTTCCGCGGCAAGGACAAGACGATCATGAAGCGGCAGCTGATTGCCAAGCGGGCGCTTGCCGATTGCGCCGCCTGGCTGGGTCAGGACGTCAAGCTCGCCGAAAGCGCCTGAGATTACCGCGGTTAATGCCCGTTTGCCGCCGTGCTGTTCGGCGCAGGCAATTCCTTGTCCGGCTCGGCGACATAGTTGCCGAGCAGCCAGAGCGAGACTTCCGACGCCTCCTTGGCCGAGGCGAACTCATAGGTGCCGTTGTGCGAGGGCGCATTGACAAATTCGATGCTCAGCCCCCGGCCCGTCTCGGAGGCGAGAACCCGCACCGTTCCCGGCTCGATCAGATGGCATGCGAAGTGGCGCGACATGTTGCGCATGAAGCCGGCCTTGTTGTCATGCAGACGCACGAAGACGGCCTGGCCGTCCACGGTCGCCTGTAGCTGGCGGATCGCTTCGTTGGGAAATGCACGGCCAAATTCGATGATGGCGAGGCCCGTATCGTGCAGGCCATCCTCCTTGTTCTGAGCAGCCATGCGCGTCGCCACGAAGGCGAAGAAGACGACGATGGCGAAAAGAACGCACCAGACGATAATGCCCACGCGATGTCTCCGTTTAAAATGGGGTCGTCGCAGACATAACGCGCGAGACTTGCGCGAGTTTGACCGTCATCAGATTTTCTTGCGCATGCCGGCAAAAGCCATGCGCAGCTGGCGGCGCCATTGCGGCTGCTGCAGCGAGACCTCCAGAACGGCCGCACCCCGCTTCTGCGCCTTCACCAGCACCGGTTCCGCAAGCGTTGCCGGCAGGAAGGCAGGCAGCACGGACGGCGGAATGGCAGCCGCCCTCGCCTTGGCAAGATGGTCGCGGCCAAGCCCGGCAAAGGCCTCGACGGCTGCGGAAATACGCAGCTTGTCCGCACCGGCCAGGAAGGTTTCGCGGTCGAGGCCCGTCGCCTTGAGGATTTCAAGCGGGATATAGAGCTGGCCGCGGCGGCGGTGCAGCGGCATCAGCAGCAGCATGCCGGAAATGGCCTGCGCCACGCCGGCGTGACCGGCGGCATCGGCGCAGTTCATGGCGTCCTCGGGCGAAAGGATCAGGCCCGCAAGCTGGATGAGGGCCGAAGCCGTTTCGCCCGCATAGCCTTCCAGCGAGGTTCGGCTTTCCATCGGGTCGTCGTAGAGATCGAAGATCCGCGCCTCCGTCATATTGACCAGCGTCTGGCGCGGGAGCCGATGCGCCTCGACAGTCGAAAGAAGGGCCGCGGCGAGCGGATTGGCCTCTGTCGAGCCGCGCGCATTGCCCTCCAGAAGATCGCGCCAATATTGCATGCGGATTTCGCCGGGCAGAGGTTCGTGCACGAGATCGCGGATGCGGGCAAGTTCCGCATTGAACGCATAGAGGGCGGCGAGCGCGCCGCGCTTATCCTCTGGAGACAGCAGGCACGCAAGGTAGCGGTCGCGATCGGTATCGCGCAGCGTCGCCAGGCTGATCTCCTGGTTCGTCTTCGGATCGGCCATGTTTCAGACCGCGATCAGGGCGGCGGCGACGGCACGCTGTTCGGAAAGCATGATGTTGAAGGTGCGCACGGCGGCACCCGTGCTCATCGGGTCGGAAGAGATGCCGCGCGTCTTGAGCGCCGCGCGCAGTTCTGCAGGCAGGCGGCGCAGCTCCGTGCCGGTGCCGACGAGCAGCACCTCGATATCGGCGGCTTCATCGAGCACGCGGCGGAAATTCTCCACCGACAGCGGCTTCGTCATGTCCATGTCCCAGCCGTGAATGCCCGAGGGCAGGCAGAGGATGGAGCCGCGATGCGACATGTCCGCAAAGCGGAAGCCGCCATTGCCATAGGTGTCGATGGGAGCGCGGCCCGGGAAATGGGCGTCGCGGATTTCAATGCCTTTTGCCATGTATCTATACCGCCGGCTTGCCGGATTTCATGCTGATGTCGCCCTCGTCCCCGTCACCGGTCTCCTGGCGCAGCCGGAAGATGATGAGAACGGGCGCCGCTATATAGATGGAGGAGAATGTTCCAAGCGCAACGCCGAAGAGCATGGTGAAGGTGAAGGAGCGGATGACGGCGCCGCCGAAAACGTAAAGCGCAAGCAGCGCAAGCAGGGTCGTGGCGGCCGTCAGAATAGTGCGCGACAGCGTCTGGTTGATCGCCGCGTCGATCAGGATCGGCAGCGGCATCTTCTTGTAGCGTTTCAGGTTTTCGCGCATGCGGTCGTAGACGACCACGGTATCGTTCAGCGAATAGCCGACGACGGTCAGAAGGGCTGCCACGCTCGTCAGGTTGAATTCCATGCCGGTCAGCACGAAGAGGCCGAGCATGATGATGACGTCGTGCAGCGTCGCGACGATTGCGCCGACCGCGAACTGCCATTCGAAGCGAATCCAGATATAGACGAGGATGGCAAACAGCGAGGCCAGGATGCCCGATGTCGCCAGCATCGTCAGTTCGCCGGAGACGGCCGGCCCCACCACTTCCACGCGGCGGAAATCGTAGTCGTCGGCGAGTTCGCCGCGAATGAATGTCGCAACCGACTGCTCGGCATTTTCGCCGCCGTCCTGCGAGCCGACACGGATAAGGGCGTTGGCGGCATCGCCGATCGGCTCGACACGCACCGGTCCGAGGTTCAGTTCGTTGAGGCGGGCGCTCAGATCGGCAAGATCGGCATTGCCCTGCTTCGCCGTGACCTCGATCAGCGAACCGCCGGTAAAGTCGATGCCGAGCTGGAGGCCGACCGTTGCGAAGGCAAGCATGGCGGCGATGCAAAGTGCTGCCGATGCCGTGAAGACATAGCGGCGGATGCCCATGAAGCGGATATTGGCATGCTCGAACAACCCGGTCAGCGCGCTCTTCGGCAGATGGCGCGGATGGCGCCTTGCAAGCCACGCGGCCACGAGGCCGCGCGTCGACGTGAAGGCCGTCAGGATGGTCGTGAGGATGCCGACCGCCAGCGTCACGGCAAAGCCGCGGATGGATTCGCTGCCGACGAAAAACAGAATGACCGCCGCGATGAAGATCGTGACATTGGCATCGACGATCGTCGCGAAGGCGCGCGAGAAGCCACGCCCGACCGCCTGGGCGAAGGTGGCATGCGCCACCCTCTCCTCTTCGCGGATACGCTCATAGATCAGCACATTGGAATCCACGGCCATGCCGACGATCAGCACGAGGCCGGCAATGCCCGGAAGCGTCAATATGGCGCCCGAAAGACTGAGCACGGCGACGATCAGCACCAGATTGAAGGCCAGCGACACGACGGCGATAATGCCGAGCATGCGGTAGAGCGCGATCATGAGCGCTGCGACGAGCACGACGGCGACGATGCCGGCGACGAGACCTGAGAAGACGGATTCGGAGCCGAAGACCGGGCTGACGGTGCGTTCCTCCACCGATGTCAGCGTCGCAGGCAATGCGCCGGCCCGCAGCATGACGGCCAGATCCTGAACGCCCTCTTCGGAGAAATTGGCCGATATTTCGCCGCTGCCGTCCGTGATCGGCGCCTCGATGACCGGGTCTGCCATCACCTGGTCGTCGAAGACGATGGCAAGATGTTTTCCGACATTATCTGTCGTTGCCCGCGCCAGACGCTTCGCGGCCTCGTCGTTCAGGCGATAGACGATCGCGCCGTCCTCAGTCTGCGGGTCCGTCTTCGTATCGACCTCGGCAAAATCGGCGCCTGTCGCGATCACCGTGCGATCGATGAGGTAGGGAACCGGCGGGTCGTCCAGCGAATAGAGCACCTGCGATGTCGCCGGCCAGCGGCCGGCAAGCGCCTGCTGGCCGGTCATGCTTTCATCGATAAGATGGAAGGAGAGCGCGGCGGGCTCGTTCAGCAGGTTCTTCAGCCGTTCGGCATCGACGGCGCCCAGCACCTGGACGGCGATGCGGTCGTCCCCGTCGGGACGAACGACAAAGTCCTGCTTGCCGAAACCGGCGATGCGGCGGGCGACAATATCGAGCGAGCGGGTCCGTGCAACAACGGTGTCGGCATCGATCGCCTTGTCGGAGATCTGCAGCGTCAGTTGGCCGTCATTGCTCTGCTGCAGCGAGATATTGGCCGATGTCAGCGATTTCAGGAGGCCGGCCGCGGCTTCAAGCTGCGCCGTATCCGTGATCTTCACGGTCACGGTCTGCGCGGTCCCGGTAAGGCCGGTATAGCGGATGCCGGCGCCGCGGAGCGCATCACGAACGCTGGCAACAGTTGCCTCGAGCCGATCACGGATGATGTCGGAGCGTTCGAGGCGCAGGACGATATGGGAGCCGCCCTGCAGATCGAGACCGAGGGTGACGCGGGCCTGCCGCAACCAGCCCGGCAGGGAGGAGAGCTGCGCCTGGCTGAGAAGATTGGGCGCAGCGACGATAATTGCGGCAATCGCAACCAGCCAGATCAGAAGTGTTTTCAAGCGGGAAAAATGGTGCATTCTCTCGACTATCTTCCGACCCGGCAGGTGTTGCTATCGCATGTTATGCAGCGTCTGCCTTGACCGGCTCGCCCTTCACGCGGACTTCGGAAATGCCGGTACGGACGATGCGCACACGCACGCCTTCGGCGATTTCGACTTCCACTTCCTTCTCATCGACAACCTTCGTAACCTTGCCGACAAGACCGCCGCCGGTGACGATCTGGTCGCCGCGACGGATCGCCTTCAGGGTTTCCTCGCGCTTCTTGGCCTGCGCGCGCTGCGGGCGGATCAGCAGGAAATACCAGACCACCATCAGCGGCACGAACAGGATGATCATTTCGAGGCCTGAGCCGCCGAAAGCGCTCGTGGCGTCGGTTGCGCTCTGGGCAAATGCCGGGGTGATAAACATGCTAAGCTCCTCAGGCTGTGGGCGGCGGAACCCCGCCTCTCTTTTCAAGTCGCCGGACTATAGTTGCAGCCTTGATGAATGCAACAAAAACAGCCGGAAACCGTACCGATTCCGCTGCCTCATAACCTTTCCGCTGTGGAAAGGCCATGCTACCCGGCATCAAAAACGAAAGCGGATAATCGCTGCGATCTATCAAGGAGGCACCCGATGGCCGAGGAAATCAATAGCGTTCTGCTTCAGGAGCTGAAGAGACTTGCTGATGCGGTCGAACGGCTGGCCGGCCCCGCAGCCGCCGCCAACGACTGGGACGCCGCAGACTGTTTCGTCTGGTCCCCTGCCCGGCAGTATCTGCAGCCCGTCCAGCGCCCCAATCGCGTGGCGCTGAAGCTCATCCGCGGCGTCGATCACGTACGCGACATCCTGCATGAAAACACCGTGCGTTTTGCCGAGGGCTATGCGGCCAACAACGTGCTGCTCTGGGGCGCGCGCGGCATGGGCAAGTCCTCGCTGGTCAAGGCCGTGCATGAAGACGTGCGCCGCGAGAGCGGTGTGTCGCTGAAGCTCGTCGAGGTCCATCGTGAGGATATTGCCAGCCTGCCGACGCTCCTCGACCTGCTCAAGGACACGCCGCATCGCGTCATCGTCTTCTGCGACGACCTGTCCTTCGACCATGACGATACCGCCTACAAGTCGCTGAAGGCGGCGCTCGACGGCGGTGTCGAAGGTCGCCCGGACAATGTGCTGTTCTACGCAACCTCCAACCGGCGCCACCTGCTGCCGCGCCACATGATGGAAAACGAGCAGTCGACAGCCATCAATCCGTCCGAAGCCGTCGAGGAGAAGGTGTCTCTGTCGGATCGTTTCGGCCTGTGGCTCGGCTTCCACAAGTGCAGCCAGGAAGATTATCTGACGATGATCGACGGTTATGCCGAGCACTTCAAGCTCGGCCTGGAGCGCGAGAAAATGCATGCCGAGGCGCTGGAATGGGCCACCACCCGCGGCGCCCGCTCCGGCCGTGTGGCCTGGCAGTATATCCAGGATCTCGCCGGCCGCATGCGCGTCCATCTCGACCGCGCCTGAACCGCCGCATATTTTCGCGATAGCTTCAAAACGACAAAAGCCCGGCGGCTGGCCGGGCTTTTGCATGTTCCTGGGACGCTCTACCTGCTCAGGAAATCTGCGCTCTGACTATTCCAGGAAGGTCATGGGGTTGACCGGAGAGGCATCCTTGCGAACCTCGAAGTGGACCTGCGGCTGCTTGACGTTGCCGCTCATGCCCGAGACGGCGACCGTCTGGCCGCGCTGGATCTTCTGGCCGCGGGCGACGCTCAGCGTATCGGCATTGCCGTAGACGGTGACGGTGCCATCGTCGTGGCGGACGAGAACCGTGTTGCCGAGTTCCTTCAGGCCGTTGCCGGCATAGATGACGACGCCGTTTTCGGCTGCCTTGATCGGCGTGCCCTGCGGAACCGAGATATCGATACCGTCGTTGCGGCTGCCGTTGACGTTGGCGCCGTAAGCGGCGATCACCTGACCGCGAACCGGCCAGCGATATTTGCCGATACCCGTGGCTTCCGGTGCGGCGGCGCTGACGTCGGACTTCTTCTCGACATCGTCGACCGTCTGCGTGGCGGCAGGAGCCTTGTAGGGCGCCGGCTGGGCGGAAGCCGTCTGGACCGGAGCGGCGGCAGGCTGGGCGGGCTTGGCCTGCTCGGCCTTCTGCGCCGGGATGGAGGCGGTCTTGATCGTATCGGCAGGGGCCGCGCCGTTCGGGATCTTCAGTTCCTGTCCGATGCGGATCGAGCTTGCCGACAGATTGTTGGCCGCCTTGATGTCGTCGATATCGGCGCCTGTCGCCTTGGCGATCTTGGCAAGCGAGTCACCCTGCTTGACCGTATAGGTGCCTGCAGCGCCATTCGGATTCTTGCCGCCGCCGGCCGGTGCCTTGCCCAGCGGGTCTGCGCTTGCGACGGTCTTGTCGCGGACGGAGTTGGCGCCGGGAACCACGGCAACCTTCTGCTCCTGGCCCTTCGTCGGCTGCGGCAGGTTGCCGGGCTTGGAAAGATCGGCAGACTGGGCCGCGGCCTTGGCGGCATTGTTGCCGCCATTGAAGGTCGGGATGAGGATCGACTGGCCGGGCTGGGCGGCAGACGCCGTCTTCAGATTGTTGACACGCAGGATTTCCTTTTCCGGAACACCGTAGCGGCGGGAAAGGACGGCGATATTTTCACCGGGACGCAGCGTGACGGAGGGCGCATTGGTCGCCGACCAGCCGGAAACCTTCGGCGTCGTGCCCGTCGTCAGCGTATCGGGAACGACCTTCGGCGCATTTGCACCTGCCGGAGCGATGCGATCGGGCTTCGGAGCGGCCGGGAACGGCTGGGCGAGAGCGACGTCCCTTTCCCGCTGACGGGGCGAGACGGACCCTGCGCTCGGCGGTGCAAGTTCGGAGCGCTGAATGGAAACCGGTGCGGATGCCATCCGCGCAGCGGAGCCGGAGCCGACGGCCGGATCATAGCTCGGACGACCCGGATAGGGCTGGCTCATCGCATCGTTGCGGGCGTAAGCCGGCTGCATGGCCGAGCCGCCGAGATCGGCGCGTGGCACCGGGTCGCCCTGCGGCCCGTTGAAACTCCTGCGCGGGATCGAATTCGTCGTCATCTGATCCTGCCCGGAGGAGGAAAAGAGACTGCCGAAACGTGTTACATCGGAGCTGCAGCCCGTAGCCGCACTCGCCAGCAAGGCGACGACCAGAAAATTGCCGGCCGATTTCCCGAACTTCGGCGAAAGACTGAAACGCATGACTCGACCCACTTAGAACGCAACCATTTGTGAATCTATTAAAGCGCGTTAGTGTTACCATGCGGTTAAGGCGCTGGAATCAGGGCTATATTTTTGAGAACTTGATAACCATAAGTTTGCGGGCGAAAAATCATAGCCCGCCGGGCCTTGCCGCCTGCAGATCTAAAGCTGCGAGGCAAGCCGTGGCACAATCGGCAGATAGGGAGCATCGAAAAGCTCTTCCCGCTCGAAGCGGCTGCCGGTCTTCGTCAGCCGCACCATGCGGCATTCGTTCTCGGAGATCATCAGCGGCGCGATCATGGAGCCGCCGGAGACGAGCTGATCGGCGTAGAAGCGCGGCATGGAGTTGAAGGCTGCCGTGACCAGGATGCGGTCGAACGTGCCCTCGCCCTGCATGCCGTTGCTGCCATCGGCCTGACGGATGATGACGCTGCGCAGGCTGAGGGCTTCCATGCGGCGCTGGGCCGAGAGCGTCAGCGTCTTGTAGCGATCGACCGTCAGCACGCGTTCCGCAATGCGACCGATGACCGCCGCCGTGAAGCCGCTGCCTGTGCCGATTTCGAGCACGCGCTGGCCGGGACGGACCTTCAGATGATGCAGGAGACGGACGGCGAAATCGACGCCTTCCAGAAAGGAGCCGCATTCGATCGGGATCGTGCGGCTGGAATACGCATTCTCGATAAATTGCGGTGGCACAAACAGCGAGCGCGGCGTCTGCTCGACAGCCGTCAGCAGATCGATGTCGGAAATGCCTTCCGCGCGCAGTCTGAGGACCAGCGCTGCGAAGCCTTCCTTCTCGGCCAGTTTTGCCGTCAAGCCTTTACTCCGTTTCCGAGGACCTGCGCCACGCGGTCCGTCACGGAATAATCGGTCAGATCCAGTTTCAAAGGTGTTACCGAAATCTTATTATGCTTGAGGGCGTGGATATCGCTGCCCTCGGTAAAGGCGCCGGCACGTTCGCCGAATTTCAGCCAGTAATAGGGAAAACCGCGGCCATCCGTGCGCGCATCGACCTGCAGGTTGAAGGCGAGCTTGCCCTGCGACGTCACTTCGACACCTTCAACGTCTTCGGGACGACAGTTCGGGAAGTTGAGGTTGAGGAAGGTGCCCTCGGGCAGATCGACCGTCATCAGCTTCTCGAGCAGCGCAGGCGCGTGCGCCTCGCACACTTCCCAGGGCAGAAGCCGGGCGCCATTGTCGTAAACATAGGCCTGGCTGAGCGCGAAGGAGCGTACGCCCTGCATCGTGCCTTCGATGGCACCGGCGATCGTGCCGGAATAGGTGACGTCGTCGGCAACGTTGGAACCGGAATTGACGCCTGACAGCACGAGATCCGGCTTGATGTCGAGCACCTGCTTGATGCCCATGATGACGCAATCGGTCGGCGTGCCGCGCAGCGCATAGTGCTTGTCGGAAATCTTCCGGAGCCTCAGCGGCTCCGAAAGGCTGAGCGAATGGGCAAGACCGCTCTGGTCCGTTTCAGGGGCGACGATCCAGACATCGTCGGAAAGCGCCCTTGCGATCCGTTCCAGCGCAGCCAGGCCTTCGGCATGAATACCGTCGTCATTCGTCAGCAGGATGCGCATTCTCTCAGGCCGCCCGTTCGATCTTCGTCAGGCCGCCCATATAGGGCAGCAAAACGTCCGGAATCGTGACGGAACCATCCTCGTTCAGATAATTTTCGAGAACGGCGATCAGGCAGCGGCCGACAGCCGTGCCGGAGCCGTTCAGCGTGTGAACGAACCTCGTCGCCTTGTCGTCCTTGCCGCGATAGCGGGCGTTCATGCGCCGCGCCTGGAAATCGCCGCAGACGGAGCAGGACGAAATTTCGCGGAAGGTGTTCTGACCCGGCAGCCAGACTTCGAGGTCGTAGGTCTTGCGCGAGCCGAAACCCATATCGCCCGTGCAGAGCGTCATCGTGCGGAAATGCAGGCCGAGGCGCTTCAGCACTTCCTCGGCGCAGGCCGTCATCCGCTCGTGCTCGGCGAGCGAACTCTCTGCGTCGGTGATGGAGACCAGCTCGCATTTCCAGAACTGGTGCTGGCGCAGCATGCCACGGGTATCGCGGCCGGCGGAGCCTGCCTCCGAACGGAAGGAGGGAGTGAGCGCGGTAAAGCGCAGCGGCAGCTTCTCCTGCTCGAGGATTTCCTCACGCACCAGGTTCGTCAGCGTCACTTCCGCAGTCGGAATGAGATATCGGCCATCCGTCGTCTTGAAGAGATCTTCCTCAAACTTCGGCAAGTTGCCGGTGCCGAACAGCGCCTCGCTGCGCACCATCAGCGGCGAGGAAACTTCGGTATAGCCATGCTCTTTCGTATGCAGGTCGATCATGAACTGACCGAGCGCGCGTTCCAGCCTGGCCAGAGGCCCGGTGAGGACCGTGAAGCGCGCACCGGAAAGCTTGGCGGCGCGTTCGAAATCCATATAGCCAAGCGCTTCGCCGATTTCGAAATGCTCCTTCGGCGCATGGTTCCAGCGCGGCCTTTCGCCGACGATGCGGGTCACGACATTGTCGTGCTCGTCCTTGCCGACAGGCACGTCGTCGTGCGGCACATTCGGGATACGCGAGAGCTGGTCGTTGAGCTCGGCGGACAACGCGCGCTCTTCCTCTTCGGCGGCCGGCAGCGTTTCCTTGATCTCTGCGACCTCGGCCTTCAGCTTGTCGGCAAGCTCGGTGTTCTTCTGCGCCATGGCGGCGCCGATCTCCTTGGAGGCGGCGTTGCGGCGGGAGAGCAGGTCCTGCGTCTTCTGCACGGCGGAGCGGCGCTTTTCGTCAAGGGCGATGAGAGATTGCGACAGAGGTTCCGCGCCGCGCTTTGCAAGGGCGGCATCGAGAGCCTCGGGATTCTCACGGATCCATTTGATATCGAGCATCGTCGTTCCAGATCGTTTCAACAGACATGAACCGGTCGGGAAACCCCCGACCGGATGGGAAACGGCAGAACTCGGAGAAATGTCGTGACGCGCTCAGACGCTGTCCGTCTTGGCGACCTCGGAGGATTCACTGGCCTCTTCAAGCGCCTGTTTGGAACGCTGACGCTCCACGAGTCGTGCCGCGTAGATGGAAATCTCGTAGAGAAGGATCGTCGGCAGCGCAAGACCGATCTGGGACATGGGATCGGGCGGCGTCAGCACCGCGGCGACCACGAAGGCAAGCACGATCGCGAACTTGCGCTTTTCGGCGAGCCACTGCGACGTCAGAAGGCCGACGCGGGCCAGAAGAGTGGTGATGACCGGCAGCTGGAAGACGAGGCCGAAGGAGAAGACCAGCGTCATGATGAGGCTCAGATATTCCGAAACCTTCGGCAGAAGCGAGATCGCCACTTCATCATGGCCGGGCGCCTGCTGCATGGACAGGAAGAACCACATGACCATGGGCGTGAAGAAGAAATAGACCAGCGCACCGCCCATGAGGAACAGGATCGGCGAGGCGATCAGGAACGGCAGGAAGGCCTGACGTTCGTTCTTGTAGAGGCCGGGCGCCACGAACTTGTAGATCTGCGCGGCAATGATCGGGAACGCGATGACAAGACCGCCGAACATGGCGACCTTGACCTGCGTGAAGAAGAATTCCTGCGGCGCCGTATAGATCAGCTGTGCCTTGTCGACATCGAGATGCGCCCAGCTGACAGCCAGCTTGTAGGGATAGACGAGGTAGTTGAAGATGTGCTTGGCAAAGATGAAGCACGCGATAAAGGCGAGGAAGAACGCGCCGATCGACCAGATCAGCCGCGTGCGCAGCTCCATCAGGTGCTCGATCAACGGCTGCGGCTTGTCTTCGATATCACCGCTCATGCCTCATCCTTCTTCTTTTTGGCCGCCGGCTTTTTGACTTCGGTCGGCTTCCTGGCCGCGGCGACCCGCTTCGGCTTTTCGGCCGGCGCGGCCACCAGTGCGGCGGCATCGGCCTTGTCCGCCGCCTTCACGCGCGGCTTGCGCACGGGCTTCGGCTTTTCCGCCACGGCAACGGGCGCGACGGTTGCGGCGGCGACCGGCTGCGGTGCAGGCACGACCGGCGGCGTTTCCGGCAGGCTCAGAGACGGCGCCGGCGCCGATACGTCCGCGGGCGGGACTTCCGTCTTGTTCTCCGCGGCCTGCTCTGCCGGCTTGTCGACCCTTGTCGCGTTCTGCAGATCGGCCTTGATCTCGTTGCCCATCTGGCGCAGCGGGTTCATCGCCTCGCGCAGGCTGTTGACCGGATTGAGCTGCTGGGCGTCGCTGATCGTGCGGCGCACGTCGTCAAGTGCGGCTTCGCGCAGCGCTTCGTCGAATTGCGCGCGAAACTCGCCCGCCACCTTGCGGGCACGTGCCGTCATCTTGCCGAAAGCGCGCAGCATCGGCGGCAGATCCTTCGGACCGACAACCACGATCAGAACGACCGCGATAACCAAGAGCTCGGTCCAGCCAATATCGAACATGCAAGGCTCCTGAACGGGCGGCGCGGGGGCTGCGCCCTTTCCCGTACGTGGTTATTTCGTTTCGTCGGCCTTGTGATCGACGGTCTTTGCGGCTTCCGGCGCGTCCTCGTCGTTCATGCCCTTCTTGAAGCTCTTGATGCCCTTGGCAACGTCGCCCATCAGTTCCGGGATCTTGCCGCGACCGAACAACAACAGCACGATGACCAGGACGATCAGCCAGTGCCACATGCTAAAAGAACCCATTACGCATACTCCCTGTTGCGGTGTTCCCTCGATGTAAGAATTTCCGATACGGTTTCCAACATCAATCCTTCTGGATTGAGCTTAATGTCACGGTATCGGCCTTTGTGACAAGCCATTCATCCATCGAAAAGTAGTGATTGACATTGTTTTGCGCGCGCATGGCAAAAGCAAGACCAACCTTCGCTAGTCTTCAGCGGCACCGCCGGGGGCGAGCAGTCCAAGCTCTTCAAGGTCCAGTTGTGTAATCGGATCCTCGTCCTCGGTCAGCTCGTCGTTCATGAGGGGGGACGGTATGTTGAAATTGGCGGGGATGCGGCCGGAGAGCAGGCCGGCGCCCTTGAGTTCTTCGAGGCCCGGCAGGTCACGCAGTTCCTCAAGGCCGAAATGGTCGAGGAAATCCCGCGTCGTGCCGAGCGTAACGGGCCGGCCCGGCGTGCGGCGACGGCCGCGGAAACGCACCCAGCCCGCCTCCATCAGCACGTCAAGCGTGCCGCGCGAAGTCTGGACGCCTCTGATATCCTCGATTTCGGCGCGCGTCACCGGCTGGTGATAGGCAATGATCGCCAGCACTTCGAGGGCGGCGCGGGAAAGCTTCTTCACCTCGTTTTCGTCACGGCGGATGACGAAGGAGAGATCGGCAGCCGTGCGGAAGGCCCAGGCATCGTCGACCTGCACGAGATTGACGCCGCGCGGCGCGTACTGGTCCTTCAGGCGCAGCATGACCGCGTGCGCGTCGAATCCTTTCGGCAGGCGATCGGTGATGAAAGCTTCCGATACAGGCTGGGCGGAGGCGAAAACCAAAGCTTCGGCTATGCGCTCCGCCTCTATCTCGGCCTGCAGATCGCGGACAATGCCCTCGCCCTCGCCTTCCCCGTCCTCGCCCTCAAAATCATCGTCTCGCACGTCGATCAATCCGACTGCTCCTGTTCGACCACCTGCAAGGTGGCATGTTTCGGGCCGCGACGCATATAGATCGGCTGGAAGGCGCCGTCCTGGCGGATTTCGAGCTTGCCTTCGCGCACCAGCTCAAGCGAAGCGGCAAAGGCGCTGGCGACGGCGGTAACGCGCTCGGCAGGGCTTGCAAGGTAGCGCAGCAGGTATTGTTCGAGCGCGGTCCAATCGACGATGTCGCCGATCATCTGGGTCAGCAGTTCGCGGGCATCGGTCAGCGACCAGACATTGCGCCGCTCGATCGTCACCTGCGTGATCGCATGGCGCTGGCGCAAGGCCGCGTAGGCACTCAGGAGATCGTAGAGATTGGCGTCATAATCGGACTGGTGGCGGGCCGGGATGTGCTCAGGCGCACCGCGGGCGAAAATGTCGCGTCCGAGCCGGTTGCGATTGACGAGGCCGTCGGCCACCTGACGCATCGCTTCCAGCCGCTTGAGGCGGAAGGCCAGCGTCGCGGCCATCTCCTCGCCCGAGGGGCCGTCGTCCTTGACCTGCTGCGGGATCAGCAGCCGCGATTTCAGGTAGGCAAGCCAGGCGGCCATCACGAGATAATCGGCGGCAAGCTCGATGCGGATACGCCGGGCGCTTTCGATGAACTGCAGATATTGCTCGGCAAGGGCAAGGACGGAAATGCGCGACAGATCGACCTTCTGGTTGCGGGCAAGGTAAAGCAGCAGGTCGAGGGGGCCTTCGAAGCCGGCGACATCGATCACGAGCGGGGGTTCATGGGTGGCACGCTCCGAGCCGTTCTCCTGCCACAGCTTGTCCATCGGCGTGGACGCCGCCTGTGACCGCTCTGTGCCCTTGATCGTGTTCACCCTGACCCTGCCTTTCCGGCCGCCGTCACGCCGTTGCAAACATGGCGTCGAATTCTGCCCTTATCGCCGCCTCGTCCGTCGCGTCCGGCGCCGGGAACCCGTCCTCGACGATCCGTGCCCGCTTTCGGGCAGCACCCGTGAGCGGCGGAACATTTGCCACGACCTCACGCATCTCGTCCATATGGCCGTTGCAATGCAGCACGATATCGCAGCCGCCTGCAATGATATTCGCAGCACGTTCGCCGATCGTGCCCGAAAGCGCATTCATCGACGTATCGTCGGAAAGCAGCAACCCCTGGAAGCCGATCTCGGTGCGGATCACCTGATCGATCACCTTGCGGGAGGTCGTGGCGGGATTGTCCGGATCGATGGCCGTAAAGACGACATGGCAGGTCATCGCCATCAGCTCATCCTTCATGGCGACGAAGGGCGGGAAGTCATGCGCCTGCAATTCCTCGCGAGAGACGGTGACGACGGGCAGCTCCAGATGCGAATCCGCAAAACCGCGCCCGTGGCCCGGCATGTGCTTCATGACCGGCAGCAGGCCGCCGGCTTTCAAGCCCTCCGCGGCCGCCCGTCCCATCGCCGTGACGGTTGCGGGATCGCCGCCATAGGCTCTGTTGCCAATGACATTGTTGCTGCCTTCGACCGGGACGTCGAGCACCGGCAGGCAATCGACATTGATGCCGAACCTCCGCAGATCGAAGGCATGCAGGCGCGACATCAGCCAGGCGGCGCGCAGGCCAAGGGCACGGTCGCGGCGATAGAGATCGCCGAGCGCCTGCCCCGGCGGATAGTGCTGCAGGATCGGCGGGCGGATACGCTGGACGCGGCCACCCTCCTGATCGATCAGCACCGGCGCATGCCAGCCGACGCATTCACGCAGCTCGGCAACGAGATCGGCGATCTGCTGCGCTTCGGAAATGTTTCGCCCGAAGAGAATGAAGCCCCACGGGCGCTCTGCCCTGAAGAAGGCCTTCTCTTCGTCGGTCAGCTTGAGGCCGCTGCAGCCAAGGATCATTGCTTTTGATTCGCTCATACCCGAATCATAAGGGCTGCACCGCGAATTGCGAGCGAGGTCAAGCGCGATCCCACAAAAAAGAACGGCGGGACAGGCCCGCCGCTCCGATCAGACAGTCGAAAAAGCTCAGCGCGAGATGAGGCAGCTGCCGCCGGCCGCGCGATACTGCTCGCAAAGCGCGGCAGCTTCATCCTTGGAACCGGCCGGGATACGGACGCGGTAGAACGTGCCCTTGCCGGCAATATCGGCCTTGCGGATTTCATAGGCACGGCCACCGAGCACGCCTGCGAATTTCTTCGACAGGCTGGCATAGGACTTCTTCGCCTCATCCTCCGACGGCAAGGATGCGATCTGGATGCCGTAGCCACCGCTCGCGGCGGCCGGAGCCTGCTGTGCCGGCTGGGCGGCGGCGGCCGGCGCAGAGGCAACCTGGGTCGGTTTCTGCGGGGCTGTCGGGCGAACATTGCCGTTTTCCGTTACGGTGCCGACGACATTGACGGGCTGCTCGGCCGGACGGGCGATCGGCACGGGTGCCGTATCCGTCGGCGCAGCGGATGCGGATGCGGCATCGGTGATCGCAGTCGTCGCGACTTCGCGAACCGGCGGATCGACCTGGCCGGCGTTGGCGGCGTTCACTTCGGCCGCCTTTGCCGTGGTCTGAGCCGGCTCGGCCGCAGGTGCGGTTTCGGCAGGGGGAAGCGCCGAAGACGCAGCCTGATTGCCGGCGCTGGCCGGGAAGCTTGCGGCAGACGGTGTTGCGGCAGGCTGACCTGCAGGCGCGGCCGAAGCGACTTCGTCGGCCGGTGCGGATTGCCCGGCAGGCGCCGGCTCTTCGCGGGCGACAAGCGTGCCATCCGGCTTGACGATCATCGTGCGGACCTTGCGCGGCGAAACGGACGATGCGGCACCGTCATCGGCAGAGGAGGCATCCGCGGTCGCATTATGGTCAGGCAGCAGGCGCGGATCCTGCGTCTCGCCGACGGCGGTCGGCAGAACCGGATCGGCGCCGCCCTCATCGTCATCGGGCGAGACTTCCGGCGTCAGCGTTCGCTGGACGACATCGACCGGCTGTTCGTCGGAGGAGACGAGAGCCTTCTGCTTCGGCTCTTCGGCAGCACCCGCAACGCGGTCATAGACGGCCTTGTCCTGGTTCGGCACGGTCTTACCGCCCGGATTTTCGGGCACGACCTTGACCGGGTCCTTATCGGCGGCAATGACGCGCGGCTCGCCCGAGCCGACGATGCTGAGGCCGGGACCGTTGGACAGCCAGCTGTAGACGCCGTAAGCGCCGCCGGCAAAGACGACCAGCATGGCGGCCGCCGCCAGGAGGCGGCGCATGGAGCGGGCGCGATTGAAATCCGCCGTCTGGCTTGCGGATTCGATACGGACTTCGGAAACATTCTCGCGGCGCTCGACCGGTTCACGGACGCTGCGGCGGAAATCCTCCTCCAGCGCCCGTTCGAAATCATCAAGACCGTCGGCGAAGGCGTTGCCCGCCGGCTTGGCCGCAGCGGCGGCCGTTGCAGCAGCAGCCGGGGGCGCCCAGGCAGGGGCAGCCGGCGCCTTCTCCTGCCGCTTGGCAGGCTCGAAGAAGCTTGCGATCTCGGCATCGAGATCGAAATCGAAATCGGCGGTCTTGGCGACCGGTTCCGGGTGCTCGACAGGCGGCAGCGTCGGGACATGCATGTCCTCGACCGTTTCCGGACGATCTTCCGGATCGGAGATCATCGAGGGGTCGAAGGGCAGGTCGTCGGTGGTTTCGCCTGCCGGCGCCGGCTTGGCGCGGCTCACCGGAGCAGGCTGCGGCTCCGGCGCGAAAACCGGCGCAGGCTGCGGACGCGGAGCGGGCTGCGCCGCAGCCACGGGTGCCGCAGCACGCGCGGGCTCGGGCTTCGGCTGCGGAGCCGGTTCGGAAAAGTCGAGATCGGCGAGTTCCAGCTCGATGCCGGCAAGGTCCAGCTCGAAATCATGGCCGGCAAAGGGGTCTTCGGCTTCCGGCTCCGGCTGACGCGCGACGACAGGTGCGGGCGCGATAGGCTGCGAGACCGGCTCGACCGGTTCGCGAACGACCGGCTTCGGTGCTTCCGGCTGGCGAAGAACCGGCGTCGCACGGCTCATCGGCACCGGCGCGATCACCGTCGGCTGCGCAGGCGCGCGAGCGACAGGCGCTTCGAACACGGGTGCCTCGAACACGGGGGCCTCAAAGACGGGCGCCTGGAAAACAGGCGCGGCCGGCTGCGGCGCAGCAGGCTCGGGCGCGGCGGCAACAGGCTCCGATACGATGGGGGCAGCGGAACGCTGCGGCACCGGATAACGCGATACGTCCGCCAGGAGATCGTCGAGATCGAAGGCATCCGCATCGAAGACCGGCTCCGGCGGCGCTTCCGTCAGGGCCGCATCGGCGTGAACATCGCCTTCGGCGGCAGCCGCAACCAGATCGAAACCGGCATTGTCGGGCTCGGACGGCTTCTCGAAAGCAGCGACATCATCAAGGGTTGCGACGGGCTCTTGCGGAAGGGCAATGTCTTCGTGGCGGTCAATCTCGGCCGGGAAACCGAAGGATGCCGCAGCCGGCTCGAAATCTGCCGCTTCAACCGCGGCAATAGCCGGAGCCTCTTCAGCCACATCAGGCGCAACAAGCTCGGGCTCGACCGTCAATTCCGGCTCGGCCACAAACGCGTCAGCGACGGCGAAGGTTTCCACCGCAGACTGAGCCGGCTCAACAACGGGCACCTCGGCAACCGGCAGTTCGGCGACCGGCTCCGAAAGAACCGGCTCTTCGCGACGCGGCGCATGAAAATTGGCAAGCGGCAGGCGAATGCTGGCGGCCGACCACTGCGGCGCCTTCGCCGGCGGCTGGACGACCGGAGCGGCAGGAAGAGCGCTGCCGATCGAAAGCTCAAGCTCCTCGATCAGGTCGCGAGCACCACCATAGGCCGTGAAAGTCACCGGAGGCTCCGCGGAAACGGCGACAGGCTTCGAGGGAGCCGGAGCCCAGCCGGCGGCGGCAGGCGCCTCCCATTCGGCGGCAACCGGTTCCGGTGCGGGCACCTCGGGAGCGGCAGCAACCTCTTCAGGAAATACGGGCTCGACGACAGGCGTCTCGAAATGGGCCAGAACCGAAGGAACGAGCTCTTCGCCGATGGAGGGCACATCTTCCTGAACCGGCTCGACATAGTCGTAAGCATCACCATCCTGAGCGACCTGCTCAGCCGGATGATCGAGGGCAGCCAGGGGACGCGGCGCATCGTAACGCTCGAACTCGCGCAAAAGCTCGTCCTCGAGATCGAGGGCGGGCTCCTGTCGTTCGGGATCACTTACGGTATTGGCGGCAACACGAGGCTCAAAGCCGACGATACGAGCGAGTTCTGCCAACGGATCGTCGTCGGCAAACATATCGTCTTTTCCACGCGTATCATACGCAAGTCGTTTATCAGCCATGCCCATCCCACTCAAAAACGCAAACACTTCAATGCCAGCGCATTGTGGGGAAATGGTGACGTTATCGCATTTCGTCCGGTGCGGCAGTGCCCGTAATGGCAAGTCCCGACTTCAAAACCGACGCGACGGCGTACACCAGCCCAAGTCTGGCAATACTCGATTCTCGGTTCTTATCGTTAACAAATCGTAATTCGGTCTGATCTTTACCTTTGTTCCAGTGGGCGTGGAAGGCGCTGGCAAGATCATAGAGGTAAAAAGCGATGCGATGCGGCTCCTGGGACTGGGCCGCGCTTTCGACGACACGCGGGAATTCCGCGGCCTTGGCAATGAGCTGCAATTCGGCCGAATCCGTAATGCCTGCAACGGATTGCGCCAAAAGCTCGGGCGTCGGGGCAAGATCGGGGAAGGCTTCCTTCGCCTGCCGGAAGACGGACATGCAGCGGGCATGCGCATACTGCACGTAAAAGACCGGATTATCTTTCGATTGCTCCGTTACTTTTGCGAAATCGAAGTCCAACGGCTCGGAATTCTTGCGGTAAAGCATCATGAAGCGGACCGAATCACGCCCGACCTCATCAACCACGTCGCGCAATGTGACAAAATCGCCCGAACGCTTCGACATCTTAACCGGCTCACCATTGCGGAAGAGCTTGACGAGCTGGCAGAGCAGCACGGTCAGCTTGGCCTTACCGTCGGAAACGCCGCGCGCAACAGCCTCCAGCCGCTTCACATAGCCGCCGTGATCGGCGCCGAGCACATAGATCATCTCGTCGAAGCCGCGGTCGAACTTGTTCTTGAAATAGGCGACATCGGCGGCGAAATAGGTATAGGAGCCGTCCGACTTGATGAGCGGACGATCGATGTCGTCCCCGACCTCGGTCGAGCGGAAAAGCGTCTGCTCGCGGTCTTCCCAGTCCTCGGGCAACTGGCCTTTCGGCGGCGGCAGCGTGCCCTTGTAGACATAGCCCTTGAAGGTCAGATCGTTGATGGCGGTGCGGATGGCGGCCGCGCCATTGGCATGCAGCGTACGCTCCGAGAAGAAGATGTCGTGATGGACGTTGAGGGCGGCAAGATCCTCGCGGATCATCGCCATCATCATCTCGATCGCCCGATCCTTGACGATCGGCATCCACTGCTCTTCCGGCATGTTGTGCAGGCGCACGCCATATTCGCCGGCAAGCGATTCCCCGACCGGGACCAGATAGTCGCCGGGATAGAGGCCGGACGGGATTTCGCCGATCTTTTCGCCGAGCGCTTCGCGGTAACGCAGGAAGACGGAGCGGGCGAGCACGTCGATCTGCGAACCGGCGTCGTTGATGTAATATTCCTTGACGACATCATAGCCGGCAAAGGCAAGCAGGTTCGCCAGCGCATCGCCGACGACGGCGCCACGGCAATGGCCGACATGCATGGGGCCGGTCGGATTGGCCGAGACATATTCGACATTGACCTTCCTGCCCTGCCCCAGGCCCGAGCGGCCGTAAGCGGTGCCCGACTGGATCATCGAGGCAAGCAGGCGCTGCCAGTAACCGACGGAGAGCCGGATGTTGATGAAACCGGGGCCGGCGACCGAGACTTCGGCGACATCGGCGTCTTCCTGCAGCTTGGCGATGATGATTTCGGCAAGCGCACGCGGATTGGTGCCGAGCGGCTTGGCAAGCACCATGGCGGCGTTGGTCGCGACATCGCCGTGGCTCGCATCGCGCGGCGGCTCGACGGCAATGCGGCCGAAATCGAGCTCGGATCGCTTTTCCTTGACCAGATCGAGCTGTTCAAGGGCGTTTTTAATCCTGGCTTCAAAATCGGTAAAAAGGTTCATCGCACTCTTCCATGCACAGGCTGTGCCAACAGGTTTGCCGGCGGCTGCCGGGCGCCCGCTGCCTATCGCAAATCCGGAGTGTGGTCAAACAATCGCCTGTGGGCACTGATGGCATAGGTATCCGTCATGCCGGCCAGATAATCGCCGACATGCCGCGCCTTGGGCGCATCCGAAAGGCCGGCGATATGGTCTACCCAGTAATGGCTCTGCATCTCCTTGGGATTGGCCATATAGGCGCCGAAGAGATCCTTGACGATCTGGGCGGCACCGGCGCGGATGCGCATGATATCGGCATTGCGGTAGATGCGCTTGAAGAGCATCGCCTTGATCTGCGTGTCGGTTTCGGCCATCTCATCCGAAAAGGTCGCAATCACGTGATCCGCCCTGCGGATATCGTCGGCGCTTTGCGGCTGCAGCGCCGCAAGGCGCTTCTGCGCCACACCGATCACATCCTCGACCATGCGCGTGATCTGGCGGCGCATGATCTCATGCGTGAAGCGACTCGGCTCCAGATGCGGGTAACGCTCCCTCACCTCGGCCATCAGTCCGGCGAGGAAGGGAATCTCCTCCAGCATCTCGAAATTCAGGTAGCCCGAGCGCAGGCCGTCGTCGATGTCATGGGTATTGTAGGCAATGTCATCGGCAATTGCCGCCACCTGGGCCTCCAGGCTCGCATAGCTCGCAAGCTCCAGATCGTGCAGCTCGCAATAGTCGAGAATCGGCTGCGGCACCGGTCCGCGCGTGCCCACACCATCGGCCGTCAGCAGCGGGCCGTTGTGCTTGACGAGGCCTTCCAGGCTTTCCCAGGTCAGGTTGATGCCGTCGAATTCGGCATAACGCCGCTCGAGCTTGGTGACGATGCGCAAGGATTGGGCATTGTGATCGAAGCCGCCATAGGGCAGCAGTTCCTCATGCAGCGCATCCTCGCCGGTATGGCCGAAGGGCGTGTGGCCGAAATCGTGGACGAGCGCCACACCCTCGGCGAGATCCTCATCGGCCTTCAGGGCGCGGGCGAGCGCGCGGGCGATCTGGGCCACCTCGATCGTATGTGTCAGGCGTGTGCGGTAATGGTCGCCGTCCTGGGCGATAAAAACCTGAGTCTTGTGTTTCAGCCGGCGAAAGGCCGTCGTATGGACGATGCGGTCACGGTCGCGCTGGAAATCGGAACGCGTCGGGCTGCCGCTTTCCGGATAGAGACGCCCGCGCGAGTTCCACGGATCTGCCGCATAGACCGCGCGTTCGCCATAACCGAAACCCAATGCATGCCTGTCGAAGCTCATTCTTCACCGTCACCAACGCGTTGCGGCCTTGCCCATTGACGCCGCTTTCCGCTCTTCATACCTATAGCTTACAGAAACGGCAAAGAGGCGCTTTGTCGACCGCTTCGCCAAATCCTGTCCTTTACGGAAGGATCATGATAAGTTTCTTTGATATCATGCGTTTGAACGTCAAACGTGCAAATCGGATTCTCTCCGGATCTTGACCCCGGCAGGAGGAAAAATGACTGAAGCGAATGTAACCCTTTCCGATGCCGCGGCAAAGCGTATTGCCGCCATCGTCGGCAGCGATCCCGGCAAGAGCGCCTTGCGCGTCTCCGTGGAAGGCGGCGGCTGTTCCGGCTTTTCCTACAAGTTCGATCTCGTGGACACTGCCGCCGAGGACGATGTCATCGTCGAGAAGAACGATGCCAAGGTGCTGATCGACAGCCTCTCGCTGGTCTATATGGCCGGCTCCGAGATCGATTTCGTCGATAACCTGCTCGGCCAGTCCTTCCAGATCAAGAATCCGAATGCGGTGGCAAGCTGCGGCTGCGGCACCAGCTTCGCAATCTGACGCGATACCTGCTTTCCACCGATAACCGGCCGAAGATTGCCTTCCGGCCGGTTTCCCGTCTTGTCCGCCGGCGCCGGAGCGCGATAGAAGAACATTCCGGACAGACACAGGACAGAGCCATGAAGATCGCGACCTGGAACATCAACGGCGTCAAGGCGCGCATCGATAATCTCACGCAATGGCTGAAAGATTCCAATCCTGACATCGTCTGCCTGCAGGAAATCAAGACGGTCGACGAAGGCTTTCCGCGTCTCGAAATCGAAGCACTCGGCTACCATGTGGAAACGCACGGGCAGAAAGGCTTCAACGGCGTCGCCATTCTTTCCAAGAGCTCGCCTTCCGAAGTCAATCGCGGCCTGCCGGGCGATCCGCTCGATGAGCAGGCGCGATTCCTCGAAGCCGTCTTCTCCCTCCCCGGCAACAAGGTGGCGCGCGTCTGCTGCCTTTACCTGCCGAACGGCAACCCGCCGGAAACGGAAAAATATCCCTACAAGCTCGCCTGGATGGAACGTCTGCGCAAATTCGCGACGGAACGCCTCGAATACGAGGAAATTCTTATCCTCGCCGGTGATTATAACGTCATTCCCGAGCCGCATGACTGCTTCGACCCGAAGGTCTGGGCAAGCGATGCGCTCTTCCTGCCGCAGACGCGCGCATCCTTCCGCCGCCTGGAAAACCTCGGCCTCGTCGATGCCGTGCGCTCGGCAACCGATGCGACGGCACTCTATTCCTTCTGGGATTATCAGGCCGGCGCATGGCCGAAGAACAACGGCATCCGCATCGACCATCTGATGCTATCGCCGGAGGCTGCCGACCACATGACCTCGGTGGCGATCGAAAAACATGTGCGCGCCTGGGAAAAGCCGTCCGACCACGTGCCGGTCGTGGCTTATTTCGATTTTGCCGCCTGAGCTTTAGAGATCAGTCGTCAGAACCGCTCGCAATCGTATGCGACAGGGAGACGGCCGTGCGCCGGTCCGCTTCGCTGGCGACGGAAAAGGCATCTTCCTGCAGCGATTGCATCCAGCCGCAATCCTTCGGCTTGCAGCGGTCGAGGGCGGCCGTCATCAGCGCCAGACCGCGGGCAGACTGGCCCTCATCGAAGAGGATGTTCCCGAAGACCGCCATGGCGCCGGGATGGCCACTCTTGCGGGCCTGATTGAGCCATTTCTTGGCCTGGTTGATGTTGGCGCTGCCGCCCTCGCCCGCGAGCATCATCTGCGCGAGCTGGAACTGCGCCTCGGGAACACCGAAGGTGGATGCGACCTGAAAATAGAGCTGCCGGGCCTGGTTGAGGTCGATCTTCACCGGGCTGCCGGCAATGCCGTGCTTGTAGTAGTTGGCCAGCGACAGCAGCGCGTTGATGAAGAAGCCGGTATCCTCCGAGCCAGGCTCCACGCCCTGCTGGGCAATCTCGCTGTAGATCTTGAAGGCTTCGAAATCGTCCTGCGCCACGCCGTCGCCATCGGCATACATGTTGGCGAGCGCCCAGCGCGAACCGGTGTGGCCCTTCTCGGCGGCGTATTTATAGGCCTCTACCGCCTCTTCCTTCTGACCGTTCTTGTAAGCCTTGAAACCGAACTTGAAGAGATCGAAGGGTCCCGATTCCTTCGTCACGCCCGTCTTGATGTCGAATGCCAGGACCGGACAGGCCAGGGCCAGCGAAACGGCCATCGACATGCTGAGCAGCGTGAATTTGAACAGTCTGAACTCGGACGTTACCATCTTTACCGGTTTCTTTCGTTCATCACAGACGCCTGGCGGCGGCTTTTTTTGCCGCTCTGCCCGCGTGGATGCATTCCTTCCAGGCGAGCGATCCCGCGGCGGGCTCCAAGGCCCCTTTGCCCGCGTCGCTTCCAGCCCCATGCCCCTCTTTCAAAACCAGCACACCCTTGTGAACCATCCGGCTTCCGGCACGGCCCACCTGCGATGCCTGTGGCACTCTCCTCGCGATCCGAGTCCTCACCCGACCGCCTTTATCGTCTTCGTAAACAGCAAATGTGACCAAACCGGTATCGCTACCGTCCGTGGAGGACGAAGCCTCATGCCGGCGCAGTGAAAATGATTGAAACGAGTAAATCTGCAACACTACCGAAGGGGTGGATTTCCGGCCTGAAACGCCTTTGGCGAAAAGCGAAACGGCCGCTGCCGCTGGCCTTTCGCCGCTGCTCCCGCGATATCTGGCGTTGCCGGAAAAAATTCGACCCATGCTAATGCTTACGCACACCTTACGCTTGTCATCTCCTCGCCCGCCAATAGCGCTGCGCCCTCTTTGTGGCGGGAAATGGACAAATTCGCCCCGCCGCCACCATACGCGAACCGTCGTAAAAAAGTGTTGCTGAATCGTCACAAAACGAGACGAGAAGATGGGATGATTAAGAGAGGTCAACAAAGAAGAGCCCGGCGCTGCCGGACTCCTCAATTCTTCAAAGCAGGGAATTAAAACTTGACCTTTATGCTGGTCGACAGCGCGGCAACCAGATCGTTGCCGAAAGAATAGGAAACGTCGTCTCCGAACGTGACGCCGTTCTGGGTCACGGCCCCGGACGAGCCGCTCGTCAGCAGGCCGACCGCACCGGCAACGCGCCACTCGATATGTTCGGTCGGCGTGAAGGCCGCGCCCACGCCCAGCGTCCAGCTGTCGGTCTGCGCGCCGTAGCCGTGGCTGGTGCCGCGGTCCCAGGTCAGGCTGACGGCGCCGGCCCACTGATCGTTGAACTTGTGGCCGACACCGCCGGTGATCGTCCAGCCGTCGCGATAGAGAAGGTCGAGCGAGGTCAGTTCCGTCGCCCCGCCGGAGGTGCAGGCGGCCAAGCCCTTTGTCGACGTCGGGCAGAAAGGCACCGATTGCAGGACGCTCCAGTTCGTCCACTTGACCGAACCGAAGGCGAGCCAATCCGGAGCAATGCCGCTCTGCAGTTTCAGTTCCAGAGAATCCGGCGCTTCGGCCGAACCGAAGACAGGCGTGACGCTGCCGTAGGGCGCGGCATTCAATGGCGGAACGGGTGCAGTGACCTGCGTCAGGTCCACCGTGCCGGTCAGGTTGTCGTATTTTACGCGGCTGTTATAGACGAGGCTCATGCGCATCGCATATTCCGGGATCTCGTAAGCGACACCGGCGCGCCAGCCCCAGCCACTGTCCTCGAGATCGAGGCGGCCGATGCCGGTGCCCGTACCGAAGAGAAGCGGAACCGTGGAAACCAGCCGCTCCTTGAAGCCCTCCACTTCCTGGTAGAAGGCGCCGCCAATGATGCGAAGCTGTCCGGGGCCGACATCGAAACGATAGGAGCAGGTGCCGCCGTAGTTGCGGGTCTTGATTTCCGTCTCGATATTGTTGTTGGCGCCCGCCCAGTTCAGGCCCGGATTGGAATGCCCGCCGAAGGGCTCGGAATAGTCGACAAGGCAGTCGATCGTATCGGCAAAACCGGCCTTAAAGCCAATATAAGGAATAGTGTAGTTCGCTGTTTCATCGGCAGTATCCGGGCGGTTGTTCAGATTGCCACCGCCCGGGGATGCCGACGTATCCGTGTCGCGAACGTCCGTCAGCTTGCGTTGCGGCGAGACATAGGTAACGCCCGACTGGAACGAGAAGGGCGAGGTATCGAACAGCTGATCGATATTGTAGCCGCCGCGCTCCAGACCACCCGCAAAGGAGGGTGAGGCGACTGCCGAAAGGATGATGAGCGATGTTACGCCCCTGGAAAACATACGCACTGCCATTGTGTCTCCCCCACTCAAGCAATTGAAGTAGGCACACTGTGCTAGGGAGCTTAACAAATCGCAACGAGACGCCCGGCAGCGTCGCGAAGTTGCATCATGACTAATTTACGTAAGGAATTGACGGGCACGTCAAAAAATCAGATAGATAAAATTCTATTCTTCTATCTGTTGATTTTTAGGGGTCTGTTAGATTCCCATTCCACTAAGGGTGGCAGCTGTATCAAACTGACAACAGTGTCAGTTTTCGCGCACGCCATCCCCCAAACGGGTGATATCCACAGGCGGAAACGGCAAAATGGCCCGTTTTCCGTCGAATCGTCATACTTTTTAACGCAAAAGGCGCGCTCCAACGGAACGCGCCTCCAGAAACGTTATACTCGTCAGCCGCGATTATCCCGCTTCGCTAACTCGCGCCAGAGCAGTCCTCAGGCTTGCGATCTGGCTCGTCAGTTCCGCATGGCGCTCACGCTCGGCCTCCACCACTTCCGGATTGGCGTTGGCGACAAACTTCTCGTTCGACAGCTTGCCGTCGATGCGCGCGACTTCGCCTTCGGCCTTGGCAATCGCCTTTTCGAGACGGCTCCTTTCGGCGGCAAGATCGATCAGGTTGCCGAGCGGCAGGCAGGCGGTCGCCTCTGCCACGACGATCTGGGCGGCCCCCTTGGGTGCGGATTCGACAAGCGAAATGGCCTCGACACGTGCCAGCCGCTTGATGGCCGCGTCGTGGCGGAACAGGCGCTCGCGCGTCAGGCTGTTGGCACCGACGACCACGAGCGGCGCAGTGGCCGACGGCGGAACGTTCATTTCCGAGCGGACGGAGCGGATGCCGGAAACGAGGTCGATCAGCCAGTTGATCTCATCGGCCGCCGCATTGTCGGCATAGGACGGCGACGGCCACTCGGCGTGGCAGAGCAGCCCGTCGCGTTCGGCGCCATCGCCTGCCGTGTGCGCCCACAGCTCTTCGGTCATGAAGGGCATGAAGGGATGCAGCAGCTTGTAGATCTCTTCCAGAACATAGGCGCTGCAGGCCTGGGCTTCGGCCTTGGCGCCTTCATCCTCGCCGCTGAAGACCGGCTTCAGGAGTTCGAGATACCAGTCGCAGAACTGGTTCCAGACGAAACGGTAGAGCGCGCCGGCAGCATCGTTGAAACGGTAGGCTTCGAGCGCTTCCGTTACGTCACGTTCCGCACGGGCAAGCTCCGTCAGGATCCAGCGGTTGATGGTCAGTTCAGCGGCTTCCGGCACAAAATGCGGATCGCTCTTTGCGCCGTTCATTTCGGCAAAGCGCGTGGCGTTCCAGAGCTTGGTGCCGAAATTGCGGTAGCCGGCGATGCGGGCCGGGTCGAGCTTCACGTCGCGGCCCTGCGCGGCCATGATCGCCAGGGTGAATCGCAGCGCATCCGCACCGTATTCGTCGATCAGTTCCAGCGGATCGATGACGTTGCCCTTGGACTTCGACATCTTCTGACCGTTCTTGTCGCGCACCAGGGCATGAACATAGACGGTGTGGAACGGCTCGACTGGATTGTCGTCCTCATCCTTCATGAAGTGCAGCGACATCATCATCATGCGGGCGACCCAGAAGAAGATGATATCGAAGCCGGTGACGAGAACGCTGGTCGGATAGTAGCGCTCGAGCTCCGGCGTCTTGTCCGGCCAGCCGAGCGTCGAGAACGGCCACAGCGCCGAAGAGAACCAGGTGTCGAGCACATCCTCGTCGCGTGTCAGGATCTCGCCTGGCTGGAAGTTTTCCAGCTTGTCCTGAACGAAGGCCTTCATCGGCCCTTCATGCGAAAGATAGTGCTGGACAGCCGCCTGCAGAGCCTCTTCTTCGGTCTTCTCGACGAAGACCTGCCCGTCCGGGCCGTACCAGGCCGGGATCTGATGGCCCCACCAGAGCTGGCGCGAGACACACCAGGGCTGGATGTTTTCCATCCACTCGTAGTAGGTCTTTTCCCAGTTCTTCGGGACGAAATTGGTGCGGCCTTCGCGAACGGAGGCGATCGCCGGCTCGGCCAGCGTCTTGGCATCGACATACCATTGCTCGGTCAGGCGCGGCTCGATCGGCACACCGCCGCGATCGCCATGCGGAACCATGTGCTTGTGCGGCTCGATCTTGTCGAGCAGGCCGGCTTCCTCGAAGATTTCGACGATGACCTTGCGGGCGTGAAAACGATCCTGCCCTTCGAGGCGATCCCAGGCGCCGTGGAGCGCTGCCGGATGATCGAGGCCTTCGAGGAAATCCTCGTTGTCCTTGATGGTGATCGTGCCGTCGATATTCATAATGTTGATGGCGCGCAGACCTGCCCGCTTGCCGACTTCGAAGTCATTGAAATCATGCGCCGGCGTGATCTTGACCGCGCCGGTACCGGCCGTCGGATCGGCATAGTTGTCGGCAACGATCGGAATGCGGCGGCCGACGATCGGCAGGATGACATGCTTGCCGACGATCGACTTGTAACGCTCGTCCTGCGGATTGACGGCAATGCCGGTATCGCCAAGCATGGTTTCCGGGCGGGTGGTGGCGACGACCAGATAGTCGCGGGTTTCCCATTCGGTCGGCTTGCCTTCCTCGTCGAAAGCGATCGGATACTGATAGGTGACACCCGGCTCCAGCGGATAACGCAGGTGCCAGAGATTGCCCTTGATCTCGTGCTGTTCGACTTCGAGGTCGGAGATTGCCGTCAACAGCTTCGGATCCCAGTTGACGAGGCGCTTGTCCTTGTAGATCAGGCCTTCCTTGTAGAGCGTGACGAAAACTTCGAGCACGGCCTTGGACAGGCCCTCGTCCATGGTGAAGCGCTCGCGCGACCAGTCGCAGGACGCGCCGAGACGCTTCAGCTGGTTGAAGATCAGGCCGCCCGATTCCCCCTTCCACTCCCAGACCTTTTCGATGAAGGCATCGCGGCCCATGTCGCGGCGGCCGGGAAGCTGCTGTTCCATCAGCTTGCGCTCGACAACCATCTGCGTGGCGATGCCGGCATGATCCATGCCCGGCTGCCACAGCACATCCTTGCCGCGCATGCGCTCGAACCGTACCATGATGTCCTGCAGCGTATTGTTGAGCGCGTGGCCCATGTGCAGCGAACCGGTGACATTCGGCGGCGGGATGACGATGGTGAAGCTTTCCGCACCCGGCTTGGCGTTGGCGCCGGCGCGGAAGGCATCCGCCTCATCCCATTTCGCGGCGATTTTCGGTTCGACGGCGGCGGAATCGTAGGTCTTTTCGAGCATTTTCTGACCAATTCGAGGTTCGAGGATGGGCGTTTTGTAAATAGGATGGCTACGGCCAAGTCAATAAAAAAGCCGCCCCGGAGACCGGAGCGGCTCTTGTGTAAAAAAGCGGTTCCGATCAGCGGCGCGGGCCGCGCGCCACACGTTCGATTTCTTCCCGCACGAGACGTTCGACGAGCGTCGGCAGGTTGTCGTCGAGCCATTCGCGCAGCATCGGCCGAAGCATGTCTTCGGCGATTTCGTCGAGCGAGCGACGCTCGGCAGCGCCGTCGATTGCGGCGGCAAGCTCTTCGAAGGAGCGGGCAACCTGCAGGCCGGTGTTCTGCGACAGAAGAGACGGCTGAATGTCTTCCGCAGCGCGCGCGGGCGCGGCCTCGGCAGGCTGGTGGGCGGCGGCAGAAACAGACGCCGCCTCTACGATCGCAGGCTGCTGAACCTCGGGCAGGCGCTGCTCGGCAAAGACCGGCGCGGGCTCCGGCGCATATTGGGCAACAGGGGCAATCGGGGCAACGCGGGGCGCCTGGGCCGGTTCGACCGGGCGCGACGCGGCCGCTGCACGCGGCTCGAATTGCGGCTCCGGTTCGCGGAACTGCTGTGGCATATCACGGGGCGTTTGCACCGCGCTGCGCTCGGAAGCGGCACGGACGCGGGCTGCAACGTCGGCAAGCGACATGGCGCGCGCCGGCATTTCCGGCTCGGGTGCCGTGCCGGCGGAATTGGCAGCGACGAAACGCGGATCAGGGCGCAGCGCCGGCGGCTCCGGGAACTCGACACCGGCATAGGTATCGTCAACCGTCAGATGAATTTCGGAGTCGTTTTCTTCCTCCGCACCGTAGACGGGAGGAAGCGAGGCGGAAATCGCCTTTCCGGCGCCTGGCTCATTGCTCTCGATGATCTGGCGAATGGAGGCCAGAATCTCTTCCATGGACGGTTCACGCGCTACACCTGGCTGAGCCATATCTATCCCCGTTATCCCTTAAACAACGACCGGACGGCGTGGAGCATGCATCCGAATCACCGTGACCTTAGAATACCCCATGAGGGAAAAAAATCAGCGCGAATCAAACAAATGCAGCCATGCACAGTTTTGTTACCCAAGTGTAAGCGAAGTCTGTGAAGGCTATTCGGACAGCCGGAACGAAAACGGGCGCCCGTGGCGCCCGCTCGAAAAAAACGGCAGCGGAAACGGCCTAGAATACGAATTCGCGAGCCTTGGCAAAACCGGGCAGCGGCTTGACCGAAGCGTTGAAGAAGACGTTTTCGGAAACAGCGCCGCGCTCGCTGACAAAGACCTTCGCGCGGGCAGCGTTGCCGTAGCCCTGCACGGCGACAAGACGGCCGCCTTCCTGCAGCTGGCCGAGAAGTGCGGCAGGAACCTCCTCCACCGAACCGTTGATGAAGATCAGGTCATAGGGAGCGCCGGCGGCATTGCCCTTTTCAAGCGGGCCGGTCGCCACCTGCACATTCGCATAACCGGCAAGATTTGCCTTGGCCTGAGCAGCAAGGGTCTCGTCCGATTCGAGCGCGACCACGGAGCCCGCGATCAGCGACAGCAGTGCGGACGTATAGCCCGTGCCGGCGCCGACTTCGAGAACGGCATCGTCCTTGGAGATGGCGGCAAGCTGCAGCAGCTTGGCGAGCGGCGACGGCTCCATCAGGAAACGGCCCGGATTGCCGGCGGCGGCCGGAGCAATTTCAATGTCGTAATCGACATAGGCAAGCGCCTTTGCCTTTTCCGGCACGAATGCCTCGCGCGGCACGTCCAGGAAGGCCGTCAGCACGGAATGCGAGGTAACGTCCGTGGTACGGATCTGGTTATCGACCATCTTTACGCGTGCTGCTTCGAAATCCATCATATCCTCTCGCCGATGAAAGCGGTTCTTGTCCTCCGTCTCTTAATCTCCGGCACGGATGCTTTCAAGGCTTGCCGGCAGGCGGTTTGCAGAATCCCGCCCGCCCTTCCCCGCATGCAACAGGTGAAGACCGGAAGCTGCAACTCCTGCGTGGAACAAATGAGCGTTTGGTGATATGATCGCAGGCGGAGGAAATGAGGAGGAGCAGGCGATGTCTGCCATTCTGGAATATTTGACGCTGTTCGACTTTTTCATCCTCGCAGCGCTCGTCGGCATATTCTGCTGCGGGCTGCTGGACGGCGAAAAGACCTGAACAAGATCGCCCCTCGGGCGAAAGTCTCCGGGCGCCGGCACGGTGTCCGACAACGGCTCGACGCCCCCTCGCGGATCAATAAGGCACGGCGGTCCGCGCCATTAACTCTATGTCAACCATATTGTTGCGCCGGCTGCGACTTTCGATAGGTTGGCCGCATGCAAACATTCGCCATTCAATCGCCGGATATCGAAGCGCTCCACTACAATGCGCAGGCGCGGCTGCTGCTCGTGAAATTCAAAAGCGGCGCCATCTGCAGCTTCACGCGCATTCCGGCGCAGGCGCTGCAGCGCCTGCTCGGCCCTGACGTGCGGATAGAGAACGAAACGGCAGAAGACGATGCCGACTATCTGGCGGGCCTGCGCAGCGGCGGATTGCGGGCGCTCTATGCCCTGACCGGTATCAAGCCGGCGCAGTTCGATTTCGCCGCGGTTCCCGGCATCTGGTGATGCGGAACTGCGGGCCGATTTACGTGTCGGTGGAAATATTTGGAGGCCTCGCCCGGAATTGAACCGGGGTACAAGGATTTGCAGTCCTCTGCGTCACCACTCCGCCACGAGGCCTCACAGGCTGTCATGTTAGCCGTGGCGAGCGTTTAGAATGATCGTAAGGAAATCGCAAGAGGGCTTTCCAAAAACATTTCCTGCAATTTCAAACTCCGGCCACATCGCACGCCTCCTATAGAGGCGGGACCGATCCAACCCGGAAAGGTGCTGCCACTGCAGCGGGCGCGGCTGATGTCAAAAGGCTCATTCTGCCGAAAGTTCGCGCTTGCCTGAACAACAATTAGGCTAATAGCTGCTCAGACAGGCCATCAGATCATGCCGACCGCGCAATTGGTAGATGTCAGTGTGTTTATCCCGTCGCCTATACTCACTCAATAGGTGTGTTCTGCAATCGAAGCAACGCTTTCACCGACTTTATATTAGTTATTTCGAAATATAAGACCCGATATCGGCAATGAATTCTTAACTTGACTTTCAGAATCCTCGTTCCATCCTAACCTCTGGGAGAGACAGGAGCAGACATGAATTGGGTGCCTTTGAATTCCAGACAGATTCGCGCTGTCTCCTACGATCCCGAGACCCAGGTTCTGCATGCCAAATTCGCCGGGCGCGGCACAGTCCGGCATGTCGGGGTGCCGCAGCATATTTACGACAATCTCGTCGAAACCAGCGATCCGGAATTCTACTACAAATATTATCTGGAGCCTTCGCGTATCCAGACCAGCTGGTGGCAGAAAGCCAATCTCGGCTCCCATGCGGTGAAGGTCCTGATATTGCTCATCGGCGCACTGGTGATCACGGCGACGGCGCTTGAGGAAAATGGCGAGTTGCCAATCCACCTGTCAGAGATCACCGGGGCCGGAACGGCGGCCGCAGGCTCCGGCGAAAATCCCGCCCTCTCCCAGCAGTGACGGGAGCCCGGCCCAGGCCGCAACGTGCCGGTCCCGCCTCAAGGCAATTTAACCGGCGCCCGCCGTGCCCGGCATTGCCGCCTGCAGCGTCTTTGACGATTTCAGACCGGTCGCTTTCGGCGATGCCACCAGACCGCGACACGGCGGCGCCACCTGCGGGCTACCGACAGGTCGTGAGACAGGACAAGGAAACCCAGCGGCAGCATCCAGAAGCCGAGAATGGGTAAAAAACCCAGGACGCCACCAAAAATAAGCAGCGTTCCGGTGGTCATGCGGGCGATGCGCGAACGCGGCATCGGCAGCCGCAGCGAGCCGAGAACCAGCTTGCCATCCCTGTGATCGATCCCGAAACGCGTCTCTCCGGCCTTTTTCGGCCCATTTTTCCTGCTAGTCATCCACAAGAGATGGGCGCAAGCGCCGCGAATACAAGCTGATTTCATTTTTTTGAAAAAACTGCTTGGCAAATCGGGAAAGCATTTGTATTACCCCGCTCACGCCGCGGCCAAGCGGTGATCCCTGGTAGCTCAGCGGTAGAGCATTCGACTGTTAATCGACAGGTCGCCGGTTCGAATCCGGCCCGGGGAGCCAGTTTCTCGCTAGAGCGCGCCAAAGGCGCGCTCTAGTCGTTTAAGGCCTCTTCTCAGCATAGTCGATCCCGGTTTGCCATCGTTTCGGCGCCCGATGTCCAGGCATGTCGCCGGGCCACGGCAAGATCGATGCGGGCTTGCCCCCTCCAGGCGCTGACGTCGCCAAGTCGGCGGCGATAATCCTTGAGGGTTACGGCACTTGAACTCGCCGGCGTTTTTGTCAAAATCCCGATCCCGATGCGCAGGACCCCGAAGGCAGCACGGACTGCTTCGGGAAACATTCATTGATATATCCAACAGGACTGCCGATTGGCGGCAGCGTGGTACCGGCAAGCGGCAGCCGGCACCGAACAATTCAAATTTTCAGCCCCATCTTCATGGCGAGGATGCGACATGGATTTCGAAGCATCGCAGGGGGACAGGAAATATCGCACCAGCGAGCGGGTGGGCGGGCTTGTCGAATGCTCGTCGCTGCAGGTCGAACTCAGGCGTTTCGATCCGGGCTGGCAGGTCGACCTTACGCTCGAATGCACGGAAATAGCCGTCCTGCTCTCGGGCCAGTCGAAGATCAGGTGGACAGGCGACGGCCACAGGCGGGAAGCGATTGCCCGTCCCGGCGTCGCATGGGTATGTCCGGCCGGCGTGCATGAGAGCGATGTGGAAATCGTCGGCACCATGCCCGAATCCCTGCACATCTTCCTGCCGCCCTCGCTCGTTGCCGAGAACGCGCTTTCGAACTTCGACATCGACCCGGCCAGGGTGCAGCTCGCCTATGCGGGGGCCGTTCCCGATCCGGTTGTCCTGCAGCTTGGGGAACTTTTCCGGGGGGTGCTCAATCGAAAACTGGAGCCGACGGACCGGCTGTTCCTCGACGGGATCCAGCTGGCGCTCGCGGCACATTTGCTTGGCACCTATTCGTCCGCCCGTTGGCGCCCGCCCGTGCGCAAGCCGGCCATCGATCCCAAAAGGCTGCGGCGCGTGCTCGATTTCATCGAGGCTCGCATCGCCGCGGAGATAACGCTTGAAGATCTCGCCGCCGAGGCCTGCCTCAGCCCGTTTCACTTTTCCCGCCAGTTCCGCGCGGCCACCGGTTTTGCTCCGCATCGCTACGTTACCGAACGCCGGATCGAGGCGGCCAAGGAGAAGCTTCGCTTCGCGCAGTCCTCGCTCGTGGAGATCGCCATCGATACCGGCTTCGGCTCGCAGGCAAACTTCACCCGCGTCTTCCGCAAGAGGACCGGCCTGACGCCCGGCCAGTACCGCGCACTCTTCACTGCTTGGTGACATTCGCCGGACGTGGGCGTTCGCCCTCTCCCTTTGTGCCGTCCGAGCGCAAGATCTGCACATAGTGCAGCAAGAGATGGAAATACGAAAACGCGCCTTGCGGCCTACACCTGTCTCGTCGAACGGGGAGCATTCCTCGAACGAAGAGAGGAGACAGGGACATGATCACCATTGAAGACGCTCGCAGGATCATTGCTGCCGGCGAGGCGCGGGCGAAAGAAATCGGCGTTCCGGCCAATATCGCGGTCCTCGACGCCGGCGCCCATATGAAAGCCTTTGTCCGCATGGACGGCGCGCTGCTGGGCTCCATCGATATCGCCGTCAGCAAGGCCCGGACGGCGGCGCTGTTTTCCATGCGCACAGAAGCGATCGGTGAATTCTGCAAACCCGGCGGCACCTCGTTCGGCCTGGAGCAGACCAATGGCGGCCTCGTCGTCTTTGCCGGCGGCATTCCCCTCACCGACAGCAGCAACATCGTGATCGGGGCGGTCGGCGTATCCGGAGGGGCTGTCTCCCAGGACCGCGAGATCGCCGAGGCCGCCGCGGCGGCGGCCACCACCGTTTGAACGCGTTTTTTTCAACCGCAGGCACATCGAAGGGACATTGTCATGAGCAAGACCATCCTCATCACCGGCGCAGGCTCCGGCTTCGGCAAAGCCGCCGGCATCGGCATGGCCAGGAACGGCCACAGCATCATCGCCACCACGCAGGTTTCGTCCCAGGTCACGCCCTTGCGTGAAGAGGCGGCCGCCCTTGGCCTGAAGAATTTTCGTGTCGAGCGCCTCGATCTCACCGACCCCTACGACATCAAACAGGCGCAGGGTTGGGATTTCGACGTGCTCTGGAACAATGCCGGCATGGGCGAAGCCGGTCCGGTCTGGGAAATCCCGGTCGAGCTCGTGCGCAAGAACTATGAAGTCAACGTCTTCCTGCCGCTCACGCTGACCCAGGGCGTCGTCCAGAAATGGGTCCGCGAAGGCAAGAAGGGCAAGGTGGTCTTCACCTCCTCCATGGGCGGCCTGTTCACGCCGGCCAACTGGGGCACTTACGTCTCCACCAAGCACGCACTCGAATCCATCGCCGAAGCCCTGCAGCAGGAACTCGGCCCCTACGGCATCAAGATCCAGACGATCAATCCCGGCGCCTATTACACCGGTTACAACGAGACGATGGCCGACAATCCGTTCCGCTGGCTGGACGACAGCAAGAACTTCACCAAGCGCGCCGACCTGCGCAGGGGCTTCGACGAATTCTTTGCCACACCGGAAGGCAAGATGGACCCGAAGGAAATGATCGACCGGATGATCGAGATCGTCCCTGCCGATAGCGGCCGGTTCCGCAACGTCGTTCCGAAGGTCATCGAAGACATGCTGAAGGACCATCAGCTCAAGGCCTGGGAAAACCAGATCTGACCGGCGACGAACCCGCAAACGGCACCCGCTCGGCGGGAGCCGCACCAGCACCCCACCCCTGGAGGAAGCCATGTCCATGACCGCAAGCGCGACCGTCCGCAGCCCAGCATCCCTCGCCCGCCGCATTTTCCACGCCGCCCTCGGCATTGCCGCCGCCATCCTGGCCCTCGGCGGGCTCGAAACCCGTGCCGCAGCGCAGGCGCTGACCGAAACCGAACGTCGCAACAAGGCCGCCGTCGAGGCCGGCTTCGAAGCCTGGGCGAACGGCACCGGCAGCCCCTACGACCTGCTTGCCGACGACGCCCGCTGGACGATCGAGGGCTATTCGCTGGCATCGAAGACCTATCCCAGCCGCGAGGCATTCCTGCGTGAGGTGATCCGCCCGTTCAATGCACGGATGAAGGCGCCGCTGAAGCCCACGATCCGCAACGTCTATGCCGACGGCGATACCGTGATCGTGTTTTTCGACGCCCGCGGCATTGCCCGCGACGGGAAGCCCTACGTCAATACCTATGCCTGGTTTCTCGACATGCGCGACGACCGCATCGTCCGCGCCTCGGCCTTCTTCGATTCGGTCGCGTTCAACGACTTCTGGACCCGCGTGACGCCGTCCGAATAGGCCGGCCCATTTGACTTCGCTCAAACGACCGGAACTGAAAGCACCGTAATCTCCGTCGGCAATCGACGGAGATTATCATGCCAACGGATACCATCATCATCGTAGCAGGCGTTGTCGCAGCATTTGCGTTTTTCGCAGCCGGCCTCGCCTACGCGAGCATCACGTCCAGCAAATAGAGAACATAAAGCCCATACGCTCAAAATACGGGGCTTGGCAGCAGGTCAGAAAAACGCCCCGCGGACGGGGCGCCTATTGATTCCATCACTCGGTCAGCGCCGCGGCGATTTCAGGCCGTCGGCTGCCTGGTCTTGCGCAGATACGGCAGAACCGTATCGAAGGAGCCGAAGCGGGCAATGGCGTCTTCGTTGGAGACGGCGGCGGTGATGATGACGTCGTCGCCCTGGTTCCAGTTGGCCGGCGTTGCAACCTGATGCTTGGCGGTCAGCTGGATGGAATCGATGGCGCGCAGGATCTCGTTGAAATTGCGGCCCGTCGTCATCGGGTAGGTGAGGATCAGCTTGATCTTCTTGTCCGGGCCGATGACGAAGACCGAGCGCACGGTGGCGTTATCGGCGGGCGTGCGGCCTTCGGAGCTTTCGCCGGCGCCGGCCGGCAGCATGTCGTAGAGCTTGGCGACCTTGAGATCCTTGTCGCCGATCAGCGGATATTCGACATCGAAGCCGGTTGCCGTCTTGATGTCGTTCTTCCATTTGCCGTGGCTTTCGACCGGATCGACGGAAATGCCGATGATCTTGACGCCACGCTTGGTGAACTCGCCTTCGAGACCGGCCATGGTGCCGAGCTCGGTCGTGCAGACCGGGGTGAAATTCTTCGGATGCGAGAAGAGGACGGCCCAGCCGCCACCGATCCAGTCGTGAAACTGAATGGGGCCTTGGGTCGTGTCCGCAGTGAAATCGGGAGCGATATCGTTGATACGTAGACTCATGGTCGGCCCTCCAGTTGCCAATCGTTTATTTCGAACACTTGCAGGCATGCCTGCATGCTGGTGACTATCTACAGACCTGTGCCAAGCGCGGTCAAACCAAAGCCTTCCCCGAAAAGGGCGGCGGCGAAATATTATTTCCCGCCGGCGACCTTGCGTGACAGCGAGCCGGAGACACGATGAGACATCATGCGCGCAAAAAGGCAACGGCGCGCGCGCAAATCGATGCTTTTCGCATGCCGCGTTATTGCCTACTCACTCTCCAATAACGACAAGAGGGACGCGGCGATGGCGACACCATTCTACTGGAACGAACTGAACACCTACGATTTTGCCGCGCTTTCCGCCGATACGACCATCGCCATCCTGCCGATCGCTTCGACCGAACAGCACGGCCCGCACCTGCCCATCGCAACCGATGTCGCAATCGCCAACGGCATGCTGGCGGAACTGCGCCGGCAGCGGCCCGGCGACCTCGACATCCTCGTCCTGCCGACCCAGGAAATCGGCAAGGCCAACGAGCATGTCTACGGTCCCGGCACGCTTTCCCTCGGCGCCGAACTGCTGATCCCTGTCTGGACGGCGATCGGCGCGAAAGTGGCGGAAGCCGGCCTGCGCAAGCTCGTCATCGTCAATTCGCATGGCGGCAACGTCGATATCATGAGCATCGTCGCCCGCGAGTTGCGCGTGCGCCACCAGATGGCCGTCGTTTCCACGCAATGGGGACGTTTCGGCAATCCCGACGGCATGATCAGCGAGCACGAGACGCGTTACGGCATTCATGGCGGCGAGGTGGAGACATCCCTGATGCTGCATTTCCGGCCGGACCTGGTGCGGATGGAGAAGGCCCAGAATTTTGCCTCGAAGGCCGAATGGATGCGTGAGCAATCCCGCTATATCCAGCCGCTGCCGCCGCATTCGCTGGCCTGGATCGCCCACGACCTCAATCCGAACGGTGTCGTCGGCGATGCCTCGAAGGGCACGGCCGAAAAGGGCGAAGCGATCTGCCGCCATCAGGTGAAGGGCTTTATCGAGTTGCTCCAAGACCTGAAGCGCTATCCGCTCGCCAACCTTTATTCACAGTAGTCAGGCGCCAACAGGCCGCTCCAGCGGAATATGCCCCTTGGCCTGCAGTTCCTGAACGAGGCCGGCGAGCTCGGCCAGCAGATATTCGACGAAAAGGCTGGTGGCGGAATCGAGCGGCGCACGGGCGCGGGCAAAGAGTTTCATCGGCTGATGGCGGCTGTGCGGCTCGGCAATCGGGCGGAACACCAGTTCGCCCTGCCGGCATTCGGTGATGACGTCGAGCGGGTTCAGCATGGAGAGCCCTGCCCCGCATTTGACGAGTTTCTTCAGCATTTCCGAAGCATTGCTTTCCAGAACCGGCTCGACGGAAACGTCGAGTCTCGCCATGGCAAGGTTGATGACCTCCCGCAGGCTGGTGCCCTGCTGGGCAAGCACCAGCCGTTCCTGCACGACATCGGCGAGATTGATCGGACCCGGCCCGATCAGGGGGTGGCCGGGCGGCAGGATGACGCCGATCGGGATATCGAAATTGCCGAGCGTGCGGATACCGGGTGTCGCGGGAATGTTGAAACCGAGGCCGATATCCACTTCCCCCGAAAGCACCGGGTTGACTGTCGTCGTGCCGGCATCGTTGCGCAGCTGGATGAAGACGCGCGGATGCTCCGACTGGAAGCGGGCGATGATTTCCGGCAACGGGCCGGAGGCAAGGCCGACGGTCGTGACCAGCCGCACCTTGCCGGCCTGCTGCATCTTCAGGCTTCGGATGCGCCCCTCGAGCCGCTCGTAGTTCTTCAGAACCTCGCGAATATGCTCGATGCAGAGTTCGCCGGCAGCCGTCAGGCGCAGCCCCCTCGGCAGGCGCTCGAAGAGCGGTGCGCCCATCTCCTCCTCCAGCGCCAGGATCTGGCGGTTGATGGCCGAAGACGCGACGTTGAGGCGCGCCGCGGCCTTGCGGATCGAACCCGTGCGGGCGATCTCGTTGATGTAGAGAAGCTTTCTGGAGTGCAGCATTCCGGCCTCGTTGCATTGTTTTTAAGCACGGCGCCCAATTTCGGCACAGACCGCGGATGGGATGCCAAAAAGGCATCGTTGCGCACGAATTTTGATGCTTTTCAAAGAGCGAAGCAACCGCTCAAATGAAGAAAATCGGGGGCCGAAAACGAGCTTCCGGGGCACCAGAAGGGGAACGCCGCCATGTCCAACAGATTGAAAACATCCGTCTTTTCTGCAGTCCTTGGGCTTGGCGGCATGCTTGCCGCCAGCGTACCCGGCTATGCACTCGACAAGGTCAGCTATGGCACCAACTGGCTGGCGCAGGCCGAGCATGGCGGCTTCTATCAGGCCGTGGCCGATGGGACCTATGCCAAATACGGCCTGGACGTTTCCATTGTGCAGGGCGGGCCGAACGCGGCCAACAGCGCGCTGCTGATCTCCGGCAAGATCGATTTCTACATGGGCGGGCCGCAGGGTGAACTCTCGGCCGTCGAGCAGGGCATTCCGCTCGTCGATGTCGCGGCGATCTTCCAGAAGGATCCGCAGATCCTGATCGCCCATCCCGATGCCGGCGTCGACACGTTTGCCGATCTTGCCAAGCTGAAGACGCTGTTTCTCAGCAAGGACGGCTACCTCACCTATTTCGAGTGGATGAAGGCGAATTTCCCGGGCTTCAAGGACGAGCAGTACAAGCCCTACAATTTCAATCCGGGTCCGTTCCTTGCCGACAAACAGTCCGCGCAGCAGGGCTACCTGACTTCGGAACCCTACGAGATCCAGAAGCAGACCGGCTGGGAGCCGAAGGTCTTCCTGCTCGCCGACAACGGCTACTCGCCCTATTCGACGATGATCACCACGACGCAGCAGATGATCGACAGCAAGCCTGATGTCGTCCAGCGCTTCGTCGATGCCTCGATCGAAGGCTGGTACAACTATCTCTACGGCGACAACAGCAAGGCCAACGAGCTGATCAAGAAGGACAATCCGGAAATGACGGATGGCCAGATCGCCTATTCGATCGCCAAGATGAAGGAATACGGCATCATCGAATCCGGCGAGGGCCTGGACAAGGGCATCGGCTGCATCACCGACGCGCATTACAAGAAGTTCTTCGACGAGATGGTGGCGATCAAGGTCGTCAAGGCCGACACCGATTACACCAAGGCCTTCACGACGAAATTCGTCTGCAAGAATGTCGGCGCGTCGCTGAAGAAGTAAGCCTCCCAAGGCGGGCCCGTCGCGCTTCAGCGGCGGGCCGCATCCCCTTCGATCAAAGAGCGAGAGAATGTCCCTAGCCGAAACCAAGGCGGCGCCTTCGAAGGAGACACGCAAGCGGCCGCTGGTCGTCATGCAGTCGGTCTCGAAGGTCTTTTCCAGCGGCACGATCGCGCTTTCGGGCATGTCGCTGACGGTCGAAAGCGGCGAGTTCATCAGCCTTCTCGGTCCCTCCGGCTGCGGAAAATCCACGGCCTTGCGCATCATCGCCGGTCTCGGCGATATCTCCGCGGGCAAGATCGACTGGCCGAGTTCGCGCATCAATTCGAAGGGCCTGCCGGAAGGCGATATCGGCTTCGTCTTCCAGGAACCGACACTGATGCCGTGGAAGACGGTTTTCGGCAATGTCTACCTGCCGCTGAAGCTGCGCGGCGTTTCCAAGGCGGACGCCAGGGAGCGGATCATGGAGGTGCTGGCAACGGTCGGCCTCGAGGATTTCGCCGATGCCTTCCCGCGCGAACTGTCGGGCGGCATGAAGATGCGCGTTTCGATCGCCCGTGCGCTGGTGACGAAGCCGAAGCTGCTGCTGATGGACGAACCGTTCGCGGCGCTTGACGAGATCACCCGTCAGAAGCTCAACGACGACGTGCTGCGGCTGTGGAAGGCGACGGGCATCACGGTGATTTTCGTGACGCATTCCGTCTTCGAATCCGCCTATCTCTCCAACCGCATTGTCGTCATGAAGGCGCGGCCGGGCCGCGTTCACGCCGATTTTCCGCTGACGACCAGCCTCGAGCGGGATTCGCATTACCGAACCTCGGAAGAATACCGGCAGGCCTGCGAGACGGCGTCGCGTTCGCTGATCGAGGCGATGGGCGGAGCGGAGGACCATTGATGAGCGTCGAGAGTATCGAAACGGCCGAGGTCTCGCCCCTGCCCCTTCCCAATCCGATCAATGCCGGCAGGCGCGATCTGGCGCTGCGCATCGCCGTGCCTTTTCTCGTCATCGGCGTGCTGATCGTCATCTGGGAAATCTATGTCGTGATGTCGGGCGTGCCGCCCTATATCCTGCCCGGCCCCGGCGCCGTCGCGGCCGCCTTCGTCAATGATTGGGGCACGCTTGCCCCTGCCCTCTGGGTGACGACCCAGATCACCTTCATATCGCTTGCGCTGGCGCTGATCGGCGGCGTCGGTTTTGCGATCTTCCTGGTGCAATCGCGCTGGATCGAAATCGCCTTCTATCCGCTCGCGGTCATCCTGCAGGTCACGCCGATCGTGGCGATCTCGCCGCTGATCCTGATCTATGCGCCGTCGACGCAGGTCGCGCTTCTGATCTGCGCCTTCCTCGTCGCCTTCTTTCCGATCCTGTCGAACATGGTGCAGGGCCTGAAGAGCGTCGATCACAACCTGATCAACCTCTTCGAACTCTATGGCGCCTCGCGCTGGCAGACGCTGATCTATCTGAAGATCCCCGCCGCCCAGCCCTATTTCATGACCGGGCTTCGCATCGGCGGCGGCCTGGCGCTGATTGCAGCCGTGGTTGCGGAATTCGCCGCGGGTTCGGCGGGTGCGGGTTCCGGCCTCGCCTTCCGCCTGCTGGAATCGCAATACCGCATGAATATCCCCCGCCTCTTTGCAGCGCTCTTCATGCTGTCGATGCTCGGCGTCGCGATCTTTGCCATCACCTCCTTCATTTCATGGCTCAGCCTGCATCGCTGGCATGAGAGCAGCCTGAAGCGGGAAAACTGATGACCTATTCCTTCATGTCTCCTCCCAATGCGGGCCGCTTCGTGCTGGCCAATGCGACGCTTCCGGCTGTTGCGACCGGCTACGCGGCCCCGGCAACGGAAGGGCTCGTCAAGGCCGATATCGTGATTGCGGATGGCCTCATCGCGGCAATCCTGCCGCCGGGCACGGCGCCGGCGGAATTTGCCAAGTCGGACATGAAGGAAGGCATGGTCTGGCCCTGCTTTGCCGACATCCATACGCATCTGGACAAGGGCCATATCTGGCCGCGCAAACCCAATCCGGACGGCACGTTCATGGGCGCGCTCGAAGCCGTCGGCAGGGACCGCGAGGCCAACTGGTCGGCCGCCGATGTGCGCAAGCGCATGGAATTCTCGCTGCGCTCGGCCTATGCGCACGGCACCGGCCTGATCCGCACGCATCTGGATTCGCTCGCTCCCCAGCACCGCATTTCCTTCGAGGTGTTTGCCGACATGCGCGACGAGTGGAAAGAGAAGATCGCCCTGCAGGCGGTCGCTCTGTTCCCGCTCGACAGTATGGCCGACGAAGCCTTCTTCGCCGATCTCGTCGCCGTCGTGAAGGACACGGGCGGCCTGCTCGGCGGTGTCACCAGGATGGGACCGGCACTCGACTGGCAGCTCGATACGCTTTTGCGAGCGGCAGCGGATAACGGCCTCGATATCGATCTGCATGTCGACGAGACGGACGATCCGGGTGCCGAGACATTGAAGGCGATCGCCGAGGCCGTCCTGCGCAACCAGTTCGAAGGCAAGGTGACGGCGGGCCATTGCTGCTCGCTGGCGCGGCAGGATGACGATGTTGCGCAGCGGACGGTGGAACTGGTTCAAAAGGCGGGGATCGCGGTCATCTCACTGCCGATGTGCAACATGTATCTGCAGGACCGCTATCCCGGCCGCACGCCGCGCTGGCGCGGCGTCACGCTGTTCAAGGAACTGGCGGCGGCCGGTGTCGAGACGGCCGTTTCCTCCGACAATACGCGCGACCCCTTTTATGCCTATGGCGATCTCGACCCTGTCGAAGTGTTTCGCGAGGCGGTGCGCATCCTGCATCTCGACCATCCGCTCGACACCGCGGCGCGCGTCGTCACGACGTCACCGGCCAGGATCGCCGGCAGGCCGCAGATGGGGCGCATTGCCGTCGGCAACCCCGCCGATCTCGTGCTCTTCAGCGCAAGGCGCTGGAGCGAATTCCTTTCCCGTCCGCAGTCTGACCGCGTCGTGCTTCGCCGCGGCAAGGTGATCGACCGCAGCCTGCCGGATTACCGTGAACTCGATAGCGTCGTTGGAGCCTGACATGGCCGATTATCAGAAGATCAAAAAAGAACTCGAAGGTATCGCGATCGAGGACAATCCGGCGCTCGTTCGGCAGAAGAGCCGGGATTTCTACTGGTATTCGCCGATCCTGAAGGCGCAGCTCGACAATGTGACGGCCGATATCGTCGTCACGCCGAAAAACGAGGCCGAAGTCATCCAGACGCTCAAGGTCGCCTTCGCCCATGGCGTGCCCGTCACGCCGCGTGGTGCGGGCACCGGCAATTACGGCCAGGCCATGCCTCTATCGGGCGGTATCGTGCTCAATCTGGCGGCCATGGACAGGATCAAGGAAATCCATCCGGGCCGCGTGATCTGCGAACCCGGCATCGTGATCGCCCAGCTCGACAAGCAGACCAAGGCCCATTCCGGCCAGGAACTGCGCTTCCACCCCTCGACCGCGCAGACGGCGACGGTCGGCGGTTTCATCGCCGGCGGTTCGGGCGGCGTCGGCTCGATCACCTGGGGCGGCTTGCGCGATCTCGGCAATATCCTGCGCCTGCGGGTCGTGACCATGGAGGCGGAGCCGCGGGTGCTCGACCTCACCGGCTGGGACCTGCAGAAGGTCAGCCATGCCTACGGCACCAACGGCATCATCACGGAAATCGAGATGCCGCTCGCACCCGCCTATGACTGGGTGGACGTTCTGGTCGGCTATGACGACTTCATGGATGCGGTGCGCTATTCCGATGCGCTGGCGAAGTGCAACGGCATTCTCGTCAAGGAAATCGCGCCGATCGCCGCTCCCATTCCGCATGACTATTTCACCCGCCACAAGCCCTATATCCGCCAGGGCCAGTCGATCGTCGTGCTGATGATCGCGCCGCATTCCATGGATGCCTTCCTGGCGTTCACGGCAGCGCAGAAGGGCGAGATCATGTTCCGCTCCGACAAGGTCGAGAGCATGCGCGGCATCCCGCATGCCTACGAGCTTGCCTGGAACCACACGACGCTGCGTGCGCTCAAGGTCGATCCCAATTTCACCTATCTGCAGGTGCAGTATCCGGGGCCGGATCATGTCGCCAAGGTGCAGAAGATGGTGGAGATTTTCGGTGACGAGGTGCCCGGCCATCTCGAATTCATCAAGTTCGACGGGCAGATTCAGTGCTCGGGCCTGCCGCTGGTGCGCTACACGAGCGAGGAGCGGCTGGAAGAGATCATCAGGATCCATCAGGATCACGGCTGCCCGATCTTCAACCCGCACCGCTATACGCTGGAAGAGGGCGGCATGAAGCGCACCGACAAGGTGCAGCTTGCCTTCAAGCATGAGACCGATCCGAAGGGGCTGCTCAATCCCGGCAAGATGATCGCCTGGGAAAATCCCAATTTCGATTTCAATGCCGGCAAGAATTATCTTTTCCCGGGCCTCGCCGCCGTCATGGAGGCTTCATGAGGGTTCTTGTCCTCCACTCGCACCCGGTCGAGGAAAGCTACGGCAAGGCACTCTACAGGCAGACCCTGGAGAGCCTCGCCAAGGCCGGGCACGAGGTGGATGCCTGCGATCTCTACGCGGAAAATTTCGATCCCGTTCTCTCACGGCAGGACCGGCTCGTCTATCACGACTACCCGGACAATATATCGCTGGTGAAACCTTATGTGGAAAGGCTGAAGCAGGCCGAGGCGCTGGTCATCTGTACGCCGGTGTGGAATTTCGGTTTTCCCGCCATCCTCAAGGGCTATTTCGACCGGGTCTGGCTTCCCGGCGTCTCCTTCGAGCTGGTGGACGGCAAGGTCGAATCCCGGCTGCGGCACATCAGGAAGCTCGGGGCGGTGCTGACCTATGGCGCGACACCTTTCCGCGCCTTCGTCGCCGGCAATCCGCCGAAGAAGATCGTCAAGCGGGTCTTGCGGGCGCAGATCAACCCGCTCAACCCCGTCACCTTCCTCGCCCACTACGATATGAACAATTGCACGCCGGAGACGCGCGCGGCATTTCTGGCGAAAGTGAAGCGCGCGATGGAACGCTTCTGAAGCAGATCGCCTCAGAATGCGCGCCTTTTCCGCGGCAGGCTTGTCGCGCAAGATGTGCCGCGGCCTTGAGACCACGGCATGGCGATCGCAGCAGCGCCTGAAATCAGACCTCAGAAAACCTTCGCGGCCGTCACTTCCACTTCGACCAGGAATTCCGGCCGGGTAAAGCCGTTGACGATAATGAGCGTCGAAACGGGTTTCGGCTCGAGTGTGAAGCGGTCGCGCACGGCCATATAGGCCGGGAAATCCTCCCGCTTCGTCACGAAGCCGGAAATGCGGATGACATCGGCAAAGCTCATGTCGGCCGCCGCGAGGATCGCCTTGATCGCCTCGAAGCAGAGTTCGGCCTGGGCCGTCACATCCTCGGGGACTGTTTCATCAAGGCCGATGCCGAGCTGACCGGAGGTGACGAGCAGAGAGGCGCCGGGCGGCACGAGAAGGCCGTGGCTGTAATTTCCGAAGGGGCGGCGCACGGAAGGCGGATTGAAAATCTTCTTCATGAAAAACCTCGCTGCAGACAGGGATTTATAGCGAGGAATTTCGGTGCGTTCCAAGCACCTGCCGCCGGTTTCCGGTCAAAAATCCAGAGATTGCTGGGCCGGCGCGGGCGGGCCGACATGCACGCCTTCAAGCTCCAGCATGTGCAGCTTGGCATTCGAACCGCCGGGCGCCGAAAAGCCGCCGATCTTGCCGCCTGCGGCCAACACGCGATGGCAGGGAATGATAAGCGCGACAGGGTTTTTCGCCATTGCCTGGCCGACGTCGCGGGCAGCTTCCGGCCCCGCGCCAAGCTCCCTGGCGAGCGTGCCGTAGGTGGTCGTGCGCCCCCAGCCGACACGGCGGGCGGCGGCATAGATATCGCGGAAGAATGCGTCCTGACCGTCGAGGTCAACGACCACGGTGGAGAAATCGACTTCCTCCCCTTCGAAATAGCGCTTCACCGCGGCAACGGCCTCGAGAATCTGCGGCGTCGGCCTGCCCGGTTCGGCAGCCGGCAAGCGGCGCAGCAACAGGCGTTCGGTCGCTTCGGCGCTCCTGGTCGGCAACTGGAACCGCGTCACGCCGGCATTGCTCCAGGCGATGCCGCAAAAGCCGCCGGCGGTTTCGAAGATCAGGTATTGGTGCAGTTTCTGAGCCATGGTGAAGCCCTCACATTCCGTCAGGCAGCAGAATCGTACCGCAAGGGCTCAAGTTCAACCCGTTTCTTGCGCAGTCCCGGCAAAATGTCAGGCCGATGCGGCAGTTGCCGATAGCGTGGGCATCTGCGGCCGCTTCGCTTTCGCCTTGCCTTTGACCGCATCGAACAACGCATAGCCCCCGGTCCAGCGGCCGAAGCCGCTGGCGATGTTGATATGGCCCGCCAGCCCTATGTTGCGGACCTCGGTTTTCCAGAGGCGGGCGTAGAAACTCAGGCGGTCGAGCGACATGTATTTGTCGTCGAGGCTGCCGACGGTAAGGCTCGGAAAGGGAAACGGGCTCGTCGGCATGGGGCCGAAGGCGAGCGAACCGGGATGCAGCCTTTCCGTTGCCGGCAAATCGCACGGCGCGACCAGAAGCGCTCCCTTCACCCGGCGGGCCAGCGGCCGGTCGGCGAGCCTCGCCGTCAGGATGCAGCCGAGGCTATGGGCAACGATATAGGCTTCCCCCGCCTCCTGAAGCGCCTGCTCCAGCCGTTCCATCCAGTGGTCAAGGCGGGCGTGATTCCACTCGGCCTGGGCGACCAGCCGGCTCTGCGGCACATCATCAAGCCAATAGTGCTGCCAATGCCCCTCGCCGGAGCCGAACAGGCCCGGCACGATCAGGATTTTCGTCATCGCTGCCTCCTGGCGCACGCGCAGCAGATTGCCGCGGCGCATGCCCGCCAGAATTATTCATAAATTTTATGGACTAAAGGAACGAAGCTCCAAAACCCGCAGGAAAGCTGGAAAATCCATCGCTGGGACCAAAGGCTGCCACTCGGCGAAGCATGCCGCAACAGGACAGCGGACCGGGCAAAGACCCTTCACCGAGACAGATCGGCTCGACCGGCCTTTTTCATGCGCGCCGAGCGAAACTGTTGATCCGGTTGCCTCGTACTTCCGTAACAAGCCCAGAGGCAAGACAGGGAGCAGCCAGTGGCACGCGAGACTGTTGAAAGAGCGGTAATCGTCTGGTTTCGTAAGGATCTGCGCCTTGACGACAACAGGGCTCTCCATGCGGCATGCGCATCGGGGCGGCCGGTCATTCCGCTCTACATCCGGGAACCCGGCGAAGACGGCACCGGGCCGCTTGGCGCCGCTCAAGCCTGGTGGCTGCACCATTCGCTGCATGGGCTCGATGCCACCATCAGGAGACATGGCGGCAAGCTCGTCCTTGCCAGCGGCCATGCCCGAAACGTGCTCGCCGACATCATCAGGCGAAGCGGTGCGGAGGCGATATTCTGGAACCGCCGCTACGATCCGCCGGGGACCGCAATCGATACGCGCCTCAGGCACGAACTGGAAAAACAGGCAATCGAGGTGCGCAGCTTTAGCGGCCAGCTGCTGCACGAGCCGACGATACTGAAGACAACGAGCGGCACGTCCTATCGCGTCTATGGGCCGTTCTGGCGCGCCCTCGAAGAAAGCGGGGAGCCGGAGGCGCCCGTCGATCCGCCCCAGCGCTTCCGCTTCCCCCAACAGTTTCCCGCATCCGAAACGCTCGCCTCCTGGAAGCTTCTGCCGCAGAAACCGGACTGGGCGAAATCCTTTCCCGACATGTGGACGCCGGGCGAAGCGGCCGCCCACGAAAAGCTCCGGGATTTCATCGAAAACGGGCTTCATGGCTATTCGAGCGACCGGGATTTCCCCGGCAAGACGGCAACCTCCCTGCTCTCCCCGCATCTGGCGTTCGGCGAGATTTCGCCGGCGCGCGTCTGGGAGGCGACAAAGGGTCTTTCCCGCCGCATCCCATCCGACGATCTCGTGCGCTTCCGCAGGGAACTGGCATGGCGGGAATTCTCCTACCACCTGCTCTTCCATTTTCCGGAACTTGCCAGGGCCAACTGGAACGACAGTTTCGACGGCTTCGGCTGGCGCAAGGATGAAGACGGATTCCATGCCTGGTGCAACGGCCAGACGGGCTATCCCATTGTCGACGCCGGCATGCGCCAGCTGTGGCGCCATGGCTGGATGCACAATCGCGTGCGGATGATAACGGCCTCGTTTCTCGTCAAGGACCTGCTGATCGACTGGCGGCGAGGCGAGGCCTGGTTCCGCGACACGCTGGTCGATGCGGACCCGGCCAACAATGCCGCCGGCTGGCAGTGGGTGGCCGGTTCGGGCGCCGATGCCTCGCCCTTTTTCCGCATCTTCAATCCCGTGCTGCAAGGCGAGAAATTCGATGCCGCCGGCGGCTATATCAGGCAATTCGTGCCGGAGATCGCAAAGCTCGAGGACAGATATATCCACCGCCCCTTCGATGCCCCCGAAAGCGTGCTGGAAAGAGCCGGCATCAGGCTCGGCGAAACCTACCCCAACCCGATCGTCGATCACGCCATGGCGCGCCGGCGGGCGCTCAAGGTCTTCAACGCCATAAAGGATGCAGCATGAACGCGCATGTTCCTTGCCTGCCGCGCCGCCTCAAGGTCGCCGTCATAGGGTCGGGCATATCGGGCGCATCCGCGGCCTGGGCGCTGAACCCCGTCCATGACGTGACACTCTACGAGAAGGATGCCCGGCCGGGCGGCCATACGGCAACGGTCGATGTCGATTATGACGGGCTGAATATTGCCGTCGATACCGGCTTCATCGTCTATAACGAGCACAATTATCCCAATCTGACCGCGCTCTTTGCCGAACTTGGCGTGTCCACGCATGCCAGCGACATGAGTTTTTCGCTGTCGCTCGATCAGGGCCGGCTGGAATGGAGCGGCGGCGGGCTGTCGGCTATATTCGCGCAGAAACGCAACCTGCTCAGCCCCTCCTTTCTCTGGATGATCCGCGAGATCCTTCGCTTCAACCGCACCTGCCTGGAAGATCGCGCGGCAGGGCATCTCGCCTCGCGCTCGATCGGCAATTATCTCGACTGGCGCGGCTTCTCGCCGGGTTTCACCAACAACTATCTGATGCCGATGGCCGCGGCGATCTGGTCGACGCCGTCAGCGCGGATGCTGCAGTTTCCCGCCGAACATTTCGTCAATTTCTTCGACAATCACCGGCTGATCTATCGCCGGCAGCATCAATGGCGCACCGTCAGCGGCGGCAGCCGCAACTATCTGAAAAGGCTTCTGTCTCCACTCGGTGATAGAGTGAAGCTCGGCTGCGGCGTGCGCGGCGTGATCCGCAGCGACAAGGGCGTCACGCTGATCGACCAGACCGGCGACGAAGCCTTTTTCGACAAGGTGGTCCTTGCCTGCCACAGCGATCAGACGGCACGGCTGCTGATCGACGCGACGGATCAGGAAAAGCGCCTGCTCGCCGCCGTCCCCTATCAGCCCAACCGCGTCATCCTGCACCGTGACGCCAGTCTGATGCCCACACGGCGAAAGATATGGGCCTCGTGGAACTACCTGCGTTCGAGCCATGCCGACGGCAGGGCCGGCGTGGCCGTGACCTACTGGATGAACAGGCTGCAGGGCATAGAGCAGGGCTTTCCGCTCTTCGTCACGCTCAATCCGGATCGTGAGCCGGAGGGCCACAAGGTCTTTGCCGAATTCACCTATGAGCACCCGCAGTTTTCCGCGGAGGCGATGGCAGCACAAGACGCGATCGCAGCCATTCAGGGAAGGAACAACTGTTATTTCGCGGGCGCCTGGACGGGATACGGTTTCCACGAGGACGGGCTCGTTTCCGGCCTTGCGGCGGCCGAAGCGCTGGGCGGGATCGCCCCCTGGCGGAACGCCCGCCCCCGCGAAAACATGCTGGAGACGCTGGCATGACGACATCCCGCGCATCGAAGCCTGGCGTCAGCATGACGCGCAACGGCCCTCCGCCGGAGGCAGCGGCGGTGCTCTATGCGGGCGAGGTCATGCACCAGCGCATGAGGCCGTTCGGCCATCGCTTCCAATATCGCGTCTTTTCGCTCTCCATCGATCTCGACCGGCTCAAGGAGGCCGACAGGCAATCGGCGCTGTTTTCGGTCAACCGCGGCAATCTCGTCTCGTTCCATGAAGAGGACCATGCGGCAGGCGGAAGCCTGCGCTCTTATGCCGACCGCCTGCTTGCGGAGGCCTGCGTCGAGCGACCGGCCAAAATCCTGCTCGTCTGCTATCCGCGCATCCTCGGCTACGTCTTCAACCCGCTTTCTGTCTATTATGCCTTCGACGGGAACGATGCGCCGGTCGCGCTGATCTATGAAGTGCGCAACACGTTCGGCGAACGGCACAGCTATGTCTGCCCTGTCGAGCGGGAGGAAATCTGCAAAAGCGGCATCCGCCAAAGCTGCGACAAGCTGCTTTACGTTTCCCCGTTCATAGCCACGAACATGCGCTATCACTTCCGAATGCTGCCGCCCGGCCGGGAGATCCGCTGGCGTATTCTGGAAACCGATGCGGAAGGACCGCTTCTTGCCGCAACGTTCTGCGGCCGGGAAAGGCCGCTGACCAGCCGCGCGCTCGGCCATCTCCTCGCAGCCATTCCCTTCCTGACGGTCAAGATCACGGCCGGCATTCACTGGCAGGCTCTGAAACTCTGGCTGAAAGGCGCCGTTTACATCCGCAGGCCACCGCCTCCGCCGCCTGTCAGCGTGAAGCCCGCGAGCCGGCTTGCAGAAGCTGCGGAATGAATCTAGCGTTTGCCGCAATCGCCGGAGGAGAGGCGTAAGCATTGACCTGACCGGCCCAATAATGCGGGAGGATGGACGGTGAGCAATGTTCAGGACTTTAACCAATCTGCCCGGGACGCGGTGACGCTGACGGCGGAAAATATCTCGCGCATCGTCAAAGGCCTGCCCTTCAAAGCCCAGCTTGCGCTGCGCGGCCTGATGCGCATGCAGCAAGGTTCGCTTGCCGTAACCTTGCCCGATGGGCGCAAGGTCATCGCCAAGGGCAGGATTGCCGGTCCGAATGCCGCACTCACCCTGAAGAACTGGAACCTTGCCGGCCGGGCGTTGAGCAGCGGCACGATCGGTGTCGCCGAAACCTATATGGACGGCGACTGGGACAGCCCCGACATTACCGCCTTCCTCGAGCTTTTCCTTGTCAACGGGGAGGCCGCACACAGCTATTCCCACGGCAGGGGCGGTGTCGGCCGCTTCGTCGAGCGCGTCCGCCACTGGATGAACGCCAATACCAGGACGGGCTCCAGGCGCAATATCTCCGCCCATTACGACCTCGGCAACGATTTCTACAGGCAATGGCTCGATCCGAGCATGACCTATTCCTCGGCGCTCTATTCGACCGGCGCCAACGACCTGCAATCGGCGCAGAACGCCAAATATCGGGCGCTGGCGGAGGCGACCGGCATCAGGCCCGGCGACCACGTGCTGGAAATCGGCTGCGGCTGGGGTGGCTTTGCGGAGTTTGCGGCAAGCGAGCTGAACTGCCGGGTAACGGGGCTGACCATCAGCCGCGAGCAGCTGGCCTTCGCGCAGGAGCGCATAAGCAAGGCAGGCCTTGGCGACAAGGTCGATTTCCGTTTCCAGGACTATCGCGACGAAACCGGGGTCTATGACCGCATCGTTTCCATCGAAATGTTCGAAGCTGTCGGCGAGAAATACTGGCCGGCCTATTTTTCCAAACTGAAACAGTGCCTGAAACCGGGCGGCAAGGCCGGCCTGCAGATCATCACCATCCGTCCCGAGGCTTTCCAGCAATATCGCAGCAATCCGGACTTCATCCAGAAATACGTCTTTCCCGGCGGCATGCTGCCGACGCGCCATCACCTTGCCGAACTCGGCAGGAAGATGGACCTGTCACTGGTCAGGGACTTCGGCTTCGGCCTCGACTACGCCCGCACGCTCGCGGAATGGCGCGAACGCTTCTGGTCCGTCTGGCACAAGCTCAGGCCGATGGGTTTCGACGAGCGGTTCAAGCGGCTCTGGGAATTCTACCTGTTCTATTGCGAGGCGGGTTTCCGCGCCCGCAACATCGATGTGCGGCAGGTGGTCTTTTCACGTCGCTGATCACTCCGCCGGGTGCGGCGTCACCGGCCGGTGATTTGTCTTGACGGGCCGCTCGCGCCAACCGGTGAAGCGGTTCACCAGCGCGAAATAGAGACCGTAGGGCAGGATCCGCAGGAGCTTCAGCACATAGGTGAAGCGCTTCGGGAACGTGATCTCGAAGGCCTGCGACTTGAGGCCCGCCGCAATGTGCTCCGCCGCCGTCTCGGGCGAGACCAGCGCCGGCATGGGAAAGGCATTCTTGCGCGTTGCCGGTGTGTCGACAAAGCCCGGATTGATGAGCTGGATGCGGATGCCGATCTTGTCGAGATCGAATTTCAGGCTTTCGGCCATGTTGATGAGGGCAGCCTTGGTCGCGCCGTAAGCGGCGCTGGTCGGCAATCCCGTATAGCCCGTTACCGAGGAAACGATGGCTATCTGCCCCTGCCCTTTCGCCTTCATGTGGCGGATCGCCGGCAGCAGGCAATTGACGACGCCGGACAGGTTGACGGCGAAGGTCTTCTCGAAATCGGCCCGGTTGAGATCCTCGCCACGGACGGGCTGATAGACGCCCGCGCACAGGACCGCCATGGCAAGCGCCCCATGTTCGTATTCGATCGAGGCCATGACATGCTCCATGTCCTCGGCATCGGTCACGTCGCCGTCGAGAACGATGATGCTGCCGGGCAGTCCGGCTGCCTCGAGCTGCAACTCGACCAGTTTTTCGTGATTGCGGGCAGTGACGGCGACGCTGTATCCCTCGCCGGCAAGCTTCAGCGCCAGCGCTCGCCCGATTCCGGAACTTGCACCGGAAATCCAGACGATTCCATGTTCCGGGCGGGCGATGAAACTACGCATGACACTTCCTCCGGTCTGCCGATCTGAAGACGAACACAGGCCCGGAAGCTCTTCATCTCTCCCGGGACCATGGCTCTATCACAGCATTGTGGCTGCTTTCAGCCGATGAGGTCGCCGATGATCTGGCGGAAGGAGCCGGTGAGCTTGACCGGCCCGTCCGAAACGGCAAAGGCAATGCAGGGCCGGTCCTTTTCGGCGACGGGGCGATGGTCGACGGTGGCATCGGCAACCGAGATGTCCCCCGGCCCGAACCGGCCGCGCTCGTCGCGGAAAGCGCCGTCGAGAATGAGGATCAGTTCCATGCCCGCATGCGTGTGGGCAGACAGGGCGCGACCCGGCCGTATCCACATGAGGCTGACCTCGCAGCCGTCCATATCCCTTGCATATTCCTTGAAGCCCGGAAGGCGCCTGCGCCACGGCACGTCATCGGCTTCGAAACCCATGAGATTGCGCAGCGCGCGCGGGAAAAGGGCGCCCTGCGGGCGTGGCGGGAGCGTCGCGGAGGCGGCGGGGGCCTTCGAGCCGAAGATTGCCGCAAGCCTGGCATCGCGGTCGCTGATGGGGCTTGCCGGCGTCTTTTCCAGGGCCTCTCCGGCCAGCCGCTCAAGATCGGCTACAAGGCCACGATTGTCCGGCTTCATTTCGAGATGGGATTCCACGAGCACGCGCGCCGGCTCCGGAAGGGAGCCAGCAACATAATGCGCCATCAATGCATCGATCGTGTCGATATGCTCGTGAACCATGTCGGATTCGGTCACGCCTTGTTCCTGCGCCCGTGCTTGCTTTGTCGTCATCCATACGCCGAAAGTCAATCTTCGGATCACTGCTTGCCCGGGCACGGCGAAGGGCAGGAAACGGAAGACTAATTTTATCGTGGGCTCGAAAGCCATGGAATAGGATTTCTTGCCAATGCCGCCTTGTGAAGGGAAAAGACCGTTCCTAAACTAAGCGTAAACGAGGCAGATTCCATGACCTTCCACCCCTCCGTAATCGAGGCTATCGGCAATACGCCCCTCATCAAGCTCAAGGGTGTGTCCGAAGCGACCGGCTGCACCATTCTCGGCAAGGCCGAGTTTCTCAATCCCGGCCAGTCGGTAAAGGACCGGGCGGCGCTCTACATCATCCGCGATGCCGAGAAGAAGGGGCTGCTCAAGCCCGGCGGCGTCATCGTCGAGGGCACGGCCGGCAATACCGGCATCGGCCTGACGGTCGTCGCAAAGGCGCTTGGCTATCGCACCGTGATCGTCATTCCGGAAACCCAGAGCCAGGAGAAGAAAGACGCGCTTCGCCTGCTCGGCGCCGAACTCGTCGAAGTCCCGGCCGTTCCCTACAAGAACCCGAACAACTATGTGAAGGTTTCCGGCCGCCTTGCCGAGCAGCTTGCCAAGAGCGAGCCGAACGGCGCGATCTGGGCCAACCAGTTCGATAATGTCGCCAATCGCCAGGCGCATATCGAAACCACGGCACCGGAAATCTGGAAGGATACCGACGGCAAGATCGACGGCTTTGTCTGCTCGGTCGGCTCGGGCGGCACGCTTGCCGGTGTTGCGGCGGGCCTCAAGAGCTTCAACAAGGATATCAAGATCGGCATTGCCGACCCCGAAGGTGCCGCACTCTACGAGTTCTACCAGAACGGAGCGCTGAAGTCGGAGGGATCGTCGATCACCGAAGGCATCGGCCAGGGACGCATTACCGCCAACCTCGAAGGTTTTACGCCCGATTTTTCCTATCACGTCACCGACGCCGAAGCGCTTCCCTATCTCTTCGATCTGGTCGAACACGAGGGGCTTTGCCTTGGCGGCTCCACCGCGATCAATATTGCCGGTGCGGTTCGCCTCGCCAGGGATCTCGGCCCCGGCCACACGGTGGTGACAATCCTCTGCGACTATGGCAACCGCTATCAGTCCAAGCTTTTCAACCCGGACTTCCTTTCGTCCAAGGGCCTTCCCATCCCCGCATGGATGGTCGGCTCGACGGATATCAAGATACCCTACGAACCCGCAGCGTGAGCCTCCATGCCAGTCAATGCCCTCTACCGTGACGACTTCTATCTTTCCACATGCGAAGCGGTCGTCACGGCCGTTCACGAGGATGGGGGCATCGAGCTGGACCAGACGTGCTTTTACGCCACATCGGGCGGACAGCCGGGCGATACCGGCTTCTTCGAACGCACCGACGGCTCCAGGATAGAGCTCGGCCAGGCCAGGCACGGTGCCACGAAGGACATCATCATCCACGTGCCGCTGGCGGACCAGTCGCGGCCGGAGGTCGGCGAGAAGCTGGTGCTGCACATCGACTGGCCGCGCCGCTACAGGCTGATGCGCATGCACACCGCCTGCCACCTCCTGTCGGTCGTCTGCTCCTATCCCATTACGGGGGCTGCCGTCGGCGAAGAGGAAAGCCGTGTCGATTTCGACATGAGCGATACGATCGACAAGGACGAGGTGACGGCCCGGCTCATGGACCTCGTCAACCAGAACCATCCGGTCTATCTTCAGTGGATTACGGACGAGGAACTCGCCGCCAATCCCGGCATCGTCAAATCGAAGAATGTGCGCCCGCCCGTTGGTCTCGGCCGCGTCAGCCTGGTCTGCATCGGCGAGAACTCCGCCATTGACAGCCAGCCCTGCGGCGGCACGCATGTTTCGGAAACGCAGGAAGTCGGCCAAATTCATATTGCCAAGATCGAGAAGAAGGGCAAAGAAAACCGGCGCTTCCGCATTCGCTTCGGCACGCCCGGCGACGAAGCCTGATGAACGACGCCTGATACTGGGCCTGATAATTGGGGAGATCACCATGAGCGACACCAAGAGCCGTTTCGTCGTTTCGGCCGACTGGCTACAGGCTGAACTCGGCAAGCCCGATCTGCGCGTGCTCGACGCATCCTTCTATCTTCCGGCGCAGAAACGCGATGCCGATGCGGAATATGCCGCCGGCCATATTCCGGGCGCCATCCGTTTCGACCAGGACAAGATCGCCGACCATTCGACGAACCTGCCGCATACGATCCCCTCGCCCGATTATTTCGCCGCCGAAGTCGGCAGGCTCGGCATCAGCGAGAACGACCGGATCGTCGTCTATGACGGTATCGGCATGTTCGCCTCGCCGCGCGTCTGGTGGCTGTTCCGGGTGATGGGCGCGAAAAACGTCTTCGTGCTCGATGGCGGGCTGGACGGCTGGAAGGCCGAAGCAAGACCGCTTGAAACCGAAGTGCCGCACTATGCCGCAGCCACCTTCAAGACGAATTACGATGCCAGCCGCGTCGTCCATCTCGAGCAGATGCGCGAGATCGTTTCGAGCGGCGCCCTGCAGATTGCCGACGCCCGCAGCGCCGGCCGCTTCGCGGCCAGCGAGCCGGAGCCGCGCGCCGGCATGCGCTCCGGCCACATGCCCGGCGCACGCAGCCTGCCGTCAGGCGTTTTCGCCAATCAGGGCCGCTTCAAGTCACTGCCGGAACTCAAGCAGACGATCGAGGATGCCGGCATCGACCTTTCCAAACCGGTCGTCACCTCCTGCGGATCGGGCATTACCGCTGCCATCATCACGCTGGCGCTGGAATCGCTGGGGCATAGCGACAACAAGCTTTACGACGGCTCCTGGAGCGAATGGGGCAGCCGCGAGGATACGCCGGTCGTCACCGGCCCGCCGGAACCGGTCAAAGCCTGACCATGGGAAAGACGCCCGCCTCGCTCAAGGCCCATATCACGCGGCTTGAAATGGTCGCGCCGCCAAAGGCAAGCCTGCCCGTGCCCGTCAATATCCAGACGGCGATCATGCGCGCGCCGGACATCCCGCTTGCCTTCTATCGGTATCTCTACCGGCAGGTGGGCGCGCGCTGGCAATGGGTCGACCGTCTAAGGATGAGCGACGAAGAGCTCGCCGCCACCCTGCACGACAAGCGCAACAATATCAGCGTGCTCTATGTCAACGGTGCGCCTGCCGGCTTCTACGAATATCTCTGCGAGGACGAGGACACGATCGAACTCTCCCATTTCGGACTCTTCGAACATGCGCTCGGCCTCGGCATCGGCAAATGGTTCCTGCTCCAGGCGCTCTATGCGATCTGGACGCTGAACCCGAAGAAGGTCACGACGACGACCAACAATCTGGATCACCCGCGCGCCCTGCAGCTTTACCAGATGTTCGGTTTTTCGCCGGTTTCCACCGGCACGGGGATCGTCCGGCCGCTGAGCGACAAGGAATTGCTGGAAATCGCCAGGAAAGGCTGATTGCCCCTGCCCGCCAGCTGCCCTCCGAGGCAAGAATCGGGTGGCCCGGATGAGCGCCAGGGCGGAAACTGCGGCAAAGATCACAAGGAGATTTGCCATGACCAGCATTCAGTTTTCCGCCATGCCGACATCAGATGCGGAGGCGCTCTGGAACGGGGGCCGCGACGCTTACGGCCGCCTGCCGGAAACGCTGGTTTCCGATGGCGACGGTTATCCCTGCCGCCATTGCCTGGCAAATATCGGCGCCGGCGAAGAGCTTCTCGTCCTTGCCTATCGGCCCTTTCCGGACCTGCAGCCCTATGCCGAGACCGGCCCGATCTTCCTGCACAAGCAGCCCTGCCGGCGCTACGCCGCCAGGGAGGTTCTGCCGCCCGTGCTGACGACAAGCCCGAATTTCATCGTGCGCGGCTATAGCGACAATGACAGGATCGTCTATGGCACCGGCGCGGTCACGCCGATCGAAAAGATCCCGGCCTATGCGGCCGAGCTGCTTGCACGGCCCGGCATTGCCTATGTGCATGTGCGCTCGGCGCGCAACAATTGCTATCAGTGCCGGATCGACAAGGCAGAGGCGCCGGCCCTTGCGGAAGCCGGCGCCTTTGTCTCACCATGAGTAAGCTGGGTTACGCTACGTTCAGCGCACTTTCCGGGGCGACAGCCTCGTAACCCAGCGCGTCGGCGACCGGCTTGTTGGTGATGCGTCCCCGGTGGACGTTCAGGCCGTTGCGCAGATGCTTGTCCTCGGCGATGGCGCGCAGGCCGCGGTCGGCGAGCGCCAGGCCGTGAACGAGCGTCGCATTGTTGAGCGCATGGGCCGACGTGACCGGGACGGCGCCCGGCATGTTGGCGACGCAATAGTGCACGACGCCTTCGACGATATAGGTCGGCTCGGAATGGGTCGTCGCATGCGAGGTTTCGAAGCAGCCGCCCTGGTCGATCGCGACATCGACGATGACCGAACCCTTCTTCATGCCCGAGAGCATTTCGCGGGTAACGAGCTTCGGCGCGGCGGCGCCGGGGATCAGCACGGCTCCGATGACGAGATCGGCCGAAAAGACTTCCTCTTCCAGCGCCTGGATGCTGGAATAGCGCGTGTGGATGCGACCGTTGAAAATATCGTCCAGCTGGCGCAGGCGCGGCAGCGACTTGTCGAGAATGCTGACATCGGCGCCGAGGCCGGCAGCCATCTTGGCGGCGTGCAGACCGACGACGCCGCCGCCGATGATCGCAACCTTTGCCGGGAGGACACCGGGCACGCCGCCAAGCAGGATGCCGAGGCCGCCATTGGCTTTCTGCAGCGCGGTGGCGCCAGCCTGGATCGACAGACGGCCGGCGACTTCGGACATGGGTGCCAAGAGCGGCAGGCCGCCGCGATCGTCGGTGACGGTCTCATAGGCGATTGCCGTGACGCCGGAGGCGAGCAGACCCTTGGTCTGTTCCGGATCGGGCGCAAGATGCAGGTAGGTATAGAGCAGCTGACCGTCGCGGAGCTGCACCCATTCGGAAGGCTGGGGCTCCTTGACCTTGACGATCATGTCGCACTTTTCAAAGATATCCCTGGCCGAGGCGGCGATCTTCGCGCCAGCGGCCACATAGGCGGCGTCATCGGCGCCGATGCCAGCACCCGCCTTCGTTTCCACCCAGACCTCGTGGCCGTGGGCGACATATTCTCTCACCGAAGCCGGCGTCAGGCCGACGCGATATTCATGGTTCTTGATTTCCTTCGGGCAACCGACACGCATTCGCGTTCCTCTCATTTTATGCCCGCTTTGCGCGGAGCGTTTGTTGATTGCGGAATCCAATCACCGCAGGCGCGAAATGTCCTTGCAAAGAGGATTTGCATGGAGGCGAAGTTTCGAAGATTATTGCGCCAGAAATCCATTCTTCGAAGGTTCTTCGAATGTCCGACCTCGATAATATCGATCTTGCGATTCTGAAGGCGCTGCAGATCAATGCGCGGATCACCAATGCGGAACTTGCCGACAAGGTGGGGCTGTCGCCTTCGGCCTGCTCGCGGCGGCTCGACATTCTTGAAAAGAGCGGCGTCATCGGCGGCTATCATGCGCGGCTTTCGCATAAGGCGCTCGATTACAAGATGATCGCCATCGTGCACATCTCGCTCTCCGGCCAGTTCGCCAAGACACTGTCGGAATTCGAAGCGGCGGTGAAACGCTGCCCCAACGTGCTTGTCTGCTACCTGATGTCGGGCGAATACGATTACATCCTGCGGGTGGCAGCCCGCGACCTGGAAGATTACGAGCGCATTCATCGGGACTGGCTTTCGGCGCTGCCGCATGTCGTGAAAATCAACTCGAGCTTTGCGCTGCGCGAAATCATCGACAGGCCGAATGTCGGCCTTTGAGCCCTTGCAAAGCCCCCGGAATCCTGCCCTAGCTTGATGTTGCGGGCGTCTCCGCTTCAACGGCAAGACATGAAATCCAAGACACACGGCTATATCTTCCTGCTGCTGGCACTGACGATCTTTTCAGCGCAGGACGCCATCTCGAAGCATCTCGGCTCCGCCTATTCGCCCATCTTCGTGACGATGGTCCGCTACTGGGCCTTCGGCCTGTTCACCGTGGTTCTGGCGGCAAGGATGCGCGGCGGCATCGCCGCGACCGCCCGCACCAAACACCCGTTTCTTCAGTTTTCCCGCGGCGTTCTGCTTGCCACGCAGGTGGTGCTGGCAATTACCTGCTTTGCGCTGATCGGCCTTGCCCATTCGCAGGCGATCTTTGCCGCCACGCCGATCATCGTCGCGCTGCTTGCCATTCCGCTTCTCGGCGAAAGGGTCGGCTGGCGCCGTTGGACCGCGATCGGCCTCGGGCTTCTCGGCGTGTTGCTGATCCTCAAGCCGGAAGGCGGGTTTTTCGACGTGAACCTGCTTCTTGCCGTCGTCTCCTGCTTCAATTTCGCCCTTTACGTGATCGCCACGCGTTACGTGAGCCGGCAGGATTCGGCGATGACAAGCTTCTTCTATACGGGCGTCGTCGGGGCCGCCGTCATGACCTTCGCGGGGCCGTTTTACTGGACGCCGATCCAGGGATGGGACTGGATGTGGATGCTTGCCGTCTGCCTGACCGGGACATCGAGCCATTATTTCCTGATCCGCGCCTATGACAGCCTCGATGCGGCCGCCGTGCAGCCGCTGACCTATATCCAGCTCGTCTACGCCTCGATCCTCGGGGTGCTCATCTACGGTGAAACGCTGACGCTGAACATGATTGTCGGCTCTCTCATCGTGGTTGCGGCGGGCATCTTCACGGTCTGGCGCGAACATGTGGTGGCGCGGCGCGCGGCCGTGCCGAATTGATGCTTTCGGCACAATTTTAGATAAGGCTCTAAAGGCATCTCAATCTTCCGCGCCTATGCTTTTCCCGAATTCTTCATGGGGACAAGCATGACACGTAACCTCAAGATCACCGCCCGCAAGGCCGACCGCAGGAGTTGCCGCGTCTTCGGCAAAATCAGCTATATGAACAGCCAGGTGGACGCCCGCATTCTCGACCTCTCCGTCACGGGCGCCGCACTTGAAGTCAAGGCCCCGCTTTATGCCGCCGCCGGCAGCAAGGTGCGCATCGAAGCGGAAGATCTCGGCCTGCTCGACGGCGTCGTTCGCTGGAAACACAATGGCCGCGTCGGCATCCAGTTCGACGTCAATTCCAATGCCCGCGCGCTCATTGCCTCCTATTTCCGCTTCTTCCATCGCGACGTGCCGCGCGTGCGCTAGATGTGAGCGTTCAGGCGGTGCCGCTTTTGCGGCACTGTCTTTGCCGTTCTGTCATTTTCGGGATGTACTCCTTTGCCAATCATCCTAAGTTCGTCGAACCGGATGATGCATGATGTCAAAAGGAGTGTTTCCATGTCTTCCATTTTCGATGCGCCTGCGATGAGCCGCCGTTCCCTGCTCGGCGGCCTTGCCGCCACTTCCGCTCTCATATTGCTGCATCCGTTCAGCGCCCGCGCTGCGGCAAACCAGGCGCATCTGAGGCTCATGGAAACGACCGACATTCACGTCAACGTCTTCCCTTACGATTATTATGCCGACAAGCCGAACGACACGATGGGCCTGTCGCGGACGGCAACGATCATCGATACGATCCGCGCAGAAGCCGTCAACTCGCTGCTGATCGACAATGGCGACGTGCTGCAGGGCAATCCGATGGGCGACTACATGGCCTATCAGCACGGCATGAAGGATGGCGACGTGCATCCGGTCATCAAGGCGATGAACACGCTCGGCTATACGGTCGGCACGCTCGGGAACCATGAGTTCAACTATGGCCTGGACTTCATGTTCAAGGTGCTGAACGGCGCGAACTTCCCCTTCGTCTGCGCCAATCTGACCAAGGGCCAGCTCGCCTCCGATCCGAAGCAGGACGAGCTGTTCTTCAAGCCCTACATCATCGTCGAAAAGCAGATCAAGGATGGCGCCGGCAACGAAAGCCCGGTCAAGATCGGCTTCATCGGCTTCGTGCCGCCGCAGATCATGCTGTGGGACATCAAGAATCTCGAAGGCAAGGCGCAGACCCGCGATATCGTCGAGGCCGCCAAGGCCTGGGTGCCGGCGATGAAGGAAGCCGGCGCCGATATCGTCATCGCGCTCTCCCACTCCGGCATCGACGGCGCAGCACCGTCCGAGAAGATGGAGAACGCTTCGCTGCATCTGGCCGCCGTCGAGGGCATCGACGCCATCTTTACCGGCCACCAGCATCTCGTCTTCCCCGGTCCCAAGACCTGGGACGGCATCGCCAATGCCGATCCGGTCAAGGGCACGCTGCATGGCAAGCCCGCCGTCATGGCCGGCTTCTGGGGCTCGCATCTCGGGCTGATCGACCTGCTCCTGGAAAAGGACGGCAACAGCTGGAAAATCGTCGATTTCACGTCCGAAGCGCGGCCGATCTACCATCGCGACGACAAGAAGAAGGTCGTTGCCGACGTTGCCGACAAGAAGGAAGTGGTGGAAGCCGCCAAGGCAGAGCATGAGGCAACGCTTGCCTATGTACGCACGCCTGTCGGCAAGACTTCGGCGCCGCTCTATTCCTACTTCGCGCTGGTGGCCGACGATCCCTCCGTGCAGATCGTCTCGCAGGCGCAGACCTGGTACATCAAGCAGATGCTGGCCGATACCCAGTTCAAGGACCTGCCGGTTCTTTCCGCCGCCGCTCCCTTCAAGGCGGGCGGGCGTGGCGGCGCGGACTACTATACCGACGTCCCGGCCGGCGATATCGCCATCAAGAACGTCGCCGACCTCTACCTTTATCCGAACACGGTTCAGGCCGTCGCCATCACCGGCGCGCAGGTCAAGAACTGGCTGGAAATGTCGGCCGGCATGTTCAACCACATCGAGCCCGGCGCCAAGGACGCGCCCCTCCTCAACACCGATTTCCCCTCCTACAATTTCGACGTGATCGATGGCGTGACCTATCAGATCGACCTGTCGCAGCCGGCGAAATACGATTCGTCGGGCAAGGCGGTCAATCCGGACTCCAACCGGATCCAGAACCTTGCCTTCGAGGGCAAGCCGATCGATCCGGCGCAGAAATTCGTCGTGGTTTCCAACAATTACCGCGCCGGCGGCGGCGGCAGCTTCCCGGATATCGCCTCCGACAAGGTGATCTTCCAGGCGCCCGACACCAACCGGGACGTCATCGTCCGCTACGTCCACGATCAGGGCACGATCAATCCGTCCGCCGATGGCAACTGGACCTTCAAGCCCCTGCCCGGCACGACCGTCGTTTTCGAAAGCGGCCCGAAAGCCAAGCAATATCTGGCCGACGTCAAGAGCGTGAAAATCGAAGATGCCGGCGAAGGCACCGAGGGCTTTACGAAGTTCAGGCTGGTTCTCTAACGGCCAGGGGCGCGGTCTCTTCGACCGCGCCCCTTCTGCTCAGGCCGTTTCCGCCTCGGCTTCGATGCGACGAAGAAGCGGGCCAAGTTCAGCAGGCGGTTTCCTTTCGATCCGGCGATATTGCCGGCCGTCCCTCGTGCGGTGGACAAGCCCGAAATCGAAAAGCTCGCGGCGCAGCAGCGCCGCATCGCCGAAGAGATGCAGGCGGCTCAGCAAGTCGCTGATTTCGCGCTCGGTCAGTTCCGCATTCGCCGCTATTTTCGACCACAGAAACCATAGGCAAAGCTCCTGCAGCCCCCTCCTGCCCGGCCAGCGGACCAGCCGACCGCGGCCGTCGAAATGGCGCGACGCCTTCAGTACGCGCTCTTCATCCGGCAAAGGCTCAGGATCCAGTTTCAGGTTCCAGTCCTGCAGGACCCTGGCGGACTGCGCCAGGCTGCGGAAATGCTGGTAGTTGCGATAACCCGCCGCGCGGGCAAGCAGATTGAGCATCTCGACATGGCTCGGCTTGTCGGCGAGCGCTTCGATCTGCTTGCGCAGCGATTTGGCAAAGGCCGAGAGATCGGCGATTTCCATTGGAAAGATAGATCTGGTCACGTCTCATCCTCAACGCGCCGTTCCCAAGAAGGTGTCGATGGTCGCCGGCTTTCGACTTCGGCACAGGATACGTGCTGATGATCTCTTTAAAGCAGGTTTAGCTTCCCTTGCGGGACGGCGACGCCTCGGTGAACTGCTGACCGTGACGCCGTTATAACAAAGGCCGGAAAAGCGTCAACTGCGCAGCTATTCGGCAGCCTCGGCAACGGAGTGCAGCCCGTCTATGCCGAGCATGTTGATCATTTCGCCATGGCTCGGGCACATGGACAGCCGCCGGCGAAACGCCTCGATCAGCCACTGGCCGGCAGGGCCTGGCGGATTGGCCGCCTTGCGCATGGCGTAGATCGGGTATTCGCCCTGCTCGTAAGCCTCAAGTTTGATGGCAACCAGATTGCCCTTCATGATGTCGTCGCCGACGACCGAAACCGGCAGGCCGCCCCAGCCGAGACCGCCCTTGATGAGCTGGTGCTTGGTCGCCATGTCGCTGACGCGCCATGTCCTGTAGGACAGGACGTTGAAATCGCGCCCCTTGCTCAGCCCGGAGGCATCCGAGACCACGAGCTGGATCTCTTCGCGCACATCGGCCAGCGTCAGCGGGCGGCCGATGGCTGCCAGCGGATGGTCGCGCGCTACCACGGGCACCATGAACGAATAGCCGATCTTTTCGGCCACCAGAGAATCCTCCTGCCGCAGAAGCGCGCCGCCGATGCCGATATCGGCCTTGCCGTTCAAGACCATATCCATGACCATGCCGAGTTCGCCGACATTGAGGTTCAGCGCAACGCCGGGGAATTTTTCGCGGAACTCACGCAATTCCATCATCACGGCATTGGCCGGCACCATGACGCTGATTGCCAGAGAAAGCTCGGCTTCGAGCCCCTGTTTCATGCTTTTGACGCGGGCACGCATGACTTCGAGATCGGCCACCAGCCGGCGGGCATCTTCCAGCATCGCCTTGCCGGCATCGGTCAGCTTCGGCTGGCGGGCGCCGGAGCGCTCGAACAGCGGTACTTCCAGCTGCGCTTCCAGGTTGGCGATCGTATAGCTGATGACCGATTGCGCGCGGTTCAGCACGCGCGACGCCGCCGAAAAGCTGCCGGTTTCGGCAACCGTCAGAAAAACCTGCAATTGATCCAGTGTCGGGTTGGGAAGCATCTTCCATCCAATCCATCGATAATTTTGATCGACATTATCCCAGTTTTTTGGATATCAGGCCAGCCTTATTTCTTCTTTCGAACACAGCGGCCTGCCGCTCCCAACGGCCGCTGAAACCCAATTCGAGAGGAAATCCAACCATGTCTTCCATTCTTCTGCTGACGTCCAGCCCGCGTTCGGAATCCCTTTCCACGTCGATCGCCGTGGAACTCGCCGACAAGCTCAAGGCCCAGAACCCGGGCAGCACGATCGTTCGCCGCGACCTTGCCGTCAATCCGCTGCCGCATATCGACGACCTGTTCACCGCCGCCATCCGCAAGCCGCCGGAAGCCCGCACGGCCGAGGAAGCTGCCGCCGTCAAGACTTCCGACGAACTGGTCAATGAACTGCTCGCAGCCGACAGCATCGTGATCGGCACCGGGCTCATCAACTTCAACATCTATTCTTCGCTGAAGACCTGGATCGACAATGTGGCCCGCGCCGGCCTGACCTTCAAGTATACCGAAAGCGGCCCGGTCGGCCTTGCCACCGGCAAGAAGGTCTATGTCGTTCTCGCCTCGGGCGGCGTCTATTCGCAGGGCCCGGCTGCCGGCATGAACCATGCCGTTCCCTACCTGAAGTCCGTTCTCGGCTTCCTCGGCATCACCGACATCGAAACCATCTATGTCGAAGGCCTGGCCTTCGGCCCGGAAGCAGCAGAAAAGGCCATCGGCGCTGCCAAGTCGCGCGTCGAGGAACTTGCTCTGGCTGCCTGATCGACAAATTCAGAAGTTCCACTCGAGGGGCCGGCGCAATGCCGGCCTTTCATTTTGCCGCGAGGTCAACGACGAAGGACCGGACCGTTTCCAGGATTTCTTCGGAAAGCTTTTCGTCGTCGGCAATGCGTGCAAGGCCGACTGCGCCCGTCATCAGGCACGAGGCGATGATGGCCTTGCGGCGCGCTTCAGCCTCATCGGCCGCCGCCATGCGGCCCGTCATGTTCCCGAGATTGGTTTTCAGCTGCTGCGTCGCAAGCGAGCGGCACTTCTCGCCGCTGCGGGCAAGATCGGCGGTCAGCGCGGCAAAGGGGCAGCCGCCGCTCACGTCGTTGCGATGATCCTCGCTCAGATAATTGGCCGAATATTCCGCCATCGGAATGTCGGCCGGTGCGCGGCCCTGCGAACGCACCGTCGCCTCCCATGACCCGAAGGCGAGCTTCATGGCTTCGGCCACCATGTCGTCGCGCGAAGCGAAATGCTTGTAGAAGCCGCCAACCGTCAGGCCCGCCTCCTTCATCAGGTCGGCGACACCGATACCCTCAAGCCCCTTCTCCCGCAGACGCCTGGAAGCGATCTCAACGATCCTGTCGTGCGTCCTCTGCTTTTCCAGTTGCGAATGGCCCATCGAAAATCTCCCGGCAATACGACTTGACTTATGTGGATTACAATCATAATCCTTCTAGATATCGATCATAATCCAGATCGAGAGATTTTCCAATAGGAGCCATTCCCATGCGTCTCAAGAACAAGGTCGCGCTCATCACCGGCGGCAACAGCGGTATCGGGCTTGCCACCGCCAAGGTTTTCGTTGCCGAAGGCGCGAAGGTAATCATCACCGGCCGTAACCCGGAAACGCTCGCAGCAGCCGAAAAGGCGCTCGGCGGCAATGTGCTGGCGCTGAAGATCGACCTCACCGACGTTGCGGCGGCCGAGAAGGCCTTCGCCGAGGCCGCGTCGAAGACGGGCAAGTTCGACATCGTCTTTGCCAATGCCGGCATCGGTGGCGCCACACCTCTCGGCCAGACCTCGCTGGAACAGTTCGAGAAGATCATCAGCACCAACCTGACCTCGGTCTTCTTCACGGTCCAGTCGGCGCTGCCGCATCTGAACGACGGCGCTTCGGTCATTCTCAACGGTTCCGTGCATGCCGTCCTCGGTGCGCCGGGCTGGTCGGCCTATGCCGCCACGAAGGGCGCCGTGCGCTCGATGACCCGCAACCTCGCCTCCGAGCTTGCCCCGCGCGGCATCCGGGTCAACCAGGTGACGCCTGGCGGTACGCGCACGCCGATCTGGTCTCCTTATGCGCAGACGCAGGATGCGATGACGGCGCTCGAAGAAAAGCTCGGCAACATGAGCGCGCTCGGCCGCATGAGCGAAGCGGACGAGATCGCGAAGGCTGCGCTTTATCTCGCCTCTGACGATTCCAGCAATGTCACGGGAATCGAGATCACCGTCGACGGCGGCATGACGAGCGCTCCCTCCGGCGCCAAGATCTTCCGAGCCGCCTGAGCGCGCCGGACAGGCGGCATTTCGCTCAGACAATTTCGGGCTATTGCCGGAATTGCCTTAGCTGACCTTTACCAAGCCGGAGCGGCCGACGACACAGTTGCGGCCGCTCTTTTTTGCGTCGTAGAGCCGGCTGTCGGCGGCAGACAGGACGGTGGTGAAGCTGGCGCCGTCTTCATCGGCAGTCGCAACGCCTATGCTCACGGATACCGATGCCTCATCGGGCGTCTTCACGCTGGTCACGATCGTCCAGCGCAGGCGCTCCGCCAGCAGCAGGCCTTCCTCATGGCCCGTACCGGGACAGACGGCGACGAACTCTTCGCCGCCGAAGCGGAAGATACGATCGCTGGAGCGCAGCGTCGTTCCGAGCCTGCTGGCGATGGCCTTCAGAACTTCGTCGCCCTGCAGGTGGCCGAAGCCGTCATTGACGTCCTTGAAATGGTCGGCATCGATGATGAGGACGGTCACATACTGCCCCTGCCGCAGCGCCTCGCGCACCATCAGCGGCGCTTCCAGCTCCATGCGGCTGCGGTCGTAGACGCCGGTCAGCATATCGCGCCCCGTGCGCTCCAGCAGATCGTTATAACGCTCGCGGAATGTCAGATCGCCGAAGAGATCGCCGATCGAGCGGGCCGAAGCGGCAGCGCCGGCCCGGCGGACTTGGTATTCATAGACGGCAAACATCAGGGAATAGAGGCAGACGGCCAGCATTTTGGCTTTCCACCCCGCCCAGAAGGCGGCCATCGGAACGCCCATGAAATAGTGCAGGCCGCTGAAGAAGCAGATCTGATCGAAGGTCAGAAGCACAAGGCCGGAGATCATGAAGCGCAGCACGACGCGCCGGCGCATGAAGTCGCCCAGTTTCTCGTAAAGCAGGATGATGCCGAGCGAATCGAGATAGAGGATTGCCGTGCCCCAGACCATCAGCCAGCCCATATCCTTGAGGAAATTGACGTCTGCAGGATGGCCGGGCGTCAATTCCAGCGGCTGGTGCAATTGCAGCACCCAGGCAATGGAGACGGTCAGGAGATTGCCGAGAAACAGGCCGTAGATCGGCTGGCGGACGGTCGCCGCATCCTCCTGCAGATACAGCATGAGGATCATCATCAGCTTGCCGGAAAAGAAGATCGAAGACCCTGGCGAGACATCCCCGAAGGGCAGCGAGACATAGAAGACCGCAGCAAGGTAGGTCTCCATGAAATGCATGACGCCGAGCGCGGTCAGGAAGACGCCCAATCCGAGGCGCTGGCGAAAATGCAGGAGACTGACCATCAGCACGAAATAACCGACAGCCTCGATGATGAAGAGCGCGGTGTTGAAGAGTTCCATCACCACTCTCCGCCGCCGACAGAACCGCACGAGAAAGCCGTGGCCGCAGCGGCGGATCTTCTGGTCAATCGTCCGGAAAGCTCAAACACAAGCGGCGCCCTGCAAAACCTGCAGGCGCCACCTTCACCACAATCCTTTAAGATTAGGTGAGCAAAGCAGCGGTTTCCACTAGGAAAATACTGTCATAGTTTTGAAAAACAACGGGAAATGCCAGTCCGAACGAGGCTTTCCCGGCTAACGGGCGCTCAGACCTGCCGTAGCTTCTCGCCATCGCTGAAAAGAGAGGGGCCGTGCTGATCGATGATCTGCTGCGCCTTGCGCACCGTGCATTCGATCGCGTCATCGGAGGAGGAGAAGAGATCGGCGCGAATGAACTTGCGCACCAGAACGTCCTCGCCAACCTTCTTTTCGATGCGGCCGGCCAGGCGGTACTGGCTGCCTTCCTTCTGCGGCTCGGCATAGATGGTGCAATCGCCATAGAGCTGCGGCTCGCCGGAAGGCCCGGCAGCCGCCTCACCGGAGGATTTACCGCCAGAGAAAACCGAGAGAATATTTGACAAAAACGAAGCCATGATCCGCCTTTAGCACGCAGTACCGTTGACGCAAAGTCAAATGATCAGATTTGCGAGGATCTCGTTTTCGGTAATGTCCTCGAAGCCCATGCCCGCCTTTTCGAAATTGGCGACCAGCGTCGCGAAGTTCTCCGGCGCCGTCGTTTCTATGCCGATCAGGATCGAACCGAAATTGCGCGCCGATTTCTTCAGGTACTCGAAGCGGGCGATATCGTCATGCGGCCCGAGAAGATTGAGGAAATCGCGCAGCGCCCCGGGGCGCTGGGCAAGGCGCAGGATGAAATATTTCTTCAGGCCGGCATGACGCATGGCCCTTTCCTTGACATCAGGCAACCGCTCGAAATCGAAATTGCCGCCCGAGACGACGGCGACGATCGTCTTGCCTTTGATGGCCTCGCGATCCATGGCGGCGATCGCCGTCAGCGACAGGGCGCCGGCCGGCTCCAGCACCACGCCTTCGACGTTCAGCATTTCCTGGATAGTGACGCAGATGGCGTTTTCCGGCATCAGCCTGACCTGATCGGGCGAAAACGCCTTCAGCGCCGCGAAATTGAGGTCGCCGATGCGGGCGACCGCCGCGCCATCGACGAAGTTGTCGACCTTGGCAAGCGTGACCACCTGCCCTGCCTCGATGCTGCGGCGCAGGCTCGGCGCGCCGGCAGGCTCGGCGAAGACGAAATCGGATTTTGCGACGACGCCGTCGAGATAGCCGGTGATGCCGGCGGCAAGGCCGCCGCCGCCGACCGGCAGGACGACCATGTCAGGCACCGTGCCCTCGGGAAGCTGCTGCATGATTTCGGCGGCAACCGTCGCCTGGCCCTCGATAATATCGGCATGATCGAAGGGCGGCACCATGACGCCGCCGATCGCGTCCACATGATCGCGGGCGGCCTGGTAGCACTGGTCGAAGAAATCGCCGACAAGTTCGATCGTGATGAAACCGGCCCCGAACATGCGGGTCTTGTCGATCTTCTGCTGCGGTGTCGTGACCGGCATGAAGACGACGCCCGGAACGCCGAAATGGCGGCAGACAAAGGCAAAACCCTGTGCATGGTTGCCGGCGGAAGCGCAGACGAAGGTCTTGCCGCCGGCTCCCTCGGCGATCGCCTTGCGGAAGAAATTGAAGGCGCCGCGGATCTTGTAGGAACGCACCGGCGAAAGATCCTCGCGCTTCAGCCAGATATCGGCGCCGTAGCGGGCGGAAAGGTGGTCGTTGAGCTGCAGCGGCGTGGCGGGGAAAAGGCTGCGCATGGCCTCTTCGGCGCCTTCGACATCGTGTCTTGTCACGGGCGTTCGTCCATTCTTCAAAAATCCAGACGCCGCTATGACACAGGCAGCCAGCGGAAAGAAGCCCGATTACACCCTTTGCGGTTCGCTCTGTGAAAGGCTTCCTTAAGCGCGTCCCCGAATTGCGGTCACGTGGACGGCTTTTAACTTGATGGCGCACAGCAATTGCTAATATGACGGGAAGATGACATCCAAGATCGCAAAGCCGCTGGCGTGGCTTCTTCTCGCCTTCATCCTGTTCGTGACGGTTTCGCCGATCGAAATGCGGCCGCATACGATCGAGACACCCGATATCGACCGTGCCGCGGCCTATCTGGCGGCCGGTCTGGCTTTTGCCCTTGCCTATCCGAAACATTGGAAGACGGTTGCCCTGCTGCTGGTCTTCGGCGCGGTCGCGATCGAATATCTGCAGTACCTTTCGCCGACGCGGCATGCGCGACTTCACGATGCAGGCGTCAAGGCGGCGGGCGCGGCACTCGGACTGGTCGCCGGCTGGGCCTTCAACAAGTGGCGCGAGGCGAAAACCGGGGCGGATGCCGCCGCCTAGCGCGCACCTTGCCTACGGGCGGGGACGTCACAACCCGCGTATCTGCAAGGCCCAGAAGAAGAGCGGCACCGCTGCGGCAGCGGTTGCCAAGAGCAGGAAGGCGCTCATCTTGAAGAGCCTGATGCGTCGCGTTCTTGCTCCATCCCAGTCGTAAACCATCGTCTTACTCCCACTAAGACAACACTTACTCAACCGCGCAGTGCCTACATTTTTTGCAGCACCGGCGCCATAGACAAGCGCTGCCTATGGTTTATCCACATTATACAAGCACATTCGAACACGTTTATGAAGATGGTGCGAGCGACGGGGATCGAACCCGTATAGCCTAAGGCCGAGGGATTTTAAGTCCCTTGCGTCTACCAGTTTCGCCACGCTCGCGCGCCGTCCAGATCAACGACTTAGGTGGATTCGTCAAGAAAATGTTTGCGCGGCTCTGCGGGTGCTCGACAAACGGGCCGGCGCCCAACCGCAAAAACAAAACGGCGGCCTCGAAGACCGCCGTTTCACGAAATGGATTTTGGCCAGGCTCAGCCGAGCTTTGCGGCAATCTTGGCGACGTGGGCGCCCTGATACTTCGCAGCTTCGAGTTCGATTGCCGACGGCTGGCGCGAGCCGTCGCCGTTGGTGATGGTGGATGCGCCGTAGGGCGAGCCGCCCTTGACTTCTTCCGTACCCATCTGGCCCTGGAAAGCATAGGGAAGGCCGACATAGGCCATGCCATGATGCAGGAAGGTGGGCACGAAGCCGAGGATCGTCGATTCCTGGCCGCCGTGCTGCGTGGCCGACGAGGTGAACATCGAGCCGACCTTGCCGACGAGCTTGCCGGTAAACCACAGGCCGCCGGTCTGGTCCCAGAAATTGCGCATCTGGGAAGCGACCGTGCCGAAGCGCGTGCCGGCACCGACGATGATCGCATCGTAGTCGGGCAGTTCGTCGACGGTTGCGATCGGGGCTGCCTGATCGAGCTTGTAGTAGGAAGCCTTGGCGACTTCTTCCGAAACCAGTTCCGGAACGCGCTTGACGGTGACGTCTGCGCCGGCGGACTTCGCGCCTTCGGCTACGGCATAAGCCATGGTTTCGATGTGGCCATAAGCCGAATAGTAGAGGACGAGAACCTTCGCCATAGTGATCTCCATCAAGGATTGATTGAATTCGCGGGTCCGACCCTTCTAGCAGGGCATCCGGCCCAACATAGTCCCGCCGCCAAGAACTCACTGTTCACCGCCTGTAGACGAAATTTCACTTGCCGTTTCGTTTTCGTTTGAACGGGCTCTCCGCTTTGCCGTTTGCAAAGCGGCCAAACGGCGCTACCTATTTCCAAGCTTCACACCACGGAAATATCCCCATGAGCAATGAGACTGTCGTTACCGCCGCCATGCTTGCCATCGGCGACGAGCTTCTTTCCGGCCGCACCAAGGACAGGAATATCGGCCATCTCGCCGATATGCTGACGATCTCGGGCATCGACCTGAAGGAGGTTCGCATCGTCGCCGACGAGGAGGATGCGATCGTGGAGGCGCTGAACGCGCTTCGCGGCAAATACGACTATGTCTTCACGTCCGGCGGCATCGGGCCGACGCATGACGACATTACCGCCGACGCGGTCTCGAAGGCCTTCGGCGTTCCCTGCGAGCACGATGCCGCGGCGATGGCGCTGCTTGCCGACATGTACAGGCGGCGCGAAATGGAATTCACCGAGGCCCGCCAGCGCATGGCCCGCATGCCGCGCGGCGCTGCCCATATCGCCAACCCCGTGTCCACCGCGCCCGGCTTCATCATCGGCAATGTCCATGTGATGGCCGGCGTTCCGCAGGTCTTCCAGGCCATGGTCGACAATGTGCTGCCGACGCTCAAGACCGGCACGCCCGTCCTTTCGCTCGCCATTGCCTGCCCCTATGGCGAGGGCGAGATCGGCACGCCGCTGACGGCGATCCAGAAGGCGCATCCGCAAACCAGCATCGGCTCCTATCCGCGCTATGTCGGGCAGAGATTTTCGACCGAAATCGTCGTGCGCGGCCGCTCTGAGGAGGTGATCGAGGCGGCCGGCGCGGATGTGCGGGCCATGATCGACGATATCAGGCGCAGGAAGGAAAACGAGCAGGCGGAAGCGTGAGGGCAAGCGCTGCGGTCTTGATCCCGGTCAAGGAACCGCAGCGCGGTCCGGCGCATTCCTTTCCTCGCGGAAGACGATTTTCAAGCGGCAAAGGAGAATTGATGTGTCTTACAAAACCATTCTCGCCATCCTGGATACGGTAGACAATAGCGGCGCTGTTGCCGATTTCGCCTTTGCCATTGCAGCCGAAAGCGGCGCCCATGTGATCGGCCTGCATGCCGAAACGATCGCCGCCGTGCCGCTGGTGGCGCCGATGGAAATTCCCGACCCGGTCGCCGTCCAGGCCCTTCAGGACATGGCCCATTCCGAAACCGTCGAGGTGGAGCGAATTTTCCGCGCCCGTGCCGAGGCCGCGGGGGCTTCCTTCGAATGGCGCGCCTTTGCCACCTCGACGGGTTACGGCTCCGTGCCGCTGATCGAAACGGCACGCAGCGCCGACCTCCTGATCGCCTCCCAGGCCGATCCGGCAAGGCCCTCCGACAGCCATGTGGATGTCGACGAATTCCTTTTCGAAAGCGGCCGACCGGTGCTGATGATCCCTTACATCATCCGCCAGCCGAAGCCGATCAGGCGCGTGCTGATTGCCTGGAACGGATCGAAGGAGGCAACACGCGCGACGTTCGATGCCCTGCCGATCCTGCAGGCGGCCGAAGCCGTCGAGATCTTCTCGGTCGATCCGGCCGAAATGGCGACACAATCGGCCACGACGGCGGGCGCCGACATTGCAGCCACGCTCAGCCGCCATGGCATCAAGGTGACGCTTGCGACCGCCGCAAGCGGCGACAGGAGCGCCTCGCATGTCATCGAAAACCGGCTTTCGGACGACAGCATCGACCTTCTGGTCATGGGCGCCTACACACATTCCTGGCTCTGGCAGGCGATCTTCGGGGGGACGACGAAAACCCTGCTGCAATCCATGACGGCGCTCACATTGCTTTCACGCTGAAGGCTGCTCTTGCCTTTTGCCCCGAAATTCCGCTAATTGCGGCGACCGATGACATTGGCTTCGGCATCCCTCGCGCAGTTCCGGCTGCGCGATTTGCGTTTTGCCCGCCGATGTCCGCTCGGTCGCCGGCAAACGGCGTGTCTTTTTTCATGCCGCGGAGTAGCCCGATGTCCCTTCCCGATAAAGCCTTCCCCGTTTCGTGGGATCAGTTCCACCGCGATGCCCGCGCACTCGCCTGGCGACTCGCCGGCCTCAACCAGGAATTCAAGGCGATCGTCTGCATCACTCGCGGCGGCCTCGTTCCGGCGGCGATCATCTCGCGCGAGCTGAACATCCGCCTGATCGAAACCGTCTGCATTGCCTCCTATCACGACTACGTCAATCAGGGCGACATGGTGCTCCTGAAGGGCATTGCACCGGAACTTGCGGCAAACGGTGGCGAAGGCGTGCTGGTCGTGGACGATCTGACCGATACCGGTAAGACCGCCGCCCAGGTGCGCGGCATGCTGCCGAAGGCACATTTCGCCTGCGTCTATGCCAAGCCGAAGGGCGTACCGGCGGTTGATACGTTCATCACCGAAGTCAGCCAGGATACCTGGATCTACTTCCCCTGGGACATGGGCTTTACCTACCAGGAACCGATCGCCAAAGGCACGCGCGGCTAAACCATTCTTCAGACACGCATTTCGGTGACAATTTCCAATTATGCAATTGGAAATTGTTCCAAATTTTGTCACCTCCACAGCGCTTTCCCATGCCCGACGGTAACATCCGTTTTATTTTATTAGCATAATGTCAGGCAACTACCGGTCGCAAAGGCCGGACGCAAAGTATGGCTGAATGCGGTTGGGGAAGCGCAATGGCATGCTGGGGCAAATTTCGAATGGCGATGGCCATCGGGCTCATCGGCTGCGCGGTCTGGCATGCGCCCGCCGGCGCTGAGCCGGCCTATATCGGCGTCGTGCGCCAATATGTCGAAAAGCTCGTCCGGCCCTTGGCCGAAAACGCCATCGTGGTCAAAGCGATCGAAGAGCAGAACGAGAAGTTCGGCGATGTCAGCGAAATGGACCTGCGGGTGCTGGACGAGACCTACCGGGCGGAGGTCGCCCAGGGCGACTTCCAGATGGTCCAGGCGCTGATGGCGAAATCCGTGTCGCATTACCTGAAGGAGAAGCAGGACGATTCGCAGGGGACGATCCTGGAATTCTTCGTGACCGACTGTAACGGCCTGAATGTCGGCCAGAGCGTCGTCACCCACGATTACTGGCAGGGCGACGAGGACAAGTTTCTGAAAACCTTCGCCCTCGATACGCGAGACATTTATATCGGCCGGGCGGAGCGCGACGAGTCGACCCAGCTTCTGGAGACTCAGGCAAGCTTCGTCGTCACCAACGAGAAGGGAAAGCCGATCGGCACCGCGACGGTCACGATCGCCATCGACGCGCTCTAGAAGGTGCTGATTTCCCTGAACGAATCGGCATGCGCAATTCCGTCGCAAAAGCCATCCTAACTTTTGCCGCAGCCGATTTTTTTGGCATTCGGCGCTCCAGTGCGGCAAATCGCCGGCGCAAGCCCTTGTATTTTCAGGCTTACCCGGACTTTCCCCAGTCTCCACAAGCGCATCCACAAGATGTTGTGGTTAGCATTCGGTTACATTCCACCCCTTGACGGAATCAGTCGATTCAAACTTAATGTTCCAGATGTTGCGGCGGCGACTGAACCGGAGGTAACGAGCCCGGTTCTCCCAAGGAAAATCGAACGCATATTCAGGGTGTTGCACCGTCAGGGGGCGGTAACGCCCGATGGGATTTTGCGCCTTTTTCCAGCCTCAAAAAACAACATCGGGGACTGGTAAAAATAAGCTGTTAACACTATATTTAGCGTTTGCAGCCAGCCTCACCACAAGATACAGGAAATCATCTGCGGATGACATCCTGTCACAAGACGGAACGAGCACCGGCTGCACGAAGGGACAACGTGTAGCCGGAAGGGAATTTTGCGCCCTTTCGGGTGCCAACACGAGGTTAGAGAAAATGCGCATCGAACGTCGGTTTACGAAGGCTGGTCAGGGCGCCTATGCGGATATCGAATTCCGCAAGGCGACGAGCGAGATCAAGAACCCGGACGGGTCGATCGTCTTCCGCCTCGAAAACATCGACGTTCCCGCGCAGTTCTCGCAGGTCGCCACCGACGTCCTGGCGCAGAAATATTTCCGCAAGGCCGGCGTTCCCTCCCGCCTGAAGAAGGTCGAAGAGAACGATGTCCCCTCCTTCCTGTGGCGCTCCGTTGCCGACGACGCAGCACTGAAGGCGCTGCCGAAGGACGAACAGACCGGCTCGGAAACCGACGCGCGCCAGGTCTTCGATCGCCTTGCCGGCACCTGGACCTACTGGGGCTGGAAGGGCGGCTATTTCTCTTCGGAGGAAGATGCGGCAGCGTTCAAGGACGAGCTTGCCTACATGCTCGCCACGCAGCGCGTCGCCCCGAACTCGCCGCAATGGTTCAACACCGGCCTGCACTGGGCCTACGGCATCGACGGCCCCGGCCAGGGCCACTTCTATGTCGATCCCTTCACCGGCAAGATCACCAAGTCCAAGTCGGCCTACGAACATCCGCAGCCGCATGCCTGCTTCATCCAGTCGGTCGAGGACGACCTCGTCAACGAAGGCGGCATCATGGATCTGTGGGTTCGTGAAGCCCGCCTCTTCAAGTATGGCTCCGGCACCGGCTCCAACTTCTCGATGCTGCGCGGCGAAGGCGAAAAGCTTTCCGGCGGCGGCCGCTCCTCCGGCCTGATGAGCTTCCTGAAGATCGGCGACCGCGCTGCCGGCGCCATCAAGTCGGGCGGCACGACGCGCCGCGCTGCCAAGATGGTCGTGGTCGATATCGACCATCCCGATATCGAGGAATATATCAACTGGAAGGTCAAGGAAGAGCAGAAGGTTGCCGCTCTCGTGACCGGCTCGAAGGTCGTCGCCAAGCATCTGAAGGCGATCATGAAGGCCTGCGTCAATTGCGAAGCCGACAATGGCGATTGCTTCGACCCGGCCAAGAACCCGGCGCTCAAGCGCGAAATCCGCGCCGCCAAGAAGGATCAGGTTCCGGAAAACTACGTCCAGCGCGTCATCCAGTTCGCCCGCCAGGGCTACAAGGACATGGAGTTCAAGACCTACGACACGGACTGGGATTCGGAAGCCTATCTCACCGTTTCCGGCCAGAACTCCAACAATTCCGTTTCGATCAAGGACGACTTCCTGCGCGCCGTCGAGGAAGATGGCGACTGGAACCTGACCGCCCGCAAGGACGGCCGGGTGATGAAGACACTGAAGGCCCGCGACCTCTGGGAAACGATTTCCTATGCCGCCTGGGCATCTGCCGATCCCGGCATCCACTTCAACACGACGATGAACGACTGGCACACGTCGCCGGCCGGCGGTCCGATCCGCGGCTCGAACCCGTGCTCGGAATATATGTTCCTCGACGACACGGCCTGCAACCTCGCTTCGCTGAACCTGCTGCAGTTCAAGGACAAGGCCACCAAGCGCATCAATATCGGCGATTACGAACATGCTGTCCGCCTGTGGACCATCGTGCTCGAAATCTCGGTCATGATGGCGCAGTTCCCGTCCAAGCGCATTGCAGAGCTTTCCTACGAATACCGCACGCTCGGCCTCGGCTACGCCAATATCGGCGGCCTGCTGATGTCGACCGGCATCCCCTATGACAGCGCCGAAGGCCGCGCCATTGCCGGCTCGCTGACGGCGATCATGACCGGTATCTGCTACGCGACTTCGGCCGAAATGGCCGCCGAACTCGGCCCGTTCCCGAATTACGAGCCGAACCGCGAGCACATGCTGCGCGTCATCCGCAACCATCGCCGCGCCGCCCATGGCGAGAACGCCGGCTACGAGGCGCTCTCGGTCAACCCCGTCGCGCTGATCCACTCGGAAAACCCGGACCAGGATCTTGCAGCCCATGCGATGTCGGCCTGGGACAAGGCACTCGAACTCGGCGAAAAACACGGCTACCGCAACGCGCAGGTCTCGGTCATCGCACCGACCGGCACGATCGGCCTCGTCATGGACTGCGACACGACCGGCATCGAACCTGACTTCGCGCTGGTGAAGTTCAAGAAGCTCGCCGGCGGCGGCTACTTCAAGATCATCAACCGCGCCGTTCCGGATGCGCTGCGCACGCTCGGCTATTCCGAAAGCCAGATTGCCGAGATCGAAGCCTATGCTGTCGGCCACGGCAACCTGAACCAGGCACCGGCGATCAACCCCTCGACGCTGAAGGCCAAGGGCTTCACCGACGAGAAGGTGGAAGCGGTCAATGCGGCGCTGAAGAGCGCCTTCGACATCAAGTTCGTCTTCAACCAGTGGACGCTCGGCGCCGACTTCCTGAAGACGACGCTGAAAGTCTCCGACGAACAGCTTACCGACATGAGCTTCAGCCTGCTCGAGCATATCGGCTTCTCGAAGAAGGATATCGAGGCTGCCAATATCCACGTTTGCGGCGCGATGACGCTGGAAGGCGCACCCTTCCTGAAGAAGGAGCATCTGCCGGTCTTCGATTGCGCCAATCCGTGCGGCAAGATCGGCAAGCGCTACCTCTCGGTCGAAAGCCATATCCGCATGATGGCGGCTGCCCAGCCCTTCATCTCCGGCGCAATCTCCAAGACGATCAACATGCCGAACGAGGCAACCGTCGAGGATTGCAAGAACGCCTACATGCTCTCCTGGAAGCTCGGCCTGAAGGCAAACGCGCTTTACCGCGACGGCTCCAAGCTCTCGCAGCCGCTCAACGCCTCGCTGATCGAGGACGACAACGACGAGGATGCGCTCGAGGATCTGATCCAGCAGCCGCTCGCGGCCCAGGCCGTGACCGTCACCGAAAAGATCATCGAGAAGGTGATCGAGCGCGTGTCGCGCGAACGCGAAAAGCTGCCGAACCGCCGCCAGGGCTACACCCAGAAGGCTGCCGTCGGCGGTCACAAGGTCTATCTGCGCACCGGCGAATTCGGTGACGGCCGCCTCGGCGAGATCTTCATCGACATGCACAAGGAAGGTGCCGCCTTCCGTGCGATGATGAACAACTTCGCCATCGCCATCTCGCTCGGCCTGCAATATGGCGTGCCGCTGGAAGAATATGTGGAGGCCTTCACCTTCACCAAGTTCGAGCCGGCCGGCATCGTCATCGGCAATGACGCGATCAAGAACGCCACGTCGATCCTCGACTACGTGTTCCGCGAACTCGCCGTCTCCTATCTCGGCCGCCACGATCTCGCCCATGTCGATACGTCCGATTTCTCCAACACGGCGCTCGGCAAGGGCATCCAGGAAGGCAAGACGAACCTCGTCTCGACCGGCTGGACCCGCGGCTACAAGCCGACGCTGGTCTCCAACACCGGCAGCGACCGTCTGCTCGGCGAACCGAAGGGTGCGGCAACGGCAGCCCCTGCCCGCGCCTCCTCGACCGGCGGCTCGGTAACGTCCTTTGCAGGTGCGGCGGCCCGCAAGCTGGAGCCGACTGTCGCCATCTCCACCTCCGAAATCGTCGCCTTCAAGCGCGATTATGAGGAACGCGCCAAGGAACTGGCCGAGGAAATCGCCGAAGAAGTGCTCGAAGAAACCGGCAGCGACGCAACCGCCCTCTTCTCCGACAAGGCTGCAGCCGATGCTGCCTCCGCCAAGACGGAAGCCAAGAAGATGGAAGCCGAACGCCGCGCCCGCTCGATCATGCAGGGCTATACGGGCAATATGTGCAGCGAGTGCCAGAACTTCACGATGGTGCGCAACGGCACCTGCGAGAAGTGCGACACGTGCGGCGCGACGAGCGGCTGCAGCTGATTTCTTCGGGAAAGTCAGGTGAATGGGTTCGTAACAAATGTCACTGGACCCAGGGTTAGGATCCATGTTGGTCGCTAAGAAATGTCACGGTAGCTTGAAACGCCGTGAAAATAGCCAAAACAACACCTCCTGTGGCGCGCCCTTGGATTCGACATCGCGCCACATCAGGACACGCTAAAATCATGAATTTCCAGGCGCTTCGGCGCCTGGAAATGGCAAACAGAACAAAACAGGATCAACCGAGTCACCTTCTAAAAGGCTCATGAATGGAAGCGGATACTGCATCTCCACAAGAAGAGAGTTCCTCCGACTGGCGGTCCAACCCATCGACCTGCCCAGACTTCGTCGTCAGCTTCATGGGCTATGAGCAGGACGCCGCCGAGAGATTGGGTGCCGAGATCGGGGGCGCTCTGCGATCTCTTGGCCGCATTATCGATATCGCGAATCTCGATGGGGTGACCGTCGCCTATGATTATGACGATGCTCTGGCTCAACTCGACCGTGGCTACGAAACGAGTTTCGCGCTCGAAAGAACGAATGACGTCGCAACCGGCATAGCTATGACACCCTCGGTCCTGCGCAATGATGTCCTTAAAAGCCACATCGTGATTTCCGGCGACATCGCAGACGGGCTCCTGGATGATGACGAAGGCCGCCAACGTGGAATTGTTCACACTCTCGCGCACGAGTCCGCTCATGTAGAAACGACGGCTGCGTGGGATCGATGCTTTCCGGGCGAATTGTTGAGGACTTCCTATCGAAGCAATCTGGATGCCTGGCGATCGCAGGTTATGTCTGCTTGTTGGGATGAATATTCCGCCTGCAGAATCTGCGGCGATATCGGCTACGATCCCGTGCCCGGCTATGCCCAGACATTCCTCAAAGTTCTGTCAGAGATCGACGGCAAGGTCGACAACCTTGTGGCCGGGTTCGAAGGCGGCAACGCTGACACGCTCGTCGGTCCGATCTTCGGAGCCTTTGGCAACCTGATGAAATTCGCCTGCTATCTCCAAGGCGCACTTGCGGATGCGGGGAGAAGTCGCGACGACGTTCCGGAGGTGACAATTGCCTTGAGCAATTCCTGGTTCGACCGATACTTTGATCGCCTCGCAATTGCCTGCGCTGAAATTTTCGACGAATTCGGCCGATGGACGGACAAGAGCAAGTTCGAAGTCATCAGCGATATGGTCGAGGAAATCGTCGAGGAAAGAGTGGCCCGGATTTGGAACCACGAGGACGGAACCTACTCAATCTTCATCCATCGCGGCCTCGCACGGGCATGAAGATTTCAGATAAGTGAGGCGAACATCATCCTTATGAACGCGGCAAACCTTGCACACAGACAATCCGTCACCCCTAAAAATTACTGGGTCCAGACGTTTGGTTAGGTTCTCTCGTAACCGCTGTCAAGGAAACGTCATAGAGGACTGAATTTTAACGAAATTTTAGAAGATACCGCTTCCAAAAAATCGCAAAATATCGTAGGTTAACTATGCCGAATCACTCAGCAAATTGCGGATTTTTCGGAAGCATAAGGGGAACGTTTCCCCGCAATACCGCAGCCAAGCTTCCACACCCGGCTGCGGTATATTTGCGAATAACGAATGTGGCATTCGCAAGGCAGAAAGATCGAAATCCCCTGCTGTTAGCAAGAGCACTATAGGGGGATTCGCATCTCAATGTCGAGGCACCGCATTCATTAATCCACGGTCCAGGAAAGGACACGGAAATGGCTGCAAGGAAGACATTCGACGTTGGACGAGATTCCGGTTCGGGTCGGTTCATCACAGTGAAGCAGGCGGAGGCTCGTCCGAACACGACGACCGTCGAGCGCATCCCGAAATCAGGTCTCGGCGACACCAAGGGTGAGCCGAGCCGCCGCAAGTAGGTGATCCGGAGACGCTTCTCCGGAAGCGTCTCCGTCATCGATCTTTCGTGACCCTATAGTGAGGTTATCATGACCGACGATGTCAATGACGTCGGCCGCAAGGCCGCGCTGTCTATTTTTGGCGATATCATCAGGCGAAAACGGCATTCCTGCCGGTGGACCTTCCACGCACTGTCCGAGAAAACCGGGATCGACGCGGCTTCCTTGAGCGCTCTCGAGGACGGTTCGGACGCGGTTTCCGACATCGAACGCGAAACGCTCTGCGAGTTTCTGGGGGTCGATCTCGACGCATTTGCGAAGATTGTCCGGCAGGAAAACGCAAAGGCGAACTCTCCTCCGCAGACTGCAGAACAGCTTCGGGGCTCCGCTGTAATCGATCTGGCGAGGTATCGGGAATGGCAAAGGACTACTTCACATCCAGTGGATTGACGACCTCTCAGATGATGTCGGAAGCCCTGAAATACCGAAACGAGTTTGACATGAAATTCGTCGAACTTGTTGACATAGTTGATATTATTGAATTCAGGCTCGTCGCGCGGTTTCCGCGATTTCGGCTGCTGATCAAGCATGATTCCGAAATGGCGGAGGAGGCTCTTGCCGAACCAATGAAGGACAGGATCACGGTTCGAAGTTCTGTTTATCAAGCTGCATGTGAAGGCAATCCGGAGGCACGGCTAGTGCTTGCACATGAGCTGGGGCACTTCCTTCTTCACCGCGAGAAGGATGTCCTCATGCACAAGGACCTTCGTGGCGCGGTGCAGAGCATTCGGGACATGAAGGCTACGGAATCCATGGAGGATCAGGCGGACATGTTTGCGAGACACTTCCTCGCGCCACCTCACCTCGCCTATCGACATCGCCACGAACCGGAGCATTTGGCGACGCTGGCCGGGATACCGCTTCGAATAGCGCGCGGGAACGCCACCATGTCGAAGTGGCCCGAGGTCCATGCAATCCGGACGATGGAAGAACGGGAACCTGTGAGCCGAACAAGCACTGACAGTATTCATGAAGGGACACAAGTATGACGAACATTCCGAAATTTGGCTTCTCGGCTTACCTGAAGCTGATCAACTCCAATCCACGTCCTCAGCGGACGATCATCCGGAAGCGCTACGCTCCGAGCGACGGTGGGTTCGACTTTCACAAGAGCTTTCGAAGCCGCGTACAGCAGGCGTCGTTCCAGGGGCTTTCGGTCGAAACCGTTCTCGCGTCGACGCAGCAAATATCAAGACTCTCCGAGCGTAACGCGGCACGCCGTGCGCTGGAGCAATTCTTTGAATGGAAGGCACAACATCCCGGCATGATGGAGGCCGCCTCGAGTGTGACGTTCTTGAGTCCCGGCGGGCTGTTCAAGATCGAGTACACGCCGGACTTTCTATTGCGGATCGGCGAGCGTCGAACGGCCGTCCATCTATGGAATACAAGACATCCGCTCAGCGGGAACCTTGTTCGAGCGGCGCTGAGCGCCGTTGCGGCCCGCTATCCACTGGAAAACAGACCAGAGGATTTCGCAGTGCTTTCGTTGCAAAATCGCACGCTTTACCGTTGGTCCGAATCAGACCGCGAGATCACCTCTCTTGGGGAGCGGCTGATGGAGTTACTGGACATGCAGTTCGCGTCAGCCAGGGCCGAACTGGGCCTGCCCGCATCGCCGGGCCGCGATGTGCCGGTCGCAAGTGTTTAAGCGTCAATCCCAGTCGGCCGCAGTGCCAGGCGCTGTGGCAGCGTACAATTAAACCGTGAGGTCAAGTGTCATGAACGTGCATGTCAATACGATCGAAGCGTATCTCGAAGCGCTAGTCGCAGGCCTTGAAATCCCCGAACACCGCTACGACCAGGCGGATCGTAGCTTCAAGTCCTTCGGCGAATGGATTCACCGCGAGGAGAGTACAGTCCGTCGCTTCGATCCTCAGGTTTACTGCCAGGGTTCGTTCAGGCTCGGGACCGCGATTCGGCCGCTGACCGAAGACGAGGAATATGACGTCGACTCGGTCTGCGAATTCCGTCTTCTGACCAAGCAAGACCTGTCGCAATTCGACTTGAAGCGACTGCTAGAAGTTGAGGTGAATTCCTATCACGACGCCCAGAACATGACGAAGCCAGTCCGCGAAGGGAACCGCTGCTGGATCCTGGACTATGCCGACGGCGCCCAATTCCACATGGATATCGTGGCCGCTCTTCCGAATGCCGCCGAGCAGAAGCGTCTCCTTGAGGCGGTCATGCACGACGCCCGCTGGTCCGAGACGGCCATCTCGATTACCGACCGACGCCTCCCGAATTACAAAGCTAGGACGGAGTACTGGCCTCGGTCGAATCCGAAGGGGTATTCGAACTGGTTCGCTTCCCGTCAGGCCGAAGTCCTTCTCCGCCGCAAGCGGGCGAAGGTCGAAGCCCTCAATCGGCAAGGATTCCGTGCGAGCGTCGAGGACATGCCGGATTTCAAGGTGAAGACGCCGTTGCAGTCGGCGATCATGATCTTGAAGCGACACAGGGACAACATGTTCGCTCGCGAGCCCGACGTCCGTCCTATCTCGGTGATCATCACGACATTGGCGGCGCACGCATACGAAGGTCAAGAGACGATCTCCGGCGCGCTTTTTGCCATCCTGCAGAGGATGGATCAGTTCATCAAGCACGACGGCCAGAAGTACGTCATCGCCAATCCCACCGACCCGTACGAGAACTTTGCGGACAAGTGGCAGGAGAAGCCGGAGAAGGCCGATGCTTTCTTCAGGTGGCTCCACACCGCCCGTGCCGATTTCGCGGCAGCCGCGCAGGCAGCCTCCGCCCAGGAGATGGCGGATGCCCTTACTCCTCGGATGGGTTATCGATTGTCGACCAACGCGGCAGATCGCCTGACTGGTGGCAATCGTCTTCTGCGCGCCGCCACCGGGGCATCGGCCAGTGGCGCCGCGGCGGCGGCGCCTAGCTTCGCGAACGCCGCCCGCCAGCCGACGAAGCCGCAGGGCTACGCATGATCTGGTGGCTTTCGGACGAGCAGCGCGCACGCGCAGAGAAATTGGCACTGGTCGCGCTTCAGGAGGAGCACGACTGGTTGACGAGCGTACGTTCCCGTTTTCTCGATAACCTTCAGCTCTGCGTGGACGTGGAGATCGTGCATGGCGGCGAGAAGTTCACTTTGGCCGTCGTCTATCCGACCACCTTCCCTGACACTCCCCCGATCGTGATGCCTCACGGCGAACTTCGACTTTCCAATCATCAGTACGGCGTTGGTGGCGAGCTTTGTCTCCAGTGGCGACCTGACAACTGGGATCCATCGGTTACAGGCGCGATGATGATCGAGAGCGCCTACGGGCTCATCGCGGGCGAGCGCGCATCGGATGGAAGGACGGACGTGGTTCCTTCGGATCACAAGACTTCGCTCGCTTCGGAGCTTCGGTTCGAGACATGGCGCCTCATGGTGCCGGACGGCGCATGGGGTTCGCTCGAGGGCCACCTGCCCGAATTGATGGTAGCAATCTCTTTGACGATGACGGCCCGCCAGCTTAACCGCGTGGCGCATCTGACGGCGATCGGTGCGCGCGGAAGCGAACTCTGGACGTCGTCGCAGCCGACGCCAACAAATGCCCCGGCGCGAAGCGGGTTCCTGTTGAGGACCCAGCAGGACATGAGCGTACTGGCACTTCACGGTGGAGGCGAGTTCGAAGATTTGGCAAAGCGGGTTCCGGAACTTGCGCCGTTTCTGCACAACCAGGAGCTTCCTTTCCTTATCGTGCTGGAGAAGAGCGGACGCCGCACAGCCTACGACATGCAATGGAGCAAGAACGGGCTGCCGCTGCTGATCCCCTACCGGATTATCGAGGAGGGAGAACTCGCAAACCGGTCGGCCTCTAACCGCGATGCCATTTCGCAGAACCGCGTCGCCGTCGTCGGCTGCGGCTCGATTGGGTCGAAAATCGCGACCTCCCTTGCCCGAGCCGGCGTACGAAAGTTCCTGCTCGTAGACGAAGACGTTTTCTTGACTGGCAATCTTGTCCGAAATGAACTCGACGCGCGCGCGATCGGGTGGCACAAGGTCGATGCGCTCGCCGACAAGATCGAGCAGATCGCCGTGGACGCCGATGTCATCACGCGCCGGATTGCCCTCGGTAGCCAGATCTCTTCCATCACCATGGATTCGACGCTCGAGTTGCTCGGCGACTGCGATATGATCATCGACGCTACAGCCAATCCGACATCGTTCAACCTCTGCGCCGGCGCGTCGAGCCGAAACCGCAAGCCCATGGTCTGGGCCGAGGTCTTTGGCGGCGGCATCGGCGGGATTGTCGCAAGAGCGCGTCCCGATAGGGAGCCGCCGCCGCTTTACGCTCGAAACCAGATCACGAAATGGTGCGAGGACCATGGCATATCTTGGGAGGCTACCCCACAAGGTCGCTACGAGGTCAATCCGGACAACGGTCCGCCGTTCATCGCCGACGATGCCGACGTCTCCGTCGTCGCGGCTCACGCGACGCGACTTGGGATCGACATCCTTCAAGGTGGGGAGACCGCCTTCCCCTATTCCGCGTACGCTATCGGCTTGAAGAAAGGCTGGATCTTCGAAGCGCCGTTCGACACCTGGCCCATCGATCTACGTTCCTCCGGCGCATGGGAAAGCAACACGAGTGCGGCATCTAGCGAGATCATAAGAGGGCTGATGTCAGAGCTCGCCAGCGAGACGAACTCGTGACCGTGCAGTTGGAGCTGTCCCGATCGCTCCGAGACAGGATGAAGAGCGCCCTCGCCCGAGCTGCGGATAGGGAGATCGGCGGGATCCTCATGGCTCGCCAGATCAGACCCGGCGCTTTCGAGGTTGTCGATTTTTCGGTCGACGAGACTTCAGGCGAAAGGGCCCACTTCGTTCGCGACCACGCCTACCACAACGAATTCCTCGATGCGTTCTTCGAGAAGACCGGTCGCGACTACGAGACGTACAACTACATCGGGGAATGGCATTCGCATCCGCGCCTGCCAATTATGCCGAGCATCACGGACCTTGAATCGATGGAGGATCTGGTAAACGGCGAACGAGAGATTCCGTTCGCGGTACTCCTCGTCGTGCGCTCCGACTTTCCTTCAGAATTCACCGCGATGTCGACTTTCCACCAACGCGGGGCCGCTCCAGAGCCCGTACAGATCATAGCAGAGAGCTGACGCACCATGTATCGTGAAACCGCAGACTGGGTCCTCCGCGAATTCGTAAAGTATCTGTTCAGGCCCAAAGGATTCGAGGTCAAAGTTGCGGGCCTATGTGTGCCGGTCCTTGTCGCGTTGCTCGGCGGAAACTGGCTCGTAAAAGCCACCGCTCGAGGCGAATACTCTTTCGAGATCGGCTCGACCAACATCATCCCCGAGTGGGCACAGTGGTCGCTGGTCGCGATCTTCGGAGCGATTTTCGTCCTGTGCTTCGTTGTCGGCTGGAGGAGGTTCACTCGCGAGAACGAGCTGCGGAACAGGAAGAAGGTCATCGTTGTCGAAGGACGAGGACTTCGTGAGGACGACGGTTCCCCGCTCACTGCTGCGGTGCCGTCCGAGATTGTGGGGCACAGGATCGGCGTCGCGCTGGATCTCCGCCAGAAGAGAGACGGCGTCATCGTCGACCCGGATGCGTTGTTGCCCGAGGTTGATACCGCGCGCCGTATCGTACTGCAGTATGCCGGACAGAACGATCGACAGGATGTCACGGTCGTCTACGGAGGGCTGACCCCGGTGCCGATGACCTTTCTGACCGGCGTCGTGTTCGATGACGAAGGCAGCATCGTCGTGATGGACTGGGACAGGACACGGGAGTCCTGGAGAAGCCTTGACAGTCACGACGATGGTCAGCGCTTCGGCATCGACGGCCTCGACGCCGTGAAGAATTCGGCGGACGTCGTCCTCGCCATTTCGGTCTCCTATCAGGTCAGAGACGAGAACATTGCGACCACGTTCGGTTTCCCGGTCGTTCGGATGTCGCTTCCGGATCTGAACTCCTCGCACTGGTCGCAGGCGAAGCAGAGCGCACTCGCGCAGCAACTTCTCGACACGGCGAAGCTTCTCGAGGCGAAGGGGGTCACCACCATCCATCTCCTTCTGGCCTGCCAGAACAGCGTCGCATTCAACCTCGGTCGGCGATACGACAAGCGCAATCTGCCCGGCGTCGTCGTCTATCAGTACGAGGCGAACGGCGCGAAGAAGTTTCCATGGGGCGTCCGCATGCCCGTTGCCAGCGTTGCGGCACCTTCGATCGTCAGGACGTGAGAGGACGGAATGAAAGGAGCCCGGTGCACGTGCGGATATTTCCTCAGAGAAGCCACTCTGCGTTGTGGGCGGAGACATACCCTTGCTTGCCGACCCTCGGGCAGCCGTGAATTACTCTCTTCGGGTGCATGTGATTCCCGAGGCATATGAATGGCAACTATACGATTGGTCGAGATTGAGAACTTCCGCTGCATTAGGCACCTCCAATGGTATCCGACATCCGGTATCAACTGCCTGATCGGACCGGGAGACAGCGGCAAGTCCACGATCCTTGATGCAATCGATCTGGCGCTGGGTGCGCGAAGGACTGCTCAGTTCACGGATGCCGACTTCCACAACCTCGACATCAAAGATCCGATCCAGATCACTCTCACCCTTGGAAACCTCGGGCCAGAATTGAAATCCATCGAGACCTACGGCCTGTATCTCCGTGGATATGACGCAGCGGCGAAGAAGATCGAAGACGAACCCGGCAGCGGCCTGGAGACCGTGCTCTGTCTCAACCTCGCCGTGGAGAGTGATCTGGAGCCGACTTGGTCGCTCATCTCCGATCGCGCGCGCGCCGCAGGTCAGACGCGCAACCTGTCATGGTCGGATCGCGAGAGGCTGGCTCCCGTGCGGATCGGCGCTCTTTCGGACCATAATCTGTCCTGGAAGCGAGGCTCTGTCCTCAACCGCCTTTCGGACGAGACCGCCGACGCTTCGACCGCGCTCCTGGCGGCGGCACGGGAGGCGAGGAAGTCCTTCGGCAAGGATGCAGACGCAATGCTGGGCGACGCACTCCAGATCGTGACCGAAGTCGCGGGCAGCCTCGGCATAGATGTCGGGGCAAAAGCAAAAGCCGAGCTCGAGGCCCACTCCGTCTCAGTGACTGCTGGTACAATCTCTCTACACGACGGGAATGGCATCCCTCTCCGTCGGCTCGGGATCGGCTCGACACGCCTCATGATATCGGGGCTCCAGCAGAAGAACGCAGCGGAGACCGCAATCCTGCTGGTCGACGAACTCGAGCATGGGCTTGAGCCTCATCGCATTGTACGTTTCCTCGACAACCTAGGCGCCAAGCAGAAGGAACCGTCCCTGCAGGTGTTCGTGACCAGCCATTCTCCAGTGGCCGTCCGAGAGCTTGCAGTGGAGCAGATCTCGATTGTGCGACGGGTCGGAGATCGGCACGAAGTGAGATGGGTTGGCGATCACCCTGACCTTCAGGGAACAATCCGCCTCTACCCGGAAGCTTTTCTCGCCCATTCCATCCTTGTCTGTGAAGGAGCAAGTGAGGTCGGCTTCGTTCGCGGCATGGACCAGTTCCTCTCGGACAAGGGAGATGGCAAGTCGCTCTTCGCGGCCGGAACCGCGCTTGTCAGTGCCAACGGGTACACGAACATCATGTCGCGAGCAGAGGCGTTCCGAACGATGGGCTACCGAACGGCCACATTTCGCGACGACGACTATCAACCGCCAATAGCGGAGGAGACCAGCTTCGAGCTCGCCGGCGGATCCATCTTCAAATGGCGCAAGGGCCATAAGCTTGAAGTCGAGCTGTTCGTGACGCTGCCGGCCGACACGATCGGCGCGCTCCTTGACCGTGCCCTTGAGGACCGTTCGGACGGCGAAGTGGATTCTAAGCTCAAGAGCCATTCGACGAACGCTGTGACGCTTGCGCGGGTGCGAGACGAATTGGCCAGGGGAGTTCTGTCGACGGAGGCGCGGCTGGCGTTGGGAAATGCCGCCGGTGGTAATAAGGACAACAAGAAGGCTTGGTTCAAATCCGTTGGAGAAATGGAGGAAGTCGCCCGCGATTTCGTGATGCCCTCGGTCAAAGAAACGGACAAGGAGTTCAAATTGGTCCTCGTCTCTCTCAGAAAATGGTGCCTGAATGGCTGAGGGAGACATCGATCTTCTGTCTATCCGGCGAGGATCGGTAACGGCTCCGGCCGGGTGCGGAAAGACCCAGCTCATTGCGGATTCCCTCATCAGGCACACGGACAGGAAGCCGATCCTGATACTCACTCACACCAACGCGGGCGTGTCGGTTCTGCGGTCGCGGCTGGAGCGTGCGGGAGTTCCGAGCCGTTCGTATCGATTGGCGACGCTCGACGGGTGGGCGCTTCGAATTCTCAACACTTTTCCAGTCCGCTCGGGCATTGATATTAGCCATCTCGCTCTGAATGACCCACGCAGCGACTATCCCGCAATCAAGCGGGCCGCCGCGGCGCTTTTCGAGGGAAAACATCTCGATGACATCATAGATGCGAGTTACGTCCGCGTGATCGTCGACGAGTACCAGGACTGCGGCCATGAACAGCATCGCGTGGTCAGCCATCTCTCGACCGTAATTCCAACCGTCGTCCTCGGCGACCCGATGCAGGAGATCTTCAGTTGGCAGGGCCCGCACCCGCATTGGGACCATGATGTCTGCTCGACATTCTCTTCGGCGGGAGAACTGACGAAGCCATGGCGCTGGATCCGAGCGGGCGCGCCGGCTTTCGGCGAGTGGCTTCTGGAAGCCCGCGCGATCCTTGTCGCGGGTGGCCGGATCGATCTCCGAACAGCGCCGCCCGAGGTCGAATGGGTCGAACTGGACGGCAGCGACGATGAAACCCGCCAGCGCAAGGCCTGCAACGTCCGCCCTCCTAACCCCGACGGCAAGGTTCTCATAATGGCGGCGGGCATGAACAGGGCACTCCAGCGCAGGGTAGCAAAGCAAACCCCGGGAGCAGTCACGGTCGAGGCCGTGGATCTCACCGACGTCATCACGTTCGCAGGAAGCGTCGATCTCGACCAGCCGGGCGATCTGGACACCGTCCTGGAGTTTGCGTCCGAAGTGACGACGAACGTGGACAAGGGCGGCCTGCGTTCGCGGATCGCGATCATCGAGCGAGGATCCTCACGGAAGGAAGCCACTGCCGTCGAACTGGCGGCCCTCGACTACAAGGCGGACGGATCTGCCGAAAACCTTGTCAGGCTGCTCCTCGCCCTCGAGAACAATCAAGGTGCAAGAACCTTCCGCCCCGAAATACTCGGCGCATGCGTGCAGGCGCTTCGATCCTGTACTCCTGGCATCCCTGACGCGTTCCTCAATGCGGCGGTCCGAATCCGCGAGCAAGGCAGGATGATCGGAAGGCGCGTCCCGAGAAGAGCCGTCGGCAGCCCCCTCCTCCTGAAGGGGCTTGAGGCAGATGTTGCCGTCATTCTGGATGCTGAGCAGTTCGACAGCAACCGTGCCCGGAACACGAAGAATCTCTATGTCGCACTTACGCGAGGATCGCGGAAGCTCGTAGTCTGCTCTTCCAGTCCGTTGGTCGGGTAGCGGTGTGGTCCGAAGGCCCTTGATAGCGCTGGCTTCCGATATTTGGCCTATCAAGCGCGCGAGTGAAGCTGGCGATAATGGCATGATTATGCGGGAGCTCGCGGCAGGCCTCGTACCTGTTAGCGTTTCCGTTCGGTAGGTCGGAGGGAAAGGAATAGATCTGCGAGGCCGGCACGCCCTTCCCCATCACCGCCCATGCAAAAACAGGGTGCGCCGAAGTCGCAAGAAGGGACTCCCAAAAAGAAAAGGCGGGGATAAACCCCGCCGTGACCATCCGCAGATGGGTATTCGAAAGCTCGGCTTGTTCACCGAGGCGAGTGGTCGCAACCACGATGCAAACATACGTACTCACCCCAACTCTGTCAAGAGGCTAGACCTTTTCTGGATCCGTCATCTCGTCCAGGAGCGAATACGCTCGCTCAAGAATGGAGCGATCGAATTCGCTCTTAAGCGCACATATGGTGTCTTCATGGGTGGCGATCAAGCGGTCCCGCTCGGCGCGCATTCCTGCCTCGATGTGGTTTCTCAAAGCCACGTGTCCAGAGACTATCGATGAGAGAATATTGCTAAAATCCTGCTTCGAAACCTTCGGAACCACCTTGCGGTGATACTCTTTATAGCGCTCCAGTCGACTCAACCGGACCGTCAGGATGTGATCGCAGACGGCCCAGACAGTTCGACCGTCCGTTGGATGAGGGTTCTTCATCAATTGGTATTTGGAAACCGGAATCTTCCCGGAGGTGCCAACTTTGGGCGGCTCGGATGTCAACGGGACGAACGTCACCGTGCCGGTCTTTTCATCAAAGTTGCCCGACGTTCCGATGATCACTCCTGGATGATATCCAGTGAACTCCGGCTCCACCGCATCGTCAAAGACCCCGATCCAGTAGGCCTCGCGAGGTGCCGGCATTTGATTGATTGTTAGTTTGGTAGGATCCCAGTCAGAGTATTCGCCCGTCATGTCAGTCTTCTTGGTTTCAATCACCGACTCTTTGCTACCAAGGCTAGTCTTAATACAGAGTTGATCGCAACCGATCCAATGCAGCTCTCCATCGGAGTCGCTGCGGGCGAAACGTTCCTACGATGCCGCCCGCAATGGGAATTCCGACGACGATCTGCTCCTGCTCGAAACCCTGCACAATTACTCCGCCACGGCAAGGACAGGCAATTGACGCAGGACCCTTCCGATCCCACCTGCTCCGGTATGCCCAAGACGAAAACCAAGAGCGATGATCCCGAGCTGATCAGGGAGTGGTCACTCCCCGTGGAGGTAACGCTCGGATCGGCTGTCAGGGTGAAGGGAATCCTGCAGGAAATTCGGTCTCGCCTGCCTCCCCCGCTGCGCAACGCTGTTACGAACCAGAATCGATTTGCGAAGAAAAATTCCTAAATCATTGAAAAATGATTCGTTTCGAGTCGGAACGAATCACTCTCGCACGTCTTTGAGTCGCACCCAGTGATTCGGAGTAGGCGTCATGGCAGCGGGACATCGTGCTCAGTGGAAAGGCTTCCTGAAATTCGGTGAAGTGTCATGCGGTGTCGCCCTCTACACAGCCGCCAGCACCTCCGAGCGCATCACGTTCAACACAATCAACAAGGCAACAGGAAATCGTGTAAACCGCATCTTCATCGACAGCGAGACCGGGGATCCTGTTCCGAAAGAGTTGCAGACCAAGGGTTTTGAGATCGACAACGGCCAGTACATCATCATCGACCCCGAGGAAGTAACGGCGACGATCCCGGAGAACAACAAGACGCTTGAGATCGACGCCTTCATCCCCTGCGCCGACGTAGACGACGTTTATTTCGACAAGCCCTATTATTTAACCCCGGACAAGATGGGCGGCGATGCTTTCGTTGCCCTTCGCGATGGAATGAAGAAATCCAATGTCGCGGCCGTTGCGCGGGCGGTTCTCTTCCGCCGTGTTCGAACGGTCCTGATACGTCCCCATGGCAGGGGCCTGATCGCGACCACGATGAACTACGATTACGAAGTTCGCTCATCGAAGAAGGCGTTCGAGGGGATGCCGAAGATCAAGATCCAGGGCGAGATGATGGATCTCGCCAAGCACATCATCAGCACGAAGAAGGGCGAGTTCGATCCGGCCACATTCGAAGACCGCTACGAAGCTGCGCTTGCCGATCTCGTGAAGGCGAAGATTGAAGGCCGCTCACTGCCGAAGCCGAAGAAGGTCGAGGTCTCCAAGCCTAACGATCTGCTGGCCGCTCTTCGCCAAAGTGCCGGGATGATTAAGGCTGCGGCGGAAAAACCGAAACGCACAGCCGCCAATGCCAATGCTGGCACCGGGCGAAAGCCTGCCGCGCGTGCGAAAGCTTCGAAGACGGCTTCTTCGAGATCCGCCGCGCAGCGCAAGGCTGGCTGAGGAGATAGATCATGGCCCCGAAATACTATTGGAAAGGCTACCTGAAGCTCTCGCTGGTCACCTGCCCCGTGGCCATGACCCCGGCGACGAGCGAAAGCGAGAAGGTTCGCTTCCACACGCTGAACAAGGACACGGGCAACCGCGTCGTGTCCCAGTACATCGACTCCGTGACCGGGAAGCCGGTCAAGGAGAATAACGAAGCGAAAGGGTACGCCCGAGGCGAGAACGACTACGTCATCCTGACTGACGACGATCTCGACGAGGTAGCACTCGAGACGGTGAAGACAATCGACATCGACAAGTTTGTTCCCGCCGAAAATATCGAATGGATCTATCTGGAGAAGCCGCACTACCTCATGCCGGATGACCCCGTCGGGAACGAGGCCTTTGCGGTGATCCGAGATGCGATGAAGGCCGAAAAGGTCGTGGGTGTCTCGAAACTCGTCGTGGGTCGTCGGGAACGAGCCGTGATCCTCGAGCCTCGCGACGAAGGCATCGTTCTGTGGAGCCTGCGCTTCGGGGACGAGGTTCGTCCCGAAGAAAATTACTTCGAAGACATCGACGAGAAGGCCGATCCGGATCTCATTCCGTTGATCCAACAATTCATCAAGCGGAAGTCCGCGCGGTGGTCTCCGGACATGGTCAGCGACCCGATACAGGAAAGCCTGCTGAAACTCATTGAAGAGAAGAAGAAACTCCTCAAGCCGAGGAAGACTGCCAAGGGCAAGAAGCCGGAGGCCGGGGCTCCCGCCTCGAACGTCATCAACATCATGGATGCCCTGCGGAAGTCGATCGAAGGAGATCTGAAGACCAGCAAGGCTCGCTGAGGAGGCACCGTGATGGATTACAGCGCAACGATGCCGATCAGAGAGATCGCCGTTCTTTTGCCGGGGTCGGATCGTACCGGGATGGCGACTCACACAACGTCTGCCGCATGATGACTTGCTGAGGATCTTGGGTTTCCGCCAACGTAGCCCTAAGATCTTTTGGACTGCATTTCAAAGTGGGCCTTGGCAATGATCGGCGCCATCACTGAATCTTGGAATTTTGCGGATCTCATCGAGCTTTCCGGTTACCGAAATGTGGTCTCAACGAACAATCCCCCTACGGCTCTGGTTCATGACGGAGCGTCCGACGAGAAGGTGGTCACAAGCGGTGTGGCCGCATACTACATCTCTGAAAACGGTCTTGCCTCTGAGGAAGCCGAGCGTGCGCGTCAGCTTCTTGAACGACTCTATCGCCTGGGCGACTGGGCTGCGGGAGAAATCGTCGAGCGACATCGTCGTGACGAGGAAAGGCTTGCCAGCGGCTACTATGAGCTAAAGCCGAGATTGAGCGTACCTCAGATGTTTGTGCGACGGTTCGTGAAAAGACACCCCGGCTCATCGATTGAGGAGATCTCGGCGGGTACAAGCCTTTCAGTGTCCGCAGTCCAAGCGCTGACGGATGAACTCTGCAACCGCGGGATTCTGGCCCTCAGCGATCAGAGCAAGACGAAGTACGACTTGAGCGCCACCGAGCAAGCCCGTTATCGAGAGCTGTTGGAACAAGAAGCCACAGGGGTGAAGCCATAGCGCCGAGCGACTAATGGAAGTTCCTCGACTTCACCTTGAGGGTGCAATAGCGTCTTCTGCCGGAAAGCCACGACGATGGCTTCCTGAGTCGGTGTCAGCACCGTACTCTTGGGAGACTTAGGCCCCATCGGCGCATCGGCCGTCGTGGTCCGCTCGCGCCATTTGGCCACCGTCTTTGGGTTCAGGCCGTAGCGGGCGGCAAGGGACCGGGTGTCTCTTGCGACGCTTGGAGCTCGGCTCGAAGACGCGGCGTCGTGCGGGCGCTGCCGTGAGGAATACTTCCCATAATGCATCCTCTTCCTGACGACTCAGGATCAATGATGAACCATCACACCCTGGGACTATACAGCTAGCATGACGGTCTGCACGTGAGGGGTATTCATCATACCCACGGCTCTCGGATTTACGCGTCCTGTTACGTCGGCAAGCCGCGCATTTACCGTAACGTACTTCCGCGGGAACTTGATCAAGAGAAGTGTGGCGTGGTCGATCGCGACATCCAATTCCGGCAGCGCTGGACGCTGCCCGATCAAAAGGAGACCGGAATGTTGAACAGCCACGACACGGAGGGAGAAATGCCATGAGCCGCGCCCCCTCCCGACACCTCCTCGGCGCCACCGCAGCCTTCGCAATGACACTAGGCTCCGTTTCGCTCGCCGCCTCCTCGGCATACGCGCAACAGGCGACACAATCCGCCACTGTGCCAGCGCAGCCATCGAACGATGCGGGCGCCAAGCCGAACATTCTTGTCATCTTCGGCGACGACATCGGCCAGACGAACATCAGCGCGTATTCCATGGGCATGATGGGTTACAAGACGCCCAACATCGACCGCATCGCAAAGGAAGGCATGATCTTCACCGACTACTATGCCGAGAATAGTTGCACGGCGGGCCGATCGACCTTCATCACCGGGCAGGTCTGCCTGCGCACTGGTCTTTGCAAAGTCGGCATTCCCGGCGCGACCGTCGGTCTGCAGCCGCGCGACATCACCATCGCGCAGGCACTCAAACCCCTTGGCTATGCAACCGGCCAATTCGGCAAGAACCATCTCGGCGATCGCGACGAATTCCTGCCGACCAAGCACGGCTTCGACGAGTTCTTCGGGAATCTCTATCATCTGAATGCCGAAGAGGAGCCGGAGCGGCCCTATTACCCAAAGGACGACCAGGAATTTGTCAGGACGAATTCGCCGCGTGGCGTCATCCACTCCTATGCCGACGGCAGGATCGAAGACACTGGAGCCCTGAATAAGAAACGGATGGAAACGATCGATGATGAGACGACGGCGGCCGCGATCGATTTCATGGACAGGCAGGTAAAGCAGGGCAAGCCGTTCTTCACCTGGATGAACACAACCCGCATGCACGTCTTCACGCATGTGCGCGACTCCATGAAGGGGCAAAGCGGCATGCCAGGCAATGAATATGCCGACGGCATGATCGAGCATGACGGCGACGTCGGAAAGCTTCTGAAGGCGATCGACGATCTGAACATCGCCGACAACACCATCGTGGTCTACACGACAGACAATGGTCCGAACCAGTTCTCGTGGCCGGACGCAGCGACGACGTCCTTCAGAAGCGAGAAGGACACGAACTGGGAGGGCGCATTCCGCGTGCCGGCGATGATCCGTTGGCCGGGCCACATCAAGGCAGGCGAGGTGTCCAATGAGATGATATCGGGCCTGGATTGGTTTCCCACGCTGCTTGCCGCCGCCGGCGATCCTGATATCAAGGACCGCTTGCAGAAAGGAACGGCGATCGGAGGCAACCAGTTCAAGGTCCATCTCGACGGCTACAATCAGCTTGCCTACCTGACCGGGCAGGAGCCGAAGTCCGCACGAAACGACTTTTTCTACTTCAACGACGACGGCAACCTCGTCGCTTACCGATACGACAACTGGAAACTCGTGTTCTGCGAACAGCGCAAGCCCGGAGGCTTCGAAGTCTGGGCGAACCCCTTCACATGCCTGCGCGCGCCGAAGGTCTTCAACCTCAGAATGGATCCTTACGAACGGGCCGATGTTGTATCCGATCAGTATTATGATTGGATGACCAAGAACGCCTATCTCATTCAATATGGCGTGTGGCACGTTGCACCCTTCTTGCAAACCTTCCGTGATTACCCGCCGAGCCAGCGCCCGGCGAGCTTCAGCGTCGACCAAATGATTGAGGCGCTAATGTCCTCCCTCGACAAGGCTCCGAACGCGCAATAAGCCGAATAGACAGAGTGGCGCGGCCCAGGCCGCGCCATCCTCATAGGAAGCAACGCCTGGATTCGCCATGACTGCACGCGACGACATCCTCGAATTAGGCAAACACATCGGACAATCAATCATCGGCCAGGAAGCGATGGTCGAACGACTGCTGCTCGGCCTGCTGGCGAACGGCCATCTGCTCGTCGAGGGTCTGCCGGGGCTTGCCAAGACAAGGGCGATTAAGAGCCTGGCGAGAAATCTGAATTCGGAACTGTCCCGCGTCCAATTCACTCCCGACCTGCTGCCTGCCGATATCACCGGATCTGAGATCTACTTCTCCGAAGGGGGCAAGGGCGAGTTCAAGTTCCAGCAGGGACCGATCTTCGCCAACCTGATCCTTGCCGACGAGATCAACCGCGCCCCCGCCAAGGTGCAGTCCGCATTGCTGGAGGCAATGGAGGAGCGTCAGGTGACCGTCGGCGGCAAGAGCTACCCGCTGCCCCAACTCTTCATGGTCATGGCGACGCAGAACCCCATCGAACAGGAAGGCACCTATCCTCTTCCGGAAGCGCAGCTAGACCGCTTCCTAATGCACGTCGAGGTCGGTTACCCGGACGAAAAGTCCGAGGCGGCCATCATGCGGCTCAACCGCGACGAGGAGAACGCCGCCCATGGCAGTGCGCAGCATGCGGCTGCCCAACGGCTTGACCCGCACGCCGTCTTCGAGGCCCGCAAACAGATCGGTGCCATAGCCGTTTCCGATCCTGTCGAGAAGTACATCGTCGCCCTCGTCTTCGCGACGCGCTATCCGGATCGCTACGACAAGGATCTGGCGAAGCTGCTGCAGGTGGGTGTCAGTCCGCGCGGCGTGATCGGCCTCGACAAGGTCTCCCGCGCCCATGCATGGCTCAAGGGCCGGGACTACGTCACGCCCGACGACGTGAAGGCCGTCGTCCACGACGTGTTCCGCCACCGTCTCATACTATCCTACGACGCCCACGCCTCGAACACGGGCGCCGATCAGGTGATCGACAGGATCGTCGAACAGGTGGCTGTGTCATGACAACGGCTGGCGACCGGGTTCATGTAACCACCGCCGAGCTCGTCGCGCTGGAAGGCCGCGCCCGCGATCTTTCCTTCGTCCAGAAGGCACGAAGCCATCAGCAACTTGCCGGGCGCACGCAGTCCTCCCTGCGCGGTCGCGGGCTTATCTTCGAGGAGTTGAGGGAATATCTGCCCGGCGACGACATCCGCTCGATCGACTGGCGCGTCACCGCAAGGACATCAAAGCCCGTCGTGCGGGTCTACGGAGAAGAGAAGGAAAGGCCCGCGCTCCTGCTCGTAGACCAACGCGTCAACATGTTCTTCGGCAGCCGCCGCTCGATGAAATCAGTGACCGCCGCCGAAGCCGCAATGCTGTGCGCGTGGCGCGTTCTCGGCTCGGGGGACCGGGTCGGAGGCTTCGTGTTCTCAGACGCGGGAATTGACGAAGTCAGGCCTCACCGCAGCCGTAACGCGGTGATCGCGCTCGCCGACCGGGTCGCGAAGGCGAACAGTGTGCTTCGAGCTAATTCGCCTCTCCAGTCTTCCGAAGCCATCCTCAACGAAGTCCTGCACAGGACGGCTGCAATCGCGCATCACGATCATCTGGTCATCCTCGTCAGCGATCTTAACGGCCACGATGACCAGACACGGGAGCTTTTGCTCCGCCTTTCTGCGACGAACGACGTGATCTGCCTACTGGTCTACGATCCCTTTCTTCTGGAACTGCCGACATCAGGCGACCTTGTCGTCAGCGGAGGCAATCTTCAGGCGGAGCTTGCCTTCGGTCAGCGGTCGATGCGGCAGGCCGTCGATCGCTTTGCTCGCGACCGCGGACGCGAGCTTCGCGCGTGGCAGCGAGAACTTGGTCTTCCCATGCTTCCTGTCTCGGCGGCGGAGGAGACCGCGCCTCAGCTCCGCCGGCTGCTCGAACAGTCCGCCTGGCGACAGCGGAGGCGCTGATGGATCCAGCGCCGAAACTCGATCCGGCGACCGAAACCGCCCTTAGGACGATGCACGACATCGTTCAGCCCGCTCCGGTCTTGTGGCTTCCGCAGACCTGGGGGTGGGCCGCACTCGCGGCATTGTTGGTGACAGCACTCGTCGCATCGGTGGTCGTGAAGATCAGGCGATATCGGCACGATGCCTATCGTCGGGAAGCGATCCGACAGCTTGATCGGGCAACCCTTCAACTTGCGCACGCTGCAACGCGCGACGAGGCGCTTCGAAGTGTGCCGGAAATTCTCAAGCGAACCATGATAGCAGCGTGGCCACGGGAGCAGGTTGCGTCGCTGTCCGCCGCGGACTTTCTTGCCTTTCTCGGCAGGACGGGCGCCCACGACAACGGTGCACTCCGGGGCCTCCTCGACGATGCCGAATACCGAAGGGTGTCGTCGCTGTCGGATGACGAGGCGACAGCGACAGTCTCGTCCGCCCGGCAATGGATCGAGAGGCACCATGTATCAGCTTGATCTTCCGTGGCTGCTTGTCCTGTTGCCGCTACCGCTTCTCGTCTTTTGGCTCCTTCCGGCACGGCGCGAAACTTCGGCCTCCATCCGGTTGCCGTTCTTCACCGAGGTTGCGCGCGCGGCCGGGGTGCAGCCGTCCGAGGGCTCCATCGTAGCGCGCCGCTCCTGGCCGCAGACTGTGGCGGAAGGCGCAGCCTGGTGTCTGATCGTGCTCGCGCTGGCACGGCCGCAATTCGTGGAGCCGCCCATCGACAAGCGGGAACCTCAGCGCGACATTCTCCTGGCACTCGATCTCTCCCAGTCGATGGAGACGAAGGACTTTCGCGCGCCCGATGGCACCCTTCAAGCCCGCGTCGACGCCGTTCGAAACGTGGTGTCTGACTTCGTGGCAAGACGCTCGGGGGACCGCATCGGCCTGATAGCCTTCGGAGACGCGCCCTACCCGCTCGCCCCCTTCACCACGGACCATACTCTCGTCGAGACGATGATCAGCGGCCTTATTCCAGGCATGGCCGGGCCACGCACGTCGGTGGGAGACTCCCTCGGACTCGCAATCCGGATGTTCGACAAGACGACGGTGCCGGAGAAAGTGATGATCGTCCTGACCGACGGCAACGACACCGCGAGCCGTATGCCTCCGCTCAAGGCGGCGGAGGTCGCCAAGGACAAGAAGATCGCCATCCACACAGTCGGCATCGGCAATCCGTCCGCGACCGGGGAGGAGAAGCTCGACACGGCCACTTTGCAGAAGATCGCGGAGGAAACCGGCGGCCGCTACTTCTTCGGAAGCGATCAAGCGGAACTCGCGAAGATCTACGGCGTGCTGGACCAGATCACGCCCGAAGATCAGAAGGAGCTGTCCTGGCGGCCGCACATCGAACTCTTTCACTGGCCGCTGGCCGCCGCCGTCGTTATTCTGGGCGGATGGTACGGGCTCGAAGGATTGATCGGCCTGATCCGTCGCCGGAGGCTTGCGGCATGATTGCGGAGTTTCACTTTCTCCGGCCATGGTGGCTGGCGGCACTCCTGCTGCCCCCTGTTCTCGTCTGGATGGCGTCGCGTGCCGGCGATATCCGCGACCGCTGGAAAGGGATGATCGCCCCGCACCTACTCGACAGCCTGGTCATCGAACCGGACCGGGGAACCCGACTCGCGCCCGCATGGCTGGTGGCTGCGGTTTTGGCTCTTGCAATCGTCGGGGTGGCGGGCCCGACCTGGCAACGCGAGCCGCCACCATTCGTCTCCGACACGGCCTCGCTGGTCATCGCTGTCGATCTATCGCCAGCGATGGACGCAAAGGACATCAGTCCGAGCCGTATCGAACGCGTGAAACTCAAGATTCACGACATCCTGGCCGCCCGCAGCGGCGCCCGGACTGCCGTGGTCGCCTATGCAGGCACGGCTCATCTGGTCGTTCCGTTCACCGACGATGCGGACCTTATCGAATCCTACACCGACGCTCTGGCGACGCGCCTGATGCCAAAGCCCGGAAAGGACACCACTGCTGCGCTGCGCCTGTCGGAACGCCTTCTGCAGGGGGGCGACGGATCGGGGACGGTGCTGCTTTTGACCGACGGCGTAGAGAAGGAGGCCTTCGACGGAGCCAAGGCGATCAAGAGTGGCCTCATCGTGCTCGGCGTGGGCACCCCCGAGGGCGCGGCAATCGAGGGTGGTGGCGTTTCCAAGCTCGATCTGGAGGCCCTCAAGGCGTTCGGACGCGATACAGGGGCTTCGGTCGCGACGCTCACCGACGACGACGCCGACGTTCGCTGGATCGTGCAGAAGGTTGCGACGAATTTCACACGCCAGACGGCATCTGCGGGTGATCGATGGCACGATGTCGGCTGGTGGATGCTGATACCGGCCGCGCTCTTCTTCGGACTTTCCTTCCGCCGGGGCTGGGTCGCCCGTGTTGCGGTCGTAATGCTCGCGCTCAGATTGCTCAACCCTGAAGCAGCCCGGGCCGGAACATTCGCGGACATGTGGCTGACGCTCGACCAGCAGGGAAGACTCGCATTCGAACGGGGCGATTTCGATGCGGCCGCAGGGCACTTCAAGGATCCGATGTGGAGAGGAACTTCGCTTTACAGGGCAGGCAAGTTCCAGGAAGCCGCCGATGCTTTCGGACTCTCGGACAGTGCGGAAGCATGGTTCGACAGGGGAAATGCGCTGCTTCATCTGGGCGATTTCGAAGAAGGCGCCGCAGCCTACCAGAAGGCGCTCGAGAAGCGGCCCGGCTGGACTGAGGCCGCGGCCAACCTTGTGCTCGCCAAGCGGCTTCTAAAGGAGCAGCAGGACCACGAGGAGCCGGATCAACCCAACGAGAAACCGGACAGCGTCCAGTTCGACGACAAGGGAAAGAAGGGAAAGGCCGGGACCGTCGACACGGCCGAGGAGACGTCGGAGATGTGGATCAAGAACATCCAGGCAAGTCCGGCCGATCTGATGGCACGCAAATTCGCCATCGAGGCGGAGGAGAAGAAACCTTGAGAATTCTGCTCGTCCTCCTTTCGACGATGATCGGGTTTCCTGCTCTTGCGGCCGACCCCTTCGTGCGGAGCGAGATCGAGACGTCCGACACGATCGTGCCCGGCCAGCAGTTGCGCCTGACCGTGGACATCTTTGCCCCCGGCTTCTTCACCTCGCCGCCGGATCTCCCGCTCTTCGACATCCCGGATGCGCTGGTCACGCTTCCGGAGGAACGGGCGCAGAACCTCGTGCAGACGGTCGACGGCGTCGAGTACTCTGGCATCCGCCGCCAGTATGCAATCGTTCCGCAGAAGGCCGGAACCTTCACCGTTCCGTCGATCGCGGTCGAGTTCACCTACTCCTCCGGCGCATCTCCAATCAAAGCGTCCGTTTCGACCGCGACCACCAGCTTCGTCGTCAGCGCGGTTCAGGATTCGCATGCTGTCTTCTCTGCCCACGACCTTGAGATCACGCAGTCCTTCGATCCGGATCCGAAGGCGTTAAAGGCCGGCGATGCGGTCACACGCACGATCGTCGTCACGGCGAAGGAGACGCAGGCGATGCTCATGCCGCCTGTGGACGTGGGCCTGGCTCGGGGAGTTCGGCAGTACGCTAAGCCGCCGCAGCTCGAGGACGGCGTCGCCGCAGGCCGGGGCGACATCATGAGCAGGCGGACCGAGACCTTGGTCTATACGGCGGAGGCGGCTGGCAGCTTCAGTCTTCCTCCAGTGCGCTATCCGTGGTTCGATCTCGACACGTCGTCCGAAGCCGTTGCCGAACTGCCCGCGACGGAGATCGCGGTGGTGCCCGCTCCGGCGCGGAACGGCATCGCTCCAGAGCTCGAGACGCCTCAGAAGAACCCGTTCGAAGAGCGTCGGAAGACCGCGCTTGATATCCTGGTGGCGCTCGCCGCCATCTGGCTGGCCTGGATGATGCGACGGATCCCGGCGGCCTCAGCGAGAAAGCTCCAAGACCTGCGCGCCGAGATGAAGAAATCGCGTCGATATCGCCTGCGTCGGCTTCGTCGCACGATCCAGTCGGCCGAACTCCCCCAGGTCTACGCGGCTCTGCAGTGTTGGAGCGCTTCCGAGGGGTTCCGGACGCTGGGCGCGTGGACCGCGGGAAATCCCGAACTTGCCAGGGAGATTACGCATCTGGAAGCAGCACTGTTTGGAACTGGCAACGGCGACTTCGACCGGGGACGCACTGCCGAGCTCGTTGGACGCGGCGCGGAAGGTACTACAGCGGGACGCCGGAGTACACTGCCGGAACTCAATCCATCCGGCTGACACCGTTCGTCCAAGCGATCGTTTACGTAAATAATGCTTCCGTTTACCGTTGCGTACTTTCGTCACTCCACCGCCTGCGCGAAGGTGCAGCATCGATTGGAGGCAGAAATGGCACTGATATTCGAGGAAGGCGTCGACACCACTCCGGTTGGCATGCGCTGGATCCCCGGGGGAACCTTCGTGATGGGTTCCGACCACCACTATCCGGAAGAGGCTCCCGCCCATCCGGTGAAGGTCGATGGTTTCTGGATCGACGAGACGCCCGTGACCAACCGCAGGTTCATGGAATTCGTGGAGGCGACGGGGCACGTGACGACGGCGGAGAAGGCCCCGGACCCAAAGGACTATCCGGGCGCGCTTCCCGAGATGCTACGGGCGGGATCGCTGCTCTTCATCCAGCCGAAGGCGGTGAGCGGTTCCGACATATCGCAGTGGTGGACCTTCAAGTTCGGCGCGAACTGGCGCCGTCCTCTCGGCGGCATCAGTGATCTTCGCGGCAGGCTCGACCACCCTGTGGTACATGTCGCCTGGTCGGACGCGAAGGCCTATGCCGACTGGGCAGGGCTGGAGCTGCCAACGGAGGCCGAGTGGGAGTTCGCGGCGCGTGGCGGATCCGAGACCGAATACGCCTGGGGCGAAGAACTCAGGCCCGGCGGGAAGCCGATGGCGAACATCTGGCAGGGAACGTTTCCGACCCTGTCGACGAAACCGAAGGGACACGAGCGGACATCGGCCGTGCGGTCATTTCCGTCGAACGCCTACGGCCTCTACGACATGATTGGCAACGTCTGGGAGTGGACGGCGGACTACTGGACAACCCGGCACCCGGAGCCCGCCAAGCATTCCTGCTGCATCCCGAGCAACCCGCGCGGCGGCGACGCCGAGGCGAGCTACGATCCCCGCCAGCCGTCGATCAGGATTCCGCGGCGCGTCCTCAAGGGCGGCTCCCACCTCTGCGCACCTAACTACTGTCGCCGCTACAGGCCCGCCGCCCGCCATGCCGAGCCGGAGGACACCTCGACCAGCCATGTCGGGTTCCGCTGCATCAAAAGAGCAAATCCATCGGGAGATCGCACGTGAAGATGACCCTCCGAATGACGCGCAGAACATTTGTCAAGGGGCCCCCTCTCGTGGCGGCCAGCCTTGCAACCGGCGCAACCGATCTCCCCGCAGCAGCGCAGGACAGAGTCTTGCCGTCATGGAACGACACTGCGGCCCGTCAGCGCATCATCGACTTCATCAAGGCGACGACGACCGACGGCGGCGAAGGCTACGTGGCTCCTGCCGATCGGATCGCCATCTTCGACAATGACGGCACGCTCTGGAGCGAGCAGCCGTTCTACATCCAGTTGGGCTTCATGCTCGACCGGGTGAAGACGCTGGCGCCTGAGCATCCGGAATGGAAAACGAAGGAGCCCTTCGCAAGCATCCTCGCGGGCGATCTGAAGGGGCTGGCAAAGGGCGGCGAGAAAGGGATCGTCGAGGTGGGGATGGCCACGCATGCGGGCATGACCACAGACGAGTTCAACAAGATAGTGACTGATTGGTTCGCGACGGCCGGACACCCGAAGACGGGCAGGCTCTACACGGACATGGCATATCTCCCGATGCGCGAATTGCTCGACTACCTGCGCGCCAACGACTTCAAGACCTACATCGTCTCCGGCGGCGGTGTCGAGTTCATGCGGACGATCACGGAAAAGGTCTACGGCATTCCGCCAGAACAGGTGGTGGGAAGCATGATCGCTACCGAATACGCAATCATCGATGGTCTGCCCGTGCTCAGGCGGCTGCCGAAGATCGACTTCGTTGACGACGGTCCCGGGAAGCCTGCCGGCATAAACAAATTCATCGGGCGCAAGCCCATCTTCGTCGCAGGCAACTCCGACGGCGACTACGAGATGATGCGTTGGGTGACTGCGGCGAACGGGCCAAACTTTGCAATGCTGATCCACCATACGGATGGTGATCGCGAATATGCCTACGATCGCCAGTCTGCATTTGGAAAGCTCGACAAGGCGCTCGACGAAGCCGGACGCCGCAACTGGCTCGTCGTCGACATGAAGAGCGACTGGAAGAAAATCTTCGCCTTAGAATAGTCGAACCTACGGAGACGCGGCTCGCGCTCTGCGGATCAGAAATGAAATACCGCGCCAATCATCGGCCCGTGTTCCACGATATCTTCCGTAAGGCTGTCGTCGCTGTAGTTCACGCCCAGCGCTCTGTAGCCGGCCATCGCAGAAATCCTGTCGCTGAACTTGTAGCCGATGCCGGCCATGACATCCCAATCGATGTCGGCACCGCCCGCTCCGATCAGGCCCCAGCCCGTCAGATACACCTCCGGAGTGATCGAGTATACGCCCCTGATCCCGGCCATGGCATCGACCCACGTCGCATCGTCCCGTCTTGACACGCCTCCCAGGGGGCCGCCGCTGAAGGAAATGGTGGTCTCGACGGACCAAAGCTTCGCTCCCCCGATGACGTCAAGGCGGCCCTGAGGGCTTTCGAGAACGGAGTAGCCGACGCCGAGCATTGCGGCGAAGGTCTCGGATTTCAGGTCGACCGCATCTGCCAGCACGCCGCGCGGTGTCGCCGAATCCGTCGTGATCCTTGCATAGGTGATGTCGGTCACTACGCTGAACTTTCCATAGCGGGCTTCGCCGGCGCCCATGAAACCGAAATCGATGTCCTTAAGGATGTCTCCAAAGCTCTGGTGCGTCTCGACCGTGGGCAGGCCGAACACGGCCGTTTCGCCGTCGATCCCGGCGGCCCAGATATATGGCGCGAACGAAAATTCCCACTTGTCGGCATTGGCGGGCTCAGGTTGTGGCGCCATTGCCGGCGCCAGGTCTGCGGCCTCTGACATCACAGGAGCGGAAAGCATCATTGCCGACAACAGCAGCGTGGTGGTTCGCATCAGTGGATTTCCTTTCATGGCGCAGGCGATCGACCGAGATTGTAGGTCGAAACCGATTGGACATGATTCTGCTTCGCAAGGAAGTACGTTACCGTAAACGGCATCGTAAATGTGCGCATTCCGATCCTCTTCCTGAAGTGCGGGCGGCGGTGATAACCGTCACACCGCGACTGTTCCAACTGTCGCCGATGACCGGTCCTCATCACCTGCGGAATCTCGCTCCGCCACCTCCGTGGAAACCGCCGAATTCGCGGCCACCGAATTGCGGCCGGTTGAACTCGCCGATGTCGCCGCGGCCAAAATCACGGCCGAGTTCGCGCATGTTGCCGGCCTCGCGCCCTGCCCTGTCGATCGCGAGATGGTCGGGTGCATACCCGCTCGCATTGCTACCCCGCGGGATGCGTTCCGAGACGTTGTTCTGGATCCGCTTTGCAGTATCCGGATGCGCGGTCGCAAAATTCTGTCCCTGCTGCTTGAGGCCCTCCGCATTCGGCCGATTGATGTCCTGCCAGCCATTGTCCGTGTGCTTCTGCCACTGACCATCGTCCTTGCGATAGACATTACCGTCGCGGCCAGCGTAGATGTCGCCGCCCTGCCTTCCGGCTACGAAGCCGCGATTTCCGGCTGAAGTGTGCCAGTTCACCGCTCCGCCGTTGGCGGTCTGGCCGCCCGACATGCGGGCGAAGTCGCCGCCGTGGCGCACGCCGGCCGTCCCCCATCTTCCGTAGATGTTCGAGCCGCCGCGGGCGAAGGCTGCGTTGCCCGTGCGTGGATTGTAGGCCGTGATGAACCCTGCCTGACCGTTCGGTCCCGCGATCGCACCACCTCGGATGTACGTTCCGGTCGCAGGATTGTAGGCGGCTCCCCCGGCGATCCCCCGGTACGGGCCATAGGCGTAGCCATATCGTCCGAACGTTCCGTAGGCCGGATTGTAGAAGGCACCCACGCCATAAGTGACCGGGCGCGGATAATAGGGCCAGTAGCCGCCGGCCCAGCCGAAGTCCCAATAGGGCCGATAAGCCCAGCCCGTGCCGTAGACGAAGGTGTCCCAGGCGAGATAGGCTCCGAGATAGCCCATGGTATAGCCGAACCAGACGGCGTCCGGTTCCGTCTGATAGACACGGACGTAGGTAGCGTTATAGACGGGCGAAGACGGCGGGATCTTGTAGATTTCGTCCGGCACGGCCTTGGCCACGGTCCAGGGACCGTTCGGAGAATTGGCGGTGAACCAGACGCCGTCCTTCAGCATGAAATAGGCGTCGCCGACCTTGATCACCTCTTCGTTCGAATTGACGGCATAGGTGAGGCTGGTGCCGTCGATAGGCTCGAATTTCGGTTCGCCGCTATAGGCGACATCGGCCGTGACGCTGCCGTCGACGGAAACTCGCGCTACTTGCGGGATGCTGGCCTTCAGACGTGCCTCGGCGCTCTCCGACGTGCCAGGCACCGACGCCCTCACCTGATAATAGGGTGCGTCTTCCGGTATGTTCTGAAAGTCGGCTGGCAATGTCGGCGTCGCGAACGTCCAGGGGCCGTCGAGGCTCTTGGAGGAAAACCAGCGGCCGGAAAGCAGGATGTACCAATGCCGGTCCGCATCGCGATAGAAGACGTCGCTCGTCGTGTTCGATGCCCATTTCAGGCCCGTGCCGGGCACGGTCTCCAGCTTCGGCTGACCGTCGAACAGCAGCATTTCGGTCGGCACGTCGGAATGGACGACCTTCGGCAGCTTGTCGTCGGCGAAAGGCGCAGGCGGCATCGCCGCCTTGGCATCCTTCCAGTTGTCGTCGTCGGGCAGCTTGGCGAACGTGTCCGGCAAGGTGGCCACTTGGCTCCAGACTCCATCCAACGTCTTGGCGGTCAACCAGCTCTTGTCATCCCTCAGGTAATAGGCTGCATCCGGATCGGTGGTCTTGAAGACATCCCAGTTTGTGTTGACGATGAATTGCAGTCCCTCCACACCCTTCATCGGCGACAAGACTTCCTTGCCGTCGGTCTGCACGAGAATGGCGGGATCGGTACTCACGACGATCAGGGGCGGATCGGACTTGATGCCGTTCACATCGTTCAGGCGCTTGTAGTCGGCAAGGCTCGCGGTCAGCCGCTCCTGGGAGACGGTGATCGGATCGGTCGGCATGAGCTTGCCGACGTCGAGCGCTAGATTGGCGAGTTCCTTGCGCCCAAGCGTCGAGAAATCGATCTGCGTCGCCTGCACATCAGTGATGAGGACGTTATCGCCGTCATCGTCGGCTACAGTCTTCCCCTGGACGCCGATGACACCATAGATTGGCTTGGAGCCGTCCTTCGCCGTGAGCTCCGCAGCAATCAGCGCGTCAATCTCGGTGAAGTTCCGCCAGTCGGTGATCTGCGGCTGGAAAAGAGTCAAGGTTGCGCCGCTATTCGTCGTAAAACTACGCGGCCATGACGGCTTTTCGGACTCGGTGCGGCTGATATACCTGCCGCTAACGAAGCCATTCCGGCCCGAAAATTTGACGGCGCACCAGGCCCCGCTCGCGTCGCATTCCCCGAGATCGACCTCGCTCCCTTCCTTCAGCGTCGCGACGCTTCCATAACTGCTTCCCGGTCCGGACCGGAGCGTCACGGTAGCTGTGACCGATGCAGGGCTGGCAGAAACCACCGTAGCAGCCATCGACGTCGAGACGACCAACGCCACGAGCCTTTTCATTCCGTCCTCCGTCGTCGCTCCAAACCTTTCATCATCGGAGCCTTGCAGAGACAGGTGTCGGAACAAGTACGTTACGGTAAATGGGCTCCGCCGAGCGTAAATTTACGCTAGCGGGCGCTCGCGAGGCTGCCCGTGGTATCGAGGTTAGCGCCCGCCTTTGCCAGCCCGTCTTCCAGCGAGGCGGCGATGGCCGGCTGGTATCGTCGTGACGCCATCATTTCGTGAAACATTCGGATGAACTCAGGATCGTGTTGCGCCATGACCGCAAGCCGCGACGCCGCCTGGTTCGAGTCGAGTTGGGCAAGGGCGGCGATTTTCAGCACCTTGATCACATAGTCTCCGCCATGCACCTGCTCGGCCAATAGCGAAGCCTCCGACCAGTCGGATCGACGGTAAGCGTCCAGAGCAAGAACAACGACGGCATCTCCGGGTGCTTTATCCACGTTTCGCTGTGCGTCCCGCGCTAGCGAGACGCTGGCATCGAAATAGCCGGCCGAAAAAAGGACTGCGGCTAGCTTGGCGCTGATTTCCGGATTATTCGGATTAATGGACATTGCCCTGTTGCCGGTATCGATCGCGGCTTTGATCCACCCGGCTGCGAATTGCGCCGTCATCAGAGCGACCTGCGCCCGGTCGGAGCGCGGTGCAAGCGACACGGAGCGGCTAGCAAGCTCATACGACCTGGTCAAAGTCCCCTGGTCGACCGCACCAACCTTTTCTGCCAGCAAGATTCTGGCGAGAGTCGCTCCTGCGTCCGCGTCGCCCGGATGATTCGCCGTCGTCCGCTCCAAACAGTCAGCGGACTTCGAAATGGCGATTGCGTCTCCATCGTCGAGCGCGCGCTCCGCACGTAGCACGCAGACGTTTCCGAGCGAGGGCGAGGCGCTCTCCTGGATCTCAGCTTCATTGACCACGCTGCCGCTGGAGGCGAAACGCCTAGCCAGGGAGGCGGCAAGCGCCATGCTGACCGCCGTGGAACTCCTGCCGGCCGCGTCCTCCCTCTCGACTCCGGACCGGAGCACCTCTCCCGTCGCCATCTTCGCAATCTGCCACCACACGCTCCGGTCGTCGCCATCGCCATAGTACTTCATCTCGATCCGATAGGCGTTGGTATCGTAGGCGCGGCGGGCTGAAAATTGAGTGCTGTTCGTTGACGAAGCTCCCATCACAGTCAGCGTCCGAAACTGGGTCAATGCCGTCAGCAGCATGCTGCGCGTGGCATCAGCCTCCCCGCTCCAGGCGGGATCTGCCGCCGTCATCTCGACCGAGGCTGTTGGACGCATGGTCAAGGGCACATTGTATTCGAACAATGCCCATACGGCAGCCGTCGCGGCGAAACAGACTACCGCTATTGCCATCCACGCCCGTCGCCCCGCAACCGGGAAAGTTCTTCCGGTCGATGGCGCGACGGGATCGCCATTCGCCGCCCGTTCGTCGATCCCTGCAGGCTCCGTCCCCACTTCACCGCCCATTTCGCAATCGGGCGACGAAGATACCGAAAAAACGGTGACATAGCGCCCTTTCGGCAAGTCGATCACGATGCCGCCCGGAGCGCGATACGCTTCGTAGTATTGGCCAAGCGCGGTGCGAAGGCGGCCCACCTCGATGCGCACTATAGGATCGAGAGAGCCGTCGAAATTGCTGGGCCGCCCGAGCACGTCGATTGCGATAGAGTAGGCTTTGACACCTTGTGAGTGTCCACGGAATCCTTGTTCGGAAATATATCGCAGAATCGCCCTCGCCCGCTCCGTCGCGTGGAATCGCGGATCGGATAGCAGCCGGTCCAACTCGGCTCTGGCGTCCACCTCTGAAACTTCGCAAGCCCTCGTGTCGCGTTCTTCAGCGTCCATGGCCGCCCCGCACGTGCTGATCTGTCTAAAGTAGAACGGACGCATTTATCGCCTAGAAAACAATAAGTTGCAATATGGGGCGTCGACAAAACCAAGGCGTGACTGATTTTTCGCCAAATTCAACGGAATCCCGGATCACTCCGGCATATTCGAGCCGTGCTCGACACAGTACCGTATGACCTCGGATTCGATTTCCTCGCAGATGGTCCTGTACTCGTCGATCATTGGCGACCTGCCGGTGGCAGTTTCCTTGAGAAGCCGGTCGAGGGTGGCGCAGGCTTCGTCGTAAGCTTCAAACAACTCTCCGAAGGAGGAAGGCTTGGCCGCAAGAATCTGAAGCCGGCCCCGGACAGCGGGCAGCTTCAACATCAGCCGCCAGATGCCTCGTTCCCTCGTACCCGTCTGGGCTCTTCCGCTGCCGTACCCCTTGTTCATCAGACCATCCCGGCCACCTGTCGGCATCAATCACGTAAGTATGCGCCCATACCGGCTTTCGGAAAGTACGTTACAGTAACAGCGATCCCTAAATGCCTTTGGCGTCGTCGTTACGCTCAACGTTTGCGGGTGCTTGGCCTCCTCGAGAGAGACTCATCGCAATCGAGGCAATCAGCAAGGGATGCATTGTGCAGGAGCTAGGCATCGCTCGCCGTCATGGCAGTCTGGTGCGGTCTAAACTCTTGATCGCAACCGCCGCATAGGCCGTGGAAGTGTAAACCTCCTGAGTGGAGCCGCACCACCCCTGGGGGATGGACGGCGACGGGCCTTCCCTCGCAAACATCTGGTGCCTGGTTGTCGGCAGTACCGTCTGCTGGTTCTTGATCGCAAAGCCGCGATCGGCGAAGCGGCCGATTTACGCCAAGTTACGGTAACGTACTTATGCACCGGCGCCATTCGGGCAAGGAATTGGCGGTTCTTCCAAGGTGCCCCGGGGGGTGCAAGGCTGAAAGTGGATCGTAGAACCGACGTTCTCTGCCTGTGCGAAGGCAATGGCGGAGGGGTTAGCACGCCATCGCAAGCCTGCGTCTCCTGTGTCCCTCAGATGCGAAGGTGACATCATGAGCGTGCTCGATATGTTCGCGTGGATTGTCCTGGTCGTGCTCGTTCTGAGCACTGTCGCGGTTGTCGTTTTCCTGGCCATGCTGCCAGGCATGATCGCCACGCAGCGCCATCATCCCTGGGCACAGGCTATCGCCGTGGCCGGTTGGATAACGCTGTTTCTCGGCTTTGCCCTCTGGCCAATCGTATTGATCTGGGCCTATGTCGACGTGCCGCGCGTCACCAGCCGGGAGAGTGCGCTATGATCGTCGTACTTCTGAACGTCTATCTCGTCATTCTCTTTTGCCTGGTCAAGTTCCGCATTGTACCCTTCAACCTATTCTGGAAGGTGTCGCCGGTCCTGGTCCTGCTCCTGCTGTTGATCGGCCTCTTCATTCCGATGAACTGGGGAGCGCCGCAAGGAAAGGCGCTGGTGGTCCGCAATTCGGTTGCCATCGTTCCCGATGTTTCGGGCGAGGTGACGGAAGTCGCGGCAACAGCGAACACGCCGCTGAAAGCAAGCGATGTTCTGTTCAAGATCGATCCATTGCCATTCAAGGCAAAGGTCGATGCGCTGCAAGCGCAACTCGACCTCAATCAACTGCGCCTGTCCGAAACCACGAGACTGCAAACAAGCGGGGCCGGCCGCGCGTTCGATGTCGAGCAGCGCCAATCGGAAGTCGAGCAGCTTCAGGCACAACTGGCCGGTGCGAAGTGGGACCTGGAAAAAACAGTGGTGCGTGCTCCTGCCGATGGTTACGTCACCAATCTGGCTCTTCGCCAGGGCGCTCGCGTCAGCAGCCTGCCGCTATCTCCGGTGATGGCCTTTATAGACACGTCGGAAACTATCATTGGCATCGAGGTGCCGCAGATCGATGCGCGCTATATCCAACCCGGCCAGCCGGTCGAGGCGACCTTCAAGTTCATGCCTGGCAAGGTTTACTCCGGAAGGGTCGAAAGTGTTTTACAGGCAGTGGCGACCGGGCAAGCGAGGGTGTCGGGGACGGCGGTCACGCCCGAGGCGATTCAGAGTGTTCCATTTGTTGTCAGGATCGCACTCGACGATGCCGCGTTTGCATCCAAGCTTCCGGCTGGGAGCACCGGCACCGCCGCCATTTTCACGGATCATGTCAGAGCAGCGCATCTGATCCGTAAGGTGCTGCTCCGGCAGGTCGCGATCATGAACTACGTCAATCCATTCTGATCCACGTAATTCCGCCCAACGGCCGGGAGTCCGCGATGCTCCAGACCGCAACGGCCCGATGTCGATTGCAGCGATGAAGGCCCATTCCTCCACGGTCGCGGCCATTCAGAAATATTGCCGCGACCGCACATCTTCCACGCAAGAGATCGTTGAAATCGTAGACGCTAGATGATCTATAATTCCTGGAATTCGATGCCACCGCCGTCGTTGCCTTCTTCCGCGGCCTGATCGATCTAAGGGAATTATCGCGCATGTACGATCAGAGATGGGAGCGTTCCGTCAGGGTTGAACTCCAATCTCATGGCACAAGGATCATCAGCACGACGAGAGAGGCGGCGGACTGCCTGATTGATTTATGGCCCAAGGATCACAGCAAGGAGTTCGACGAAGCGCTGCGCATCTGCCTCGATGTGTATGAAGGAAACGAGACACCCTCTGCTGCGCGGAAGGCGTTCATCGCAGCAGCGATCCGGGCAGCGGTTCCTGTGGAGTATTAGAGCAGATGGACCTTAAATCGACCGAAAGACTCCTGACTGACGGCGTGACACGCTGGTGTACTCCGGGGTCGCGGACATCTTCATAGCAGGTGAAATCGGTGGAAGACCAACCGTTGCTCGTCTCGACGCTGCCGCCAAGCCGAGCTCATAAGCGCCTCGCACTGGTCATCGTCATGCTGATGGTCGCGGTTTACATTGGAACGGCACCGCTCCTGCATTTACGCCTTTCCGGCCTCCCAATATTCGTCCCCCTGCTGGACGTCGCATTGTTCATCATAGATCTTGCCACGGCAGCCCTGCTCTACGCGCATGTTTCCATTCTCGGTTCGCGCTCGCTTCTGGCCTTGGCAAGCGGATACATGTTCACGGCGCTCATCATCGTTCCGCACGCTTTGACCTTTCCAGGCGCCTTCAGCCCTACTGGCCTGCTGGGGGCAGAAATCCAGACGAGCAACTACCTACAAATATTTTGGCGCGCCGGATTGCCTTCTGCGGCCATCGCCTACGCTCTGCTGAAGAACCGCGAAGCCAGGGGCCAGTTGGCTGACCGCAAGACGCCGGGCCGCATCTTTGCCAGCATCGGCATCGTCGCGTTGATCGTGTGCAGCCTGACGTGGCTTACGACCGGCGGCGTCGCCCTACTGCCCGACATCATGATAGACGCGGAACATCGAAGATGGGCGGTGGATGCTCCAGTCATCATCCCGATCGAAATCGCCGCGCTCGTGCTCGTTTGGAAACGACGGGAATCCGTGCTCGATCTCTGGCTCCTTGTCGTATTATGCGCGTGGTTGATCGCAAGCCTCCTTGTCAGCTCCACCACCTACCGCTTCAGCTTCGTCTGGTACGAAAGCCGTTTTTATGGACTGCTGGCTTCCTCGTTCGTGCTGTTGGGGCTGCTGACGGAGATGACAACCCTCTATGGTCGGCTTGCCGTGTCGCTGCTAACGCGGCGCCACGAGCGCGAAACCCGGCTCATGCAGGTCGATGCGACGTTGGCCGTGGTCTCGCATGAGATCAACCAGCCGCTGGCAGCCATCGCCATGAACGGCAGCGCCGGCCTGCACGAACTGGCCAAGGAGAAACCTGATCAGGATGTCCTTTCGGAGATCCTCAAGGATATCGCCAGAGATGGCCACCGCGCCGGCGGGATCATCGACGGCATCCGTGGCATGTTCAACCGCGACGGCCAGGCAATGGAGGAACTTGATCTCAACCAGCTCGTCAACGACACGCTCGTCTTCGTCAGCCGAGACCTGCACGAACGCGGGATTGCCATCGAACTCCTGCTTCACCCGCAGCCTGCAATCCTCAGGGGCAACCGGACGCAGCTCCAGCAGGTCCTGCTGAACCTGATGTCGAACGCCATGGAGGCGATCGAATCCAGTCCGGGGCGTTTGCGGCAATTGCGTATCGTGACCGGCCGTAGCGGGAATGACATCATGCTGAAGGTCGAAGATTCCGGCCCTGGAATCGATCCTGACGTGAGTGACATGATCTTCGAGCCGTTCGTCACCACCAAGGCCAAGGGAACGGGACTAGGCCTGTCGATCTGCCGGACGATCGTGGAACGGCACGGAGGGCGAATCCAGGCCATGCGCAACGATTACGGAGGAGCAACCGTCCTGACCTCCGTTCCGGCATCTCCGGGAAAGGGCCGGTCGGCATCATGAATCCCATCGTTTTCCTGATCGATGACGATCCGTCGATCCTGTCGGCATTGTCCCGACTTTTGGCCGTCAGGGGATTCGAGACACGTGCGTTTTCGTCCCCGACCGAGTTCCTTGCCGCTCATGACCCGGATGTGCCGGGCTGCGCTGTCGTGGACGTCTCCATGCCGGGCCTGAATGGACTGGATCTGCAGATCGCGCTGAAGGACTCGGAGGGAAGGTCCCGCCCTGTCGTCTTCATTACCGGGCGCGGTGACATCCCCACCAGCGTGCGCGCCATGAAGGAAGGAGCCGTCGACTTCCTGACGAAGCCGATCGACGAAGACGCGCTGTTCACCGCCATCAGTTCGGCAATCGGCAAGGACCTCTCATCGCGCAATGCCAGATTGGAGCTCGATGACGCCACCAGCCGCTATCGGCTGCTGACGGCGCGTGAGCGCGAAGTCCTTTCCTACGTCATCGCAGGCCTGCTCAACAAGCAGATCGCCGCGGACATCGGCATTGCCGAAAAGACCGTCAAGCTCCATCGAGGACGCGTCATGGCAAAGATGAAGGTGCGTTCGCTTGCCGAACTCGTTCGCCTGGCGGATCGCCTCGGCCTGCAGCCGTCGCAGCGTCCCTAGCGGCTGGGGCGACTGCGGGATGCCCTTCCCACGTCACCTCATCCTGCTCCCGGAGCGCCGGTCGACTGGACCAAAGACCAGCTACAAAAGAACACGTAACAGCCATAACATCGCGCGGAGATCGAGGAGTAAATTGTTTGAAGGTCGCGATCGTCGATGATGACCAGCATTTCGGAAGGGCGCTCGCGCGCGTTCTCGCCGCAGAGCAGTGTGAGACATCGTTATTTGGCTCCGGCGCCGATTTCCTGCGATCCCTGCATGCCCAGGTTCCCGATTGCCTGCTGCTCGATGTGCGCATGCCGGGCATGGACGGATTCAGTGTGCAGGAAACCCTCAAGGCGGGTGGGTTTGCCATACCCATCATTGCCATCAGCAGCGCCGCTTCCGACGTCGCGAAGCGGATGGCGGACGGCGGCGCCGTGACTTGCCTGGCAAAGCCAGTCGACGTCGGTTTGCTGATGGATGCCGTTCGGCAGGCCATCGCCATCGCATCGCCAACCGCGACCCCTTCCTAATCCACCTCCTGCAGCTCCGATCCCGGATGAACATCCTTTCAGTAGGTGGACCAAGGTCCAACTAGGCTGTTGCATCTCCGTGATTCATGAATGATCCGGCGGTGGGACCTCCGTTCCGCCTGAGCGAAATGCTGAACAGACGCGGAAAACGAGGTTTGCCTATGGACGCGGACAAGATCTTGGGAGATTCGGTCGCCGATGGTCTCATCAAGGTTTCCGGAGCACGCGCGGAACTGGAGCGCCTGCTTTCCGACCCCCGGCTCCGGTGTACCGATCCCCAGAGGCGCTTCCTGCGCTTCGTTTCTGAAGAGTTGTTCCGCGGTCGGCATGCGGAGTTAACGCCGCATGCGATAGCCGTGCGGATATTCAACAGGACGCCGAGCTTTGACCCGGCAACAGATCCAATCGTACGCATTGAGGCCGCGCGCCTCAGAATGTCCTTGTCGCGTTTCTACGAACTCCACGGCCGGAGCCACGAGATACAAATCGACCTGCCTTCGGGAAGCTACTTTCCCCGCTTCACGAAGGTCGCGGTGGAATAGTCGAGCCTGGTAGGTTCCGGACAGGACGCACCGGAATCCGCCATCAGTTCACCTTCCTGGCCGGCGGCGGCGTCCAGGAGCCATCCAGTGCCGCGCGCTGCGGCGAATAGAGCCGCAGGGCGAGATTGAACTCGTCCTTCGGAGCCGGCAGCCAGTTGGCTTCCTTGTCAGATCCGGGGCTTTCGTTCTGGATATAGATGTCCAGCGAGCCGTCGCCGTTGAATGTGAGCTTGTCGCGGTCGCCGAGCGCAAATCGGTTCAGCGCGTTAGGAGCCTGGAAGCCATCCTTGTCGTAAAGGGTGATCGACCAGAACGCATTAGCGGGCGGGAGCTTGCCCTTGTCGAGGTGCAGCACATAGCGGTTGGCGCCGCTGTAAGGTTTGCCGTCGCCGTCCACGAAGGAGGCCGGATAGACCGCATCTTCGGGCAGGTTCACGCAGGCCAATGAGGGTGCCCATGCCGCGCAATTTATAGGCGGTTCCATAGGTGCCGACCGTGCTGGTCTGATAGAACCAGCCGTTGACGTGAAGGCCGATGCCGGCGCCACTCTTTCCGGATTGTTCGAGGTCCGCCAGCGCATCCTTGGCGGCGGCGTTGATCGTCTTGACAAGTGCCGGATCGAGCTTCGCAGCATCGAAGGGCTTGCCCGGTTCGAGCCCGATCTGTCGCACGCGAAACAGGATCGGATAATCGTTGGGATGTGGCGGATATTTCGCCATCAGTTTGGCAAGCTGGCCAAGCATGGCGACGCCATCGAGCTTATTGACTTGAACCAGCGGCGGCGTCTTGTTGTCGATGGCCGGATCGGTTGACACCTTCGCGGGCGGCGCGTAACTCTTGCCCCAACGGCTGAGGGGCGTCAGCTTGTAGCCATCCTGAACCGTGTGAACCGCGTCGTAGTCCGAGGGACCGTTGGTCTGCGTGCGGCCGAGAATCCAGATGGTCGATGTCGGCGCTTCGATCTTGGTCACGCCGGTCGGCAGCTTTCCCTTCCAGCCTGGCGCCACGAGGGCGAAATTCCCCGCTTTGGCACCGGTCGTGCGCAAGCCCACGACACTGAAGACGTCAGTCCACATGTCGAGCATCGGCAACAGATAGTAGCGTCCGCCTGTATCGGGAACCGACAGGATGATCGGCTCCCCGCGCGAGGTCGAGCCAGACGGGCGAATAGAGCGTATCGAAATTGTAGCGCACGACGTCCCTGTCCTCGGCGCGAGGGTAGGTGCGCGCATGCGCGAACTGGTTGACCGGAGCCCGCAGCGGGATCGTGTTCGCATCCGGCACGTTCGTCGACTGATGCATAGACACATCCATGGTCACAATCGGATAGGCATAGACATAGGCATCCCGGGCTATCTCGTAGGCTTCTTGGTCGGAGACGCCCTGGCCTGACGCAGCCAGACTGAACGTTGAGATCATTGTCATGGTTATTGATAAGAGCAACGGTTTGAACATGACTTCTCCTCGGCAACGATAGGCGCCGTATCGGGGCGCGCAGTAGCCGCCAAGACAAGTACGTTGCGGTAACCAGAGCAGGCGTTTTACGGTAACAACGACCACCGTCCCTCGCGCTTGAAACTGAATCCGCCAATCAACGGCATTTGAACGAATGCTTTCCTGCGCCTTTAACGCCTGTGCCGCTACGACACACCAACAGGTCGAGTCGAGTTGGCAGGGCACTATGAATTCGAAAGCGGAGGCACTATCGGCGGCAAAGCGTCGGATCACGGAGCTGCAGAAGCAGATAGCGGCACGGATACTTGAGATGGCCGCAGAGGTCGAAACGCTCACAAAAGTGACGACGGGATACGAAGCACGCGAATTCTTGCGCGTCACATGCAACATGCCTGCGTCCGAGTTGTCGACGTACGTCCGCTTCGGCAGCACCTTGCGTGGCCGCGAGGAGCTGCTCGAGAGGCACCGAATTTCATTCCCCGTGCTCAAAGCACTTGTCGGAGCTGACGAAGAGACCAGGTCTGAAGTGCTCGAAAGAATGGAAGTCGGCGCAAGGATCGATCTCAAAAGTATTTCGACCATCCGCAAGCATGTGCGGGAGGCAAAGCTGACGCCTGAAGCAGTCATGGCCGACCAGGGGCGGAAAATCGCGACGGCGGCGGCGCGCAAGCGAGTTCAGGATTCATCGGCGATCTTCCTAGATCGCCTTCATTTTTTCGTATCACGCATCATCGATCAGCGGGACCCTGCCGAACTCGCGGCGGACGACGTCCGCTACGAGGCCAGTGAGCTGCGGATTGGGTTCGAAAATCTGTTTGGTTCGGACCATCATGCTCCCGAGGAACTCACACCGCGTTCGGCGGCATACGAATTGTCGGTGGCCTACCGCGCATTGATACATCTCGAAGACGGCACGCTCCCTTTGGCGGGCGGCGTCGGCGAAATTGATCCGGGGCAGCCGCATCCTTGGCTGCGGTCACTCAATTCGCTGACAGGGCGAGCGCTGGCAGGGAATAGAGAGGATAAGGCAATCCTTCGAGAACTTCCTCAGGGTGACAGGCTGACGGTCGTCGAGATCTGCGCAGGAGCCGGCGGGATGTCGATAGGTCTTGAGCGCGCTGGCTTCGAACACGTTGCGCTCGTCGAATACGACAATCACGCTGCCGCCACGCTCCGTCGCAACGGCAGGGACTGGACAGTCATCAAGGAAGACGTGCGAACGATGGATTTCAGACTCTATCGTCAGCTCGATATCGATCTCGTGAGCGGGGGCCCGCCATGCCAGCCGTACTCGTCCGATGGCTACGGACTGGGGAAGGAAGACCCGCGCGACCTGCTGCCGGAATGCGTTCGTATCGTCGATGAAATTCGGCCGAAAGCATTTTTGTTTGAGAACGTGGATGGGCTGCTCCAGGCAAGACATTCCGATCACGTCGCGGACGTCCTCCGCGGGTTCAAGCGTGCTGGCTACGATGTCGACATTCATCGCATCCAAGCTAAAGACTACGGGCTGGCGCAGGAACGAAGCCGCGTCCTATTCATCGGAATCCGAAAAGATCTCGCACTGTCATTCCGCATGCCGCCGAAATTCCCGCAGCGACGCACCAATATTGGCGATGTCCTCGTTGACCTGATGGCGGCGAACGGCTGGGAAGGAGCCTATCAATGGGCCCGAGAGCGCCGGGAAAACAACGATGTCGCGTCGACCATCGTCACACGTCGTGGCAAGCCTCGCGCCAAGGAGGCAGCCCGCTGGGCCTCCAAGGGCGTTGATATCGCAGGCCTACCGGACACTGCTCCAACAAAAGAGCAGGCGTCGAAGCCGGGTTTCAAGCCCGCCCTGACTGCAAGAATGCGCGCCCGGTTGCAAGGATTTCCGGACGATTGGGTATTCGTCGGGGGCAAACAGGCGACTGCCGATCAGATTGGCAACGCGGTGCCTCCGCGGATGGCGCAGGCGCTGGGCCTTGCGATTCGCGCGGCGCTCAAGGCCAAGCATTGGGATTGGGAGGCGATGCTCTGGCCGGAGTCTCAGAAAGAAAGGATCTTCGTTGCAGCCCCTTCCCTGGAACCTGGGGAGATAGACGCGCGCAACCTCGTGTCGAACGGCTGAGCGCTAGAATGGTCAGCCGAGGACATGGAGATTGGATCGCCCTCCGATGATAACTGCTCACGCGGGAGGAGAGCCTTTGAGTTGCCTCAGGAACGCAGATCGACATCCACGTGGGACGCTTCCTAAACCCAGGATGTTTGCTTCACACACTGAAGGCATTCCGCCCGCAATAGCCGCCATCTAACGGCAAAGCCCGCAGGATAGTGCTCTGCGCCCTCAAGGCTGGGGGCACGGTGGTCACGCCGCGATCGATGCCTGGCCACTGGTCAGCAGCTTTAGCAGATGCTGAGCGCCTGCTGTGGAGGATGCTGGATTCTGTCCTGTGATGAGACGACCGTCGGTAATCGCGAAGCTCTCCCAGTTTCCTCTCTTTTCGTAGAGGCCGCCGAGCCGCTTGAGTTCGTCCTCCACGAGGAAGGGAACGACGTTGGTGAGCTGAACTTCTTCCTCCTCTGTATTAGTGAAGCCCGTCACACGCTTGCCCTTCACGATAGGAGCGCCTTTGTAAGTCACCCGATGCAGAACCCCAGGTGCATGACACACCGCAGCGACAGGCTTTCCGGCATTGTAGAAGTCCTCGATCAGCTTGATCGAATCCTGATCTTCTGCCAGATCCCACATCGGGCCGTGGCCGCCTGGATAGAATATGGCGTCGAAGTCCTCCGACCGCATGTCCTTTAGCAGCTTTGTGTGGGCAAAGGCTTTTTGCGCATCGGGATCCTTCTTGAAGCGGGCCATCGCAGGTGTCTGGTTCTCCGCGAGATCGCTCTTTGGATCGACAGGTGGCTGTCCTCCTTTGGGTGACGCAAGAGTAAGTTCGATGCCGGCGTCACGGAAAACGTAGTAAGGAGCCGCGCCCTCCTCGAGCCAGAAGCCGGTCTTGCGCCCCGTATTGCCGAGGGTGTCATGAGAGGTGAAAACCATTAGTATCTTCATCGGAGTATCTCCTTCCAGGTTATGCAGCCGAAAGAGACCGCGGCGGGGACTATGCTCTCGATGGTTGGATGGCGCAGTTGGACGTTAGTATCGGCGATACCAAAGTATCGAAGTGCAGCTCACTGCCAGAGATGATTACGATCCGAATGGTGAGGATCCGAGTTCGGAAACTTCCGATAGGCAAGCGACGCTTGGCGTACTGAAGCTGACAGATCCGATCTTCGCTTTGATGACAGGCGGCTTCGAATTCGTCCATTGGACCAAGGCGTCTCTATGCCGGCCGCCATCGGCTGCTGCCCGGAGCCACGCTTTGGGCAATACCATAGTATGATGTGCTTGGTGCCAGTTTGCGGTAAGCTCACCTTCACACGGTCGGGGCATCGGGCAAGATGAAGGACGTGATGCATCAGTGCCGGGGCGTTTTGGTATAGATCGACAACGTCCGTCGGTTCGGACGGGACTGACCAGATTTTGACGGGAAAATGAACGGGGGCAGTTTGAAGTGTCATCGGTCTCTCCGCTGGGTGGTCGCATACGGATTGTTCGGCGTGCCACGTTCCGGAGCGTCGATCGCCTTTGCTATGGCAGCTATTTCGATCACTGGTAATGCAGCGGGCGGCGCTACAGCCCTCGCTGCTATGACCGCTGCACAACTGGCAGGGGCCATACCCGTTGCCCGGCTGGGACGCGGATCAAACTCGATCACGTATTTCAAAATCCTCATTGTCATCAGGACCATGGCCCTGTTTGGCTGCGCCGTAGCGTGCAGCGCGAGTGCGCCCTACTGGGTTTTCATTGTTGCGGCAGTAGCGTCCGGCGTGGTGCAAGGTGCAGCCTTCGGTCACTTGCGTAACGCAGCGAACTACTTGGTCGCACCGACCCAAATGACCAGATTCCTTTCATTCGGAGCCTTCGCAACCGAACTTACTTTTCTAGTCACGCCGATTTTGGCGGCGGCGTTGGGGACCGTCTCCGCATCATTGGCGATAGCCGCTATCGCGGCTCTAGGTGCGCTTCCTGCCCTCATCTTGCCGTCAGCACCGACCGCCGACGCGAGGGTCGAGGAGGCGGAGAAGAGAAGAGCGATATCTCCAGATGTCCTTATTTGGTTAGCGTGCGCTTGCGCCAGTTCTGCCGCAATCAGTGCGATCGAGGTTGGCGCGGTATTGCTTGCTATGGGATTTGGGCTTCAAGCGGGGTATGGAGCAGTGTTCACTGGAACCTTGTGTGCGGCTTCCCTGATTGGCGCCATTGGAAATAGCTTCCTTAACCGAGCTTTTTCGAGGCACCAGGTCGCCGGAATGCTGACGGCAATCCTCATTGGTATCGCGCTCGTACTTCAAAATTCCTTTGGGTTGTCGATCATCGGCTGCGCGTTGGTGGGACTATTTGCCCCGTCACTCGGTATTCACTACTCTCTGCAGATCAATAGATTGGCAAGGCCCGAAATGAGGGCCGAAACCTTCTCGGTGCTGAAGGTATCCACCTCGGTTGGGACGATATTGGCGTCATCGATGCTTGGCTGGACATCTGTCTCTCTAACACTGACCGCAGCGATATGGTTGCTCCTTTTTGTGCTGGGAATGATTTCAGTGCAGGACTTGATCGTCGGGCGGCGCATGTCCGCCGCGCGCCCGCAGAGCGTACCAGATTAGCCAAGACGCCAATGCCCGGCGAGCGCGGGCAAAGAAGGTAACGGGACGTCCGGATGTCCATTTCACTCAATGAGGAGGCAACCCCGATTGAGCCCGATGCGGCGGTGATCCTGGACCACCTGCCGGGTCTGGTCTGGACGACAGACGAAACGGGCGCAATCTCATACTGCAACTCCCGTTTTGGAGAATATGCTGGTATAGATTTCGGCTTGAGCCGCCCATCACACTGGGTGAGTGTTTTGCATCCGGATGATGCAGTCTTCGCGGTCGGGTACTGGCAAAACGTGCGGCGGACCGAAGGGCACAGGGTGATCAATGCCCGCTTGCGACGAAAAGATGGAGATTTCAGTTGGTTCGAGCTTGCTGGGTCGCCGCTAGCGGATGATGGAAAGATCTGTTGGCTCGCGACAGAACGCCACGAGAGCGCTAACGACCGAACCCAAGAGGAAATTGAAGGCGGGTTCCGGCGCTTCCTAAATTCCTTGTCGCTTTCAGCGCTGCTGATCACCCCTGATTTGGAACTAGAGTTTGCCAATCAAGCAGCGCTGCGTTGGTATGGCTTTCTGCCTGAGAGGACGGAGCAAGAGGCTTCGGCCGACATGGAGCCGAGGAAACTCGACGATATCCTGCTTCCGCTCAAGGCATACATGGAAGGAGAGCAGACACCGGTCTTCTCGTACCAAGCACAGCATGCCGACGGCACACTGCGGTGGCTTGAGGCGCAAGTCGTGCCGATTGTCGGGAAGTCAGGCGAACTTACGAGCTACTGCCTACTTCAGAACGACGTTCAGGACTCCCGCGATGCCGCCTACCTGCTCGGGAAGGAAATGGAGATGCTCGATATGGTGGCTCGGGGGACGCCATCAGCAAGCGTCCTCCAAAAGCTCTGCAATGTCGTCGAAGATCTGATCCCGGATCTCTTTTGCTGTTTTCTCGAGCTGTCGCTCGATCGCAAATTCTTTCGAATGGGCGCGGCTCCGCGCTTGCCAAGCGAATTCCGAGAGATCTTCGACCAAAAGAGCGTGGCGTTGGACAAGAATGCGTGCTCATTCGCAGCACTCACAAAAAAGGCTGTTGAAATCCAAAACCTCCTCGAAAGCGATTATCGCCACACGTCGATGGGCCAGTTCATGTTAGCGAACAGGCTCAATTACTGCCACGCAATTCCTATTCTCTCGCCCTATGGGAACACGGCGGGGATCTTTGCCATCCTTCGTCATCAACATACCGAACTTCAACCTCGCGAACGGCAGATTGTCGACCGAGCAGCGCATATCGCAGGGATTTCCATAGACAGGACCCGCCATGAAGAAGCGTTAGTAAAGCGTGAGACCCAGTTCAAGCGGAGCCAGGCACAGCTCGTCGCAGCGCAGCGGATCAGTTCGACAGGTAGCTTCACATCGGACATCCAGCGGGACGAGAATATCTGGTCTGAGGAATTTTATCGAATATTCGATCTCGATCCTGAGGTCGAGCCAAGCATCGATGCGGTCAGGGAGCGGATCCATCCGGAAGACCTGGAACTTTTCGACGTCGAGATGCGAAAGGGGCTGGCCGGCGAAGACGCCGATTTTGTCTTTCGGATCATCAGGACGGACGGTTCCGTCAGGTTCATTCGCGGTCTCGCCAGAGTAACGGATTACATCGGTGATCACCCGGTTTTCATGGGGACTGTACAGGACATCACCGAGACGAAACGCGCGGAAGATGCTATCCGGCGGGGTGAGGAAGCTCTATTGAAAGCGCGAGAAGAACTTGCCTACATTTCACGCGCGATGACTATAAGTGCCTTGACGACATCCATTGCGCACGAGGTGAGCCAACCGTTATCGGGTATTCTCGCCAATGCCAACGCCTGTGTTCGCCTACTCGCGCTCGATCCACCGGACATCGCCTCCGCGACAGACACCGCGCGGAGAACGATCCGGGACACCATGCGTGCAACCGAAGTCGTCAAGCGCCTTCGGGCCATGTTTAACCGTCAGTCTCCGACTATGGAGGAGATAGATCTCAATGAAATAGCTCGAGAGGTGATCGCGTTATCAGCGCGCGACATGCGGGAGAAATCTATCGTCCTCGATGCCAGCCTGGTGCCTGGACTGTCGTCCGTCAGGGGCGATCGTATCCAGCTCCAGCAGGTCATTTTGAACTTGGTACTGAACGGGATCGAAGCTATGGCAGAAACCGAGGGACGGCCCCGCCGTCTGTTCGTGCGGACATCGCTAGCTGAGGACATGCTCACATTGTCAATCTCGGATGCGGGAGTCGGCAGCGCGGCTGACTCTACGGACAAGATGTTTGAACCGTTTTTCACAACGAAACTTAACGGAATGGGGATCGGACTTTCCATCAGCCGATCGATCGTCGAAACCCATGGAGGCCGCATGTGGGCGATGCCTAATGACGGGCCAGGCATGACGGTGGCCTTTTCGATACCGAGAACGCCTTCCTTAGCCCAGAGCGTTCAACTGTCCCAGTAAGCCATATGCCGCGATCTGGTCTTCGCCTGACACCACGACATCTGTGCAGTCCGAGACAACGACATCGCCCTGAAGGACCTCTGCGACAGCATCCTCCCTTTCCGGATGGAACGGCTGTCAGTTATTCTGTACGCAAAACTGGCAGCGTTCACCTATTCGCTCCAATCTATTCTCTCAATCCTGGATATGCCGATCGTCCAAGATATGAGCCCGACTGTCGAAACGGCTGCCGCTACGAGGAATGCTGCCTGATACGTACCTGTGAGATCAACGATTACACCCGTGATCACAGGGGCCACAATCCCCGCAATGTTCCCAATGCAGTTTTGAAGACCGATCCACTTCGCCGTGCCAGCGGGTCCCGCAAGGGTTTGGCCGATCGCATAGAGGTTGAAACCTCCCATGCCTTGGCCGATTGAGGATATGAGCAGCCCTGCTATGGCGAGGCTCGGGTTGCCGGTGGCGCACAAAAGCATACACATTATAGCGATCGCGCAAGCGCTACCGATGAAGAATTTGCGAACTCGATTGGAGCTCGCACCGAAACTCATCCACCGGTCCGCTATCCAGCCGCAAGTCAGAGAGAAGAAAGCCGCGGCAATATAAACAACCCCTCCCATTCGAGCCATTTCGGCCAAGGTAAAACCTTGCACCTTCACTAGATAGAGAGGTAGCCAAGTAAGGATGGTATAGAACGTGTAGTTGTTCGAAAAATGCCCAATGGCCGCGCCCCACAATTCACGTCTTCGGAGCATCTTCCGAAAACTCGGCTGCTCCACCGATCTAACCTCGAGGAGCTTTGCAGCGGCCCACGACCGGGTCACAGCCAGCCAGGGAACGAGCCAGAGCAGTGACACCAGCCCAAACAAAACGAAAAGCATACGCCATCCGTATTGGGCCATCACCAAACCTCCGACGAAGGTCCCAACGGCAGGTCCCAAGATGATACCGGTGCTGACCAGAGCGTTCGCAAAACCGAGCTTCTCAACGGGAAGGTTCTGCGCGAGCAGCTTGGAAGTCGCCGGAAAGCTTGCGCTTTCTCCGAGCCCCAATACCACGCGTAAAACCAACAGGCTGAAGAAGCCCCCGGCTAGCCCGGTAAGAACAGTAGCGACCGACCAGACTAGCAACCCGCCGACGAGAGCCCGATACGCACCGAACTTCGTCACGAACCAAGCTGCAATAAGTTGGAATGGCACATAGATCCAAAAGAACGCAGAGATGAGGACGCCGAACTCCGTATTCGTGATCCGCAGCTCATCCTTGATAAGCGGCGCGGCTGTGGCGAGGTTTCCTCGGTCGACGTAGTTGATGAACATCGCGAGCGCGAGCAGGATGCCTATCGTGCTAACGAAAGAGGTCGTTTGCTCCGGCCTGGACGCAGCCACGTCGGCCGTCCGTCCGAACAGGTTGATCTTTCGATCCCAGAATTTCATCGCTCGTCACCCGATGATGTGGACGCCTCCTGAGGGAGGACTGGAATGTGGAAGCTGAATGAAGTTCCAACTCCCTTTCTCGAATCTACCCAAAGTTGGCCGCCAAGGCTTGCAAGTATTGATCGGCAGATCGACAGACCTACGCCCAGGCCATTCGCTTTGGTGGTGAAAAAGGGCTCGAACAGCCTATCAATAATCTGGTCGTCAATGCCGGGACCGGTATCCTTGACGTCGAGCCGCACTCCGCCGTCAACATGGACGCTGGTTTGAATAGTTATATTCCTTGGACCGTCATATCCGGTCAGAGCCTCTGCGGAGTTCATGAGAAGGTTCAATATCACTTGCTGCAATTGCACGCGGTCAGCTCGAACGAGCTGTAGACCGTCGAAATAATCGGTGGCTATGCTCGCGCCCGCCTTCAGGATCTCACTGCTCGTCAAGGAGACGACCTCCTTGGCCAGTTCGTTGAGATCGACGAGCTCGATGGCAGGCGCCTGCTTCTGGAACATTGCACGCAGACGGGCGATGACGTCGGATGCGCGGTTCGCATCCCGCATCGTCCGTTTTATGGTCTCCCTTGCTCCTACTAGATCTGGCGGATCCGATGAGAGGAATCTCATCCCTGTACTTGCGTTGGTGATTATCCCGGAGAGGGGCTGATTGACTTCATGCGCGATCGATGCAGTCATGGCATTGAGTGTCGTCACCCTCGCGACATGCGCAAGGTTGGTTGTAACTTCACGAAGAGCCTCTTCGTTCGCAACCTTCTCCGTGACATCTCGAATAGAGCCCACAAAATCCAGGTTTTCATTACGAACCGATCTGCCAATGGTTTGAACATGTTTGACCCGGCCATCCGGCATCTGTAGCCGGTAGTCGCTATCGAAATCATTGCCCCTCTCGATGGCTTGCTCCAGCAGTTTTGTAACCCGAGGGCGATCCCCTGGATGCACTCGCGTCAATACCAGTTCGGGAGATGCCTTCATGTCGGGTTCGTACTCGAGGATTTGGTAGAGCTCCCGCGACCAGAAAAACTCGCGAGTTGCCTCGCTCCACCCGAAGCTCCCGGTATTACTAACAGTTTGTCCCTGAAGGAGGAAAGTCTCGCTACGCTGTAGATCTCTGTATAGCCGCGCGTTTTCCAGCGAGATTGCTGCCTGCGATGAGAGCAGATCCAGTACGCTCAAGCGTTCCTTCGTAAAGGCTCCAGGCGTGAGGTTATTCTCCAAGTAGAGCACACCTACGTATCGGCCTTGGCCACCGATGTGCATGCAAAGGATGGATCGACAACGGTTTTCGCGAACGTACGCATCATTCGAGTGGACACTATCGAGACAAGCGTCCTCGAGGATGACGGGGCGCCCTGTTCGTATCGCATACTGCAGGACGGTTTGTGGCAGGAGTCCGCCATCAACCGTCGCTTCGATGGTGTCGACCTGTATCGCACCTCCGACGACACGCGCCTCCGCGACGGGAAGCGGCACGTTATCCTTAAGAAGCATGAGCAATCCATGCTCTGCCCCGGCATGCGCTATCACCAGGCGCATAACCCGATCAATCAGCTCGGGAAGCCTTATTTCGCGGGAAATTGCTTGAGATGCCCTGACGATCGCGGCGACATCTAACTGCGTATCCAGTGAGAGCGTCTGCGACAAGGGGCTGGCACGAGCGTCACCAGAATGGTACTCCCCTAGTCTTTGAAGTATACGGTTTGCCCCCCACTTGCGGTACGCCACTTTCGCTCTGTTGATATAGAGGTCGTGTATCTCCTCAAGTCCTCTGCCGCGGTACGATCGAGCCGCCACTTCACATGCGAGCGCTTCGATTTGAAGGAAACCATTGGCTTGCGCCGATCTTATGGCCTTCTCGTATAAAGTGTCCGCCTCGATCTGACGACCTTCAATCCGAGCGATCTCGGCCTCAACCAGCGCAGCCCGGCACATGAGGTTTTTCGGCGATTTTTTTGCGAATGCTTCCAGTCTGTCTGCGTGCTCCCGCACACGATCCCTGTGATCTACAAAACGAGGAGCTTCCTTGCTGGCGTCGGCGAGGAGCGCTGCATAGGCAATGGCAGAGTAAAAGTGAAACTCGGCGCCCTCTATGTTAGGCCAAGGGGAGACGAGTATCGTCTCGCACTTGCGCGCCGCCTCGATTGCCAATTCGTACTCGCCCAGAAAGACGTGGCCCTGTAGGCGTCTACTCCAGTAGATGTCCTGAACCGTCCTTGGGTGGTCTCCTCGGATCAAAGATTGCTCGACCTCCTCAACGTCGACGCCGATCTCTTCAAGGCCGTCGAGGTAGCCCCCGAACCTCATCATCGAGCCAACTAGCCTAAGCTGCCCTACGACGAACGCGAGCGCGATCTTGAAGTCGAAAGCGATGGAATTCAGTGAATCGGTTGCCATCTGGTAGACGGCGGGAAGACTCTCTCCGGAAGAGATCGCGTTTCCGATGAGATTGCTTCGGCAATAGGCTTCGTAAAGCAGGTCGCCGTTCCGTCGTGCGGTTTCGAGTGCTGCTTCTATATAGGACCTACCAACCGAGAGGTGCTCTGACCACGAGCTAATACCGGTTCCATAGTTGAAATACACTCGGGCCTTGAAGGTCGACAAACCTTTGCCGACGAGCGCAAGCGAAAGCTCTCCAAAACGGCGGCCCGCGACAACGTCGCCGAATTCGGTGATAAGCTGTCGACCAAACAGCACGTAGCCCAGGACCGAGGCCGCATTGTTGCCGTGCTCGATGCTGAACTGGACGATCAGGATTATGAGCAATTGATGGAGAGTGGGGTTTTCGTATAAGGCTGAGAGGATCATCCTGTTCAAGACAGCCAAAGTAGCGTCGGCGTCCGCCGAGCTCGTCATCGGCAAATCAACCAAGTCCTCCACCATCCTACCTTCCAAGAGCTTCCAAACCCGGCTGTAGGCAGTGGCGACATCATCGCGTGAAGGGGGAAGGCATACGTCGAGTCCTGCTTCGGCGAGAAATTCGATGCCCAATTTCACGGCTCGGTCTGGAAGCGCCATAAAAACGTAGAGGTCGATCCGCTGACAGGCGACGGCCGCACGGGAAGTAATGTCGGAGGCGCGTCGGTGTAGGTCGAGAAGACGCCTCTCAGCGTCCGACGTGTGGCCACATACGAATTCACTCTGTGCAAGAGCCAGATCGCACTCGAACAACATTTGAGGCTCGGCGAACCCGGAACCGGACGCCAATAGCTCCTCTGCTCGTCGGAGGTATGTTAGTGCGTCCTCATATGCACCCGCGGCTTTCGACGCCATCCCAGCTTCGAAGTTCAGGCGTCCGATATGAAGGTGATCGGCGGGGGTCTCGATCGTCCTGAACCCGCGATTGAACTGATCGACAACCTCGAAGATTCCGACGTCCAAATCCTGTAGGGTTCGAGCGCGCTCAAGAATACGTCCTATCCGCTCGTGTCGTCGGGCCTTCTCTTCCGGCGGAAGCATGGAATAGGCCGCATCTCGCACCTTGTCGTGTACGAACGCGTAGTTATCGTCGAAGCAGGCTATGAACCCCGATCTAGCACACCGATTGAGCAGTCCCTGCATTTCCTCGACGGCCATTTCGGTCGCTTCGGCGAGCAGTCGGCTGCTGCTCGCCATAGAAAAGCAAGCGAGCCAGCGAAGGACATCCAGGACCGGACGAGGGAGCTTGGCAAGATCAGCGACCATCATATCAACCACGTTGTCGCTATGCTCTCTCGCGTTGACGCCGCCCTCGTCCCAGGTCCAACGCCCAAGTGCCCCGTCGGCTCTTAAGACTCCCTCATTTTCGAGGGAGTAAAGCAATCTCGTCGCGAACAGCGCATTCCCGCCCGTCTTCGCATGGATTGTTTTCGCCAATCGTTGCGCTTCGCTCGGCGAGCACTTCATGGCGTCGCTGATCATTTCACCGAGGTCTTCGCGGGTGAGCGCCGGAATCTCTATCTCGGTGACATCGACCCCCTCCCCGCGTAAAGTAGTTGGTAGGCGCACCAACCGATGATCGTCAGCAAGGTCGCGGCTTCTACATGTTCCCACGACAAGGACGTGCCCGCCGGCCCTTTCTGTTAGGAGAAGTTGCTCGACTAGATCCAAACTGGCCCTGTCGGCCCATTGCAGATCGTCCAGGACTAGAACGAGCGGGCGCTTGGGAAGCGCAAATAACCGAATAAAATCGCGCAATGCAGCCTGGATGCGTCTTCTCGATTCCCTGGCTGGCAGCTCCACGTCGACCGAAGTAGAGCCCAGCGCTATCTCCAGGTCAGGAACAACATGTGTCAAAAGCGCAGCGTTGGCGCCTAAGGCATGCCTAAACCTCTTGGCCCATTCCTCCGACTCCGATGCACCCGTACTCAGAACCATTCGGGTCAGAGATTGAAGTGCAGGGACCATGCAAGCGAGCGGACTGTCGCGAAGGTGAGGCTCGTACTTAGCCGTTGCGATCAGAATTTCTTGTACGTCCAGGCCCGACAAATGCTCCCGGACGAGGTGCGTCTTACCCGTTCCCGGTTCACCGCCAATTAGCACCAGGCGCGATGAACCGTTTTGGAGGAAACCCCGCAGCGCAGCTTGGAAAGCGTCGACTTCGCGACGTCGTCCGTAGAATTTCGTAGGGATGGTGAGGCGTGCGGAAAGATCATGCTCCGCTAGAGGAAAAGGCGATATCTTGCCTTGAGTTTCCCATTGAGCCAGGCATCTTCTGAGATCATTTTCGACCCCAGAGGCCGTCTGATACCGATCATACGGCGATTTTGCGAGAAGCTTCATGATAACTGACGCAACAGCATCCGGGATTTCCGGGCGCAGGGTAGATGGCGATGCAGGCGCGCGTGCTATATGGCAATGCAGAAGTTCAAGAGGATCGTCTGTGTTGAAGGGGAGCGAGCCTGCCAGAATCTGGTAGAGCGTGACTCCGAGCGAATAGAGATCGCTTCGGGCATCGACCGGCCAATTCACCCGCCCCGTATGCTCGGGCGACATGTAGGCTAGAGTACCAGATGACTGAGACCCAGTTGGGCTTATGTTCTGACTGGGGAGCTCCGTCGAGGAACCGAAGCCGGACAGACGAACGCTCCCATCTTCGCAAACGAAGACATTCTGTGGTTTAATGTCCTTATGTATGAGCCCTCGTTCGTGAACTAGGGACAGGATGGCCGCCAGGTTCGCCGCAATCTCCAGGAATTCACGGACCCGGAGCAACCGACCGGGTCGTTGGCTCACGAGCAAGTCAAGAGGCATCCCACCGGGATCTTCAAGAATTAGAACTTCTTGGCCTTGATAGTGGACAAATTCCAAGGGGCGAACCGCCCAATGTTCGAGAAGTCTGTCGGCCATCGAGTGCTCGCGGCGGAGCGCGTGTTCCGCGTCCCGCCCCCCTGGCGCCGAAACTGCGAGCACCCTTCTTCGAGAACGTCGCTCGATACCGCGATAAAGAACGTGCTGCTCGCTCTCCCTAACCGGACGCAGTTCGTAGCCTGAGACCGACTCGCCTGCGCCTTCAACCATCATCGGCGGCTCTCATATTGCCCTCGATCTATTCTTCCACCTTTCGTCATCTGCTTCCGGGACAATAATCGTGAGCGGGATTTCGGTCGAGGCCTGCCTGCCTATCTCATGCTTGAATCGAAGCGCGCCGCAACTCTCGCGGCTTTCGGCACTGCTTCGCCCAGTGAACAACATTGCCGCTACTTAGGCAGTTGTGCACTTGTACTTAAGTATCGATTTAAGTGGACGCACAGCATGATCACTGCTCCGCCACGCGGAATTCAGACAATAAACAGGAGGCATCATGGTGATGGGCTAAACAAGACCGCGAACTTTGCCATCAGAACCTTCATTATTTCTCGGCACTCCGGTTCTTGCTGATTTGGCATCGGGATTAGCTAAGGGCTGATCGGTAGTCACGCCGCGGTTAAGGCGTGGCCACTTGTCAGCAGCTTTACCAGGTGTTGCGCGCCGGCTGTCGAGGATGCTGGGTTTTGTCCCGTGATAAGGCGACCGTGGCGAGTGACCTAAACCGACCTCAAGTTAAGCACCTTACCCGGCGACCAAGAAATCCCAGTTGACGACCACCGTTTCCTGCACCCAGAGCCGCCTCGTGCAGCTCTTTCGCCTTTTTCAGAAGAAGGAGGCCTTCTCAAGCGGATCCAAGCAGCGCTCGGGATGATAGCTCTCGCCGTAAACCTTCAGGAGAGCGCCGAGCGCGGCACGCTGCTGTTTGGCCTCGGCGTCACGCATCCGAGGCGGGGCCTGAGGCGCCCCAAACTGCTTCATAAAGCTGTGTCGTGAAGCGGGTGTCACCTTTTGTACCCGGAAGTCGTGCTGTGACCTCCTGGACTGTCCAAACGTTTGCGTCCGGATCGGAAAATGTGAAATACGATGCATAGCTCTTCCGATCAGGATTGGGTCCGAAAACAATCCCCTTGCCGTTCGAATGGTGGAATATCCCACCAACGTCGTGGAAAGGCTCGCTGGTAGCGACGCCTCGGCATAGCAGATCGGTCCTAGCAGCCTCGATGTCGGAGACCACGAGATGCATTCCCTGAGCGGAACCGGGAGGCGCTAGTGCTATGTTTGTTCCGAACATGATCGAGCAACCGGACCCAGGCGGGCTCATCTGAACGATGCGATAGTCGTCTCCAACGGAGTGATCAATGTCGACTTGCCAGCCAATGCTCTCGTAGAATTTCCGAGCGCGGTCGGAGTCCGACACAGGTATCACGAGGAGTTCTAGGTTCATCCTTACTGGAGCGTTCTTTGGCGCGGCTTGCGTGACTTTCGTTTCAAGTTCAAGATGGTTCATGTCCGGCTCCTGAGTTTAAGTCGCCGTCGATCAACCGGCGACGTGACAGAGGTTAACCATCATCTTGTTCCGGAACCATTGGACCATAGTGTCGCCGATACTATGGTGTGTCGGCGCCCCCTATGGCTCCCGTTTTTCGATGCTCAACTTTCCGTGGAGTCATCAAGCTCCAGTATCGCCGCTGCCTGCAGGGCCGCCGGATCGTTCTTGGCATGCAGATAATTGAGGAGCGAAGTCAACGACGGATCGGTCATCTCCGCAGGCATAAGTATCCCAGTGGAGTGCATTTCATCACGGCCGACAGCACCGTTGGCGTCGTGGTCCAGCCGCTGCTTCATGTCCACCTTGGGACGCCCGTTGTCATCGACGGCAACTCCAGGCATTAGGATTTGATCGAAGTTCTCAAGTTCCTGCCCGGTCAGCTTGTTGTCCCCGTTGCGATCGAACTTGGTGAACACCTTGTTGAGCACCTGGGTAAGCGGTGAAGTGTCAGTCGCAGTCGTCATGAAATCCCCAATTCGTAACATCTACTTGTAAATCGCGCTTTTCCAGCGCGTAGGTAGCTTTTGGCGCGGCAAGCTTGAGCGTACCTGAAGAGTTTCGCTTCCCAATACTGTGCCAGGTCAGCGGACTGCATGGAATGACCCATCTCAACATCTTGCTCTGAGGATCTCCTGAAGCCGCTCCCGGCTCGGAGCTCCTGACTGGAGCCACCGAATGATGTCCCGTGCCACTGCCTCCGCTTCCTCGCTCTTTCTGTTCCAGCGTCGAGCTTCGCAGTATTCCTTCAGTACGTCTGCTGCTCTCGACACCTCCTCCGGCATGAGCGGGCGAAGGCATCGCCTGTCTATTGGGCCTGGCATGATTGTATTTCCCTCGACAGGTCAAACGGATCCTACAGAGCGGCGCTCGCTCCAGAACCGACGGAAGCAGAGGGCACCCAGACACGCGTCGGTGTCGGCCGCTCGCTGATGGAAATCAGAACCCCGACGATCGCCACCATGGCAATTGCGATCACAACAAGCGGAAAGCCTGAGCTACGAGGTTCCTGGTCGCGATAGATCATCGTCTGCTCCCGATTTTTGGCTGTGGCTGATCCGCAGCCGCCGGCTTCGACCGAGACTATGTCGGCGGACCGTCAGGAAGGCATTTGCACCTTCGTATAGGCGATACGTTCGTATAGGCGATACCATCGTGCAGTAGCGCGCCCCAGGGGCCGGTCTCAATGTTCCCGGGTACGGATCGACAACGGATCTCGATACGGAAGGCAGCGCAAACACTCCCGGAATCCGGAGCGTGAGTGCAGCCTTTACCCAGCAACCACCATCGGAGACTGGCGCAATGTCCAAAGGCGTACCCGCAAATTTCACACGCCGATCGTTAGGCAGCGTCGCACTCGCTATTACCGCGGCGGGTGTGCTCGGCGAGAAGATGGCGGAAGCCTCTCAGGCGCCCACGCGTGCGGAGGCACCGCCGGCTCCTGCCGGAGCCATACTCGAAGCAAACAAGACCATCGAGGCAGGTGACCTGCTAGTTTCTTATGCCGACGTCGGACCAGCGTCCGGATCACCAGTCTTGCTGCTGCACGGCTGGCCGTACGACATCAACAGCTTCGCGGAGGTCGCACCTCTCCTTGCCAGCCAAGGCCACCGCGTCATCGTGCCCTTCCTCCGAGGCTACGGCGGCACGCGTTTCCTATCAGGCGCGACGAAACGCAATGGCCAGCAGGCGGCGATTGCAGTTGATACGATCAAGCTCATGGACGCCATGGGAATCAAGCAGGCTACAATCGCTGGCTTCGACTGGGGAGCGAGGACAGCCGGCATAGTCGCCGCCCTCTGGCCGGAACGCTGTAAGGCCCTCGTATCGGTCAGCGGCTATCTAATCGGAAACCAGACCGCCGGAAAGGCCCCCCTGCCGCCGCCCGCCGAACTCCAGTGGTGGTACCAATTCTATCTCGCCACAGATCGCGGTCGCGACGGCTATGAGAAATATACGAACGACTTCGCCAAGCTCATCTGGAAGCTCGCCTCCCCAAAGTGGAAATTCGACGAAGAAACGTTCTCGCGAAGTGCCACGGCGTTCGCCAACCCAGACCATGTCGCGATTGTCGTCCATAACTATCGATGGCGTCTCGGACTGGCCGAAGGCGAGAAGCGGTTCGACGAGTTGGAAAGCAAGCTGGCAGTCGGCCCCGAAATACACGTGCCCACGATTACCATGGAAGGTGACGCCAACGAGGCACCCCACCCAGATGCAAAGACTTATGCAGCGAAGTTCAAGGCGAAATATGAGCACCGCCTGATCACAGGTGGGATCGGTCACAACCTCCCACAAGAAGCCCCGGAATCTTTCGCCCGCGCCGTGATTGATGTGGACGGCTGGGTGTAGCTCCGCATTAGCGCAGGCCCCGGCCTTTTTCAGGGAGCACAGAACATCCGACAGGTTTCACGCACGTCTGTCCGGGCTCGACGCTGGTCCAATGGTGACCCATCAAAATACACCCTATCGAATCCTTCGATGAAATCGATCAAAAAATGGCGGCTGGTGCGGCACCCGCTGGTCGTGTGATGGTGGAAGGCACTTTCAGATAGCACAGCCTTTCTGCGCGATTGGACGGCGAGGAGCGTTCGTAGCTGGAAGGATCTTTAGTAAGGCGACACCACCAGCTCAAACCCGGCAGGATCTATGATTGAAATTGGTATCGATAGTTTCGCAATGCTTTTGACCGACCCTGCCACCGGGCGATTGCAGTCAGCCATTGACCGCATGGAGAGTGTGCTTGCGGAAATAGAGCTCGCGGATCAAGTCGGGCTCGATATCTTCGGAATGGGCGAACACCATCGTGAGAACGCGCTTGATTCAGCCCCGGCTGTCATCCTTGCCGCCGCCGCCGCACGCACAAAATCCATCAGACTGACTAGCGCCGTAGCAGTCCTCAGTGCCGCCGACCCCGTGCGGCTCTTCCAGGAGTTCGCCACACTGGATCTGATATCCGGCGGAAGAGCCGAAATCGTGGTCGGTCGCGGCTCATCAGTCGAGGCCTATCCTCTGTTCGGATTCGACCTGCGGGACTACGACGCACTGTTCGCCGAGAAGCTGGACCTCTTGCTGAGGATCAGGGAGCAACCCAGTGTCAAATGGCAGGGCCGCTTTCGTCCAGCGATCAATGGCGAGGGTGTCTTTCCCCGTCCACACCAGCCCAAACTACCAATCTGGCTGGGCGTGGGTGGCACACCTGGATCGTTCGTCCGCGCGGGGACACTCGGATTGCCGTTGATGGTCGCCATAGCGTTTCCTGCCTCTGGTCGATCTTTATCGTCGCGCATGGGATGCCGCCGGCCATCCCCCGAAGGACCAAATGGTCGGTGTACATGCCCTGGGCTTCATCGGAGAAACCGACGCGGCTGCCAGGGAAGCGTTTTTCCCGGGCTGGTTCCAGATGTTCACGGACGCTGGACGGGAACGGGGCTGGCCGCCGCCGACAAAGGCGCAATTTGACCACATGTGCAGTCCGGGTGGCGCGTTCCTGGTTGGCAGTCCGCAAACGGTTGCGGCCAAGATTTTGCATATTAACAACACCTTGCGCGGAGTTTCTCGCATCACCTTCCAGATGAGTACCGCTGCACTGGAAACCGAGGCGATGCGCCGCTCTATCGAACTTCTCGGCACTGATGTCGCGCCTCTTGTTCGCGGACAAGGTTAAGTGCGTCATTGAACGACGCAAGGTTCAAGGAAGATAACTGGCCTTGTTATGTAAGCGGTGTTTTCCTCCCACATTGACTAAGCGCGAAAGATCGTACCGATTATCATCGCTGCTTGATTGATGGCATGAATGCACCGACCGGGACGAGCCTTTGTGCGTTGATGAAGGAGCTGTTCCACCCCATCCCGGTCGTAAAGCTGCAAGCAAGCGGGGCCTGCAAGCAACCGATTCATAAGCACAGTGGTGCCGTCGTGGCTAAGCAACAGCGCCAGCGCGTTTTCAGGGCTGCGCCTTCACCGGAAGTCGGAATGGCGCGCCTAGACGGTTGAAGGCGTTCATAGCTGCAATCGTGATTGTAAGGTCTACCAAATCTTTAGGCTCGAAAACTGCCGAGACAGCAGCATAGGCTCGGTCAGAAGCATGTGTCTCGCTGACAAGCGTCACCTCCTCGGCCCAGGCCAGCGCCGCGCGGTACTGTTCGGAGAAAAGATACGGCACCTCTTCCCATACCGGGACCAGAGCGACCTTGTCGGCTGCCATGGTCTTCAGCAGATCGCGGGTGTGCAGGTCGATACAATGTGCGCAGCCGTTGATCTGCGATACGCGCAGGAACACGAGATGGATAAGTTCCTCAGGCAAATTCGTGTTGTGTGTGACGTAGTGATGGACGCCGAAAAGGGCCTTGGCTCCAGCGGGTGCTACCTCGTACCAGTTGAGGCGCGTTGTCTCATTCATGATGGTCTCCTGTGAGTTGCGCCAACAGCCGGCGCTGCTCGAGTGACGACGCGGCGATGGGAGGCGTGACATCTCGACCTGATTTTATTTTGGCATGTGCCATGTCACACTTGCACGAACTCGCTCGTCCACGAGTCAAGCGAGCGAGTGCGAGGAAAGTGGCATGTGGCACAACGGCAGGAACGCAACGAATCGGTCTCATGACATCCGCGAGGGGGTGATGGCCAATGAAGCGAGCGCTGATGTGCCGCTTAGCGACCAAAGAACCGTAGAATTCGAACTGGATCGCAAACGCTTGCTGCGTCTGAGCTACCGGATGCTAGGGTCGATCACGGAGGCGGAAGATGTCGTGCAGGATGCGTGGTTGCGTTGGGTACGCGTTGAAGACGAAGTCCGTACTCCGACCGCCTATCTCACTCGCATCGTCACCCGACTATGCCTTGATCGGATGAAGTCGGCGCGAGCGCGCCGCGAGATCTATGTCGGCCCATGGCTACCAGAGCCTTTGGTCGAGCCTCTTGATGCGCAAGAAGCCATTGCTGACGATGTCACTGTGACGCTGATGTTAGCGTTGGAGCGACTTTCGCCGCTAGAACGAGCGGCCTTCCTGCTCCACGAAGTGTTCGACGTGGCGCTGACCGAGGTCGCGGTCGTGCTTCATCGTGAACCTGCCACCGTTCGGCAACTTGCTTCTCGCGCACGCAAGAATGTTCAGAATGCACGACCACGATACAGCGTCGGGGCGGCAGAGGCTGATGGAATTGCGCGCGCTTTTTTTGCGGCTTCGCGTGACGGCGATGTCACCGCGCTTTCGGCGTTGCTTGCGCGCGATGTCGAGATACATAGCGACGGCGGCGGCAAGGTGCTGGCGTTCCGAGAAGTCATCCGCGGCTTGGAACGTGCACTGCGGCTCTTCGTTTCCGCTCAGCGAAAGGCCGCGACTCCGCCCACCTTGCTGCGAACCGCAACTATTGACGGCCTGCCCGGGTATGTAAGCCTTGATTCAAATGGTGGGCTGCAAACAACAGCTCTCGGCATTCGCGACGGTAAGATTTTCGCGATCTATATCGTCAAAAACCCGAATAAGCTGACGCATATTGACGTTTAAGATCGCCGCTGCGGCCTTCGAGCGTCCGTCCGCACAGCATTCATCTAAGCGGTATTCTCAGGCCACGGTCTTGGTTTCTGGCTGGTCGGCGAAGGCCCAAGGCAACAGGTCGTCGAGCTGACTATTCGGGTGGCCATTGACGATTTTGGTGATGACGTCGGCCAGATAGGCAAGTGGCTCAACGTCATTGAGCTTGGCCGTTTCGATGAGCGAGGCGATCGTTGCCCAGTGTTCGGCCCCGGCGTCGGAGCCTGCGAACAAGGCATTCTTCCGATTGAGGGCGATCGGCCTGATGGAACGCTCGACAGTGTTGGAGTCGATCTCGATGCGACCGTCATCGATGAAACGGGTCAACCCGTCCCAGCGTGAGAGCGTATAGCGGATGGCTTCGGCGAGCTTGGTCTTCTGGCTGATGAGGGAGAGTTGTTTGGTCAGCCAAGGCGCAAGACTGTCGATGATCGGACGGCTCGTTTCCTGTCGGACGGCGCGGCGTTCCTCATGGGTGATGCCGCGGATATCGTCCTCGATTTTGTAGAGTTCGGCGATACGCCTGAGCGCTTCGCTGGCAATGGGTGCAGGACCGGCGGCCGACAGCTCATAGAAGCGCCGGCGCACATGGCTCCAGCAGAACGCCAGAGACACGCTGTTGCCGGCGGCGAGCGCGCGATAGCCCACGTACCCGTCCACCTGCAGGACACCGACGAATCCATCAAGATGCGCCATCGGGCGTTCGCTCTTGCGATCGGGCGCATAGACATAAATGACGCCGGGCGGATCGGCTCCCTGCCATGGCCTGTCGTCGCGAGCATAGGCCCAAAGCTGCCCAGTCTTCGTCTTTCCCCGACCCGGGTCGAGCACTGGAGCGGTCGTCTCGTCGGCGAAGAGCTTGGACGAGGCCTTCAGATGCTCGAGCAGCCTTTGGTGAACCGGGCGCAGATGCCAGGCGGCTCGACCGACCCAGTCAGCGAGTGTTGAACGGTCGAGATCGATCCCCTGTCGCTTGTAAATTTGCGCTTGCCTGTAGAGCGGTAAGTGGTCGGCATATTTAGAGACAAGCACCTGGGCAACGGTCGCCTCGGTCGGAATGCCACCCTCGATCAGCCGCGTGGGAGCTGGAGCCTGGACGACGACTTCCTCACAGGCGCGGCAAGCGTATTTGGGGCGGCGCGTCACCAGAACGCGGAACTGGGCCGGCACGATGTCGAGCTTCTCGCTGACGTCCTCGCCGATCCGGTGCAGGCCGTTGCCGCAGCAGGGGCAGTCATGGCTCTCGATGTCGATGACCACATCGATGCGCGGCAGATGGGCAGGAAGTGAGCCGCGGTTTATCCGCCGTTTTGCGACCCGCTCCCGGTGCAGATCACTGGATGCATGCTCCTTCTCCTCCAGACCGTCCGTCTCGACCTGTTCGGCTTCTTCGAGCCCAAGGAGAAGCTGATCCTCCGGAAGCGTCTCGGCTCTGCGGCCGAAGCGGTGGCGCTGCAATTCCTTGATGATCTGGCGCAGCCGGGCATTCTCCGCCTCGCGCGAAAGCACCATGGCTCTGAGCGCGTTCAGGTCGTCCGGAAGCTCGTCGGCCGTCATCGTCATGGAGCGACAACAGCATAAACCGGCGACCAAAACGAGGGCGTGGGTGAGCCTGATTCAATTGGTCGCATTGGCTATCCAGCCTTCTCCGGGGCGCGCGTCTCGATGGGCGCATGAACGCGCTTCCAATCCAGCCCCTCGAACAATGCCGAGAACTGAGCGGCCGTCAGGCGCATCGCACCATCCTGCATCTTGGGCCAATGGAACTCTCCATCCTCAAGGCGTTTGGACACAAGGCACACCCCGCTGCCATCCCAGAAAACCAGCTTGATCCGGTCCGCGCGCTTGGCCCGGAACACGTAGATCGTGCCGGAGAACGGGTCAGCACCCATCTCGGCCTTTACCAGCGCAGCTAGGCCCTCCGCGCCTTTGCGGAAATCGACAGGCCGGGTGGCGACCATGACCTTTACCACTCCCGACGGCCCGATCACGACTGTGCCTTCACGGCTTGAATGACGGCGGCAATCGTGGCCGCGTCCGCTCCGGATGCGATCCTGACGAGCGTCCCGCCGATCTCCAATTCGATTGCGCCGCTGCTCGACTTCTTTCTCGATGCACGGGCCGGTTCAGGCTCTTTCGCCACAGGCTTCGTCGGCACATCCAGGATCGCCGGCGCAAACATTGGAACATCCTCGACATCAGGTACAGTGTCCAGCGGCTTCCGGGCGAGCCGACGCCAGGTGAACAATTGCTGCGGGGTCAATCCATGACGCCGCGCCACGGAGCAGACCGTCACTCCCGGCTCATAACTCTCCGCGACGATCTGCGCCTTACGCTCGTCGCCCCACTCGCGCCGCCGGCCGCTGCCTGTGAAAACCTCGAACCGCCGCACCGGCTCTTCATCGCTGGATGTAAGCGTAAGCTGTGAAATCGACATATGTCCAAGCCCTTGTTCGGGGCTCAACATCGTCAATCACGCACTGATCCGGAAGGTGCGGTCAAAACACCGCTTACCTTGTTATCAATCGCTGCTGCCGAAAATGAGGTTTTGATAGGCGGCGAGCATCTCCGGATCCTCGACGGAGCCATGATGATGGAGTTGTCTCCAGGCGCCATCCATCCGAACGAACCAGCGGGTTGTTCGGAAGGCGACATCGAGACTGTCGCTGGCAGTTCTACACGTACCCCGCTCCCGACCGACGAACAGATGCCACTCGCGTCCACCTTGGCTGGTGAAATCATGGAACGTCACATTTACGGTGGCGGGGCCACCGAACAGCTTAGCATAACCCTCAGCGATCTCGTTCCACCCACGACGAATTCCGCCGATAGGGTTGTCCATGCTAGGAGCCGCCCCAGGGAACCAGACCGCTTCCAAGCCCACGATATCGGCCGAATTGAATGCCCTGTAGAATTCGATCAGCGCATCCAGGGCGCTATCATCCCCCGCCCTCTGTTCAACACCCGTAATTTCTTCAAAACGTTCGTTCATGTCTAAACCTCTCTCCGGAATCTTGGCGCGCTACGCCAACCCACTGCGTCGATCGGCCGACTTGACGGACGTGGGAACGCGCCACAGAGAAATTCGGGTTGCCAAGCCAGCGAAGGCAGCATGCGCGGCGGCGGTGGCGTAATCCATTGTACGATGGTGTTGGCGCAAACCCAACGCCGCTTAACCCCGACAAGACTCAGCCGATACCATTGTACAATGGACTTCTCGCCAGAACGGCGCATCCTCGCCAGGCGGTCGGAGCAGGCGCATTGCGCTGCCCGCGCCGCAAATTGAGAGTTATGATATACATACTTCGATTGGACGACGAGCCTGCTGTCTTCTCTGGGGACGAAGCACATGTATCGGATGATCTCGGCAATGACGAACGCAGCGCTTCCCGACAGCCGGGATGTCGAGCGACCAACAGTCGTAGTTATCGACGACGACATATCAGTCAGGGAATCCCTCGAGCTCCTAATACTATCTGCGGGATGGCGGCCACTGCTCTTTGAATCCGCCCAAGCCTACCTTGCAACACCGCTTTCGTCAGCTCCCTGCTGTCTCGTACTGGATGTCAATATGCCTGGCCTGAACGGCCTCGATTTGCAGACCATGATCAATATGGGCGGCAATCGCATGCCTATCATTTTCGTCTCCGGCTTTGGTGATGTCCCGATGACTGTGAAGGCGCTCAAGGGGGGCGCGATGGATTTCCTTACCAAACCCATCGACACGATGGCGCTTCTGGAGGCGATCCGATCGGCACTGGCGCGGAGCGAAGAAATGTTGCGCAACGACGAGGAGCTTCGACGGCTGCAGCGCTCGTACGAAACGCTGACCAAGCGGGAACGCGAGGTGATGATACGCGTGGTCAAGGGTCTCTTGAACAAGCAGGTCGCCTTCGACCTCGACATAAGCGAGATTACCGTGAAGGCGCATCGCGGCCAAGTGATGCGTAAAATGGACGCGCGCACCCTACCGGAACTGGTGAACATGGCTGCAAAGCTCCGCCTCGGAGAAAGTGTCGAGACAGACTGAAACGTTCAGCAGACCAATTATCGCGGCAGCCGATTTTCCTCGCACTTCGACTCTTTCGGATGGATAGTGAACTATCATCGCGACAAAAGAGCGGTGTGTGCATGCGAACCGACCGACGACATGTTCGAAAGCAGTCAAGCTCGGCGCTCGATCACCATCAACGCTGCTTCGTATAGGTTTCGGGTGAGGTCGCAGGCGCCCATCCTGGGCGCAAGCCTCGCCGACTGGCCCGCCCACAGGTTCGTGAAGTCGTTCCGGGACGCCTTTTCCGCATGGGCGCGCACGGCAGACAGTGCGGCACCTGCGGTTGGAAACGCTGGCACGGCCTCTGAAATGGGACCGAGTTCCTGCATGAGGCGGTTGACGATACCTCTGGCGGGACGACCGGTGAAGACGTTCGTGATCGCGGTACTATCGTCATCTGCCTTGGCGAGCGCTTGCGCATGTACCGCCGGGATCTTCGCCTCCGGGCAGAAGAGATAGGCCGTGCCGACCTGGACGGCGGAAGCGCCCAGCATCATGGCTGCGGCGACGCCCCGCCCGTCGGCGATACCGCCGGCAGCAATCACAGGAACCGCTACGGCATCGACAACTTGCGGAACGAGCGCCATCGTTCCGACCTGTGTGGACATGTCCTGCGTGAGGAAGTTGCCACGATGCCCTCCGGCCTCCGAACCCATCGCGATCACGGCGTCGGCCCCGTTCGCCTCCAGCCACACGGCTTCGGCCACAGTCGTTGCCGAAGACACCACTTTCGCCCCGGCTCCCTTCACGCGGTCTACGAGCGGCTTTGTGGGCAATCCGAAATGGAAGCTCACCACCTCCGGCCTGTGCTCTTCGACAACCTGGCAGAAAGCTTCATCGAATGGCGCACGACCCGCGCCTGAAACAGGAGCAGCAGGGTCGAGATCGAACTCGACATAGTAGGGCGCCAGCAACGCCCTCCATCGCATCTGAGCGACCGCGTCGACCGGAGGCGTTTGATGCGCGAAGAAGTTTATATTCAGCGGCGCCTTGCTCAAGCCACGTATGTTGCGGATCGCTGCTTCCAATTGATCGACGGTCAACTGCGCACTCGGCAGCGAGCCTAGTCCGCCAGCCTGCCCTGCGGCGACCACCATCTCGATTGTCGTGGCTCCCGCCATGGGCGCCTGGATGATCGGAAGCTCAATACCGAAAAGATCGAGAATGCGTCGGTCTAGCCAGTGCGTCATATCAGATACCATCCCATTCGTGTGGCTCGACCACTCGTTAGATCGTTGCACGTGGCGGGTCTATTGCACCTGATGATCTGGCACCCGATCCAAAGGTATCGGGGACACCTTCGTACAATAGTTAGAAGCGTTGAACCGCGAGATGGTGTTGTCAGGGCGGGTGGCGACGATCGTTCCCACCCCCAACAGCAGAGACATGACTTTGAAGATCCTAGCGAACCTGCCGCGCGTCGGCGGGTGGAGGATCGTGCGTGGTCTAACAATGGAGGTGCTAATGAGCACGCGTAAAACAATCTTGATCACCGGCGCGTCGCAGGGGATCGGGGCAGGACTGGTCAGATCGTTCCTCGAACGAGGCTACAATGTCGTCGGCACATCGCGCCGTGTCACGGAAGCATCGCTGCCGGACGCTCCGGAACACCTGGAACTGGTCGATGGCGATGTGGGAGATCCAGTAACCGCCGAACGGGTGGCGCACCGCGCGATCGAACGCTTCGGATCGATCGACGCGCTGGTGAACAACGCGGGCATTTTCTTCACCAAGCCGTTCCTCGAATACACGATCGACGACCTTCGGCAGCTTACCGCGACGAATGTTGAAGGATTCATACACTTCACCAAACACGCGATCCGGCAGATGCTCCGCCAGGGATCCGGCGGAAGCGTCGTCACGATTACGACTTCGCTGACAGACCACCCGATTGCCGGTGTGACCGCGTCCTTCGCCATGATCACCAAGGGCGGCCTGAATGCGGTCACGAAGAGCCTCGCGATGGAATTCGCCAAGGACAACATCCGGGTGAACGCCGTCGCTCCCGGCATCGTCGACACGCCGATGCATGAAAAGGATCCGAAGGATTTTCTGAAGTCTCTCTCGCCGATGGGTACGATCACCGCCGTCCAGGAGATCGTCAACGGTGTCGTCTATCTGACGGAATCTACCAACATTACCGGGGAGGTGCTGCACGTCGACAACGGCGCACATTTGGGGAAATGGTAGTCCCTGGCGCTGACGCACGATTGCGGGATCTTGATATCAAGCTCCCTCCCCCGCCGACACCTTTCGGCGCCTATGTCGAGGCGGTCCAGGTCGGCCCGCTTCTCTTCCTCAGTGGCATGCTCCCGGTGATTGGACACGAAGCGATCTACCATGGGCGCGTCGGCGAGGGTCTTTCGGTTCCTCAAGGATACGACGCCGCCCGTGCTGCCTGCCTCAGTGGGCTCGCCGCGGCGAAAGCGCACCTGGGGTCGCTGAACAAGATCAGCCGTATCGTCAAACTCGGCGTCTACATCGCATCGCCGGGCGATTTCCAGGAGCACCCGAAGGTGGCCGACGGAGCATCCGAGCTTCTGCGGGACGTCTTTGGCGCGTCGTCGGTTCCGCCCCGCATCGTCCTTGGCGTCTCCAGCATTCCGTTGGGAATGCCGGTCGAAATCGAACTCGTGCTCGAAATCGAATCCTAGCGACATCGTTCCAACAACCTGAATGGAGGTATTCATGAAACCCATCTCGAGGAGCGCAATGATCGCGTCATCGAAGTTCCTGACTGCTGCCGCAGTGCTCATGCTTCCCGCGCTCGCTCTTTCCGGGCAGACCATGGTCGCGGAAAAGACCGATCGCCCCGCTGACGCCAAGTCACAGCCTGCGAGCGAGAAACCGCAGATCCGGATCGAGAGGCGCACACCCGCATACTGGCGCGTCACCTTCGACAATCCGCCCTTCAACATATTCGGGCCGGAGACCATTCCACAGATGGAGAAGGTCGTCGCGGAGATCGAAGCGGACCCGAACCTGAGGGTCGTTGTCTTCGACAGCGCTGTGCCGGGCTTCTTCCTCACCCATTACAACTTTACGCCGCCGCTCTCCGAATCCACAAGCTTGCCTTATGGGAAGACCGGCCTCCATCCCCTCCCGGACATGCTCGTTCGTATCAGCAAGGCGCCCGTTGTCTCTATCGCGCTGATCCGCGGGCGAGCCACGGGCGTCGGCAGCGAATTGGCGCTCGCCAGCGATATGCGGTTTACCAGCAAGCAGAATGCAATCCTTTCTCAATGGGAGGTCGGAGCCGGTTTCGTCCCGGGCGGCGGCCCAATGGCACGCCTTCCGCGTCTAATGGGCCGCGGCCGTGCACTCGAGGTGCTGCTCGGGTCCGATGACATCAACGGCGAGCTTGCCGAGGAGTACGGCTACGTCAACCGTTCGTTCGACGACGAGAAGCTCGACCCCTTCGTCGATGCGCTCGCCGCGAGGATTTCTGGTTTCGACCGCCAGGCGATCGCCGATACAAAACGCCTCGTCGATTTCGCCAGCCTCCCCAGCGATCCGGAAATCGGAGCGGGCTGGGACGCGTTCATCCAGTCCGTCCAGCGCCCCGTGGCGCAGAAGAACATCGGCCGCCTGATGGAAATGGGGCTTCAGACGAACCCCGACATCGAAGCGCGGCTCGGGCACTACACGCAGACTTTGGCCGACAAGTAGGCCGGAGCCGCGCCCGCGCGTCGGAACGGCAGGTCGCGCGGGCGCACATCCTGCCAATCGTCCACTCAGATAAATCGCGTCCCAGCCGCGGAGATTTTCCGCACCGACAACCAACCAGCGATGGAGAAGTCACATGCACAGCATCGAAAACCAGATCGTCGATTCCAGCTTCTCGGCAATCATCAACGCGCCGATCGAACAGGTGGATATACCGAAGTGGTGCTTCACCCTGCCCGAGAAGGAATACCAAGGATGCTCTCCCGCACACATCGCCGCAGGCTTCACGACGGCGCCCGACGGAACTCGCATGTCGATTAATGTCGAGACGATCGGCGGGAGCCTGATGGTCCAGCATTACCTCGAAACCCTCGGCGAGAAGGATCATCTCATTCTTGATTCCGATTCCGACGTGTTCACGCCAAATGGCCGCGTGACGATCCACGTCACCTGGGAGCTCAGCGTCAAGAAACTCGACGCGGGTCGATGCGAGTTCACCAACCGCGTCAGGTCCTATGCGACGGACGAGATGATGGCCTCGCTCGACCGCCAGGGAATCCCGTTCGAGATCTTCCGGACGCAGCGGCAACCGATGTCGATCGCACACAACAAAGGCGAAACACCCCTGTTTGCGGCAAGCATCGAGCGGGCGGCGCTGAAGAACGCCGCCTCCACGAAAGCGGCCTGATCACCGGAGGAATACCCATGACACAACTGTCTTTCGACCGGAACAATACTGGTCTGCTCGTGGTCGATCCATACAACGACTTCATTTCCGAAGGCGGCAAGATCTGGCCGAGGATCAAGGAAGTGGCCGAGGCGAACAACTGCGTGCCGCACATGCTCCAGGTGCTCAATGCGGCACGCGAGGCGAAGCTTCGTGTCTTCTACGCAATGCATCACAGGTATCGCGCAGGCGATTACGAAAATTGGAAGTTCATCGCTCCTATCCAGCGCGCGGCTTGGCATCGCAAGAGCTTCGAGTTCGGCACCTGGGGCGGAGAATTTCGCGCTGAGTTCGTGCCACAACCGGGCGAGGTCGTGGCCTCCGAACACTGGTGCTCCAGCGGTTTCGCCAACACCGATCTCGATCTCGAGCTGAAGCGGCATGGAATCCAGAGGCTGATCGTGATCGGGCTCGTCGCGCATACCTGCATCGAGGCGACAGTCCGCTACGCCGCCGAACTCGGATACGACGTGACCGTCGTCAAGGACGCGGTAGCCGATTACTCGCCGGAGATGATGCATGCCGCTCTGGAGGTCAACCTCCCCAGCTATGCCAGCGCTATCGTCGAGACCACTGAAGCCATCGAAGCGATCGCCCTCACACAAGCGGCGTAAGCTCGCATCTCAGCCGCCACCAGTATCCGGCGGGCGTTCACGCGCGCGCCGGATCTCTCTTGAAACTAAAAAGTAATACTTTTCGTTTCGAAGGGTTGGCAGGCCCTTCACCTGCACCTATGTGAGTTCGACAGCCAATTGCCGCCGACTATGTCGATGCTCCCATGCAGCAAAGAGAGGCGGTCATGGCTCCCAATTCGAAAGGATCCACATGACACTCTCCGGCGACCTCCTCATCGGCGGCGCAAACGTGCGTGGCGCGGCTGCGACGTTCACCGCGACAAACCCTGCCGACGGCAGCTCGATGGAACCGACTTTCGCAGGCGCGACGAAGGAGCAGGCGGAGATGGCCGCGGCTTTGGCGTGGGCCGCGTTCCCGGTCTACAAGGAGACGACGCTCGAAGATCGGGCGCGCTTTCTGGAAGCCATCGCTGATGGCATCATCGCACTCGGCGACGATCTCATCCTGCGAGCGTCGGACGAAACTGGTCTGCCGCGCGCTCGAATCGAAGGCGAGCGCGCCAGAACTGTCGGACAGTTGCGCCTGTTCGCGAAAGAGGTCCGCGACGGCAAGTTTCAGGAGCTTCGCTTCGACCCGGCCGACGCTGAGCGCAAGCCTGTTGCCAAACCGGACCTACGACTGAGAAACGTTGCTCTCGGTCCGGTCGCCGTATTCGGAGCATCGAACTTCCCGCTCGCATTCTCTGTCGCTGGCGGCGACACAGCCTCGGCTCTCGCCGCCGGCTGCCCGGTTGTCGTCAAAGCCCACTCCGCCCACCCCGGAACGTCCGCGCTCGTTGGCAAAGCAGTCGTGGACGCCGTCGCGGCATGCGGTCTTCCACGTGGGACGTTTGCCCTTTTGTTCGATGCAGGGTTCGAAGTGGGACAGACCCTCGTCGCCGATCCCCGGATCCGTGCCGTCGGATTTACCGGTTCGCGCCGGGGCGGCACCGCGCTGATGAAGATCGCCTCGGAGCGGAAGCAGCCCATACCAGTCTACGCAGAGATGAGCAGTATCAATCCGGTCATCCTTTATCCGAATGCGCTTCGCAATCGCGCACCCGAGATCGGAAGATCGTTCGCATCCGCTCTAACCCTGGGTGCAGGCCAGTTCTGCACCAATCCGGGCCTTATCATCGCCGTCGACGGTGCGGGGCTCGATGCGTTCATCGAAAGTGCCAGTGCAGCGATTTCAGAAACGGAGGCCCAGACCATGCTGACGGGCGGGATCTGCGACGCCTATCGCAAGGGCGTGGCAAGGCTGTCGTCGTCATCGTCCGTCTCGAAGGTCGCTGCGGGGAGGAACGGAACTTCCTATCAGGCCGCGGCCGCGCTCTTCGAAACGACTGCCGCAGCATTCCTCCGCGATCCGGAGCTTCAGGAGGAAGTCTTCGGCGCCTCGGGACTGATCGTTCGCTGCGAGGACGAAACGGAGCTACTTGAAGTGATCGAATCCTTGGAAGGTCAGTTGACGATCGCCCTGCACGTGGATGCTGAGGACATCGCTGACGCCTCGATGATCATCCCGCAGTTGGAGCTTCTCGCGGGTCGACTTCTCGTAAACGGCTTCGGAACCGGCGTCGAGGTATCCCCGGCGATGGTCCATGGGGGGCCGTATCCGGCCACGTCAGACGGTAGATCGACCTCAGTCGGGACACTGGCGATTTATCGCTTCCTGCGACCTGTTTCCTACCAGGACTTCCCGGCGGAGCTGCTTCCGGAGTCACTTAGAAGGTCGTAAGCGCGCTCGGGTGGTGACGAAGAAGTCGGGCAGGCTTGGACCGCCTTCCCGACCAACCCTCATCTCCGAAGATCAGAGCTCGGCTGCCTTGGCCGCCATTGTTGCCTTCGCCCACCACACAAGCTCGTCGAGCGCCATCTTGGCCGACGGCAGGAGATTTGCCTCGATATCCTCGATTGGCTTGTTTCCACCCATCGGGAATACCGCGAAGAAATCGCTTCCGCCAATGTGAACGGCAGCGTGCGTGGAGACCATCTGCAGTTCCACACCAATACCCCTGAGATGCTCGAGGGCCCGCGAGCCGCCAGTGCTCCCATAGGCGATGGCGGTGAAGGGCTTGCGGTTCCATTCCGTATAGGCCTGATCGAGCGCGTTCTTCAGCACCCCGGTGATCGAGCGATTGTATTCTGCAACGACGAAGATGTAGCCGTCATACTGCCCGACGATCTTCTGCCAGCGAACCGCTTCTGGATCCTGGCTAGGGGCCCATGCGTTGGATGCCACCTCATGGAAGAACGGCAGCGGATGGTCACGCAGATCGACCACCTCCACATCCATGTCGTCGCGTGCCTGAGCCTGCTTTAGCATCCACTGCGCTGGTTTATCTCCGAAACGGGTCGGACGGGTCGAGCCGATGATGACGGCGATTTTTGGTTTGGAAGCCATGCGATCCTCATTTTTGCTGGTTTCTGTCTATGCCCCTCGTTCGAGGGTTAGTCGTCGTTCAGGACATCGGCGTACGCGTAGAGCCCTGGCGAACCTCCGGTCATTAGGAAGAGGACGTTTGATCCCGACCTGATGGCGCCGCTGTCGAAATCGGAAAGCATGCCGGCGAATGCCTTGCCTCCATAGACGGGATCGACAAGAAGGCCTTCCGTGCTGCCGAGCAATCTGACAGCCTCGACCATCTCCTGTGTCGGAATGCCGTAGCCGCCTCCGAGCTGCGTGCCGCTGATGCTGAGATCGCCAGGCCCCACCTGCTCCTTCCTGGACATAAGCTGGAGAACAGAATTGACCTTGTCGACTGTGGCGGGAAGGCAGGCATCAACGGGTGACAGGACGGTGTGAGCCAGTACTCGGGAGGGATCGCGGCCTGCGACCACCATTCCCGCAGCAAGCCCCGCATGCATTCCACCGCTGCCATTGGGGATTACCACCTGGTCGAACTCCACTCCCAACTCGGCAGACTGCATCGCGATCTCGAATGCGCAATCCACATAGCCCAAGCACCCAACTGGCGTTGAACCACCGAGGGTGGCCAGAAAGGCCTTGCGCCCGGAGGCGGCGAGCTCGGACGCCCGGCGCGAGGCGAACACACCCGCGTCATCTCCCCGCTTCAGGACGTGCAAGCGAGCCCCGAACAAGCGATCCAGCAGGACGTTCCCGTTCTTCTGATAGATCGCCGTATCCCGAGGAACCATCTGTGCGAGAACCAGCTCGCATGCCAGCCCGGATCGCGCACACGCCGCAGCGGCGAGCCGGGCGAAGTTCGATTGGACTCCTCCGATCGCCACTAGGGTGTCGCAGCCCTCGGCTGCGGCCTGCCCTACAAGGAATTCTAGCTTGCGCAGCTTGTTGCCGCCTCCCCCCAACCCCATGACGTCGTCCCGCTTCGCCCATATTGTGATACCCTTTGCACGCGCACCGAGGACACTCTCGAGGCGGTCGAGGCGCTGAATTGGCGTCGTCCGCTCAATCAGGCGCGTGCGCGGGAAACGGCTTAGGAGCGGTGTTTTAGTCATCGGACTGTCTCCACGAAGGTTGATGTGCGGCACGACTGCCTCAGTCGGTTCTGCTTGCAGTCAGTTCTCCGGTGATAAACTGAGCCCGCCCCATGCCGAACGACCAGTCCTCGTCCGAATTCTCCACGATAGAGACCATGACATCGGACGGATCGATACCGCATTCGATGCGAAACGACCGGGCAAGCGTTTCGTATAGGATGAGCTTCGTCGTGCGTGAGCGGACGCGGCTGATGATTTCGACAAGAACGAATCTTTCGGATCTATCAAACCCGAGACCGGTATCAAGGACTTGGAGATGCGATTGGTCGTACTGCTCCAATATCTGATATCGATCTCGGCGCGGAACGCCGAGCGCTTCGACCACGACATCGTGGGCTACGTCGAGCAGCGTTTGAAGTTCATCGACGCTGCGCCCTTTGAAGACGTGGATCTTCACCAATGGCATCGGTCATCTCCTTCTTCGGTGCGGTGCTTCGTCATGACGTGGATTCGCATCCCGATGGCGTGCAGCTCGCACCGGAATTCCGAGAGTTGAGGTCACCCATGTTACGACCTCCGCCACCTTCGGAAGGCGTGAAGGCAGACTTCGTCTGTGATACATTTGAGCATGATGCCAGCGCACCTATTATCGTGGCGAGGACGACTGCCTGCCGTCCTGCCGACACCCAAGATTTGAGTGCGATCGGCAACTTAAACCCCGGCATGGGACGCTCCGGGCATGGCATTCTGCGGGATCGCTGCGGGGCGATATCGGGGCGCAGGAATGCTCCGCGACAGGTTTGGTATCAACTTCTGCCTCGCCGCCTCATATGCATTCCAGTCATCCGCGTCCGGAACGGATGGAAGCGTCACCAGCTCCCCCAAATCCAAGCCCGCGAGAGCAGCGTCCACCGTGTCGTCGGCTTTCATGACTATATTCTCAGGAAGATGCTTGAGCGATCCGCCGGAAGCCTCCCAGAACGGAGTCTCCACAGCCCCCGGAAGAACGGCCTGAACGCGAATGTTCTTCTCGGCAAGTTCCTTGTGAAGCGAGAACGTCAGCGCGAGAACGAACGCTTTGGTGGCACCGTAGACGCCGTTGAGAATTTCGGGGGCGAGAGCAAGCGCCGATGCGACGTTGATGATCGTGCCCTTCTCGCGCGCCACAAAGGACGGAGCGGCGGCATAGACAAGCCGGGTCAATGCCGTGACGTTGATCCTGATCATGCGCTCCATGTCGTCAACATCAGAGACAAGGAGCGGCTGCACCGCGCCAACGCCTGCATTGTTGACGAGCACCGCGATTGATGGATCGCTGTGAAGTAACCTCTCGATCTTGAGAAGGTCCTCCTTGGCGCCGAGATCGGCTCGCAGGGTCGTAACGCGACGCCCAGTCCCCCGGGTGATTTCTCCGGCAACCTTCGTGAGCGCATCTTGGCTGCGCGCCACGAGGACGAGATCGTAGCCTCGTCTGGCGAACCTGTCGGCGTAGATCGCGCCGATGCCTGAGGATGCACCTGTAATCAGGGCTGTCCCTTTGGAGGATTGGGTCATCTAGCGTCTCCCTGCTGAGCGTCCGTGAGCGTGCTGCCCATCTGACTGTTGGCCGTTAATCGTCATAGGGATCGGCCGGAACCCACCCGGAATCCATTGGACGAAGGTATCGGCGATACCTTGGAAGGGTTTTCGCGATCGATCACACGCCGGAACCAACACCATCGGACAATGGACGCGACCGGTGCGCGAGAGCATCGTCACGCCGTCTGCGGATGGTCCGCAGGTTCACCTAGAGGGAGAAGGCGAATGACCATCCAGGAGCGCAGCACTCAGTCTGCCACCGCTGTGAACGACATCGACATGAAGCTTGAGGTCATTGTGATACCTGTTTCCGACGTTGATCGCTCGAAGTCCTTCTACACGGCCCTTGGCTGGAGACTCGATGCCGACGTCTCTGGCGCAGATGGTTTCCGGGTCGTCCAGGTTACGCCTCCGGGATCGCCCTGCTCCGTCATCTTCGGCAGGAAAGTTACTGCGGCCGTCCCGGGATCGGCACAGGGCCTGCACCTCATCGTCGCCGACATCGAGATGGCCCATGCGGCGCTCGCCGCTCGCGGGGCGGAAATGAGCGGTGTTTTCCATGACTCAGGTGGTGTGTTTCACCACAAGGGTACAGACGGGCGGCTCCCCGGCCCCCATCCCTCTCGCGCCAGCTATGGCTCGTTTGCGTCCTTCATGGATCCGGACGGCAACGGGTGGCTGCTCCAAGAAGTGACCGCGAGACTTCCCGGCCGCATCGAAGCCACAGGTGCAGCCTTCAGCTCCGCCGCCGATCTTGCGACCGCGCTTCGTCGTGCCGCCGAAGCCCATGGCGAACATGAGAAACGCATGGGTGGGAAACACGACGATGCATGGCCGGACTGGTACGCCGAATATATCGTGAGCGAGCAGTCGGGCGGTCCTCTCCCGACTCGATGAGCATTGTGCGTGGCGGCGCTGAATGAGGCCAAGGTGGGACTAGCGGCGTCGCGGGCTCGCTGATTTTCCGCCGATACCGATACCATTGCACTATAGATGGGTAGCAGCAGGGTGAGGCATGATCCGGTGGCGACATTGTCCTCGCAAAAGCACGGAGCGACTGTCGGACGGCTACCGGCTACGACAAGCAATTCGGATGTTCCAGCTCACGAAGGGAAATTGTGACGAACCAGAATCCGGACAATACCCATGCAGACAATCCTGCGCTGCCGCCGCATGCTTCAGCCCAGATCGCCGCGATGACAGGTCGCGATCGGCTTCGTCGGTGCGTGGACGACATCCTGACAATCACGGCTCTTCCTACTACATGGATCGGAAAAGGCCTTGATGACATTGGCAAGAGACTCCTGGATGTCGTCGGCCCTCTGTTGAACGTCGATTTCCTGGTTCTGAGAATTGCCGCGCGCCAAGGCGAACGGAGCACCAACATCACTTGGTTCGGGAGACTCGCTGGATTGGACGACGCGAGTGGTTTCCGACATGACCTGATAGCCATGCTTGGCGATGTGACTTCCACGTTATCTGCCACTACGTTGCAATGGGGCACATCGACGTTCTCCTGTGTTCTCCAGGAACTCAACGCAAACATCGCCAATGGCGCGCTCGTTGCCGGCACCCGTGAATCCTTCTTCCCTGATGAAGAGGACAGGGTCATCCTGCGCGTTGCAGCAATCCAGGCAGCCGTCGCAATCGGACAGGCTTTCAAACTTCGGGATGACAATCAGGCGGCAATCATTCGCGAGCGCAACAGGATCGTCGATGCGATTCCACTGATGGCATGGTTCGCCCTACCGGACGGTCGCGCCGATCACCTCAACACGCGCTTCCTGGGGTTTCTCGGATACACGAGGGAACAGGCTATTGGCTGGAACTGGATGACGGCCCTTCACCCGGACGATGCAACGACGTTGAAGGACACATTGCTCGCACTTCTCAGGTCGGGGCGCGCTGGAGAAGCTGAGGCCCGCCTGCGCGGCTGCGATGGCGACTACAAGTGGTTCCTGTTCCGTGCAAATCCGTCATATGCCGAAGATGGGTCGCTGGCGGGTTGGTACGGCACGAATACCGACATCGACGACAGGAAACGAACAGAGGAAGAATTGCGCAAGAGCGCTGCGTTTCTCGCGCAGGGCCAGGAACTGACCCAGACGGGCAGCGTCTGGTGGAGACCGTCGACTGACGAGATCCAGTGGTCGGACCAGGCTTACCGGGTTGCCGGCCTGCCCGTCACGCAGAAGCCGACGGTGACCATGATGCTCGACCGTTGCCACCCCGAAGACCTAGCTCAAGTCCGAGAGCTCATTTCCCGCGCGGCGCACGATGGCATGAATGTCGACCTCGAGCACCGCCTCTTGATGCCAAACGGGGAAATCAAATACGTGCACGTGGTCCTTCAGAACATCGGCTTGAATGCCGCTGACCCAGAATTCATAGGCGCCGTGACAGACATCACCGCGCGAACGATCGCGGAGAGGACGCTCCGACGAAGTGAAGTGCTCCTTGCGGAAGGACAAAGGATCAGCTTGACCGGGACCTTTTCCTGGAAGGTCGACACCGACGAACTGACATTCTCGGACGAGCTGAACCGGATCTTCGGCTTCGATCAGAACACTGTAATCGATTTCGACAAGATAGCTGCACGCGTCTACGAGGAGGATCTTGGCCTTCTGGCGAAGAAGATGGCTGAGGTGCGCTCGGGAGGCGACAACCCTGACTACGACATCAGGCTGTTCGTCGATGGTCGTATGAAGTATGTCAGGGTCGTGGGACGCATAGTCCAACACCTCGACGGCACGACGGAGTGCATTGGAGCAGTGCAGGATGTCTCAGCGCAGCGGCTGGCGGAGCAGGCCCGGGACAAGCTGCGCTCCGACCTGGCTCAGCTTGCTCGAGCGATGAGCCTGAGCACCATGGTCGCATCCATTGCGCACGAGGTGAACCAGCCCTTGGCCGGAATCATCACGAACGCCAGTACATCTTTGCTAATGCTGTCGCAGACCCCGCCAGATGTGAGCGGTGCAATGGAAACAGCACGACGGACGATCCGCGATGGCAACCGGGCGGCGGATGTGATCGTCCGGCTGCGAAATCTGTTCAGGCGAGGCGTTGCGACGGTCGAGCCGCTCGACCTCAACGTGGCGGCCCGGGAAGTGATCGCGCTCTTGACAAACGACATGCAACGAGGCCGCATCAGCCTGCATTCGGAACTTTCCGATAGCCTGCCCCTTATCGTTGGAGATCGCGTGCAGCTCCAGCAGGTCATAATGAACCTCCTCCGAAATTCCATCGAGGCCATGGCGGACATATCGCCTTCGTCCCGAAGCATCCTCGTTCGAACAGAGGCGGAGGACGATGGAGGCGTGAAACTGACAGTTTCCGACACTGGGTGCGGATTGGCAACTCTGGAAACAGATCGCCTGTTTGACGCCTTCCGCACAACGAAACCCGATGGCATGGGAATCGGTTTGTCGGTAAGCCGCTCCATAGTCGAAGCGCATGGAGGTAAAATCTGGGCGACCTCGGGTTCCGCAGGCGGCGCCATATTTGGCTTTTCGATAAGGGCTCGGAGAACGCAGGACAGCCCCTGCTCGAAGGCGGATCGATAATGACGAGCGCGCGCGCGCTGGTATCTGTCGTTGATGATGATGAGTCGGTCAGAGAGTCTCTTCCCGACCTGATCCGGATGTTCGGATACGACGTCCGCGCATTCTCCTCTGCCGATGAGTTCCTGGATTCCGAATGGGTGTCAAGAACGAACTGCCTGATACTCGACGTCGCCATGCCTGGCATGTCCGGTCCCGAGCTTGAGGAAGAGTTGATCCGTCGCGGTGACCGAATTCCCGTGGTCTTCATAACAGCCCACAAGGATGAGAACGATCGAATTCCACTCATGCAGAACGGCGCGGTTGCCTGCCTGTTCAAGCCGTTCAGCGATGTCGCGCTCCAGGAAACGCTGGATCGGGTTTTTGCCTAGGAGAGTGTGAGCTCGGGTGCAATCTCAGCAAAGTCCGGCAGCATCCGACACCATAGGACAATGTACGACAAGTTGCGGAACCCATACAGTGCACGAGAAGGGTAGCTCAGCCCTTGAAAGGACATGCATGCAGACGGAACTCGGTCGGGTTCTCGATACGCTGCCTGGGATGGTGTTCAGCGCTCTTCCGGACGGACGCATCGATTTTGTGAACAAGGACATGGCCGACTTTTCGGGCGTCCCGATGACCGAGGCAGACTCGTGGGAATGGCCGGTGCACGCGGAACCTGCGCAGGCGTCGATGATCCTGCAACGCTTTCGTTCGATGCTATCTCTGGGTGAGCCATTCGAGATGGAGATTCCAACCCTGCGCGCTGACGGCGAGCGCCGCCTTCTGAGGGTTCAGTGCAATCCCATGCTCACAGACGGCAATGTCCAGAAATGGTATGGGCTTGCCTCCGAATCTAGGCTTGGAAGCAGCGATAGCCGTTCCGAGCACGAAACTGACTTTCAGCGCATCGTGGATAGCATTCCTGTTCCAGTCGCGGTCACCACACCGACCGGAGACGTTGAAGCATTGAACAATCCCGCTCTCGAATACTTCGGCATGACGCTGGAGAAACTGAAGAACTGGAAGGCGATCGAAGTCGTTCACCCCGAGGACCTGCAGCAAACCATCGCCGATCAGCTCGAGGCTCACAGGACAGCGACCTTCTACAATGTCGAAAGCCGGCATCTCCGCTCGGACGGCGTATATCGGTGGCACAATGTGCTTGGCTTGCCATTCAAGGATCGCGACGGAAATATTCTGCGTTGGTTTCATCTTCTCGTCGACATTGATGACCGCAAAAAGGCTGAATTGGCGCTCGCCGCGCGCGAGCGCGAAGCGCAACTCGTATTGGAAAGCATCCCGGCCGGGATCGGCGTCCTCGCTCCAGATGGAGAGGTCGAGGCGGTCAACGGACCGCTGCTTCGGTACTACGGCCGCACGCTCGATGAGCTGCGCGAATGGGGCAGCACAGATGTCGTTCATCCGGACGACATGCCCCGGATGATCGCAGCCGTGTCGGATGCCGTCGCATCCGGATCTCCGTATGATACAGAAGTGCGTCTGAGGCGCGCCGACGGAACATATCGGTGGTTCCAAGTCACCGGACATCCCCTGAAGTCGGAGGATGACAGGATCATCCGGTGGTACGCCCTTCACATGGACATTGATGATAGGAAGCGGGCAGAAGACGCGCTGGCGGAACGTGAGCGCGAGTCACGATTTGTCATCGACGGCATAGCTGGAATGATTGCGATCTTTTCGCCGGACGCCAAACTGATTGGCGGCAACCAGCAGATAATCGACTATTTCCAGCGTCCTATCGAGGAGCTCGACAACTGGGCAACGAACGGGATCACCCATCCCGACGATCTGCAGATCTGCATCGACAGTTTCATGGGAGCCATCGCGACCGGAGAGCCCTATGACTACGAGACCCGCTTCCTGCGACACGATGGAACGTGGCGTTGGTTTCAGCTTCGCGGGTTGCCATTGCGAAACACCGACGGTGAGATCGTGCGCTGGTATGGCCTGCTGACGGACATAGACGATCGAAAGCGGACGGAGGACAGCCTCCGCAGAAGCGAAGCCTTTCTCGCCGATGCCCAACGACTCAGCAAGACTGGAAGCTTCTCACTAAAGCTAGCCACAGACGAGGTCACCTGGTCGGCGGAAACCTACCGCATCTTCGAGGTCGATCCTTCCTCGAGGGTCACGGTGCGCACGATTCTGTCGCGGCTGGATCACGACAGTCTTGCAAGGGTGCAGCGCATCCTCGAACGCGCGCGCGAAGGAAATGGCGACTTCGACTACGACATCACGCTCGTGATGCCCGACAAGTCGATGAAGCACGTTCGCGTGCTGGCGCACAGCGAGCGAAACAAGGACGGCGAGCAGGAACTAACTGGCGCAGTGCAGGACGTAACTGAAAGCCGGCGGGCAGAAGAAACACTCAACGAGGTTCGGTCCGAGCTCGCCTATGTCACCCGCGCGACAAGCCTTGGCGTGCTGACCGCGTCGATCGCCCACGAGGTCAATCAGCCTCTTGCCGGAATCGTCACCAATGCGAATACGTGTCTTCGCGTGCTGGCTACGGAACCTCCCAACATGGAGGTCGCTAAAGACACGGCTCGCCGCATGATCCGCGATGCCAACCGGGCCGCCGACGTGATCGTCAGGCTGCGGGCGCTGTTCAGCAGAAAACCTCCGAGCATCGAACCGATCGATATGAACGAGATAGCAAGCGAAGTGATCGCGTTGGCACTCAGCGATCTCCAGCGGGCGCGCGTGTCGATCGCGACAGAATTCGGCCCCGACCTGCCACGCGTCGCAGGTGCGCGTGTCCAGCTCCAGCAGGTGATCATGAACCTGCTCCGAAACGCCATCGAGGCTCTGGCTGTGATCAACGACAGACCGAGGAAAATCACAATCAGGACGCAAGCAGACCCGAAAGGTGAGGTCCAGGTTTCAGTGAGTGACGACGGAGTCGGCTTCGGCTCGCAAGGGATGGGACGGATCTTCGACGCATTCTACACCACGAAGCCCGATGGCATGGGCATCGGGCTATCTGTCAGTCGATCCATAGTCGAAAATCACAATGGACGGCTGTGGGCAAACGCAAACAATGGCCTTGGCGCAACGGTTGCATTTGCCATTCCGATATATGAGGTCGCCAGCGAGTCTTGCGACCTTAAAGCTAAAGACAGGTCACAGTCGCCCTCGGGGACAGTTCGATGAGGAAACGATCGAAGCTCGTATCGGTGATCGATGACGACGAGTCTGTTCGAGAAGCTCTCCCAGACCTGCTCCGGTCGCTCGGCCTATCCGTCGAAGCGTTTCCTTCAGCGGAGGCGTTTCTCGGGTCGCAGGCACTGGGGGCCAGCGACGGCATCATCCTGGACGTGGCGATGCCGGGCATGACGGGACCGGAACTGCAAAGGGAACTACGAGACAGAAACCTGCAAGTTCCGATCATTTTTGTGACAGCGTTCGCTGACGACATGGTGCGCGAGCGCGTGATACGGGACGGGGCGGTGGAGTGCCTGTTCAAGCCGTTCAGTGAAGACGAGCTGCAGAATGCGCTTCGCCTCGCCTCGCTCGTGATCTGACGATTCAGCCTTGGTCCCTCGCGGTACCGCTATTGAGGGGACTGTTGTGGGTTTCGACGGAAAGCGATGTTCGGAGAGATCTCGACTTCGTCATTGTTGGATAACGAACAGCATCGTAAATACCAAAGTATCGGCGATACCATAGTGCAATGGTTCCCACGCCAGTTCAATGTGACCTTCCTCCCACTCAACCCAGGCAAACACTTAGGAGGATGCCCATGTCCGGTATACAGCCCGAAGTCACACGTCGAACTCTTCTTGCCGCCGCCACAGCCGTAGGCGCGGTGGGTATGCTGCCGGGAACGCTCACCGCTTCGACCACGAGTCCCGATATTAAACCGTTCAAGTTCTCGGCTACCGACGAGCAGCTTAGGGATCTTCAACGTCGTGTTGAAGCCACCCGCTGGCCCGACCGCGAGACGGTGTCCGACGATACGCAGGGTGTGCGGCTCGACACGATCCAGAAGGTCGCCAAATACTGGCGCGCCCATGACTGGCGCAAGGTCGAGGCCCGGCTCAATTCCTTCCCGCAGTTCATCACCGAGATCGACGGCCTCGACATTTATTTCATCCATGTGCGCTCGAAGCACGAGAAGGCGCTGCCCATCATCATCACACATGGCTGGCCGGGCTCGATCATCGAGCAAATGAAGATCATCAAGCCGCTCACCGATCCGACCGCCTTCGGCGGCACGGAGGCCGATGCCTTCCACGTCGTTATCCCTTCACTGCCGGGCTATGGCTTCTCGGGCAAGCCGAAACAGCCAGGCTGGAGTCCGCCGCGCATCGCCAAGGCCTGGGCCGTGCTGATGCAGCGTCTCGGTTACACGAAATACGTCGCCCAGGGCGGCGACTGGGGCAATGCCGTTTCCGAACTGATGGCGGTGCAGGAGCCTCCGGGTTTGCTCGGCATACACACCAATATGGCAGCGACTGTGCCGGCCGATATCGCCAAGGCGCTTTCGGCCGGAAGCCCGGCCCCGGCAGATCTGACGCCCGATGAAAAACGCGCCTATGAGCAGCTCGACGATTTCTACAAGAACGGCCTCGGTTATGCGATCGAGATGAACAACCGGCCGCAGACGCTTTACGGCATCGTCGACTCGCCGATCGGGCTCGCCTCCTGGATGCTCGACCACGATATCAGAAGCTACCGGATGATCGCCCGATCCTTCAACGGCGAAAAGGAAGGCCTGACGCCTGACGATGTCCTCGACAATGTCACGCTCTATTGGCTGACCAACACGGCGATCTCGTCTGCGCGGCTCTATTGGGACAATGCGCATTTCCCCTCCGGCGGCTTCTTCGATCCGCGCGGCATCAAGATCCCCGTCGCCGTCAGCGCCTTCCCGGACGAGATCTACCAAGCGCCGCAGAGCTGGGCTGAAAAGGCCTATCCGAAGCTCATCCACTACAACAGGCCGGAAAAGGGCGGGCATTTCGCCGCCTGGGAGCAGCCGGAGATCTTCACCGCCGAGCTGCGCACCTCATTTAAGTCGCTGCGCGACGAAACCTAGGGCCCATTTTCCGAATGGCTCTTGGTTCGTCGCCGCCGCGGTGCGGATTTTTTAGGCGGAGAAAATACGTTCAAAGATTCGTGACCAAGTTTGAGAGCTGGCGGCGAACGGACGACGTGAAATCAGGCGCCTACACCGATATGAAGCAATAGCGGCGAATTCCGAAGAAGCCGCTGCAGACATAGCCCTACGCAGGTTCTTCCGATCAAGGCGGCAATTCTGTTTCACCACCTTGATCGGCACCGCTGCCGTCCTCCGCGAGCTGACATTACCGCAGATTTCGCCCCGGGAGCAGTTTGGCAACCTTTTCGCCCGACAGAACCTCCTGTTCCATGAGGGCTCCGGCGACCCGCATGACGTCCGCCCGCCGTTCCCTGATGATAACCTGCGCTCGCGCCAACTCCTCAGCTAGCAGACGCTCCACCCGCCTTCGCAGAATAGGATCGGCCCGACGAAGCTGCTCGAGATCCCTCGAGCGCGAGACGTCGACATACCCAAGGCCCCCAACACCGTGACCGCCGACCAGGAATGTCGCAATGTCCGAAGCCCGGTGAAGATCGGATCCTTCAACCCCACCGGAGCCGACATACATATCATCGAGGACCGCCTTTTCGGCAGCTCTGCCAGCAAGCAGCATTGCAATCTCGTTCCTGTAGGCCAGAAGCGTACTGTTGCGCACGACTTGTCTCCGCCACTCGACATGCCCAGTGCTGGGGTCGCGATGCCCGGCCTGACGTGCGACCACGATTGCCGCGACATCTCCGATGCCAAGCACGGTGCCGACGAGTGCGTGTCCAGCTTCATGGACACAAATTGGCCATCGCTCCTTCTGGTTTAATACGGCGAAGGGGGGCACGATCGACATGAAATCAGAACCGCGTACTGGCCTCCTCGCTTTTCTAGCGACCCGGCGCGCGTCACGCGCGAGTTGGCGCAGCGCTGCGCCCGTGTAGCCGCTTGTGGCCACCGCGATCATCCGCAGTTCCTCCTTTGGCAGCGTCACACCGACATGTGCTGACAGAATCTGCTCACGCGCTTCAGGGTCCGGCATCTCGACTGCAATGTGGCGATCTAGGCGACCCGGCCTGCGGAGCGCCTCATCGATATCATTGGGTCTGTTCGTAGCCGCAATCACGACCACACCGTCACGCCCCTGTGCGCCATCAAGAAGTTCGAGAAGCGCATTGATGACTTGCAGACTATACCCCGCGCTGTCTCCTCGCAGGTTGCTCCGGGATCCGAAGGAGTCAAATTCATCGATGAACAGAATAGCCGGCGCCGCGGCAATTGCTTCCCGGAAAGTCTTTCGCATCGCGCGCAGCATGTCCCCGAGATGACCATGTGATTGCCAGACCGCGCTGGATGCCGCAAAGAAGGCAGCTCCGCACGATCTAGCCACCGCGCTCGCGAACAAGGTCTTGCCTGAGCCAGGCGGGCCACTTAGCAGCAATCCCGCATCGACATCGCGCCACTCGATGCACCCATTCTTCCAAGCAGTAATATCCTCGACAAGGTCGAGCGCCCACTCGGCCGCCTTGCCGTAGCCCGCAAGCTCTTCGATCCTTGGCTCCCACGCGACCGCCCGCTTCTCCTCGGTCGCTGGCGTTACCTGGCTCGCGGCTGCCAGCTTCTCGAGGGTGACTTCGATCGGACGAGATCGTCTAAGCGCCGCGAACACGAACGGTAGCGGGTGCGTGAACAGCTTCGCCGCCTGCTCACGAGTGATCAGCATGTCAAACACGGACTTTGCAGCCATGATCAAATGGTACGGCTTGAGCGGGCTCACCGGTTCGAGTTGATCCAGACACAGCGTAACTTCCGGTGGAACATCGGCGCCGTGCGCGATAAGGACGATGACGGCATTGCTCAAGGCGAGTGTCTTGAGGGCGTCGGCTGCATCGGTCTCGTCCTTGTACGCGCTGACACGCACCATCGGGACGACATAGTGGAGAATCCCGGCAGACGCGAGGACCGCCTTGACGGCCTGTTGGTATGTATCGATGTCCGCGTCTTTCGGCAGCAGCAAGCCTACGGCCTTGTCGCCCCTCAGAAAAAGCCCGCATCGCCTCAATGCAACGCGTAGCGAATTAGCATAGGTGGTCACTACGAGCGATTTCTTACGCTCGTCGGCCTTAGTCTGTCTCATCAATGCCTCCCTACGAGCGAGAGCGACGGACGATCGTGTCCGGGCCGAGCAGTTTCTCGTCGAGATCGACCTCGAGCAGGCCACGGAGGATCATGCTGGCGACAGATCCCATCGCATTGCCCTCTCGGACCGCCGACAGGCACTCAGCAAGGGAAAGCGATCCCATCTCATCGAGGCCGGTGAGAATGCGGATACGATCGCCAAGCGTCGCCTCTCGGTCAGCGTATCTGACAAGATCGCGCGCGTTCTGAAGCCGAACCGGATCAACCTCGCGCATGGAAATGGCCTGATAGCGATAACCCTTCCGGGCGACGACGCCGGGCAGCCATGTGATGACATCGGGCTGCCCGCGCCAGACTTCGACGAGCAGTGCCTCCTGTTCCGTTTCTACGAGGAAATCGACGAAGTGGTGGCGAGGTTTGCGCGCAGTCGAATCGTTAATGACTGGCTGCGTCACGCAGCGCCAGGAGATCACTTGCGGATCGAGGTCGAGCAAGCATCGCTCGCTTGCTGCGATCGATACACAGTGCGGCCGATGCATTTGACCGTGTTGAATGGAAAACGGGGCTTATAGGCCTTGTGGAGATCGCAAGCGCCATCGCCTGCGGCATGAGCGTTAGAGGTCGTCATGACCTGCCCTCCGATGAATAGCATAGTGTTGCGGCACCGGGACCCGTCCCGGAGTCGGTCAACCTATTCGTATTCGGAAGGTGGGAATGATCTTGCTCATGAGTGAACAATTAGTGAACAGAATTTCGGACGTCAACCATTTTTAAAAGGTGATCGAAAACCAGCGTTCCCGGCACTACGTCCCCGCGCGTGGCCACAGAATGAATATTGCACCGACATGGTGGCTGCACTACCTTTCCCGCGCGCAACGGAGTCGATGCCATGGACCCTCGCATTGTAGACCAGGTCAGAGCAACAAGCACCGCTCCCACTGAGGAGTTCGTCGAAGGTCTCGTCGCAGCCATCCTCGAGGTCGCAGGCGGAGCGGTGACAGTTCGGAAGGCAAGGGACGGCCTCAGCGACGTTCTGCGAAGCGCGCGCAGCGGCGTTCCGCAGATAATCGGAACTGGGAAAGATCCGGTGGTTGCGATTTCCATCGGTGATCTCGCGGCTCTTCTGAATGCGGTCAAGGAGCCTACGCTTGGCGACGTTCTCTCCGCTTCTCGCTCGGAGCCGTACCGAGGACGACGCATCGTGATTAAGCAGGGACGTAAGCGCGAGCCGTTAAAGCGAGGTCGTGTTGCCTCCGACCCTCCCTCCTGAGGCAAGCGGCCGTCGTCGCAGTCAGAAGAAGATCTTCCAGGTAACTGGTAGCAACCTCTCTGATCCGGACACTGATCATGGGGGGTAATGTACCTTGGTGGCAGTTGATCCCGAATTCTGCGAAAGTCCGCGGCACGCGCATCCCTGAGGCCCCGCCAAGCTCCAGGTCGACTGAGCCACATTTTTACGTCAGCCAGCCACCACTCGCACTTGTACGACAACTGGATCACCGGCTAACGTTGCATCACTCATCATCGGGAATGGGACCGGGCTTGGAGAAGAGCTCTTCAAGCGTTCCCTTTACCGGGATGAAAGTTATGCTGAATGTTCCGTCGGTATCCCTCACCTCTTGCGGTCCCGTGGATTTCGCGGCGTCGAAAAGCTCTCGGACACGTGCTTCGGCCTCGTTTCTGAGCCATGCCGTTTCGTGCTTCATAAACGATCCTCCATGGGTCCGCGCAGACTAGCTTCCCACCATACAATCGAAGGGAGGCAATGTGTTGATAATATTCGTACAACTAAATGAACCCCCAGGAAATGCCGTGGCGAAAAGTGTACTTCTATTAGATACCAATATCATCAGCCTGATGGGGAAGCAGAAGTCACCCGCCGGACTCCGTCCCTGGCTGCTCGAGATAGGAATCGATCGGCTAGGCATCTGCTTTCCAGTCATAACAGAGCTCCTGCGGGGAGCCCATCTCAAAGAACAGGAAAATCCGGGAAAAGCCCAGGCGATCGTCGCTTGGGTCGATCAAATTCTGAACACCAACTTCCCTTTGTTGGCAATGACCCCGACGATCGCGTCAATCTATGCCCGGATGACGGCGGTGCCCGCACTTCGGCACATGTGGACCGTTCAGCGTAAGGAGAAGCACAACAGGCTCGGACACGACCTGATGATCTCCGCAGTGTCCATATTCTACCAATCGCCAATCATTACAAACAACGTCGATGACTTCCTCAAAATCACGGAGCGGTTCCCACTTCCCGGCGTCTACGATCCGTTCTCGGAGTGCTGGTGGGTACGGCCACCATTCGAGATCCCACTCCCATCGTACGATCGCAAGGCAGCAGATCCGACAGCGCTGATGCTGCCGACGCTTTAAGTCCGGTCGTCCTCGGGCCGGACTGAGAGCAACGTTTCAATTTTAATTTCCCCTTTTTCCGGACAGCAACTTTCAGATGGTACCGGTCGCGGCAAAGGGGATCATCATGACTCAGACAATACTTCCGGACGAACAGAAACTCATCGATGACGCGGATACGCTGAAGCGGACCATGGGCAAGCTATCGAAGCTGCTGGTCGAAGCGGCGACGGTCATGAAACGCATCCAGAGCGAAACGAGTGCCGACGTCGCTGAGGCATTGGTGATGGTTCAGGCCGGCGTCACACCAGAGGATGCCCGCCTCTTTAAGGCCATTGGCGAGCTGATCGACGACGATCCGGCTCTCCTTGAGCGCGGCGTCTCCGCCGAGACCCTTCGCGTGCTTTTTGCAGGATCGGGCGCTGATCGGGCGGAGGCCATACGCGCGATCAAGGCGGGCCTTCCGGTTGGCGAAGCCAAGATGAAGCGGCTCGAAAGTCATCATCGCTGGATCGAAAGAGGAGCAGCTCAGACCGCGGCGGACGTAAGATCGGCCGCCCTCGAATCCTTGGCGGTGCGCAACGCGCGTGCCCTGCTTGGCAATCTCAGGAGCCAGGCGGACGAATTGCGCGAGGCCGCTGCAAAATTCGCCAACCATTTCGGGCCCGGTGCTCCGCAACAAGGATTCGAAATGGAGACCAACCGGCCCGGATATTTCGAAGCCCACTCACACATCACCGAGAAGGGTGCAGCCGTTCTCCACCTTTTCCAGCTCGTTCTCGGTTCAAATGACACTCTCGAAACTTTCGGGTCCAAGGATTCCCATGCGTCGGAGCTCGAGCTTTCTTGCCGCGCCTTGGAGCGCTTCTCCTCAGGTCGCTTCGGCCACAGAGGTGGCTTTTCCTTCGATGTCACCGAGGCCGACGTCTTTTCGTGGGAGATTATCGATGCCCTCGACTACATCGGCACCCAGTCCCCTCGTGAAGCGGAGCCCAGGCGCCTTCTTTCCCGTCCGCCGCGCAATTTGCGTGTTCTTGAGTTGGGCGCGGGCGCTGGCGGTCAGGCGATCGGCCTGATGTCCGCAGGTTTCGATCATGTCGCGCTCTACGAGAGAGTAAAGAAGCGTGCGCATACCCTGAAAGCCAATTGGCCCACGTGGCCAGTCCGGGACTCCGATTTGAGAACGGTTTCGGATGCCGAGCTCGCGCGACATCATGGCATCGACCTGCTTGCGGGAGGTATCTCCGCCAACGTGGTGTCGAGACAGTCCGGCAAGAACAAGCGGGGCAAGGAAGACGACCTCGTGCCGGAACTCCTCCGCGCGGTACGACTGGTTCAACCTCGCGCCTTCATGATCGAAAGTGCCCGGGGCTTCTCCTTCGAGCCTCATGTTGCCTACCTCGCGGAGTTCAAGGCCAACCTGATCGATCTTGGCTACACAGTCGATTCCTATCGTCTCGACATGAAGGTCTATGGCCTCCCCCGGAACGACGAGCGCATTGTTCTCGTCGGCATTCGTGAGGGCGAACCGGGTACGTTCCTGCCGCCAGTTCTGCGGAATCCGGTCGACCGATATGTTCTGGAAACTCTCGAGCATCTGGTAATCCGTCACGAGACCCCTGCCGATCAGATGCATTTGGTTCAAAGAGGTACACCGCAGTGGCACTACAATAATTGGGCCTTCCGCTGGCGGTCGCGCACAAAAGCGTCACGTATCACGACGATTTCCCGGGAATGGAAGGAAACTCGCGCAGCACGGCAGAAAGATTCAAAAGTGGAAGCAACCGAAGGATTCGACCGCTCGGGTTTCGCGGCGGAGCCGCCCAGAGTCGAGGATTTCCGGGAAGAAAAGGACTACTTTCTCCCGATGATGACTCGCGAGATCGCTGCGCGAGCCCAAGGGTTTCCAGAGAACTGGGTCTTCAAGGCGATCGGTGGCGGCAACATCGACATGATCGCTGATGCGATGCCGCCAGTCCTTGCGAAAGCCGTGGGTCTGCAGATCTACTCTGCGCTCACGGGCGTAACATTCGACCTCGATGCGGCACTGGCCGCGCCGATCGTCAATGAGAAGCAGATCGGCATTGGCGCACTACGACTGAACACGTCGCCCCAGATTGAAGTTCTGCTCCTCGGCGACGCCATCTTTGCCAGGGAACCGAACGCAAAGAAGCGACAGGCCAAGTTCCGGAGCCTCCTCAAGGAGGTGGAGCCGAACCACATGTGTCGTACTAGCCTTGTCAGAACCGTTCGCAGGATTCAGTTGGAGCGTGAGCGCCAGGCGGCCGAAAACCACGCCTGGACGGATCACCGATTCCCAGATGGAATTCCGGAAGGGAGGATCGACGACTAGCGGAGCAGCGAAATTTTTCGAGTCTCCTGCCCGGTGCTCAACGCGACCGCATATCTGGCCACCTCTCTGGATTCCTCCGGGCGCAGGCACGCAATCTCCTCGCCATCGGCGTAGATGGGACCACGTCCGTCGCCGGAGCGAAGGCAGAGATGGATCCGCCGTCCCTCGTGGTCCATGAAGGTGAGCGCCTCGTATTGCCTTTCCTCCTTGTCCGCCAATTCTTCGTGGTCCACCTTGGTGACCGCGATATCAGGTATGAATCCTTCGACCAGCCAGAAGATGTCGGCAAGGGCGTCGCTGGACATTTTCATCGGCTCCCGCTCGAAAGTTACTAGCTTGTTTGCGCGGATCTTGCGCGCGATCGCCGCGAACATCTCTTCGACATTGACCTTGCCGTCGACTTCGCCCTCGATCGGAAGAACCTTTTCACTCCACTTGCGCATGTGCACCCAGCCGGTGTTGCCCAGCTTCTCCTTGCGGTAGTCGCCCTGCAGGATTCGGACCTCGGACCAAGCGGGTCTGGGCTCGTCGGTGTGGCGCTTGTGCGTAAACTCGAGCGATATCGGCGAGAAGCTCCGACCTGTCTGGAAGTCGACGACATATCGCCACCCTTCATCCACGCAGAGAGCTTCCAGCCCCATCCTGTGCATGACAGGTCCCAGATGCTTCCTGATCTGGGCCATGCGCTTAGTCATGAAAATCGGTTCCATCAAATCCTCCTCCGACATGGAGGAAGGATCTCGTTGCGCAATGCACGGCACAACCGGGCGTCGCTGGTGATTATATCCGACCTGCCCCAGGCGCGCGCGGGCGTCCACTAAACGGCGTCTTCCCACCGGACGTCAACAGCCGCCGGTTGAAATATATGTCTGGACAAGAAACGCGAACTAAGCGTTAACTATAGCCGTTTTCGACATCGGCCATGCTCAGGAGAGCGCCGTCATGTGCATGCGAATATCAGCCTCCCGCAACGGGATCGCGAAAGAGCTAGCGGATTAATCCGCCCGCCGACGGACCTCACGTAGGCCCATGAAGAGCCCCCCGCTTTTGTCATCCATCGTGGTACAGGCCACGGGCCTGATCGCTAGGGCGCGTACTTCTTCAAAAACATCCCGCCAAAAGATTTTCCATGATGGTCCTGCGAAACCCGCCGCTCTCCAATACCGATGCGGTGAGATCGAAGGCCACCAGATCGATCTCAGAACTTTGACCTCAGCAAAGGAGCTGCGCCATGCCGCAGATTGAAAACGCACGCCTGCATTCCCGCTGCGACATTCCGGACGAATGCCGCGACGGTCTTCGCCTCTGGTTCGAAGAGTCCTCGACAGGTTCCTTCCCGTCCGCCGAACTGGAGCTTCACCGCGCTGTCGCCCTAGTTTACGCCGACCCCCGTCGTCCGTCGATCCGCGCCCTCTACAAGGCCCTGTGCGAAATGCTCGATTGCGACGAGTGGCTGAGCGGGATTGTCGTGAAACGCCCCTCCTATGAGGCGTTCCGCCACCTCGTCCTGACATTGCCCCCGGCCTTCGTCGACCACATGCGCTACGGCCAGCAGATCGGCACCTGGGAAATCATCAAAGCCGCCGAAAACACGAGTGCCACCATCGCCTCGCTCACGGCATCGGTACAGTAAGGAGACATACCATGGACTTCAACCACGTCGCCTCCCTGCTGAGCGGGATCAGCAGTGCCACGTCCAAGAAATCCCCTGCGAAGAAGGCCCGCAAGACGATCGGCGTCTTGGAGCTGGCAGAACTACGCGCAACCGCAATCCGGGAGGCCGTGTCAGCGGCCAAGGATTGTCCCGGCAACGAGTGGGATTTCTGGACCATCATGGACCAGGCAATCAAAGGCTTCAACCTGCAACTCCGTAGTCACGGGGAGCCGGAAATGGAGCTTGTCGCCTTCGCCGCATTCCTCGGCTTCCTAGATACGGATGCGAACCAGTCCGAGGGCGCAGATGTCTAACCTGCCCGACCGTCCGAAGCCCGCCTCGCCCGTTCGCTCGCTGAACTCATGTCTTCTCGTAGAACGCGCAACTGGACGCGTGCTGGCGCTCAAAATCGTGACCGAGGTGCTTGCCTTCCAACGAGTCCCTTGCACGGAAGCGGCGCGCGACGAAGCTCCGGTTAGCACCCCGCCCACAGCCTAACAGTCCACCCCGTCGAACGTACCCCGACGTGGGCGCCCTTGCGCCCGCGATCGGGGAAGCACGCCCAGTCATCCTTAAGGAGTTTTCGATGCGCCCCGAACACTACATCAAGCAGCACATGCTCGACCGCCGCAACGGCATCCAGCGCGACTACACGATCCCTGGAACCACAGTCTGGCATAAGCCGACGATCCAGCCTCGCTACAAGCCCGTCCTCCCGTCCGAGGCAAACCGAAAGCCGGCGCCGAAGTCGCCGTTCAACTATCGCGGTACCCAGCCGAACCTCGACGGCGAGCGCTCCATGTACTTTGAGAGCGATGTCGAACTGAAGGCAGGGCGGATCCTGCGCGCCTCGCCGCTCGTCAAGGAGCTGCGCGAGCAGTGGCCAACGATCCCTTATCGTGGCGCGGACGGTGAGTGGCACACTCACACCATCGACCTTTGGACGCTGGATCATAACAACGTGCGCTCCTTGATCGCCGCGAAGCCCTGGCAGGTTCTGGTCAAGACGGGAACCCTCCACATCCTCCGTCGCATCCGCGCTCAAGGGTTTTCCGAGTACGCCGACCGCATCAGCTTCGTCACCGACGTCTTCGCCAACGATGACAACAACGCGAACGCGGAATGGATCCTGCTCTCCCGCGTGAACCGCAACGACGAGGAATACCTCATCGCGAAGTCGATCCTGACGCGGATGGTCGGTAACACCGTGCGCTTTTGGGACCTGCTTCGCTCAGCCCCAATCGAGGCCCACCGCCGGACGGCAGTCTGGAACCTCATCGATGACGGCGTCCTAAGCCCTGCCTCACCCGGGCGCATCACCGACACATCGCTTCTCATCATTCATGCACACTGAGGACAGCCTATGAACCAGCTCCTGACCCCTGAGAGTACCGTCGCCCGCTCGATCCCGATCTTCTACTTCGGGCCGAATGACCGTGTCACGATCGATGGCAAGCACCTGACCGTCGTCAACCAGACGACGGAGGGTTCGGTGCTCAAGAATGCCGACGACATTCATGAGCGCTTCACCCACGAGCAGATCTACATGATGACGACCGAGCGTCGCATCAAAGTGGAGCGCGACTACCATATGGAGGCAGGATCGCTCCTGGCTCTCAAGTACGGTAACTTCAAGATCTCCGACTTCGCCGACTATAAGGTCCAGAAGGCGTTGTGGCTCGAAGAACTGATCAAGGAGTACATCCGCTTCGAGACGATCGGCAAAAAACATCCCGTGCTCAAGGCAGAAGGTTTCCGTCAGCGCAAAGTTTCGCTTGGCGTCGACTGCCTGAAATTCCTCCTTCCGATCCTCAAGCGCATCGTGTCGGAGCGCTGGAGCCTGGCGAACGGTGGCGCCGAAATCTCTTATAAGCTTCCGAGCCCGCGTCACTTCCGGCGTTTGCACGACCTGTATCTCGACAGCAACTTCGACCCGCTGGCCCTCGTAAGCCTGAAGACTGGACCGAAATCACGAACGATCCACAGGCAGAGGGATCTCGAACTCTGGCTCAAGTACGTGGACATGTATGCGAACAAAAGCCGCCCAAGCATGAGGGAGTGTTACCTTGCACTGATCGCCGAAGTTGACGAGCTCAATGAAGCCGCCGGCGAAGACGGCTTTCACTATCGCACGCCCTCCCGAAAGGCTTTTGAAAATCTGATCAAAAGCTTCGGCATCTACCATCTGATGGCAAAGCGCTACGGCGAGGAATACGCCCGCAAGAAGTATCAGATCGCGCACGGCGGTCTTGAGATCGAGCGTCCTGGCCAGATCGTTGAGATGGACGAATGGAAGGTTAACCTCGTCCTATTGCTCACACACCTCCGCATCTGGAACATGCTGTCGAAGGAGGAAAAGAAGGCGGTCGAGCGCACGCGCGTCTGGGTCACCGTCGCCATCGACCGCGCGACGAAGTGCATTCTCGCCATGCACTTCAGTCGCCGTCCTCCTTCACATCGCTCCTCGCTGGCTGCTCTCGAAATGGTCGTCTCGGACAAGACGCTGATCTCTAGCGTAGTCGGCGCCGGGACGCCGTGGGAATACGGCCTGAAACCGGAAACGCTCCTTACCGACGCCGGTCCCGCGTTCGTTCACATTTCCTTCCGTGCGGCCGTAGCGGCGCTGAGATGCGTGCATTCGTTCCCGCCTACTGGAAAGCCCGCAGCGCGAGGCACCATCGAGTCCTTTTTCCATACCTGCGAGCTCCGCTTCATGCATTACTTCTCGGGTCGTACGTTCTCGAACATCTTGGAAAAGGGAAAGCGCAATCCCAAGGACGAGGCGTCGCTGAACATGGACGAATTCAACAGTCTATTCGTCCGCGCCATCCTCGACATCTACCATAATACGCCTCACTGGGGGCTAGGCTATGAGACCCCGGCCAACGCTTGGCGCCGCCTTTCAAAAAAGTGCGCGATCATGCAGCCGATCTGCGCCGAAGACCGTCGTACCATCTTCGGAACGGAGTTGGTCCGGACGATCACCGACAAGGGAGTTGCATCAACAGGTATCCACTACGACCACACCGATCTCCAGCGCATGCGCTTCAATCAGCTTGCGATCCCGCATGCGGACACGCCGACCGTTACCATCCGCGTCAGTCGTCTGGACCTGAGCGCCATCTCCTTCCGCAATGCGGACGGCGAATGGATTGAAGCGAAGGCCTCGATCGGCATTCCCCACGACACCACGATCTTCGAGTGGGTCGCCGCACGCCGTGAACGGATGATGATCCACGGCGAAAATGCCAAGGCTAGCCTCTCCGGAATGCTTAAGACCGTCCGCGAGATTCGCGCGGCGGGGACCAGCGCCACCATGCGGGCGGGCATCGGTGTCGATCGTCTGATCGCCGAGAACTACGAGCACATCGAGCGCGAATACTTCAAGGAAGCAATCGTCGACGACCTACTCGCCCGGGCACCGGAACTTGCTCCGCTGACCATTCCTCACAATCCGCTCGAAGTCGGCTTGGAGGCATTCGACGACATTATGGTCAGCGAGCCGATGGAAGATCCCCAGACGGTGAAGGAGGCTGAAATCCTCACCCAGCAGGAGTCCGCGTTCTCGGGCATGGCCTACAGCGATGGCGACGATGACGAAGACGACATCTTCTTCGAGGGAGAAATCTAATGCAGGAGAACACCATGACCGCTGAGCACACCGAAAGCGCTGAGAGCATCCAGACCAGCATCATCAAGTACGACCCCGAGTTCAGGGAAGCCGCTCAGGCCATCTTCGACAGCCTCGATCCGGAGGCACAGAAGCGTGCGAAGATCGTAGGGCTGATGAATGCCGCCTACGTCGGCTCGAAGCCGCGGGACAGCCGTCTCGACCTCGCCTTCCAGGCAATCATCGAAAATGTCGCCGCCACTCTATTCGGCAGGGCTGGAAAACAGCGGGCGATGATGGTCGTCGGCGAGAGCGGATCGGGCAAGACTACCGCAATCGACTGGCATATCGCCAAGCGGCCGCAGTTCGCCCCGCGAAAGAACGCCCATGGCGATTGGGTCAAGAACCTTGTTTTTATGGAGCCGGAAAAGCCGTTGACGATCAAGGGCATCGCACGCAGTGGACTCAAGGCACTCGGATACCCGCTCGACGACACTACAAGAATGACGGCACAGGAACTCTTTGACCTGTGGAAGGTCCAGTTGCGGGAAAACCAGGTACTCTATCTCTGGATTGACGAGATGCAGCACGTTCTGAAGGGTGAGACCACGAAGGAAATCCAGGACGTCGCAGACATTCTCAAGAGTCTGGTTCAGCTTAATGGCTGGCCGATCCATCTCATCCTCAGCGGGGTTCCCGACCTCGCGAAGTTCATCCATCTGTTCGGTGATGCCGATGGGCAGCTCAAGGAGCGAAGCAATCTTGTGGAGCTGCTTCCTCTCGTTTACCCGCAGGATAGAAAGCGTATCGAGAAGATCATCATTGAGACCGTGACCAAGCACGCGGGCCTTCTCTTGGGAGATGACGTCCTAGCCAAGCCGGATGAGGATGCCGAACAGCCGAAGACCGACGGCAAACCTCCGTATAAGTTCGTCTTGTCCGAAGATTTCGTCCATCGCGTCGTCCATGCCTCAAAGGGGCAGTTTGGATCGATCATCCAGAAGACCCGCTCTGCCTGCGAGAACGCCATGCGGCTGGGAAGCGACACGATCCGAAAAGCTAACTTTGCGGCCGCCTATGCAGCAGGCGGTTGCCGCCCCTCACAGAACATCTTCCTTTCGCCGGACTGGAAGAACATTGACCCAGACCACTCCGTCACTGAGTTGGTCGCCCGGAAACGCGGACGCGGCGTAGCCGCTGTTGCGAACGCCACAACAACCAAGAAGAAGACGAAGTAAGATGTCCAACCCGTTCCCGATCCGCCCCACCGAGACCCTGCCAATGTTCGTGGCCCGGTGCGCGTGTAATACCGGTGTGGCGCTTCCGAGCTTCCTCCGACACATGCAAGCCCGCTTCGACAGGACGGGCGAATTGGCTGCCTCTATCGCGGCGTTGTCGAAGTTCACACGGTGCGATCCTGAACTTCTCGCCTCCCGCGCGATGATCACCTCGTACAAGAGCAGGACCACGATCAATGGACAGCTCGTGTTCATCAGGGATGTCGCCCGCGATGCCGCACGTTACTGCCCCGTCTGCCTACAGGCGGACCTCAAAACCTACGTAGGCAAACCATGGTCCAGGCCCTGGTGCCGTCCATCATGGCAGCACACGATGCTTGCGAACTGCGTCGAGCATCGGACACCGCTGGTGGCACTTTCAGGTCAGAAGGCTAGCCGGGGATGCTTTGACTGGTCGGGCATTATTAAGAAGCACTGGAATGCCGTTTCGGCTGTTGGTGGCCAACTCGATGTTGTTGAGGTGACACCGTTCGAACAATATTTCAGCGGCCGTCTTGATGGCGTTCCGGTCGAGAGCAACGACCTTCTCGACTCGCTACCTTTCGAAACCGCAATGAGCCTCTGCTCCGTGATCGGTGCCATGTTGGAGAATGACGACAGCTTCTCGCCGCGGTACAACTCCTCGGGGAGACGCGTGGAACTCGCCGTCATCGGACACGACGCTATTGCGAACGGATACCGCTCGCTGACCAAGGTATTGGAGATCGTCGACAAAAGGACCTGGGAGGCTGGTTGGTCTGGCGGGTTGAAGAATGTGTATCCGCACCTCTACGACTTCCTGCGTGCCCGCACGCGCTACGGCAGCGAGGACGGCGTAATGAATCTGCGAGCGTTTGTCCGTGATCACGCGATGACCGCATTTCCGCTCGGGCCCACGGATGGGTTTCTCTCAAGTGGGGGCACAAGGATCCTCCACTCAGTCCGGACGGCAACCGTCGAGTATCGGCTTCATGCCAAGACAGTCAGAAAGGTCCTCGGTGCAAATGGTTTGCTTCCGGAAAACGCTGACACACTGACCGACAACGAGATCCTGATCAATGCTGACGCAGTCTCCCGTGTGATGGCGGCCTGGAATGAGACCATGTCTGCAGTCGACGTCAGGAAACGTCTGAGGATCAGTCCCGACGTGATCGCACAGTTCGTCGAAGCCAATCTGCTGGAGCAAACGGACGCAGACCCTCGGCATCGACTCCGTTCCGGTTTCACGACCGCTAGCGTCGAAGGTCTCATGGAGCGGATCACCGAGAAGGCCACCGCCGACCCGTCGGCGCCCGGCATGACCCGCCTGGTCGATATCCGCTTGATGAACTTCGTGGAGATCACAAAGCTCATTCTTGCTGGCGAAATCGACGTGGCAGTACAGCGTGTAGGCGAGCCTGACTTCCGGCATATCCTTGTCAATCACAATGCGATCAAAAACGAAGTCTTTCCGGGCGAGCCCGCGGGAACTGTTCCAATGTTTCGGGTAACGGACGTGCTGAAGGTGACCGTGAAGGCGGTGCGCCAACTCGCATCCCTCGGTGAGATCGCCACGGTTTCTGCCATCGGACCGCGTGGCGCTCACGTCGATTTCTACGTGTTGGCATCGGTGCAGAAGTTCGCAGAGAACTATGTGTCTCGCAGAACGTTGGCAAGATATCGGGGCAGGAAAGCCCTCGATGAGTATCTTGCTGGGGTTGTTCCAGCTTTCAGTTTCCGCGATGGCGTAAGGCTGTATCGACGAATTGATCTACCGAAGCGCTGAAATCAACCACTCAAAGGACTCGCTGATGCGGGTCCTTTTTTTGTGCCCGAGATTTGAGAGTGACATTTGTTTGCGAGCAAGACATCCCTGTTTTGCGGGGTTTCGGGAATCGGCCATTGAAAACGTTGGCCTTCTGGAAAGATCGTGACTTTTGTTACGAACCCATTCAAGGTTCTACCTGAAACAGACGTCCGATTTTTTCAGGTCGACCGACCAGAAAACGACTCCAGGCGCCACGCGCCTGGAGTTTTCTGTTCAAGCGACCGGTAATCTCCTTACCCGCTCACAGCGCGCCCATGCCTTCCTCGTCCGAAAGGCTCATGCCGTAATCCTGTCGCAATGGTCGTTGTGAACATAGGATCGGAAAGGTGGGCGAGGCATGAAGATCCTGTTGGTCGAAGACGAGACTAGGCTGGCGGAAGCGGTTGCGGCTTCGCTCAGCAAGACGGGTATTGCGGTCGACCATACCGCTCTTCTTGGGGATGCGATCGAACTGGCCCGACAACAGACCTACGACGCGATCGTGCTCGACAGGCGCCTGCCGGACGGCGACGGCATCACGTTCATTCCCTGGCTGCGAAGTGCCGGCGTCGTGACGCCGGTCATCGTGCTGACGGCCAGAAACGAACCGAAGGAAAGGGTCGCGGGCCTGGACCTCGGCGCCGACGACTATCTGGGCAAGCCGTTTCTGATGGAGGAGCTTTTCGCTCGACTGCGCGCGGTCTTGCGACGCCCGTCGGCCCTGGCGGAGCCGTCCATAGTCGCAGGGCGGATGACCGTGGATCCGATCCGGATGGACGTCATGGTGGGCGAACTGCAGCTCGACCTGCCGCGTCGAGAGCTGATGGTTCTCGTTACGCTTGCGAAGCGAAAAGGCAGGACCGTGCTCAGATCGGCGCTGGAAGCCGAAATCTATAATTACGAAGAGACAATCCAGTCCAACGCCCTGGATGCCCATGTGTCACGATTGAGAAAACGCCTCGCCGACGCGGACGCCGGCGTATCCATTCACAACATCCGCGGCGTCGGATACCTGTTGAAGGAACATTGATGCGATTTCCGAATACGTCGCTGTGGTGGAGACTGAACTGGCAGCTCAGCCTGCTTTTCGTCGGCACGACGGCATCGGTGATTGTCGGGCTGTGCATCTATGGCGCGATGATCCTTTCTCCGAACGTCAGCATGGAGCACCGGCTTCTGAACGCCCTGGAAGGGTCCTTGCGCTACGAACCCGGACAGGGGCTTCGCATCGAAGACAGCCAAAAGCTCGCGGCGTTGAAGGACGATACGCCCAATCTGTTTTTCTACGCCGCAGCCCCGGACGGAACGGCAGTGGCTTATGGAAATATCCCGCCCGCATATGTGCAGCTTGCCAGGTTCGTGCCGCTTATCAAGGACGCCGACATCCGCGGAACGGAGGCAAGCACCCCTGTGCCGGCTTCGGTCGACGACATCGAGATCAACGGGACCGAGATCCGGGTGCTCTATGGCGGTCGCAACGGAAACGAGTCGATCTTCCTCACCATGCTTGGCGGCACATACAAGATCTACGTGCCCCTGCTGGCAGTTACGTTGCCCGCCCTCTTCTTCGCCGTGCCGCGGCTGGTGAGGCGCTCGCTCTCAGGTTTGAGCGACGTCGTTCGGAAAGCGCCCGAGATCGACCCTCGCCAGCCGGGATCCCGGTTGCCGGTGGATCGGGTTCCGAGCGAGGTCGTTCCGCTGATCCATGCGTTCAATTCCGTACTGGAGCGGCTGGAACAGCAGTTCGCAGCCAGAGAGCGCTTTCTCATCGATGCCGCACACGAGCTGCGCACACCGATCGCCGTCATGCAGACGCGTATCGATACGACCCTTGAAGGAAGCGCTCGCGACACGATGATGGATGATGTCGGGCGTCTGCGGGAGACGGCGGAGCAATTGCTCGATTTCGAACGCAGCGAGCAGTCTCCGGAGCCGTTCGAGCAGGCCGACCTGGTGGAAATCGCCAGGAACGTCGTCGCCGACCAAGCCCCGATTGCCATCAGAAACGGATATGAAATCTCGTTCGACAGCGACGTGGAGGCGCTGTATCGGCTGGTAAGCCGGTCGGCGATGTCGCGCGCCATAAGCAACCTGGTGCGCAACGCGATCGACCATGGCGGAAATAGCGGCACGATATCGGTTCGCGTGAGCGAATCGGGCGGAATCTCGGTCTCGGACGAGGGGCCTGGGATTCCGGCAGCGCATCAGGATCTCGTATTCGAGCCTTTCTACCGGGTCGCACCAAGGAGCAGCGGTGCCGGCCTCGGATTGAGCATCGTGAAGCAGATCGTAACCCGTCACCGCGGAAGCGTAACACTCGATGGCGGCCCGACAGGAACCACAGTGACCATCAGCCTGTGACAGATAGATTTTCCGTCCAGCCCTGCCCTTTCATGCAGCGAAATCGCAGAGTTAGGCCACAACGACCGGCCAACGAGTTCAACCTGGACCTTGGCCATAGTGACGTCATCCAGGCGCTCCGGGCCGATACCAGTTCCGGCACCAGTTCCGACTGGCGGTCAACGAATCCCAGAAAAGACGAAATGGCCGAACCAGACGGTCCGGCCATTTTCATCCTGCAGAAAAGATGGGAGCCCGAGGCTCGATCCCGGTAGGCTTGGCCTTGCCTAGAAGCGGCGCGGCGCCTCCGGCTTGTTGCCGACGATGCTGTCGATCCGCTCCAGCACGTCAGACGTCACCTTATCCTTATGCGAGAGAGCCGCGAGATTGTCCTGCAGCTGGCTTGCGCGCGAGGCGCCGAGGATGACGGTCGAGACGTTCTTGTTGGCGAGGCACCACAGAAGGGCGAGATGGGTGATCGACAGGCCGATCTCATCGGAGAGCCTGGCGAGCTGGCGGACCTTTTCGAGCTGGGCGCGGCCGGCATCGGTGGACCATTTTTCTTTCAGCCATTCATAGCCCGGCAGGTTCATGCGGCTGTCGGCGGGCACGCCGTCATTGTATTTGCCGGTGAGAACACCCGAGGCGAGCGGCGACCAGATGGTGGTGCCGAGGCCGATCAGGTCGTAGAGCGGCAGATAGTCGGCTTCGACCTTCTGGCGTTCGAAAATGTTGTACTGCGGCTGCTCCATGGTCGGCGGCGTGATGCGCAGGTCGCGGGCGACGGCATAGGCTTCCGTCAGCTGCTGTGCGGACCATTCCGACGTGCCCCAGTAGAGCACCTTGCCCTGGGCGACGAGATCGTGCATCGCGCGGACCGTTTCCTCGATCGGCGTATCGATGTCCGGGCGGTGACAGAAATAGAGGTCGAGATAATCGACCTGAAGCCGCTTGAGGGCCGCGTGGCAGGCGTCGGTCACATGCTTGCGCGAGAGGCCGCGCTGCGTCGGCTTCTGACCGCCCCAGAAGACCTTGCTGGAGACGATATAGCTGTCGCGGCTCCAGGCGAGCGACTTCAGCGCCTCGCCCATGACGATTTCGGATTTGCCGCTCTCATAACCTTCGGCATTGTCGAAGAAGTTTATGCCGTTGTCATAGGCGAGTTTCATCAGATCGACGGCATCGCCGCCGTTGACCTGCTTGCCGAACGTGACCCACGAACCGAAGGAGAATTCGCTCACCTTCAGACCTGACTTCCCCAAACGACGATATTCCATGATACAGCTCCCATAGGTTATGAAAATCTGCCGCCTTCGGACCGAGGTCGGCATCGTGTAAGCGAGTGATTATCGATTTTTTGCATTCTATGCCAGCGGCAACGATATACGAAGTGCCGCGATCGAAGAAACCGCGTCCTTTCGCATCAGCCCAGCTCTCCCAACGATATCTGTTCTCTTTCAATGGCTTCCATAGAAACAGCAAACATCCGCCGATCCGCTGGCCTCGCGATTCGGCGCATGTTCGTCTACCCGGCCGCTTCCTGCCATCAGCCTATTTGTCAATAACTGCAGGGCCTGTCATTGCCGAATCCGTCGCGGCATGCCGGCCGCAGCGCAAAATCGGTGTCTTGGGCCGAATAACCGACGGAACCGGTCTGTATCGACGTGTCCGGGCTCGTCGAGCAGGACGATGTGATGATGACCAGGGCGACGGCTGCACCGGCAGCCAGAAGTTTTCGAAACTGGGACATGGCGATCTACCCCCATACCGATAATCGGCGACACTCGAACGCAAGCAAATGGGTGTCGGCTAAGGACATAGGCCGGTCCGGCGTTCCGATAACCGTGCCGTCGATCAAGATTTCGTCATTCGCGCACGGGCTGCTGCTGCCTTTGGCGCGGCGGCGCGGTTCTCGGCTACCGTGCCGCGACATCGCTTCCGGTGGGCACCACCTTTCCGTGGTACTCACGCTGGTACAATATCATCCTGCTGTTTTCGGCCGCGATCCTGGCTCTGGCGCCCCTTGCCGGAAACGTTGCCTGGCGGCCCGGCAATCAGGCCGATCCGATCGCCTTCAGCCAGACCGTAACCGCCACGGCCCCGCCGTCCGGATGGCCGAGCGCGCGCTCGCCGAGATAGCTCGCACGCCCCAGCCTCGGGCGCATCGCCTTCGTGGCGTCCGCTCCGGCAATCCCGGCGGCAACAGCCTTCTGCCACGCTTCGCGGCTTGCCTGCCCTTCTCCAAGGCTTGCGATAAAGGCGTCTGCGGCGGGACGCAGGGCATCGATCATCGTCCGGTCGCCGGGCCTTGCCCCGCCAAGATCGGAGACGGCCTCGACGGCAGCGGAGAAGGCCTGCGCCATGTCGGCCGATGTCGGAGCCGCAATGCCGGCAAGGTGACGCGACGCGCGCATCAGCGCGGTGGCGTAGAATGGCCCGGAACTGCCGGCGATGGCACGCCTGACGGCATCGCCCATCGCCATCAGCCCACCTGCGACATCGGCAAAGGCGGCATCGGGAAGCGCGAGCACGGCTTCGGCGCCGCGCTTCATGCTGGCGCCGAGATCACCGTCGCCGGTAATGCCGTCGAGTTCGGTCAGATGCGCTTCTGCATCGATCAGCGCCTTCGCCACGGCCTGCGCCGTCTTCTGAAGCTGCTGGCCGGAGGCTGTGACCGTCACGGATTCGGCCGGGTTTTCTGCCGGTCTCGAGGAGGGCAGCACGCGGTTGCGATTGACCGCCCCGCCCCCCGGCCATGCGCCGGCAGAGGTTGGTGCGTCGATGAGCTCGAGAGCGCCGGCATCGACAGGCAGGATCGAGAGCGAAAAGCCCGGCATGTCGAGCGCCGACAGGAGCGTGCCGGCCCACGCCCTTTCGACCGTGACGCCTCTGCTTTCGAGGGCTGCGAGCGCAGAGCGGGCAACGACCGACAATTCCATCGGCGGAGTAGATCCCAGACCGTTGACGAGCAGGGCGACGCGGTCGCCGCTGCCCAGCCCTCCGTCAGCTTCGATCGTCTCCAGGACGAGCGAGACGAGCTGGTCGACCGGTGCGATCGGCATCCGGCGAACGCCCTGCTCGCCATGAATGCCGAGGCCGACTTCGATCTCCCGTTCGCCGAGAGAGAAGCCGGGCTTGCCAGCGGCCGGCAGAGTGCAAGGCCCAAGCGAGATGCCCATGGAGGAAAGCCGTTCGGCAGCGGAGCGGGCGATGCGCGCCACCTCGTCCAGCGCCAGGCCCTTCTCGGCGGCAGCGCCGGCAAGCTTGTGGACCAGAACCGTGCCGGCGATGCCGCGGCGACGATCTGCGGAAACGGTTTCCCGCAGCGCCACATCATCGGCAACGACAACGATCTCGACGGGAATTCCTTCCGCGCGCGCCAGTTCCGCCGCAAGACCGAAATTGAGGCGGTCGCCCGTATAGTTCTTGACGATCAGCAACGCACCGGCCGGGCCGCTTGCGGCCCTGATGGCGGCAAGCACGGCATCGGTGCTCGGCGAGGTGAAGATGTCTCCCGCGACCGCCGCCGTCAGCATGCCGCTGCCGACATAACCGGCATGGGCCGGTTCGTGGCCGCTGCCGCCGCCGGAGAGAACGGCGACCTTGCGCCTGGCAGGTTCGGGAAGATCGGAGCGGATGACGACGTTTTCGTCGGCCAGCAACATGCTTGCCGGGCTGAGAGCGACGACCCCTTCGAGCATTTCCCGTACGACTGACGAAGGATCGTTGATCAGCTTCTTCATGGTTCTCTCCCAACAACCGGACCGGCTTGAACGCGCATGTTCCTCGGTGAGTGACCTAGCACGATTTCGCCGACGGTGAATACGGGATCAAAGCCGATGGCCGGCGCAGGGACACTCCGCGCGCGCCGGGCTCACGGCAGCCGCCCGTTCAGAAACGGGTTGCCGAAACGAAGATTTCCGCCAGCCGCTCGACCCCCGCCTGGTCTTCAGCGTCGAAACGGGCAGGAAGCGGGCTGTCGAGATCGATGACGCCGACGATCTCCCCGCCGTTTCTGACGGGAACGACGAGTTCGGAGCGTGACGCGGCGTCGCAGGCGATATGGCCGGGAAACGCATGAACGTCTTCCACAAGGATCGAGGCGCGCTCCTTGACCGCCGTGCCGCAAACGCCGCGGCCAACGGGGATGCGCACACAGGCCGGCTTGCCCTGGAACGGGCCGAGCACGAGTTCGTCGCCCTTCAGCAGGTAGAACCCTGCCCAGTTGAGACCCGACATCATCTGATAGATCAGGGCCGAAGTGTTGGCGGCATTGGCGATCATATCCGGCTCGCCTGCGAGCAAGCCCTCTAACTGCCGGGCAAGCTCCCGATAGAACTCGGCCTTGTTGTCCACTTCGATCTGCGCCGCCTGGAACATTGTCACATCCGCTTCCTGTTTCCGAGCCGTTGATATAGGAGGTCGGGCAGGTTTTGACAAACGGCCGATCCGGGCGCGGCAGTTGAATTGCGGCTGCGAATCCGATCAGATTTAGCCATGATGAAAACGATCAGAATATCGGCCGCGCTTCTGTTGCGGAGCGATGGCCACACGCTTCTGGTGCGCAAGCACGGCACGGCGGCCTTCATGCAGCCGGGCGGCAAGATCGAGCCGGGAGAGACGCCCGAGCAAGCCTTGAGGCGAGAGCTTTCGGAAGAAATCGGCATCACCGCCACATCGGCCGAACTCGAATTCCTGGGGCAATTCCAGGCGCCGGCGGCCAACGAGCCAGATCATCATGTCGTGGCCGAGGTCTTCCTGCTGCATGTGAAGGACGACGATATCAAGGCCTCCGGAGAGATCGAGGAGGTTTGCTGGATATCGCCATCGGCACCGGGCGAGATCGTCGTGGCGCCGCTGACGCAACATCACATCCTGCCGTTCTACCGCCGGCGACAAAGCCGGGCGGCCGGCGGAAATATCCGGCATCCGTTTTGCGGAAAGCCGTCGGCGGGCAGATTGATGTCATCGGATGCCGCTCTATTCTCCCAATAGATCAAGGGAGGATCGTGCCATGGCCTTCATTCGTACCCCCGACGCATCCGCCAGCGAGAAGACGGCTTCGATGTACGCTTCGGCCGAAGCGAGCTACGGCTATCTGCCGAACATGTACCGCGCCTTCGGGCACCGGCCGGAGGTGATGGAGAACTGGGGGACGCTGCTTGCCAGTATTCGCGGCCACATGAGCCAGCGGCGCTACGAGCTGGTGACGCTGGCAGCGGCCCGGGAACTCAAGTCGTCCTATTGCATGCTGGCGCACGGGTCGGTGCTGCTGCGCGACGGTTTCACCAATGACAGTCTTTCGGCCGTCGCCGGCGGCAGCGAAAAGGCGCCCATCGATGCCGTCGAGCGGGCGATCATGGACTTTGCCGCCAAGGTGGCGCGTGACGCGACCTCGGTGACGCAAAAGGACGTGGACGGCCTGAAGCGACAGGGATTGAGCGACGCCGAGATCTTCGATGTCACCGCGGCAGCGGCCGCGCGCTGCTTCTTCTCGAAGATGCTCGATGCGCTGGGTGCGGCACCCGATCACGCCTATGCCGAGCGCCTCGACCCCAAGCTTCGCCAGAATCTCGCGATCGGCCGGCCGATCGAGGGACTGAATTCGAACCACTCATAAGACCTGCGATCGCACGCTGCGAGATCGGCCCTTACGGTGCCGGCGGGTCCGCAAAATGCGCGATCGCGAATTCGGCGATCTTCTGGCCGGCGCGGTCGGCGTCATCGAGCACCGAGGGGAACAGCTGCCATTGATGCGGCATTCCCGGCCAGACCTCAGCGGTCACATCGACACCGGCCTTGTGCGCCTTGTCGGCAAGCCGCAGCGTGTCGTCAAGCAGCAGCTCGCCGGAGCCGACCTGCAGCAGCAGCGGCGGAAAACCGGTCAGATTGGCGTAAAGCGGCGAAATATCGGGATTCGTCGCCGAATTGTTGCCGAGATAGGCCTTGCGCAGCGCCTCCAGCGCGTCCTTGTCCAGCACCGGATCGTTGGCAGCATTCGCCGTGACCGATGCACCCGAAGCGGACAGGTCGGTGATGGGACTGAGCGCCACGACGGCGGCCGGCAGCGGCTGGCGGGAGCGCATCTGCCGCAGCACGGCCTCAAGGGCGAGATTGCCGCCGGCGCCATCGCCGACAAGGATGATATTGCCGTTGCTGTAGCCGTTGTCGAGCAGATAGCGATAGGCGGTCAGCGCATCATTGACCTGCGCGGGATAGCCATATTCGGGCGCCAGCCTGTAGTCGATGAGCAGCACATCGCTCGACGCGGCCTTGGCAAGCGAGCCGGCAATCAGGTGATGGGTGCGAATGGAGCCGCTGTAGAAGCCGCCGCCATGGATGAAGAGAATCGCACGCCGGCCGATCGGATGATGAAGGCGCGCCGGCCAGATAAGCTCGGCATCGACCCCATCGGCATCGACATGGCGGATCTGGACGCGCGTCGGCTCGGGCAGCGATGCCATGAAATCGCGAAAGGCGGCGCGGCGGTCGCGCAGGCCTGCAGTGTCCTTGAAATGCTCCTGCCAGCGCGAGAGCAATTTTTCGACCTGCTCATGCGAGGCGGGCGTCTGTGCCGGCATGTCGCGCGCCGGTTTTTCCTGAGCCGCCGTGGGGAAGGCAAACAGAACCGCGGCCGAAAAAACCGCCAGCAGCGTATGACGACATTCCACTTTCCATTCATTGCCAGCAGAATAAACCGGCTTTCTCATTCGCCCCTCCGGCGCTGCTTTTCCTTCGTGCGGCGCATCTTCACCACTTCGCCACCGAGAGTCAAAAGACAGTTTTGGGTGATCGCTCCGCGCTTTCCCGCTGAGATCGGAGCATTCCGACCAGGAAAGGCTCCCGCTTCGTAGTCTGCATTTATTGGTTGTGCTAGACTACTTTAAGGAGGGGACGATCATGGACAAAGCCGCCCTGCTTGGGACGTGGCGCATGATTTCGTGGACGAGAACCGTCGTTGCGACGGGAGAAGTCAGCGACGCCATGGGTGCCGATCCCATCGGATATATCGCCTATCATGCCGATGGCCGGATGATGGCTTTCGTTACCAACCGACGCCGACCGAAACCCAACGGCAAAGCCCCCAGCGACGATGAGAAGGCCGCGCTTTTCGATACGATGCTGGCTTATACGGCTTCCTACACGCTGGAAGGCGACAAGGTGATCCATCATGTCGAGGCCGCCTGGAACCCGACATGGGAGCGCCCTCTTATCCGCCCGGTGCATATCGAGGGCGACATGCTCGTCATCGACGATGCGCTCGGCATCGATCCTGTGACGGGAGAGGATGTCGTCTACCGGCTTGAATTCCGCAAACTCTGAGCGCCAGGAGATGTCGCGATCCTTCGGATTCGCCCTCCCGTGCTTGAGGTCCGTGAATTGTTAGTCGCCGCGGATTGCGTCGATCACCGTCCGGAAGCCCGCCGAAATATGCCGCCGGCTGGGATAGTAGAGATAAAGCGGCTCCTCCGGCTGGCACCAGTCGTCCAGCACCTGGACGAGCTGGCCGCTCGCAATCAGCGGCGCCGCCCTGCCCTCCCAGACATAGGCCAGCGCCACTCCGCTCAAGGCGGCTGCCGTCATCAGTTCGTGGTCGTCGAGCGAGAGCGGGCCGGTCGGATGGAAGGTGATGGCCTGACCGTCCCTCGCAAAATCCCAGGGGTAACGCGCACCCGAGGGGAACATGTTCTGGATGCAGATATGGCGCTTCAGATCATGCGGCGTGACCGGCTTCGGCCGGGTTTCGAAATAGGCGGGAGAGCCCACGACGACAAGGCGCAAGCGCTGCTTGATGCGCACGGCGATCATGCCCTCGGTGACACGTTCGCCAAAGCGGATGCCGGCATCGAAGCCTTCCTCGACGATATCCACCAGCCGGTCCGTCGCCGCGATCTCAAGCTGCAGATTGGGGTTCTTCATCAGCAACGGCCCGATGATCTGGCCGACGACGAAGGGCGCTATGGAATTGCCGACATTGATGCGAACCCGGCCGAAGGGCGTATCGCGGAAGCGGTTCAGCGCATCAAGAGCGGAGCTGATCTCGCCGAAGGCCGGATCGAGATGCGAGCGCAGCAGCTCGCCGGCCTCCGTCAGCGAAACGCTGCGGGTCGTGCGGTTCAAGAGGCGGATGCCGATGCGGTCCTCGAGATTGAGGACGGCGTGGCTGATGGCGGAGGCGGTGACACCCCTCTCCTCTCCCGCCTTGCGGAAGCTCTTGTGCCTGGCGACAGCGGCGAAAGCCGCCATCTCGGAAAGCTCGGTTGCTCTCATTGCTGAATTTCGCTCATCATAGTCTCTCAAATAACAAATCTTATACATGAGCCGGATTTGCGTCAAATTCCTCTCCGTCAGCAACGCACTGCTGAAACAAACAATCCGAGGAAAGGACATTGCCATGAAAGTCTGGTTCATTACGGGTGCATCGCGCGGCTTCGGCGCGCTGATGACCAAGGACGCTCTTGCTGCCGGCGACACCGTCGTTGCCACTGCCCGCAACCCGAAGACCGTCACCGAACAGTTCGGCGATCATCCGAACCTGCTTGCCGTCGCCCTCGACGTCACCAATGAAGAGCAGGCCAAGGAGGCTGCCGCTGCCGCCATCGCCCGCTTCGGCCGCATCGACATTCTCGCCAACAATGCCGGCTACGGCCTGCTCGGTGCTGTGGAAGAGGCAACGGCCGAAGAGATCGAGAAGATCTACGCCACCAACGTCTTCGGCCTCTTGAAAGTGACACGCGCGGTCCTGCCTTATATGCGCCGCCAGCGTTCGGGCCACATCCTGAACTTCTCCTCGATCGGCGGTTATGCCGGCTTCCCAGGCTGGGGTGTCTACGGCTCCACCAAGTTCGCCGTCGAAGGCCTGTCGGAATCCCTCGCAACCGAAGTCGAGCCCTTCGGCATCAAGGTCACGATCGTCGAGCCCGGCTTCTTCCGCACGGACTTCCTGCACGACAATTCGCTGGCGGTCAGCCCGGCTTCCATCCCCGACTATGTCGGCACGCCGGCCGGCAACATGCGCGATTTCGCAGCCGGCGCCAACCATGCCCAGCCGGGCGACCCGGCCAGGCTGACGGCCGGCATCATCGAGATGGTCAACGCCGCCAACCCGCCGCTGCGCATGCCCTTCGGCACGGATACGGTCACCAAGATCGAGGAAGAACATGCCAGGGTGGAAAAGGAATTGGCCCAGTGGCGCGCGCTCGCCGTCTCCACCGACTTCGGGCAGGCGGCCTGAAAAAGACCGACCTTCCCCAGACACAACAAGCGCGCCATCGGTGCGCTTGTTTTCATTTCGGCGTGAAGCGCGTCCAGGCGGCAAGTTTTTCATTCGCCGCGCCGCAGCAATGGCCTATGTCTAGCGCGTCATCACGAAGAGGAAGAGGCAGGCATGGCGAGCACATCCATTTGTATTTACGGGGCCGGCGCCCTTGGAGGCGCGATTGCGGTCAAACTCGCGAGCCGTCTCGGCGACAGCGCGACCATCTCTGTCGTCGCCCGTGGCGCGCATCTGGAAGCGATCCGCAAGAACGGCCTTCGCCTGCATGAAGCGGGAGCCGACGGACCGATCAATGTGCGGATCACGGCAACGGACGATCCGACCACGCTGCCGCCGCAGGACCTCATCATTACCGGCCTGAAGGGCCACCAGATCGCCCCGGCTGCCGAAGGCATGGCCGCCCTCCTGAAGGACGATACGCGCGTCGTCATGGTGCTGAACGGCATTCCCTGGTGGTATTTCCATCGCGACGGCCAAAGCGGCCATGCGGAACTGCAGTTCGACGAACTCGATCCCGGCGGCAAGCTGTGGCGGCTGATCGGTCCGCAGCGGGTCATCGGCTGCGTGGCGCTGCAGGGGGCCGAAGTCGTCAATCCCGGCGAAATCCGCCTCTCCAACAACGGTCGTTTCGTGCTCGGCGAACCCTCGGGCGAAATGTCGGCCGATCTCGAAACCATTGCCGGCCTCTTTGCCGAGGCGGGTCTCAATGTCTCGACCACGCCACGCATTCGCGACGAGATCTGGAGCAAGCTGACGGGCAACGCGGCCTTCAACCCGATCAGCGCCCTGACGCGCGCCCTGATGACGGACATCATGGCCGATCCGGCGCTCTTCGACATGGTCGGCAAGATCATGAAGGAAGTGCGCGCGGTCGGCACTGCGCTCGGCGCAAAATTCAACATCACCATCGAGGAAAGGCTGGAACAGTCACGTCATATCGGCCCGGTGCGCACATCGATGCTGCAGGACCTGCTTGCCGGCAAGGCGCTGGAAATCGTGCCGCTTGTGGGCATGGTCGTGGCCCTCGGCCGCACCGCGAATGTGCCGACGCCCGTCTCGGAAGTCGTGCTGGCACTGGTGACGCAGCTCGACAGGGAAAACCAGCGCGGCGGCTGACACCAGCCCCTTTATGCAATTCCTATATCTTCGCCCGCCACCCCGAATGGAATTCCTATCGGCGACAGCAGTAGCCTTTGCCGCAACAGCAAAGGTCACTGCCATGCGAGATGTCATGTCCCCCCACTATCTGCCGCTTCGCCCGCACCGCATCACGCGGGGCAAGCGGCAGATGCGCGAGAAGCGCACGGCCCAGGCGTTGATGATTTTCGGCATCGTGCTTGCCTGCGTCGAACTCTACGTGATCCTCGGCTCGTTCTGACGCCCCATCATGAACAGCGAAGGATACATGCGCGCCGGCGGCGCGATCACCGCGCTCGTGACGCCGTTCCGCAAGGGCGAAATCGACGGCGCGGCTTTGGAAGACCTTGTTGAATGGCAGGTGCTGAGCGGTGTCGATGGACTTGCCATCTGCACGGCGGCGGGCGAAGGGCCGAGCCTCTCGCCGCAGGAACGCCGCATGGCGCTCGACATCTGCATCCGGACCGCGGCGGACCGTATTGCGGTGATCGCCGCGGCCGGAACCAATTGCACCGAAAGCACGATTGGCCTGATACGGGACGCGGAAGAATGCGGCGCCCGCGCCGTGCTGGTGACTGTGCCTTATTATTCCAAGCCGGGGCAGAAGGGCATTCTCGACCATTTCCGACAGGTCGCGGCAGCCAGCAACCTGCCCATCCTCATCGAAAACGCACCGGCCCGCACGGCAAGCGACCTGACGGTGGAGACGCTGGAACGGCTGGCCGATCTCGAGACAGTCGTCGCGATCGTCGATTCGAGCGGCGACATCGCCCGCTTCACCGACCTGCCACCGGCCCTGCGGCAACGCTTTCGCTTCCTGTCCGGTCACGACGCCACTGCGCTTTCCTTCCATCTCGCAGGCGGCGACGGCATTGTGTCGGCGGCGGCCAATCTCCTTCCGCGTCTCGTCACCTCGCTGCAGCAGGCGGCCTATGGCCGCCATATCTCGGCGGCGCTTGCGCTCAGCGACAGGCTGTACCCGCTACTGCTGGCGCTGGGCTCGGAGGGGGATCCTGCCCGGCTGAAATTTGGGCTGCAGGCGCTGCGCCGCATTGAGCCCGATCTTCGCTTGCCGCTTGTACCGGCCGAGGCCGAAAGCCGCTGCGCGATTGCCGAGGCGCTTGCCCCCTTCATTGGCGACAGCGCCGCGCGCATGGCGCTATCCCTATGAGATTTTAATGTTTTCGGTTCCGGCGGCAAATGGAAACCCTATCCGCCGGCATCTATCTTGATGAGCGTGACACCGCCGGGACCACCAAACGGCGGTTGAGTTAGACTTCGAAAGGACAAACGATGTCACGCCTGACCGATACGAATGCCAAGACCGACCCGCTGCAACGTGGCGAAATCGCCGACGCGGCTGCGGCCGATCCCTCCTATCCGCTGCTTGCCGGCATGGTTGCCGTCGCACCGCGGCTCGGCGCCGTGATGGCCTTTGCCGGGCTCGTGCAGATGAGCTTCCACCTGATTTCGCAGTAAGCGCCGGATAGGATCACGACAATGGCAAATGCACAGCAACGCCGACAGATTTCGGCCCACCGCACCGCGCGCCCCGCCCGCTTCACCGTCGGCCGCGACAAGGGCGGCCGCTGGATCGTCCAGGATCGCGAGGGGCGCGTCGGCGGGCTCTTCGTCAACGAGGCAGCCGCCCTTCATTTCGCGGCGGAAGAGTGCAACCACAATCCGGATGAAATCTGCCGCGCCGGCGCCGGTACGACGCTCGATTTTGCACCTCTTGCGCGCAGTTCCGGCAATATCCACTAAATACTGTGCCGTTCCTGCCATTTTGGCACAGCAGGAACGGCATCGCTGCGCCGATTTCCAACTTTTCCTTAACTCGCGTCCTGATAAAGTCCCGCATACAGAGACTTCATATGCCGCGAGACCTATGCCGAAACCGAACTTCCGCTTCACCCATTATGATCTCAAGGAACAGCGCGCCGGAACGATCATCGAGGTGTCGCTGAGCGCCGTGAACAATGTGCGGCTGATGACGGCACCGAATTTTCAGCGGTTCACCGAAGTGCTCGACTTCAAATATATCGGCGGTGTCGCGCGCAAGTCGCCGGTCAGGCTCGCCATTCCCGAAAGCGGGCACTGGCATATCGTCGTCGATATGGAAGGCCATCACGGACTGGCGGATTCCTCCGTCAAGCTGATCGCCGCCCCGGCCGCGCAGAAGCGCGCCTGATCTCAGCGCGGCCCGGTTTCAGCGGGGATTGCGCTCCTTGCGAAGCTTCGCCCACCAGTCCAGCCGCTTGCGGATCTCGCGCTCGAAACCGCGTTCGGGCGGATCGTAGAAGGTCTGACGGCCCATCTTTTCCGGGAAATAATCCTGGCCGGAGAAGGCATCCGGCTCGTCATGGTCGTAACGGTAGCCTTCGCCATATCCCTCGCCCTTCATCAGCTTGGTCGGCGCGTTGAGAATATGTTTCGGCGGCAGGAGCGAACCGTTCTGCTTGGCGGCGATCGTCGCCGCCTTGAAGGCGTTGTAGACGGCATTCGATTTCGGAGCGGTCGCGAGATAGACGCAGGCCTCCGCAAGCGCGAGTTCGCCCTCGGGTGAGCCCAGGTAATCATAGGCGTCCTTTGCGGCGTTGCAGATGACCAGCGCCTGCGGATCGGCAAGCCCGATATCCTCGACCGCCATGCGCACCAGCCGCCGGCCGAGATAGAGCGGGTCCTCGCCGGCATCGAACATGCGGGCGAGATAGTAGAGTGCGGCATCGGGGTCGGAGCCGCGGACCGACTTGTGAAGTGCGGAGATCAGATTGTAGTGACCGTCCTGCGCCTTGTCGTAGACGGGGGCGCGGCGCTGGACGATGCGCGTCAGGCCTTCCGTGTCGAAAGTTTCGCCCTCGCGGGCTGCGCGCCAGACTTCCTCGGCCAGCGTCAGCACCGCGCGGCCGTCGCCATCGGCCATGCGGATCAGGCTGGCGCGCGCGTCTTCGGTGAGCGGCAGCGGCCTTGCCTCGACCGTTTCGGCTCGTTTCAGCAATTCCTCGAGGCTTTCTTCGTCGTGCGACTTGAAGGTCAGCACACGCGCACGCGACAAGAGAGCGGCATTGAGCTCGAAGGACGGGTTTTCCGTGGTGGCGCCGACGAGGATAACGGTGCCGTCCTCCATGACCGGCAGGAAACTATCCTGCTGGGCGCGGTTGAAGCGATGGATCTCATCGACGAAGAGCAGCGTCTGGCGGCCGTCCATGCGGCGCATGCGGGCAGCCTCGAAGACCTTCTTCAGATCGGCGACACCGGAGAAGATCGCCGAGATCTGCTCGAACGCCAGGCCCGCCTCGCCCGACAACAGGCGGGCGACCGTGGTCTTTCCGGTTCCGGGCGGACCCCAGAAAATCATGGAGCCAAGCGAACCGCTCGCGATCATCCGGCGCAGAACGCCATCCTCGCCGGTCAGATGTTCCTGACCGGTGACTTCGCCGAGCGTCTTCGGCCGCAGGCGATCGGCAAGCGGCCGCCGGCTGGCGACTTCTTCCGGAACACGCGGCGCGAAGAGATCGTCACTCATCGGAAGAACTGCCTGATGCGCTGGCCATCGCGCTCGATCTCGACGCGCCAGAGGCCCGGATCGGAATCGGCGATCTCCTGCAGGTCGCGGCTGGTTTTCACTTCCGCCCCGTTGATGGACACGATGATATCCTTCGGCTCGAAGCCGAGACGGGAAGCGGGAGACCCGCCTTGGACGTCGGAGATCACCACACCGGTCGAATCGAGCGGCATCCTCAGCTCGTCGGCCACACGCGGCGAAAGGTTTTCCACGACCGCACCGGTAAAGGGCGTGCGTCCGCCGATCGTGCGCTGATCGCGCGGCCGGGTTTCCGGCGCGCGGGCAAGGGCAAGCGTCACCTGCTGCTCGCGCCCGTTCTCCACGACCGTCAGGTTGGCCGATTTCCCGAGGCCGGCCGTCGTCAGCCGATAAAGAAGCGCATCCGGATGTTCCACCGGGACGCCATCGACAGCGGTGACGACCTCGCCCGCCCTGAGGCCGGCCCTGGCTGCGGGACTGTCTGCCGTGACCTTGGCAATCAGCGCGCCGCGCGCCTTGTCGAGGCCGAGCGCATCGGCAACTTCTGACGTCACCGGATCGAAGCTCGCCCCGATATAGGGCCGCTCGAAGGATTTGACGCCGGAATCGGCCGAGGCGAGGAAGACCTTGACGAGATTGGCGGGAATGGCAAAACCGATGCCGTTCGAGCCGCCGCCGCGCGAGAAGATCGCCGTGTTGATGCCGATCAGCTCGCCCTTCATGTTCATCAGCGCGCCGCCGGAATTGCCGGGATTGATCGAGGCATCCGTCTGGATGAAGAAGCCGAACTCGTTCTTGACGACCTGGTTGCGCGCCAGTGCGGACACGATGCCGCTCGTCACCGTCTGGCCGACACCGAAGGGATTGCCGATCGCCAGCACGAGATCGCCCACTTCCACCGCATCGGAATTGCCGATCGGCAATGTCGGAAAATCGGCCTTGCTGTCGATCTTCAGCACCGCAAGATCGACGCGGTCGTCGCGCAGCACGACCTTGCAGGGGAACTCGCGGCCGTCGGAGAGCGCCACCTTGATGTCATCGGCGCCTTCGATGACGTGATTGTTGGTCACGACGGTACCGTTCGCCTCGACGATGACGCCGGAGCCGAGCGAAGACTGCTTTTCGGTGCGATTCGGCATCTGCTGGCCGAAGAACTGCTCGAAGAAGGGATCGCCGGCAAAGGGCGACTGACGCTGGACGGTCTTTTCGGCATAGACATTGACGACGGCGCCCGCCGTCTGCCTGACCAGCGGCGCGAAGGAAAGCTGCATCTGCATCTGGCTTTCCGGCACGGTCCTGGTCTGCGCTTCGGCAACGGCCGGCAGCAGGAGCGTCAATGCCAGAAGAGAAACGGAGGCGTGTTTGAACAGGCCTTGCATGGGAATCCTTTTGAAATGCTTTCACGAAAAATGTTGTAGCGCCCGACGCTAGAAAGGAAAGAGGGCGGAAGCATGGAAGATCGAGGCATCACGGATTCGCGAATCCGAATCAGGAAAATCCGGCATGTCGCTGATATCCAAGCTCAAAAGCAGGAAGCTGTCACCACATGGGGACGTCGTCTTGATGACAGGAAGACGGGTTTGATCCTTGCCATAAAACGGACCTGCATCATCTTTGCCGTGGGGCCGCAACCGAGCTTTCTTGCAGTGGGAGAGATCATGAAGACCACCATTCCAGCAGCCGCAGCCTGTGCTGCGCTTTTCGCATTTGCACCGCACGGCGCACAGGCGGCGAGCTTCGATTGCGATGCAAAGGCCTTGCAGCCGGATGAGAAGGCGATCTGTGAGAACCGGTCGCTCAACGATGCCGATGTGAAGATGGTGACGACCTTCGAGCTGCTGTCCGGCCTGCTCGCCATGGGCGCGCGCGGCACGCTGCAGGATGAGCAGACCGCCTGGCTGAAGAAGCGGCAGGCCTGCGGCGCGGATGCCGCCTGCATTGGCGCCGCTTACCAGGAGCGGCTGAAACAGCTCGACGGGACCTACAGGAACATCAATCGTCCGCTCTGAGAATGTTCAATCTGCCCGGCCGTCGAAACCGGCAATCACCTCGTTGATGAGGCTGGCGGCCTGGCGCAGCCTTTCCTCACCATAGATGGCACCATGTTCGTCTGCCCAGACGGCCTGGCGGGCGGAAATGTCGGCAAGCGCCCTCTTCCCTGCCTCCGTCAACACCATCAGCTTGGCGCGCTGATGGACCGGGTTGGTGCGGTAGGCAATCAGCCCCTCTCCCTCCAGGAGGTCGGCGATGCGCTGCACGCCCTGGCGCGCCAGACCGAGCGCCCGCGCCGCGTCGGCAACCGACATCGGCGCGTGATCGGCAGCGGCAAGGACCTGCCAGCGCGCGCTGGTCTGCCCGGCGGGTTTGGCAAGCGCATCGCCCTCGGCCTGCAAATGGGCGGAAAGGCGAAGGACCGCGATGGAAAGGGCGGCAAAGGCGTCGCCGTCAGGGGTACGGTTTTTCGTCATCTTGACAACATATTGTCACTCACCGATAATGACAATATGTTGTCATACGATGCAGTAACACGCAAGGAGGAGCACATGAAGAAGACCTATCACGGAAGCTGCCATTGCGGCCGGATCCGCTACGAGGCCGATATAGACCTGCAGGCAGGGACGGGAAAGTGCAACTGCTCGATCTGCTGGAAGCGCCGCTACTGGGGCGCCAATATCAAGCCCGAGGACTTCCGCCTTCTCTGCGAGGAAACCGGCATCAGCGACTACCAGTTCGGCACATTGTCCGGCCATCACAGGTTCTGCGCCAATTGCGGGGTGGCGGCCTATGGGGACGGCTACGTCGAGGCCGTCGGCGGCGCTTATGTGTCGATCAATCTCGCCTGCCTGGACGATCTCGATCCCGCCGAGCTTGCCGAAGCGCCGGTGCAATATTTCGACGGCAGGAACAACAGCTGGTGGACCGTGCCGGCGGAGACGCGGCATCTGTGAAAACGAAAGAGCCGCTGACTCCTCATCAGCGGCTCCAGGCATTCCTCAACAGGACAGTTTAGCGCGCGTTCAGGTCGCGAACGGCGCCGCGGTCGGCGCTGGTTGCGAAGGCCGCATAGGCCTTGAGCGCGGTGGAGACGTTGCGCTTGCGCGGCTCGGCCGGATGCCAGCCTTTCTGGTCCTGCTCGGCGCGACGAGCGGCAAGTTCGGCATCGCTGACGCGCAGGCTGATCGTGCGGTTCGGGATGTCGATGTCGATCATGTCGCCCGGGCGCACGAGGCCGATCGTGCCGCCATTGGCGGCTTCCGGCGATGCATGACCGATCGAGAGACCTGACGTGCCGCCGGAAAAGCGGCCGTCGGTGATCAGCGCGCAAGCCTTGCCGAGGCCCTTCGACTTCAGGTAGCTCGTCGGATAGAGCATTTCCTGCATGCCGGGGCCGCCCTTCGGGCCTTCGTAGCGGATGACGACGACATCGCCGGCCACGACCTCGTTGCCCAGAATGCCCTTGACGGCCGCGTCCTGGCTTTCGAAGACCTTGGCCGGGCCGGAGAATTTCAGGATCGATTCATCGACGCCGGCCGTCTTCACGATGCAGCCGTCGACCGCAAGATTGCCCTTGAGAACGGCAAGGCCGCCATCCTTGGAGAAAGGATGCTCGACCGAGCGGATGACGCCGCCGACGCGGTCCGTGTCGAGTTCGTCCCAGCGCGCTTCCTGGCTGAATGCCACCTGGGTCGGGATGCCGCCCGGCGCGGCGCGGTAGAACTTGCGCACCGTCTCGCTGTTGGTGCGGGTAATGTCCCAGCGGTCGATCGCATCACCCAGCGTTTCGGCATGGACCGTCGGGCAATCGCGATTGAGCAGGCCGCCCTTGTCGAGTTCGCCGAGGATCGACATGATGCCGCCGGCGCGGTGGACATCTTCCATGTGCACGTCGGACTTGGCCGGCGCGACCTTGGAAAGGCAGGGAACGCGGCGCGACAGCGCGTCGATGTCGGCCATGGTGAAATCCACCTCCCCCTCATGGGCGGCCGCCAGAATGTGCAGAACCGTGTTGGTGGAGCCGCCCATGGCGATATCGAGCGCCATGGCGTTCTCGAAGGCCTGCTTGGAGGCGATGGTGCGCGGCAGGACCTTCTCGTCCTCCTGCTCGTAATAGCGGCGGGCGAGATCGACGATCAGGTGGCCGGCCTCGACGAAGAGGCGCTTGCGGTCGGCATGCGTTGCCAGCGTCGAACCGTTGCCGGGCAGCGACAGGCCGAGTGCTTCCGTCAGGCAGTTCATGGAGTTTGCGGTAAACATGCCGGAGCACGAACCGCAGGTCGGACAGGCCGAACGCTCGATGACCTTGACGTCCTCATCGGAGATCTTGTCGTCGGCGGCCGCCACCATGGCGTCGACGAGATCGAGCGCATGGGTCTTGCCGTGCAGCACGACCTTGCCGGCTTCCATCGGGCCGCCGGAAACGAAGATGGTCGGGATGTTGAGGCGAAGCGAGGCCATCAGCATGCCGGGAGTGATCTTGTCGCAGTTGGAGATGCAGACCATGGCGTCGGCGCAGTGGGCATTGACCATGTATTCGACGCTGTCGGCGATCAGCTCGCGCGAAGGCAGCGAATAGAGCATGCCGTCATGGCCCATGGCGATGCCGTCGTCGACGGCGATCGTGTTGAACTCCTTGGCAACACCACCGGCCGCTTCGATTTCGCGGGCGACGAGCTGGCCGAGATCCTTGAGGTGAACGTGGCCGGGGACGAACTGGGTGAAGGAGTTCACCACCGCGATGATCGGCTTGCCGAAATCCGAATCCTTCATGCCCGTAGCGCGCCAAAGGCCGCGCGCGCCCGCCATGTTGCGGCCGTGGGTCGTGGTTCTGGAACGATAAGCTGGCATCGGTATCTTCCTCAATATCCAGGAATTGTCTGGCGATGCGGGGCGGCAAGGGATTTGCGAAGGCCGGGCAGTCGCTGCTTTTTGGAATTGTCCTAATCCAATCGCCCCAACCTGTCACTACCGGGAATGCCCAAAGCGGTACGGGCCGCACCATCAGGCATATACGAGCGCAAGCGTCGTTTTGTTACGGATTATTCCATCACGGGCGAACACAAAAAATTGGCTTTTCCGCGCTAATATTCAGGGCATACACACTGATCCAAAGCGCGCTATTTGCGTTTGAAAATTCACACGGGCCGCCCTTGCCCAGGAGGAATTCGATATGCCAGCCTATCGTCCGCCAAAGATCCGCTCTTCGGAAATCACGCCGCGCGAGATCTACCTGAAGCGCCGGGAATTTCTCGGCGCCGCGGCGTTCGGCGCGATCGCGCTCTATGGCGCCGGCAAGGCGAGCGCGGCAGCGCTGACCACCGTCAAGAGCAAGTACACGGTCGATGAGAAGCTGACGCCGCTCAAGGACGTGACCACCTACAACAACTTCTACGAATTCGGCCTCGACAAGGGCGATCCGGCCGCGCTTTCCGACAAGTTCAAACCCTTGCCCTGGACGATCAAGGTCGACGGCATGGTCAACAAGCCCGGCACCTTCGATATCGAGGCGCTGATGAAGGAATTTCCGATCGAGGAGCGCGTTTACCGCATGCGCTGCGTGGAAGCCTGGTCGATGGTCATTCCGTGGAACGGCTTTCCGCTGGCCTCGCTGCTCGACAAGGTGGAGCCGCAGGGAAGCGCCAAATACGTCGCCTTCGAGACTGTCGTGCGTCCCGAAGAGATGCCCGGCCAGGCCGGCTTCTTTCAGTCGCTGGACTGGCCCTATGTCGAGGGCTTGCGCATGGACGAGGCGCGCCATCCGCTGACGCTGCTTGCCGTCGGGCTCTATGGCGAAACGCTGCCGAACCAGAACGGCGCCCCGGTTCGGCTCGTCGTGCCCTGGAAATATGGGTTCAAGGGCATCAAGTCGATCGTGCGCATCACGCTGACCGATCAGCAGCCGAAGAACACCTGGCAGGTGACGAACCCGCAGGAATACGGCTTCTATGCCAACGTCAATCCGGCTGTCGACCATCCGCGCTGGAGCCAGGCGAGCGAGCGACGGATTGGCGAAAGCGGCTTCTTCGGCGCCAGTCGCCATCCCACCCTGCCCTTCAACGGCTATGCCGACGAGGTTGCCAGCCTCTATGACGGCATGGATCTGAGGGTGAATTTCTGATGACGGCGTTTTCGCTCGCCATCCCGAAGCGCTGGCAGCCGGCATCCGTCTGGCTGCTCTATGCCGTCGGGCTCGTGCCCGCCGCCTGGAACTTCTATCTCGGCGCGACGGACCAGCTCGGCGCCGATCCGGTGAAGACATTCGAGCTCTTTCTCGGCATCTGGACCATCCGTTTCCTGATCCTGACGCTTGCCGTCACGCCCGCCCGCGATCTCCTCGGCTGGAACTATCTGCGCTATCGCCGCGCGCTCGGTCTTCTGACCTTCTACTACGCGCTGATGCATTTCACCGTCTACATGGTGCTCGATCAGGCGCTGGACATAGCGGCGGTCATCGATGACGTGGTCAAACGCCCCTTCATCATGTTCGGCATGGCTGCACTCGCCATGCTCGTGCCGCTCGCCCTCACCTCCAATAACGTCTCGATCCGCAGGCTTGGCAAGAACTGGATCTGGTTGCACCGCCTCGTCTACATCATCGCCGCCTCGGCAGCCCTGCACTTCGCCCTGTCGACGAAGATTCTCGACCTCGAGCAATATATCTATGTCGGGCTTATCATCGCGCTGATCCTCTACCGGTCCTACAAGCCGATCGGGCGCAGCCGGAAGAAAGGCCAGGGGCGCACACGCGGCCGCGCCGTCGCTTCCTCCGCATCGTGAGGCTGTCCGCTATTGCCGGACGGCGGTGATTTCCAGTGCATGGGATCAAGCAGCAAGGCCGCAGCGATGCCGATCGTATAGGCGACAATATTCCAGAGCGAAAAGACACGGCCGAGCAGAAGCGCGCGTGCCGTCGTCAATCGAAACGCATCGAGCCAGCGTGTGTGATAGAGACGGAGCAGCTATGCCAAGCGGCTTCACGGCCACCGCTATGCCGGCTTCCGAAGTCTCGCCCGCGTCGCCTGCCAATGCCTGCTTGCCGCCGCCCAAAACATCAAGAAGATCGCCATGGCGCTCACCAAAGCACCCAAACCAGCCATGACACGAAGGCCAAAGGCCGCCAACTTCGTTTGCCTCACAACCAAACCGGAAACAACCAAACCTTCAAAAACAAAACCCGCCGAAAAAATCGACGGGTTTGTCAGTGGTCTGAGCCGGGCGCTAAGCCCGGCTTTTCTGTTTTCCGAAATCGGAAAATCTTAGGCGGCGACAGACTGCTCTTCGGCAGCGACGCGGGCCTTGTCGGCTGCGCCCTTGGCGTAGGTGTCGCGGTCAACGAATTCGATGACGGCGAGAGCAGCGTTGTCGCCCTGGCGGAAGCCGGCCTTCATGATACGCAGGTAGCCGCCGTTGCGGGTTGCGTAGCGCGAGGCGATCGTGTCGAAAAGCTTCGAAACGACTGCGGCATCCTTGATCTGCGAAATCGCCTGACGGCGAGCGTGCAGGTCGCCACGCTTGCCGAGAGTGACGAGCTTCTCAACGATCGGACGAATTTCCTTCGCCTTCGGCAGGGTCGTTACGATCTGCTCATGGGTGATGAGCGAAGCAGCCATGTTGGCAAACATTGCCTTGCGATGGCTTGCGGTTCTGTTCAGCTTGCGGCCGGCCTTTGCGTGGCGCATTGCTATTCTCCTTTAATGCAGTGCCCTTACTTCGTTACCGGGCCTGCCGTTTCCTGGCACATGCAGGCGATATGCCTGCTGTTTGACGGGGAAAGGCAGCCGTAAAGAACCTGCCTTTGTTATGTTCTTGCGATCGGCGTGCGGGCGGAAAACCGCTTCACACTTTTCCTCACGCCGCTCAGTACTGGTCTTCGTAGCGCTTGGCGAGATCTTCGATGTTCTCGGGCGGCCATGCCGGCACTTCCATGCCGAGGTGCAGGCCCATGGAAGCGAGAACTTCCTTGATTTCGTTCAGCGACTTGCGACCAAAGTTCGGGGTGCGGAGCATTTCTGCTTCGGTCTTCTGAATAAGGTCGCCGATGTAGACGATGTTGTCGTTCTTCAGGCAGTTTGCCGAACGAACGGACAGTTCGAGTTCGTCCACCTTCTTGAGGAGCGCCGGGTTGAAGGCCAGTTCGGTGACTGCCTCTTCCTCGGCTTCCTTCTGCGGCTCGTCGAAGTTGACGAAGACGCCAAGCTGGTCCTGCAGGATGCGAGCCGCGAAAGCGACGGCATCTTCGCCGGAGACAGAACCATCGGTTTCGATGGTCATGGTCAGCTTGTCGTAGTCGAGAACCTGTCCTTCGCGGGTGTTTTCAACCTTGTAGGACACCTTCTTGACCGGCGAATAGAGGCTGTCGACCGGGATGAGGCCGATCGGAGCATCTTCCGCACGATTGCGCTCGGCCGGAACATAGCCCTTGCCGTTGTTGACGGTGAACTCCATGCGGATTTCGGCGCCCTCGTCGAGCGTGCAGATGACATGCTCGGGGTTGAGGATTTCGATATCGCCGACCGTCTGGATGTCGCCAGCCGTTACAACACCCGGACCCTGCTTGCGCACGACCATGCGCTTGGCATCGTCGCCATCCATTTTGATGGCGATTTCCTTGATGTTGAGCACGATGTCCGTCACGTCTTCGCGGACGCCCGGAATCGAGGAGAATTCATGCAGCACGCCGTCGATCTGCACGGCCGTAACAGCGGCACCGCGCAGAGAGGAGAGCAGAACGCGGCGCAGCGCGTTGCCGAGGGTGAGGCCGAAACCGCGCTCAAGCGGCTCTGCAACGAGAGTCGCCTTGGTGCGCGAGCTCGAAGTGAACTCCACCTTGTTCGGCTTGATCAATTCCTGCCAGTTCTTCTGAATCATAATTTTGCCTTCCGTTCGTTGCCACCATCCAATCGTGGCAACCGAGCTTGAAAACCACCGGGAACGCCAGAGCGCTCACCGGTGACGATAGCGATGATCAGACGCGGCGCTTCTTGCGCGGACGGCAGCCATTGTGCGGGATCGGGGTCACGTCGCGGATGGACGTGATCATGAAACCGGCAGCCTGGAGCGCGCGCAGAGCCGATTCACGGCCGGAGCCCGGGCCGCAGACTTCGACTTCCAGCGACTTCATGCCGTGTTCCTGAGCCTTCTTGGCGCAGTCTTCGGCAGCGATCTGGGCAGCGAACGGGGTCGACTTGCGCGAGCCCTTGAAGCCCTTGGCGCCAGCCGACGACCATGCAATCGCATTGCCCTGCGCGTCGGTGATGGTGATCATCGTGTTGTTGAAGGTCGAGTTGACGTGGGCGACACCCGACGAGATGTTCTTACGTTCGCGACGGCGAACGCGGACGGCTTCCTTAGCCATGCTATTCCTTTCTTGGATCTCTTCACCGCCGTAATCCCAGCGGCTACACCGGAACGGCGCCTATATGGTCCCGCTCCAAACTCAAAAGAGGCCGGCGCAGACCGCCAGCCTCCCCATCCCGGTTTCCCGGAAATTACTTCTTCTTACCAGCGATCGCCTTTGCCGGACCCTTGCGGGTGCGGGCATTGGTGTGCGTGCGCTGACCGCGGACCGGAAGGCCACGACGGTGACGCAGGCCGCGGTAGCAGCCGAGGTCCATCAGACGCTTGATGTTCATCGCCGTTTCGCGACGAAGATCGCCTTCGACCTGATAATCGCGGTCGATGGTTTCGCGGATCTGAAGGATCTCAGCGTCCGTCAGCTGATGAACGCGGCGATCAGCCGGAATACCGACCTTCTCGATGATCTCCTGCGCGAATTTCGATCCGATCCCGTGAATGTAGGTCAGCGCGATGACGACGCGCTTTGCAGTCGGGATGTTGACGCCAGCGATACGTGCCACGCCTATTCTCCTTGCATTCCAGTTGCCATCCGGCAATAGGGCTTCGTTATGCAGCCAGAGGCCGCTCGTTCAAATTCGGGTTCTCAACATCACAAAACGATCGAACCCGGACTTCCTTCGGGAAATCCGCGCCGATCGCAGGGAATGTCGCGAGTTGGCGCGGTTTAGCGGAATCAGTGCAAAAAAGCAACCGCTCCCGCCAAGTTTATTTTCAAAGCTTTAAAGCTCGGAAAGAATGCGTTCGATCTCGGTCGTAACCTGATCGATTTCGGCCATGCCGTCCACGGACTTCAATTTGCCCTTGGCATAATAGTAGCCGATGAGCGGCGAGGTTTCCTTGTAGTAGACCTCGAGACGCTTGGTCATGGTCTCGGCATTGTCGTCCGGGCGGCGCTTGAAGTGGGTGGAACCGCATTTGTCGCAGACGCCTTCCCTGGCCGGAACCTTGTCCGTGTCATGGTAGACGGTGCCGCACTCAGCGCAGGAGTAACGGCCAGCCACGCGGCGGACCAGCTCCTTGTCGTCGACGCGAAACTCGATGACGACAGACAGGTCGAGGCCCTTGGTCTTCAGCATCGCCTCGGTGGCATCCGCCTGCACGAGCGTGCGCGGGAAGCCGTCGAGGATGAAGCCGTTGGCGCAATCGGGCTGATCGATTCGTTCGGAGACGATGGCGTTGACAATCTCGTCCGAGACCAGGTTTCCGGCATCCATGACAGCCTTGGCGCGCTTGCCGACTTCAGTACCGGCCTGAACGGCGGCGCGCAGCATGTCACCCGTGGAAAGCTGCGGAATGCCATGCTTTTCCACGATCCGCTGGGCCTGGGTCCCCTTACCCGCGCCCGGCGGCCCCAAAAGTATAAGTCTCATCGCCCCCTCTTTCCTCCACGCAGCTTCGATTTCTTGATCAGGCCTTCGTACTGCTGCGCGATCAGATGGCCCTGGATCTGAGCCACCGTATCAAGAGTTACGCTAACCACGATCAAAAGCGAAGTCCCACCAAGGGATAATGGGATGCCGGTTTGCGACACCAGAATCTCAGGCAGGATGCAGACGAAGACGAGATAGATCGCGCCGATCACCGTGATACGGGTCAGCACGTAGTCGATATATTCGGCGGTGCGTTCGCCCGGGCGGATGCCGGGGATGAAGCCGCCATGCTTCTTCAGATTGTCGGCCGTGTCCTTCGGATTGAAGACGATGGCCGTGTAGAAGAAGGCAAAGAAGGCAATGAGCGCCGCGTAAAGGACCATGTAGAGCGGCTGGCCGTGGCCGAGTGCCGCAACGATGGAGGTCGCCCAGGCCGGCATCGCCGTCGTGTTGGCAAAACCCGCGACCGTTGCCGGCAGAAGCAGCAGCGACGATGCGAAGATTGCCGGAATGACGCCGGACGTGTTCAGCTTCAGCGGCAGGTGCGAGGTGTCGCCCTGGAACATGCGGTTGCCGACCTGGCGCTTCGGATACTGGATCAGCAGACGGCGCTGCGCACGTTCGACGAAGACGATGACGGCAATGACGGCGATGGCGACGACGATGACGGCCAGGATGAGCGTCGTCGACAGCGCGCCGGTACGGCCAAGCTCCAGCGTGCCGGCAAGCGCGGACGGAAGGCCGGCGGCAATGCCTGCAAAGATGATCAGCGAAATGCCGTTACCGATGCCGCGCGAGGTGATCTGCTCGCCGAGCCACATCAGGAACATGGTGCCGCCAAGCAGCGTCAGAACGGTCGAGATACGGAAGAACCAGCCCGGATCGACAACGAGGCCGTTGCCGCTCTCAAGACCGACGGCAATGCCATAGGCCTGCAGCGCGCCGAGGATGACCGTGCCGTAGCGGGTATACTGGTTGATGATCTTGCGGCCCTGCTCGCCTTCCTTCTTGAGATTTTCGAGCGCCGGCACGACCGAGGTCATGAGCTGCACGATGATCGAGGCGGAGATATAGGGCATGATGCCGAGCGCGAAGATCGCCATGCGCTGCACGGCGCCGCCCGAAAACATGTTGAAGAGGCCGAGAATGCCGCCAGCCTGGCCCTGGAAAGCCTGGGCATAGGCCTGCGGATTGAGGCCCGGAAGCGGAATGTGGGTGCCCAGCCGGTAGACGAGGAGAGCTGCCAGTGTGAACCACAGGCGCTTCTTAAGATCCTCGGCCTTGGCGAAGGTCGAAAAATTGAGGTTTGATGCCAGTTGTTCCGCTGCAGAAGCCATGCGTTTCTCCGCGCTACCAATTCCGGCGCTCTCGAGATGGCCGGCACCGGAATCAGTATGAATTTCTTTTAAAAACCGGGCTTCGGACGGATCGCTGGCGCAACCCTGTGCCTCACCCTCGTTTCCAGTCTTACCGCCCTGGCGCAAGCCGCGTCCAGACAGTTTTCGTGAGGCTCACATATGGGAGCAAAATCGCCCGGTGTGAAGCACCCCGGGCGATATATCATGAGTTTATTATTCTGCCGCTGCGGCAGAAAGAAGCGTTACCTTGCCGCCGGCCTTTTCGATCTTCTCGACGGCAGACTTGGAAGCGCCTGCAACTTCGAGCGTGATCTTGGCCTTGAGCTCGCCATCGGCGAGGACGCGAACGCCGTCCTTGGCGCGGCGGATGACGCCGGCAGCCTTCAGAGCAGCCGCATCAACGGTCGCCTTCGCGTCGAGCTTGCCGGCATCGACGGCAGCCTGGATGCGTGCCAGCGATACGACGACGTAGTCGGCTGCGAAGATGTTGTTGAAGCCGCGCTTCGGCAGGCGACGGTAGATGGGCATCTGACCGCCTTCGAAGCCGTTGATGGCGACGCCCGAACGGGACTTCTGACCCTTTACACCGCGACCGCCGGTCTTGCCGGAGCCCGAGCCGATACCGCGGCCGAGGCGCTTGCGCGAGTGAGTAGAGCCTTCGTTATCCTTGATTTCATTGAGTTTCATGAGCGTTACTCCGGTCTCACTTCTCGTCGACGACGCGAACGAGATGCTGGACTGCACGGATCATGCCACGAACGGCCGGAGTGTCTTCCAGCGTGCGGCGACGGTGCATCTTATTCAGTCCGAGACCGATCAGCGTGCGCTGCTGGACGTCCGGACGGCGAATCGGGCTGCCGATCTGTTCGATCGTGACAGTCTTCGCTTCAGCCTTCTTGGTAGCCTTGGCCATTGGTCAGCTCCTCTTATTCTTCAGAGGCGTTGCCAGAAGCGGCACGGCGAGCCTGGAGCGTAGCATACTTGATGCCGCGCTGGGCTGCGATGTCCTTCGGGTGAACCTGGTGCTTCAGAGCGTCGAAGGTGGCGCGAACCATGTTGTAGGGGTTCGACGAACCGGTCGACTTGGCGACGACGTCATGGACGCCGAGCGTTTCGAAAACGGCGCGCATCGGACCACCGGCGATGATACCGGTACCGACCTTGGCCGAGCGCAGCAGAACCTTGCCGGCGCCATGACGGCCATGAACGTCGTGATGCAGCGTACGGCCGTCACGCAGCGGTACGAAGATCATGTCGCGCTTTGCGCTTTCGGTTGCCTTGCGGATGGCTTCCGGCACTTCGCGTGCCTTGCCGTGGCCGAAGCCGACGCGGCCCTTCTGGTCGCCGACGACGACGAGAGCGGCGAAGCCGAAGCGACGGCCACCCTTGACAACCTTTGCGACACGGTTGATCGCGACCAGCTTGTCGACGAATTCGCTATCGCGCTCTTCACGGCTCTGGCGGTCTTCCCGCTGCGGCCTTCTTTCCTGTGCCATTGTCCTCTTCCTTTTTCTTTTCCGGGTGCAATCGGCAAACAAAACGAGGACCGCATCGGCTTCCCCAAGGGAACGATCTGCGGTCCGGTGAGATCCGGCCGAAGGCTCAGAAAGGCTTCGGCCGGAAACTGATTAGAAGGTCAGACCGCCTTCGCGGGCTGCATCTGCCAGGGCCTTGATGCGGCCGTGATAGATGAAGGCGCCACGGTCGAAGACGACCTCGGTGACGCCCGCCTTCGAAGCGCGTTCTGCAACGAGCTTGCCGACGAGGGCAGCTGCTGCGGTGTCGGCGCCGGTCTTCAGAGAACCGCGCAGATCCTTGTCGAGGGTCGATGCAGCGGCAAGCGTCTTGCCGGCGACATCGTCGATGATCTGAGCGTAGATGTTCTTCGACGAGCGATGAACCGACAGGCGCGGACGGCCATTGGCCACCGACTTGATGTGACGGCGCACGCGGTTGGCGCGACGTGCAAGTGCTTCTTTCCTGCTAGCCATTTCGCGTGATCCTTACTTCTTCTTGCCTTCTTTGCGGACAATCCGCTCTTCGGCATACTTGACGCCCTTGCCCTTGTAGGGCTCCGGACCGCGATATTCGCGGATCTCGGCGGCGACCTGGCCGACCTGCTGCTTGTTGATGCCGGTGACGACGATTTCCGTCGGCTTCGGCACAGCGATCGTGATGCCCTGCGGCGGCTCATAGACCACGTCGTGGCTGAAACCGAGCGCCAGCTGCAGGTTCTTGCCCTGCATGGCGGCACGATAACCGACGCCGTTGATTTCGAGCTTGCGCTCGAAGCCGTCCTTGACGCCCTTGAAGATGTTTTCGATCATCGTGCGGGACATGCCCCACTTGGACCGAGCATCCTTCGTCTGGGAGAGCGGCGTTACGACGACCGCATTGTTTTCGAGCTTGACGCTGATTTCATCATTCGCGACGAAAAACAGCTCGCCCTTCGGACCCTTAGCGGAGACCTTCTGGCCATCGACCGTAGCCGTGATCCCAGCAGGCACCTGAACGGGCTTCTTACCGATACGAGACATGTTTCTATCCTGTCTGTTCGCTATGGAGACCCCTGCCCTGTCTTAGAAGACCGAGCAGAGAACCTCGCCACCAACGTTCTGTTCGCGAGCCTGGTGATCGGCCATCACGCCCTTCGGGGTCGAAAGGATGGTGATGCCGAGGCCGTTCGCGACCTGCGGAATGGACTTGACCGAGACATAAACCCGGCGGCCCGGCTTGGACACACGGCCGATCTCGCGGATCACCGATGCGCCTTCATAGTACTTGAGTTCGATGTTGAGCTCGGACTTGCCGTTGCCGAAATCGACGACGGAGTAGCCACGGATGTAGCCTTCGGCCTGGAGCACATCGAGAACACGCGCACGGAGCTTGGAAGCAGGCGTCGAAACCGACGACTTGCGACGCGAAGCGCCGTTGCGGATGCGGGTGAGCATATCGCCCAACGGATCAGTCATTGTCATCTAACCTGCTCCTTACCAGCTCGACTTGACGATGCCCGGCACCTTGCCGAGATTGCCCAGTTCGCGCAGCGCGATACGCGACATGCGCAGTTTGCGGTAGTAAGCGCGCGGACGACCGGACACTTCGCAACGGTTGCGAATGCGGGTCTTCGATCCGTCGCGCGGCAGGGATGCCAGCTTGATCGAGGCCTTGAACCGCTCTTCGATCGGAAGAGCCTGGTTCATGATGATCGCCTTCAGGGCAGCACGCTTGGCAGCCTGGTTCGCGACCGTATTACGGCGGCGCTTGTTCTTTTCAACTGCGCTTGTCTTCGCCATGTCAGGTTCCTTTTCTACGCTCGTCGTTACGGTTACTGACGGAACGGGAAGCTGAACTCCGTGAGGAGCGTGCGAGCTTCGTCGTCGGTCTTGGCCGTCGTGCAAACGATGATGTCCATGCCCCACATCTGATCAACCTTGTCGTAGTTGATTTCAGGGAACACAATGTGCTCCTTGATGCCCATGGCGAAGTTGCCACGGCCGTCAAAGCTCTTCGGGTTCAGGCCGCGGAAGTCGCGAACGCGCGGAAGCGCGATGTTGACCAGGCGATCCAGGAACTCGTACATGCGGGCGCCGCGCAGAGTAACCTTCGCGCCGATCGGCATGTTTTCGCGGACCTTGAAGCCAGCGATAGAGTTGCGTGCGCGGGTGATGACCGGCTTCTGGCCAGCGATGGCGGCCAGGTCGGCGGCGGCAACGGTGGGCTTCTTGGAGTCAGCCGTCGCTTCACCAACACCCATGTTGATGACGATCTTGTCGAGCTTGGGGATCTGCATCTCGTTGGCGTAGGAGTACTTCTCCTGCAGCGCCTTGCGGATCCGCTCAACATATTCCTTCTTGAGCCGCGGCTCGTACTTTGCCTCAGCCATCGATCACTTCTCCCGAACGCTTGGCCACGCGGACCTTCTTGCCGTCAACAACCTTGAAGCCGACGCGGGTCGGCTTGCCGTCCTTGTCGACGATCGCGACGTTGGACAGGTGGACCGGAGCTTCCTTGGAAATGATACCGGCTTCCTGGGTCTGCGTCTGGCGCTGGTGGCGCTTTACGACGTTTACGCCGCGAACGACGGCGCGATCTTCCTTCGGCAGAACCTGAAGGACTTCGCCGGTGCGGCCCTTGTCCTTGCCTGCGAGCATGACGACCTTGTCGCCCTTACGAATCTTCTGCATCGTTCCCGCTCCTTACAGTACTTCGGGAGCCAGCGAGATGATCTTCATGTGGTTCTTTGCGCGAAGTTCGCGCGGAACCGGTCCGAAGATACGGGTGCCGATCGGCTCTTTCTTGTTGTCGATGAGGACTGCTGCGTTGGTGTCGAAGCGGATGACGGAGCCATCCGGACGACGGATGTCCTTGGCGGTGCGAACGACAACCGCCTTCATCACGTCACCCTTCTTCACACGGCCGCGCGGAATAGCTTCCTTGATCGAAACGACGATGACGTCGCCGATCGAGGCATACTTGCGCTTCGAGCCGCCCAGCACCTTGATGCACATGACACGACGTGCGCCGGAATTATCCGCCACGTCGAGGTTTGTTTGCATCTGAATCATATCAGGTCGCCTTCTTGTTCTTACCGGAATGGTTGGGCAAAGCCCCCTCTTCCGGCTTATGAAAATTGTCTGCCGGCCGCTCGTCACGAGGACAGCGAAAACACGGCAATAGCTTGAATAGCGCGGGGTAGATCGTTGCCAGGGTGGTTTCCCAAACGGGACCTTCCGTGCGCTCAAAGCAAAAGAACGCCCGGCATTCGAGCGTTCCGACGCTGCTTCATACAGAAATTTCCGCGAGACGCAAGGCCTCGCGCGAAATTCTTACTTGGCCTGGGCGGCAACGACCGTCCAGCGCTTGTCCTTCGAGATCGGTGCGCACTCCTCGATGGAGACGATATCGCCGATCTTGTACTGATTGTTTTCGTCGTGGGCCTTGTACTTCTTGGAACGACGAACGGTCTTCTGCAGCAGCGGATGAGCGAAACGACGCTCAACACGAACTACGACAGTCTTCTCGTTCTTGTCACCAACCACGACGCCCTGCAGAATGCGCTTCGGCATGTTCTTCTTCCTTTAAGCCTTTGCTTCTGCCGCCTTCTGGCGGGCAATGGTTTTGACGCGGGCGATGTCCTTGCGGACTTCGTTGATGCGCGAGGACTTTTCGAGCTGGCCGGTCGCCTTCTGGAAGCGCAGGTTGAACTGCTCCTTCTTCAGGTCGGCAAGCTTGTCCTTGAGCTGGTCGGCCGTGAGGCCGCGTACTTCTTCGGCTTTCATCGTGCCTTCTCCTTACTCTGCGATGCGCTGTACAAAGCGCGTCTTGACCGAGAGCTTGGCCGAGCCGAGGCGAAGCGCTTCACGGGCGATTTCCTCGGAGACACCGTCGATCTCGAACATCATACGACCGGGCTTGACCTTGCATGCCCAGTATTCCACGGAACCCTTACCCTTACCCATGCGGACTTCGGTAGGCTTTGCGGTTACCGGAACATCCGGGAACACGCGGATCCAAACACGGCCGGCGCGCTTCATGTAACGCGTGATCGCGCGGCGGGCCGCCTCGATCTCGCGTGCGTTAACGCGGTTCGGCTCCTGAGCCTTCAGGCCGAATTCGCCGAAGGCCAGTTCAGAACCGCCCTTGGCGACGCCCTTGATGCGGCCCTTGAACTGCTTGCGGTACTTAGTACGCTTTGGCTGCAACATTTTCTTACTTCTCCGAGCTTATCTTTCGCCAGCGCTAATTACGCGTTGTCGCGTTCGCGGCGACGATCGCCACGGTCGCGTTCGCGGCTTGCCGGACCCTGTGCGTCGCCTTCCAGCGCGCGGCGTTCGGAAGCCATCGGATCGTGCTCAAGGATTTCGCCCTTGAAGATCCAGACCTTGATGCCGCAGATACCGAATGCGGTTTCGGCCTCAGCCGTACCGTAGTCGATGTCGGCACGCAGGGTGTGCAGCGGAACGCGGCCTTCGCGGTACCATTCCGTGCGGGCGATTTCCGCGCCGCCGAGACGGCCGGCGCAGGTGATCTTGATGCCTTCGGCACCGAGACGCATCGCGGACTGAACGGCGCGCTTCATGGCGCGGCGGAAAGCCACGCGGCGCTCGAGCTGCTGGGCGATCGACTGGGCAACGAGCGTTGCGTCGATTTCCGGCTTGCGCACTTCAACGATGTTGAGGTGCGTTTCGGAGTTCGTCATGTCCGACAGCTTCTTGCGCAGCTTGTCGATGTCGGCGCCCTTGCGGCCGATGATCAGGCCCGGACGGGCCGAGTGGATCGTGACGCGGCACTTCTTGTGAGGGCGCTCGATAACCACCTTGGAGATCCCGGCCTGCTTCAGTTCGCTCATGACGAACTTGCGCATCTTCAGGTCTTCGTGCAGGAGCTGGCCGTACTCGGCATTGTCCGCAAACCAGCGGCTATCCCAGGTACGGTTGATGCCAAGACGGAAACCAATCGGATTGATTTTCTGACCCATTATGCGGCCTCCTCTTGTGCCTGCACTTCACGAACGACGATCGTCAGGTGAGCGAACGGACGTTCGATGCGCGACGCGCGGCCGCGGCCGCGGGCGTGGAAGCGCTTCATGACGATCGACTTGCCGACATAAGCCTCGGCGACGACGAGCGCGTCGACGTCGAGGTCATGGTTGTTCTCGGCGTTGGCGATCGCGGATTCAAGCGTCTTCTTAACGGCGCCTGCGATACGCTTGCGGGAGAATTCCAGCTCAGCGAGTGCACGATCGACCTTCTTGCCGCGGATTGCAGCGGCAACCAGGTTGAGCTTCTGAGGGCTGACGCGGAGCGTACGGGCGACTGCTTGCGCCTCGTTGTCCTTCAGCCGGCGTTCGGCTTTTGCCTTGCCCATTGTTACTTCCTCTTTGCCTTCTTGTCCGCGCCGTGACCGTAATAGGTCCGGGTCGGAGAGAATTCACCGAATTTGTGGCCGACCATGTCTTCGTTGACGCTGACCGGAACATGCTTGCTGCCGTTGTAGACGCCGAAGGTGAGACCGACGAACTGCGGCAGGATCGTGGAGCGACGGCTCCAGATCTTGATTACTTCTGCACGTCCGCCTTCACGAACCTTCTCAGCCTTCTTGAGAAGATAGCCGTCAACAAACGGACCTTTCCATACTGAACGAGCCATTGAGGACTTCCTCTCTTACTTCTTGCGCTGATGACGCGAACGCATGATGAACTTGTCGGTCGACTTGTTCGACCGGGTGCGCTTGCCCTTGGTCGGCTTGCCCCACGGGGTCACCGGGTGGCGACCACCGGAGGTGCGGCCTTCACCACCGCCGTGCGGGTGGTCGACCGGGTTCATGACGACACCGCGGTTATGCGGACGCTTGCCGCGCCAAACCGTACGACCGGCCTTGCCGTCGTTGATGTTGGCGTGATCCGGGTTCGATACTGCACCGATCGATGCAAGGCAGCTGCCGTGCACGAGGCGCTGTTCGCCCGAGTTCAGGCGAAGGATGGCCATGCCTGCGTCACGACCGACGAGCTGTGCGTAGGAACCGGCGGAACGGGCGATCTGACCGCCCTTGCCCGGCTTCATTTCCACGTTGTGGATGATGGAGCCGACCGGGATATACTGCAGCGGCATCGTGTTGCCGGGCTTGACGTCGACAGCCTTGTCGGAAGCGATGACCTTGTCGCCGGCAGCAAGGCGTTGCGGAGCGATGATGTAGGCCTGCTCGCCGTCGGTGTAGGTGACGAGCGCGATGAACGCGGTGCGGTTCGGATCGTATTCGATACGCTCGACGGTACCTTCGACGTCGAACTTGCGACGCTTGAAGTCCACCAGACGGTAGCTGCGCTTGTGACCGCCGCCGATGAAGCGGGCGGTGATGCGGCCGAGGTTGTTACGACCGCCGCTCTTGGTCAGACCTTCCGTCAGCGCCTTGACCGGCTTGCCCTTGTAGAGGCCCGAACGGTCGACGATGACCAGCTGGCGCTGGCTCGGGGTCGTCGGATTGAATGTTTTCAATGCCATCTTCTTATTCCTCAGAGACCGGTGGAGACGTCGATCGTCTGGCCTTCAGCCAGCGTCACGACAGCCTTCTTCACGTCCTGCTGCTTGCCGGCGAAACCGCGGAACCGCTTGGTCTTGCCCTTGCGCAGCAGAGTGTTGACGGCCGTGACCTTGACGCCGAAGAGCGCCTCGACTGCAGCCTTGATTTCCGGCTTCGTCGCCTTCTTGGCGACATTGAAAACAACCTGGTTGTTTTCCGATACCAGCGTGGACTTTTCGGTGATCGCAGGAGAAACGATCACATCGTAGTGGCGAAGATCGGTCACTTGAATCGCTCCTCTAGCGCTTCAACGGCAGCCTTGGAAAGCACGAGCTTGCCGCGGCGGACGATGTCGTAAACATTGATGCCCTGGATCGGCAGAACATCGACGTTCGGGATGTTCTGGGCAGCGAGCTTGAAGTTGCCGTCGAGCTCGGCACCGCCGATGAAGAGGGCGTTGGTCAGGCCGAGCGAGGCGAATACGCCGGCCAGAGCCTTGGTCTTTGCTTCCTTGGCGACGAGATCGTCGATGACGATCAGTTCGTCAGCCTTGATCTTGGCAGAGAGCGCGTGACGCAGGCCGAGCGCGCGAACCTTCTTCGGAAGGTCGTGCTCGTGGCTGCGAGCGACCGGGCCGTGAGCCTTACCACCGCCGCGGAACTGCGGAGCGCGAGCCGAATGGTGACGAGCGCGGCCCGTACCCTTCTGCTTGTACATCTTGGCGCCGGTGCGCGCGACATCGGCGCGGCCCTTTGCCTGGTGCGTGCCCTGCTGCTTCTTGGCAAGCTGCCAGCGGATGACGCGGGCGAGAATGTCTTCGCGGGGCTCAAGGCCGAAAATCGCGTCAGAAAGGGAAACCTTCCCAGCGTCTTTGCCCTCGAGGGTCTTGACGTTCAATTCCATTGGTCTGGCTCCCTTACTTCGCTGCCGACTTGACGGCGTCGCGCACGATGATCCAGGCACCCTTGGAACCGGGTACTGCGCCCTTGATCAGGATCAGACCGCGATCTTCGTCGGTCGAAACCACTTCAAGGTTCTGCGTCGTCACGCGCGTCTGGCCCATGTGACCAGCCATCTTCTTGTTCTTGAAAACCTTGCCCGGATCCTGGCGCGAGCCGGTCGAACCATGCGAGCGGTGCGAAACCGACACACCGTGCGTGGCGCGAAGACCGCCGAAGCCGTGGCGCTTCATGGCGCCGGCAAAGCCCTTACCGATCGTCGTGCCGGTGACATCGACGAGCTGGCCTGCAGCAAAGTGACCGGCCTTGAGCTCGGTGCCGACATCAAGCAGGTTGTCTTCCGAAACGCGGAATTCCTGCAGCTTGGCCTTCGGCTCGACGTTTGCGACGGCGAAGTTGCCGCGCATGGCCTTGGACGTGTTCTTTACCTTAGCCTGGCCAGCACCGAGCTGAAGCGCGGTATAGCCATTCTTTTCTACGGTGCGCTGGGCCACAACCTGGCAGCCATCCAAACGCAGTACCGTTACAGGGACATGCTCGCCGGCGTCGTTGTAGACGCGGGTCATTCCCACCTTCTGTGCAATCACACCTGAACGCATCGGTTCAATCCTTCCAACTCAGCTCGAGCAAGCTCAGAGCTTGATCTCAACATCGACACCGGCGGCGAGATCGAGCTTCATCAGCGCGTCTACCGTCTGCGGGGTCGGGTCTACGATGTCGAGCAGGCGCTTATGCGTGCGCATCTCGAACTGTTCGCGGCTCTTCTTGTCGATGTGCGGGGACCGGTTGACCGTAAACTTCTCGATGCGGGTCGGAAGCGGAACGGGGCCCCGGACGCTTGCACCGGTGCGCTTCGCCGTCGACACGATCTCGCGCGTGGAAGCATCGAGAATCCGGTGATCGAACGCCTTCAGGCGAATGCGGATATTTTGGCCGTTCATTCGACGTTATCCTTGTGTTTGTTTTCCGCATGTCTTTGGACAAGACACGGGTTTTTCTTTCTTCCTAAGGCGGACCACCGGTTTCAAAGATCGAGAGAGACGCCTGTTACGGCATCCCCATCCATTCTTCAGGGCCTTTTAGCCCACCTTATTGTTTATTTAGTCGCCGCTTCGTCATCCAAAGCGGTACGCAAATCGCGCTCGCGCGCCATTTGCAACATTTCTGTGTAATAAGCAAGCGGCTTGCGCCGCTTGCATCATAATAATGTCATCGAATCGGCTGCCCCTTCGGAGCAGCCGAAGGAATTATTCGACGATGGCAGCGACGATGCCTGCACCGACGGTGCGGCCGCCTTCGCGGATCGCGAAGCGAAGCTTTTCTTCCATTGCGATCGGAACGATCAGCTCGACGTCAACCGTGACGTTGTCGCCCGGCATGACCATTTCCGTGCCTTCCGGAAGCGTCACGATGCCCGTCACGTCCGTCGTGCGGAAGTAGAACTGCGGACGGTAGTTCGTGAAGAACGGCGTATGACGGCCGCCTTCTTCCTTCGTCAGGATGTAGGCTTCCGCCTTGAACTTCTTGTGCGGCTTCACAGAGCCCGGCTTGCACAGGATCTGGCCACGCTCGACGCCGTCACGGTTCACACCGCGAACCAGTGCGCCGATGTTGTCGCCGGCCTGACCCTGGTCGAGCAGCTTGCGGAACATTTCAACGCCGGTAACCGTCGTCTTCGACGTCGGGCGGATGCCGACGATCTCGACTTCTTCACCGACCTTGATGATGCCACGCTCGACGCGGCCCGTCACAACCGTACCACGGCCGGAGATCGAGAACACGTCTTCGATCGGCATCAGGAACGGCTGGTCGATCGGACGCTCGGGCGTCGGGATGTAGGCGTCAACCTGAGCCATCAGCTCGCGGATCGCGTCTTCACCGATCTTCTTGTCAGAATCTTCAAGGGCAGCAAGCGCCGAACCCTTGACGACCGGGATGTCGTCGCCCGGGAAGTCGTAGGACGACAGAAGTTCGCGAACTTCAAGCTCGACGAGCTCCAGAAGTTCTGCGTCGTCAACCTGGTCAACCTTGTTGAGGAAGACAACGATCGCCGGAACGCCAACCTGGCGGGCGAGCAGGATGTGCTCGCGCGTCTGCGGCATCGGGCCGTCGGCGGCAGAGCAGACCAGGATCGCGCCGTCCATCTGCGCGGCACCCGTGATCATGTTCTTCACATAGTCGGCGTGGCCGGGGCAGTCGACGTGCGCATAGTGACGGTTCGCCGTCTCATACTCGACGTGGGCCGTCGAAATCGTGATGCCGCGCGCCTTTTCTTCCGGTGCCGCGTCGATCTGGTCATACGCCTTGAACTCACCGAAGTACTTCGTGATCGCTGCCGTCAGAGACGTCTTGCCGTGGTCAACGTGGCCGATCGTGCCGATGTTGACGTGCGGCTTGTTGCGCTCAAACTTACTCTTTGCCATTTGAATGCTTCCTGTGGACGTAAATGGGTGACCCCGGCGAACCGGTTTAGTGCCGCCGTTTAAGGCTTTCGGCGAAATTGCGCAAGACTTAATTGCAGACGCCATTCTTGGCGTGTCGGCGCATATGGGAGATAATTCGCAACCTGCAAGGCGATTCGCCTGCGCCCTCCCCAAAACATTTGAAATCCCTGACAAAATCGACGGCCGGGTCGGGCCTGCATCTCAGGCGACTTCTGATTTCGGAAAAGGCTGGCGAAAGCATCGCCCGATAGCGGCGGCACAAAACTCCCCGGCCCCGAACGCAAGGCGTCACGACCAGTCTTTGATTGCGGCGATGGAAAGATGGAGCGGGTAGCGGGAATCGAACCCGCGTATTCAGCTTGGAAGGCTGCTGCTCTACCATTGAGCTATACCCGCGGGGCTGGTCCGATCCAATGACGAATGGTGGAGAGAGTTGGATTTGAACCAACGTAGGCTGAGCCAACGGATTTACAGTCCGTCCCCTTTAACCACTCGGGCATCTCTCCAGTTTTTCGTCCGGATCGTGAAGACCAAGTTCGTCAGACTTTGAAGCGTTGCCGCCCCGTCGTCTGCGCCGCGTATATGACCGGACGATTTCAGTCTGTCAACACGATGACAATGGAAAAGACAGGAAAAATTTCATCGCCTGTTGAAAGCCGGCACATGAAAGAAGGCCTATGCGGCAACAGACGCCATCGTTATAAAGCCGCATGAGCAAAGATAACAAATCCGGCGGGAAGCCCGCCACCGACAAGTCCGCAAAGGACACGCATTACGCAACGCTGAGGCGGGCGCATCGCGACGCCAAGCGCGAACGCGGCGAGATCCCGACGCCCGCACCACAAAAGCGCAAACGTGGCGCGGACGACTGGAAACCGCCGGCGCTCGCGCCCGACCAGGTCTTCCTTTACGGCCTTCACACGGTTCGCGCCGCGCTTGAAAATCCCGAGCGCAGGAACATCAGGCTGTCGGTGACGCAGAACGCACTGGCACGGCTGGAAATCGACGCGGAAGCGATCGGCATTCCCGTCGACATGGTTTCTCCCCACGATATCGACAGGGTGCTCGGCCCCGAAGCGATCCATCAGGGCGTGATGCTGGAAACCCGGCCCCTGCCCGTCCGGCGGCTGGAAGCACTGAAGGACAGTCCGCTGCTTCTCGTGCTCGATCAGGTGACGGATCCGCACAATGTCGGCGCCATCATGCGCTCGGCCGTCGCCTTCAACGCGGGCGCCGTCATCACCACCCAGAGACACAGCCCGACCGAATCGGGCGTGCTTGCCAAATCGGCCTCCGGCGCGCTCGAACTCATTCCTTATATACAGATCACCAATCTTTCGGACGCGCTCGGCGAATTGCACAAGCTCGGCTTCTTCACGATCGGCCTCGATTCGGAAGGACCTGCTGCACTCGAAGGCACGTTCTCGGGCGGCAGGATCGCGCTGGTGCTCGGCTCCGAAGGCAAGGGCCTGCGGCAGAAGACGCGAGAGACGGTGAGCGCGCTTGCCCGGCTCGACATGCCCGGCGCCATCAAGTCGCTGAACGTATCGAATGCCGCGGCAATTGCCCTTTATGCGGCAAGGCTGCACCTGAAGGCATAGGTTCACACCCGGCGGATCACCCTTGATCTGCCTCGCAAGGAGGGAAGGATCGCGGTTGAACACCTGCCCTCATAGTCCATATTGGGCCTTGGAAAGGGCGTGCCGGTCGTTAAGATCGGCACCGCATTTTACCCTCGGGGCACCGGTAAAAGGAAATCCGCATCATGGCATTTCGACCGCTGATCTTCGGCGTACTCTTCATCGCGGTCCTCGTCATGGTCATCTTGAGCATCATCTGGGTGGACAGGTCACACCCGATCCGCCAGCCCGATCCGCTGGCGCCCTCGACAACGCCATCGAATCCACCGCCGTCCGCGCAATAGCGGACCCGGAACCGGTAAAGCCGTCGGACGTTTAATCCCCGCAGACAAACAGGGAAGAATGTCCATGCGCCTGATGATTGCCGTCGTTGCCGTGATGATTGCCTCGGTGCTCAGCATCGCGATGATGTCACCGTCGGGTGCGGGGCAGACCGGCAACGGCGAGAAGATCGAATCGAGCGTGAACGAGCCCGCGCAGAAGTGAGCGCCGGACGCGTCACCGGACACAAAGCGGACATGCCCGAAACAGCAGCCAAGCGAAAATCCCGCCGCAAGCTCGAAGCCTTGCGACGGGATTTTGCCGGGATATGGAGCGTGGCTTGCTCGGTCGTCAGCTCCGGTAGAGCCAATAGGGTCCGCCGTGGTGGCGGCGCCAATAGTGGCGCTCGCGCCACGGGTTCCAGCGGCGTTCATAACCCCAGACCGGGCGCCAGTGACGGCGCTCTCGCCAATGGCGGCGCTCGCGCCAGTCACGGCGATCACCCCAATCGCGATCACCCCGATCGCGGTCGCCCCAATCCCGATCGCCACCGCGAACCTGGATGACATCGCCCTGTTGCGAGACTGCCGGACGCTCGAGAGGGATGGCCGCAGCCGGGGCTACGGCGGAGAACAAAGTACCGGCCGAAAGGGCGGCTGCTAGGAGAAGGCTGGAGATCCTCATGGCTCACTTCCTCGTTTCTGATGAAGCGACAATGACCCGGAGCCCCTGAATTGCCGCTGAATCGACCCTTCAGTCTCTGTTCATCTAATGGAGTGGCCTGGAAAACTGGTGCCCCCGGCAGGGTTCGAACCCGCGACCCCCTGATTACAAATCAGGTGCTCTACCAACTGAGCTACAAGGGCAATGGCTGCGAAGTAGCAGATTCTGATCTTTTGTAAAGAAATTTTGCCCCTTCCGGGAGCCCGGTGAGCCTATCCACAGCAGGCTGCCGGCCAATGTTCCGGCCCGGAAAAGCCTGCCGGACTTAATATGGACGTGTTCGCCATCACAATCATGGGTGATTTGCAGTGGGCTCACGATCGGCCGAACTTCGGCCCGCAGCGCAAAACGTCTTGTCGCACAAGCCCTTTATCCTTTAGCTAGAGCAGCATAACAAAGGGCATTGCATGGGCCGTTCATTCCAGACGCTTTCATTTATCGCCTCGCCGACCACGGAAGCACTTGCCGCGCGCGACGAATTGATTCGCCTTTACGGCGATGTGCCCGCAAACGAGGCCGATGTCATCGTCGCGCTCGGCGGCGACGGCTTCATGCTTCAGACGCTGCACAGCACCATGAACAGCGGCAAGCTCGTCTACGGCATGAATTGCGGCTCGGTCGGCTTCCTGATGAACGATTACAGGACCACGGACCTGCATGACCGCATCTGTGCCGCCGTCGAGAATGCCTTTCACCCGCTGAAGATGACGACAACCAACGCCGACGGCAGCAGTTCCTCGGCGCTCGCCATCAACGAGGTCTATCTTTTCCGGCAATCCTATCAGGCGGCGAAGCTCAGGGTGGAAATCGACGGGCGCGTGCGGCTGGAGGAACTGATCTGCGACGGTCTGATGGTGGCGACGCCTGCGGGTTCGACCGCCTACAATCTTTCGGCCCACGGCCCGATTCTGCCGCTTGACGCGCCCCTGCTCGCCATGACGCCGGTCAGCGCCTTCCGGCCGCGGCGCTGGCGCGGGGCGCTGCTTCCGAACCGGGTGACGGTCGATATCCATATATTGGAACCGGAAAAACGGCCGGTAAACGCAGTTGCCGACAATACGGAGATCAAATCCGTGCTGCATGTGCGCATCGCCCAGTCGGAGGACATGACCGCACGCATCCTTTCCGATCCCGACCGCTCATGGTCGGACCGGATTCTGGCAGAACAATTCGAGGACTGAGATGGCGGCGATGCGGCAGGCAATTATCACGGTGCTCCTGGCTTCGGGTTGGGCGATCGCCGCCGAGGCGCAGACCGTTCACGACGATATCCTGCCGGCTGCGGTCATTTTTGCGACCAGCACAGGCTATTGGGAAGACGACGGCAATTTGCTGCCGGTCGAGCGCGCCCCGACGACCACGCAAAGCGTCAGCAACCAGGACATGGGCCGAGCCGACGCCGAGACCCGGCAACGCCACGGCTATTACAAGCTCTTCGCCGTGCGCCAGCCCGACAAGACTTCCAAGGTCTTTCTGCAGCAGATCGCCCAGAATGACGCCGGGCCTGCCGTCGTCTCGACGGTGGAACTGCAGGAAATCAGCGATCTCAAGCCCTATGTCACCGACATCCGGCCCGAAAATTCGAGCGGCTTCATCAAGGAACCGGGCCTTTTCGCCACGGTCTATCTGAAGACCGATCCAGCCGCCGAGCCCGACGGCTGGACAGTGCTGATCGATGAGTTCGGGGACATTACGGTGGAGAAGGCGACAAACTGAGCGCCACTGATCCCTGACCGTGCCGGTTGCGGATCGCCCCCTCGCCGTCCTCCTGAAACGAAAAAAGCCCCGTTTCCGGGGCTTCATCTCGACGCTATCCCTGCCGCTCAATCGACGTCGTCGACGACGGCATCGGCTGCGCCGCTGATGCGGTGCGCGAGGGCCGCCTCCATGAACGGGTTCAAGTCGCCATCGAGCACGTCATCAGGAGCGGTGCTCGCAACACCGGTCCGCAGGTCCTTCACGAGCTGGTAGGGCTGCAGGACGTAGGAGCGGATCTGGTGGCCCCAGCCGATATCCGTCTTGGACGCGGCTTCGGCATTGGCAGCTTCCTCGCGCTTTTTCAGCTCGGCTTCGTACATGCGGGCACGCAGCATTTCCCACGCCTTGGCGCGGTTCTTGTGCTGCGAGCGTTCCTGCTGGCAGGCCACGACGATGCCGGTCGGAATGTGGGTGATGCGCACGGCCGAGTCCGTCGTGTTGACGTGCTGACCGCCGGCGCCCGACGAACGGTAGGTGTCGATGCGGCAATCGCTTTCGTTGATCTCGATGTTGATCGAATCGTCAACGACCGGATAGACCCAGATCGACGAGAAGGACGTATGGCGGCGCGCGTTGCTGTCATAGGGCGAGATGCGCACGAGGCGATGCACGCCCGATTCCGTCTTCAGCCAGCCATAGGCATTGTGGCCCTTGACCAGCAAGGTCGCGGACTTGATGCCGGCTTCTTCGCCGTCATGCACTTCCATGAGCTCGACCTTGAAGCGCTGGCGCTCGGCCCAGCGGGTGTACATGCGCAGAAGCATGTTCGCCCAGTCCTGGCTTTCCGTGCCGCCGGCGCCGGAATGAATTTCCAGATAGGTGTCGTTGCCGTCGGCCTCGCCCGAGAGCATGGCCTCGACCTGCCGGCGCGCAGCCTCGGCCTGCAGGCCCTTCAGCGCATCTTCGGCTTCCTTGACGATGCTCTCGTCGCCCTCTTCCTCGCCGAGTTCGACAAGCTCGATATTGTCGGAAAGCTGCTGCTCCAGCGCCCTGACGCCATTGATTCCGTCATCGAGCTGCTGGCGCTCGCGCATCAGTTTCTGCGCTTCCTGCGCATCGTTCCAGAGGCTGGGATCCTCTGCCTTGTTGTTCAACCAGTCCAGTCGTCTTATCGCCTGGTCCCAGTCAAAGATGCCTCCTCAGCAGGGTGATAGCCTGCTTGGTTTCATCGACTACGTTCTGGATTTCCGCTCGCATTTTCCTGCTTCTTTGCTTCGGTATTCTGTAAGGCTGGTGACATAGAGAGGCCCGCCGCGGATGTAAAGAGCCGCGGCGGGCGCAAAGGACATCGGTTCCGGTCAGAACAGGCCGGGCGTGTTGGTCTGCACCGCCTGGTTTGCCTGCGGCGATGTGCGCAGGATTTCTTCCGGCGCCATCGTGCCGTCCATGCCGATGACGGAGAAGCTGTCGGCCGGGCCGGTGCCCGGCTTGAAGGCCTCGATGATGGTGCCCGGCTCGCCGTCGACAGCGGCCATGCCGGTCTTGCGGTTGATCGCGATCATGTTCATGCCGGCCGGGACGACGAATTTGGATTCCGGCATGTCCTTGACGGCAGCCTGCATGAATTCGTTGAAGATCGGCGCCGAGAGAACGCCGCCCGTGCCGCCGCGGCCGAGCGGGGCCGGCGTGTCGAAGCCCAGGTAGAGACCGGCCACCAGATCCGGCGTGAAGCCGACGAACCAGGCGTCCTTCTCGTCGTTGGTCGTGCCGGTCTTGCCGGCAACGTCGCGGCCGCCGAGATCGATCTTGCCGGCAGCCGTGCCGCGCTGGATGACACCCTGCATCATCGAGGTGATCTGGTAGGAGGTCATCGGATCGAGAACCTGTTCGCGGTTGTCGACGATGTTGGGTTCTTCCTGGTTCTGCCAGTCGCCGGCATTGCAGCCTTCGCAGAGACGCTCCTCATGCTTGAAGATCGTCTTGCCGTAACGGTCCTGGATGCGGTCGATCAGCGTCGGCTTGATCTGCTTGCCGCCATTGGCGATGACCGAATAGGCCGAAACCATGCGCAGCACCGTCGTTTCGCCCGAGCCGAGCGACATGGCAAGCAGCGGCGGCATCTTGTCGTAAATGCCGAAGCGCTCGGCATATTCGGCGACGATATTCATGCCGAGGTCGTTGGCGAGGCGCACCGTCATCAGGTTGCGCGAATTCTCGATGCCCGAGCGCAGCGTCGAGGGGCCGCCGACTTCGCCGCCGTAGTTTTCCGGCTTCCAGACCTGACCGCCCGAAACGATCTCGATCGGCGCATCCATGATGACCGAGGCCGGCGTATAGCCGTTGTCCATGGCGGCAGCGTAGACGAAGGGCTTGAAGGAGGAGCCCGGCTGGCGCATGGCCTGCGTGGCGCGGTTGAATTCCGACTGAGCATAGGAGAAGCCGCCGACCATGGCGAGAACGCGGCCGGTCTTCGGGTCCATGGCGACGAGGCCGCCCTGCACCTTCGGCGGCTGGCGCAGGCGGTAGGAGGTGGAACCATCACCGCCGAGGCGCTCGACGTAGACGACATCGCCCGCCGAGACGACGCCGACCGGCGACTTCGTCGTCTTGCGGTCGCCAGCGGCGGAGCGGAACGCCCATTGCATGTCCTTGGCGGCAATCGAGCCGCGCTCGCGCTCGGTTGAAACCTTGCCGCCTCCGTCCTTCGACGGCTGGAGGCCGATATCGACGCCGTCGTTGGAAACGGCGAGCACGACCGCCAGGCGCCATTCCGGCACGTCGGAGAGAGCGGGTATTTCGGCAAGCGCCGGACCCCAGTCGCCGGACGTGCTGATCTGCTTGATCGGCCCGTGGAAACCACGGCGTTCGTCGTAATTGGTCAGGCCATCCTGCAGCGCCTTGCGCGCATAGAGCTGCAGCTGCGGATCGAGCGAGGTGCGCACCGAAAGACCGCCTTCGTAAAGCGACTTCTCGCCATACTGATCGATGAGCTGGCGACGGACAGCCTCGGCGAAATAATCGGAGGCAAACAGAGAGGGGCCGCTGTTGCGGGCGGTGACGCCGAGCGGCTGCTTCTTGGCATCCTCACCGTCGCTCTGGCTCACGTAGCCGTTCTCGACCATGCGGTCGATCACCCAGTTGCGGCGTTCAAGCGCGGCATCCGGATGGCGGAAGGGATGGTAGTTGGCCGGGCCTTTCGGCAGCGATGCGAGATAGGCGGATTCGGCGATCGTCAGTTCCGTGACCGACTTGTTGAAATAGGTGAGCGCGGCGCTGCCGATGCCGTAGGAATTCAGGCCGAAGAAGATCTCGTTGAGATAGAGTTCGAGGATCTTGTCCTTGCTGTAGGCCTGCTCGATACGGAAGGAGAGGATCGCTTCCTTGATCTTGCGGTCGATCGTCTGGTCCGAGGTCAGGAGAAAGTTCTTGGCGACCTGCTGGGTGATCGTCGATGCGCCGACCGGGCGGCGGCCGGAACCGAAATTCTGGAGGTTGACGAGGATGGCGCGGCCAAGGCCGGTCAGGTCGACGCCCGGATGGTTGTAGAAATTCTTGTCTTCGGCCGAAAGGAAGGCGGCCTTCACGCGGTCGGGGATGGCCTGGATCGGCAGGAAGAGGCGCTTTTCCTTGGCATATTCGGCCATGAGCGCACCATTGCCGGCGTGAACGCGGGTCGTGACCGGCGGCGCATAGCTGTTGAGCACGGCGTAATCAGGAAGATCCTTCGCGACATTGGCAATGTAGACGGCAACAACCGCCGCAGCGCCCAGGAACAGGACACATGCTATCCCGAAGAAATATCCAAGAAGTCTAACCATATTTTCAGCTACCGGTATTTCTAATCATTAGATCGGCGCAGCCGCACAATCGCACAGATCATGTCTCATTGCACGTTGCGCGGCTTACTCCATGCGCGTTGGCGCCACAAGCCGATTTCGTCTCGCTCACCCGAAACATATAGACCGGAGTAACGGCGCGAATGTGAGCAAAATAGGGCTCGTCCCGCCACTTTCCCCTTCCCCATTGCCGGGAGGCCCGGTTTCGCGCCCGGTGTCACTTCCGGGCAACGCCCGGGGCTGGACGCCAAATCTAGCCACCATTGGCCATCAGGCTCGCACGGTAACGCTTCACCGCATCGGTCAGGAGATCGGCCATCTTCAAACGCCAGGCATCGTCGAGCAGCAGCTTTTCATCCTCGACATTGGAGAGGAAACCGAGTTCAAGCAGGATCGAGGGGACATCCGGCGCCTGCAAAACGCGGAAGCCGGCGTGACGGTGGGGATTGTTGATCGTGCCGACCTGATCCTTGAACGAGGCGAGCACGCTTTCGGCAAGCGAGATCGAGAAGGCCTGCGTCTCGCGCCGCGTCAGGTCGAGAAGGATATCGGCGACCTCGGGCGGCTCGGCGACCGTTTCCTTGCCGGCGATCTGGTCCGAGAGGTTTTCGCGCTCGGCAAGATCGGCTGCGAGCTTGTCCGAGGCCCTGTCGGAAATCGTATAGACGGTCGCGCCGCGAATATCCTTCTGCTTCAGCGTATCGGCATGCAGGGAAATGAAGAGGCCCGCATGGTTCTGCCGGGCGATCAGCACACGCTGCGACAGCGACAGAAACTCGTCGTCGTCCCGCGTCAAGAAGGCCTTGATGCCCGGCTCCTTGTTCAGGCGATCGGCGAGCGCCCTGGCGAAGGAAAGCGTCACCTGCTTTTCCTCGGTCTTCGTATCGACGCCGATGGCGCCTGTGTCGATGCCGCCGTGGCCGGCATCGACGGCAATGACGAAATCTCCGGGCGCGGCCTTCTCCGGCTGGGGAATGGCGCTCGTCGTCTCGGCCGCATCGGCCTGATCGTTCCAGGACTGGGTCTTCACCAGTTCGGCGAACTTCTGCTTGTCGATCATCTCGGCATCGAGCACCAGCCGATGACCATTGCCGTTCTCATCCGACTGGACCTTGGCAAGGGCAAGCCGGACCGGGCGCGCCGCCGTCAGCACGATGCGGGCGCTGCCTTCGTCCATGGCGCCGTAGCGGATGTCCTTGAAGAGACCGCGCGCCTCAAGATCCTTGGCCGGGAAGCCGAAGGCGGTTGCCGGCAGATCGACGACGATGCGCTCGGGATTGGCAATGTAATGGACGGAAAAACGGGGCTCGCGGTCGAAATCGATAACGATGCGGGTTCTGGCGTCGTCGCCGACGATACGTGCTCCGTAGGCCAGCAGGGGATTGCTCGCACCGGCGGCGCCGGCCGGAACGGCGCAAAGCGCCGCGAGGGCGAAAAGCCACGCCGCAAGACCCACATTTCGCCCTGCGGACAACTCCGCCGCGATCCGAAACCTCTTAAACAATAGCCCGCCACACCCTATTTATTTCTGCGATGGACCCTACACCGTGCCCGCGGACGCCCGCTAGAGGCGAGCGCACGCGCGCCGAGGCGCGAATCAGGATCGCTTATCCCCGAAAAGTTTATGCGATACGAAATCCATCAATATTATGGCACATTTGGCTTTTCCCTTGCTATTGTGACAGAGAAAACATACAACGAATTTTAGGGTAGAAGTGTTGACGGGATAGAGTCGCCGCGAGGCAGCCAGCCGGTCCCCGGACCTGGCGCCACAACCGGTAATCGTCCGCCGTCGAATGCATTTCCATCCAAGAACTGGATCCTGATCTTCCGGCTTCATGCTGGGATTTCATCGGTGGATCAGCCACCACGCTCTCAGGGAGCAAACTCATCGGACCCGAAACGGGTCTTCGTCATTGTCGATCACGCTTGGTTGTTGATGGTTTCGCAGCAGGTTTTATCTGAAGTGTACAGGCCCCGGAACGAAATGGTTCCGGCTGCGGTCTGGCTGCTGCCTTCCCCCTCTTGCCAATCGCGACTTTCATTATCCGGCGCGGCCACGGCGGACCGCATTCTTTCTGTGTCAACAGCAGTCGGGAATGCGCTCTCGCGGCCTCGCCGAGGAGCTCAGCTTACATGGCAGACAAAATGCTTATCGATGCGTCTCACGAGGAAGAGACGCGCGTCGTTGTCGTTCGCGGGAACCGCATAGAAGAATTTGACTTCGAGTCACAGCACAAGAAGCAAATCCGCGGCAACATCTATCTTGCAAAAGTAACGAGGGTCGAACCCTCGCTGCAGGCCGCCTTCGTTGACTACGGCGGCAACCGGCACGGCTTCCTGGCCTTTGCCGAAATCCATCCCGACTATTACCAGATCCCGCTTGCCGACCGTCAGGCCCTGCTTCGCGCCGAAGCCGAGGAGCACCGCCGCGACGAAGATGTCGAGCATGTCGAGACCGCCCCGCTCGTCGATCTCTCCACGCAGGACCAGCCCGATATCGGCATCGTGCCGGTGGAGCAGCCCGAGGCAGCCGCAGAAGAAGCCGTTGCCGCCGAAACGGTAGCTGCGCCCGCGCAAGAGGAAGCCCCTGCCGCCGAAGAGGCACCGGCCAAGAAGCCCCGCGCCCGCCGCAGCCGCAAGAAGGCAGCCGAGCCGGTCGCCGAAAAGGCAACCGCAGCGGAAGCATCGGTCGCCGACAATGACGACGAGGGCTCGACCGGCGGCGAGATGGCCGCAATGGTCGAAACGGACTCCATTTCCGAGGATGTTGACGTTTCCAAGCGCCGTCAGGACGACGACGATGACGACGACCATGACGACCACGGCGAAGAGGAAGTCATCGAATCCGTCGGCGCCGAAGATGCGATGGAAGAGGTTCCGGACCGCGTGCAGCGCAAGCCGCGCAAGCAGTACCGTATTCAGGAAGTCATCAAGCGCCGCCAGATCCTGCTGGTGCAGGTCGCCAAGGAAGAGCGCGGCAACAAGGGCGCGGCTCTGACCACCTATCTCTCGCTTGCCGGCCGCTATTCGGTTCTGATGCCGAACACGGCGCGCGGCGGCGGCATTTCCCGCAAGATCACCAACCCGCAGGACCGCAAGCGGCTGAAGGAAATCGCACGCATGCTCGAGGTGCCGCAGGGCATGGGCGTGATCCTGCGCACGGCCGGCGCGAACCGCACCAAGGTCGAGGTCAAGCGCGACTTCGAATATCTGATGCGCCTGTGGGAGAACGTCCGCACGCTGACGCTCGCGTCCACCGCCCCCTGCCTCGTCTACGAGGAAGGCTCGCTCATCAAGCGCTCGATCCGCGACCTCTACAACAAGGATATCGGCGAGATCATCGTTGCCGGCGAGGAAGGCTATCGTGAAGCGAAAGACTTCATGAAGATGCTGATGCCGAGCCACGCCAAGGTGGTTCAGCCCTATCGCGACATCCACCCGATCTTCTCGCGCTCCGGCATCGAGGCACAGCTTGATCGCATGCTGCAGCCGCAGGTGACGCTGAAGTCCGGCGGCTACCTGATCATGAACCAGACGGAAGCGCTGGTTTCGATCGACGTCAACTCCGGCCGTTCGACCCGCGAACACTCGATCGAGGACACGGCGCTGCAGACGAACCTGGAAGCGGCGGAAGAAATCGCCCGGCAGCTGCGCCTGCGCGACCTTGCCGGCCTCATCGTCATCGACTTCATCGACATGGAAGAAAAGCGCAACAACCGCGCTGTCGAGAAGAAGCTGAAGGAATGCCTGAAGAACGACCGCGCCCGCATCCAGGTCGGCCGCATCTCGCATTTCGGCCTTCTGGAAATGTCGCGCCAGCGTATCCGCGCCTCGGTTCTGGAATCGACGACGCAGGTCTGCTCGCATTGCGGCGGCACCGGCCACGTGCGTTCGCAGTCCTCCGTCGCGCTGCATGTGCTGCGCGGTGTCGAGGAATATCTGCTGAAGAACACCACGCACAACATCACCGTGCGCACGACGCCCGATATCGCGCTTTACCTGCTCAACCACAAGCGCCAGACGATCGTCGATTATGAAGCCCGTTTCGGCGTGGCGATCATCATCGATGCCGACGGTTCGGTCGGTGCGCAGCACTTCGCAATCGACCGCGGCGAGCCGGTCGAGAACCCGGTCAAGATCGAGAGCCTCTTCAACTTCGCAGCCATCCCCGACGACGATGACGACGATGTCGTGATCGAGCATGACGAGGAAGAAGACGAAGAACTGGACGAAAAGCCGGCCGCAGCCGAGCGCCCTGCCGCCCGCGCAGAGGGCGAAGGCGAAGGTGGCCGCAAGCGCAAGCGCCGTCGCCGCCGCCGTGGCCGCAACGGCAATGCCGAACAGCAGGTCGCCGCCGATGCCGTTTCCGACGCGGCCGACGATCACGATGAAGGCGAAGACGACGGCAGCGAAGGCGACGGCGATGCCGCCGAGGCTCCGGCCGAGGCCCGCGCCGACGGCGAGGATTCCCAGCGCCGCAAGCGCCGCCGTCGTGGCAAGCGCGGCGGCCGCCGCAACCGCGGAGAGGAAGGCGCCGAGGCGAACGCCGCTTCCGAGGGCGGCGATACTGACGAAGGCGAAGGCGACGACAGCGCAGCCGAGGAAAGCGCCGGGAGCGGCAGCGAAACCGAAGCAGTCGAAGTCGCGACGGTCGAAACCGTCGAGGCACAGCCTGCCATGGCGGCCATCGAAGGCAGCGAAAGCGTTGCCGAAGCGGTCAAGCCGGCTCGCGGCCGGGGCCGCCGCAAGGCCGCTGCCGCACCCTCGCCGGTCGAGGAACCGGTGATCGAAGCGCCGGCAGCCGAAGCCGAGCCGGAAGTGGCGGAAGCCTCCGCAGATCTTGCCACCCCTGCCCAGGAAGAAGCGCCTGCGCAGGAAGAGGCGAAGCCGGTCCGCGCCAACCGCGGATCCAACATCTCGTCTTCCGAGCCGACCGTCACTTCGACCCGCGCCGAAAGCGCGGAAACCGAAGGTGAAGGCAAGCCGAAGAAGGCAGGCTGGTGGCAACGCCGCGGCTTCTTCTGAAAGCTGATTTTCGGCGATAGGTGACATGATCCGGCTGCGGCGACGCGGCCGGATTTTTTTGTGCCGTGGACAAGGCAAGTCGCGGCGAGAAGCGCAGGCAGCCCTGCGCGGCTTTGACGCCGGAACGAATGCGACTGCCCTCCTGCCGTCCGCAGGCGCGGCTGGAAAATCAGTGCCGTGGGCGTCTTGCACGACAATGGCTGCTTCCGGCTCCCCGGCCCATGGGAGCGGAACGGGTGTGGCCGATCAGCCTGATATTGCGAGAGGGACGGGCGCGTCAGGCCCGCGGTGACGGCCGCAAGCACGCTGGCACAGATCTCATCGAGATCGTCCAGCGGCGCATCGCAGAACGCCGGTATTAGGCCGCCGGCGGATAGAGCAGATCGACGATGTAGCTTGCGTCGAAGCGGGAATCGAGCATGCCGTAGGTGGAACGCCAGCCGCCGGCAAGACGGGTCTCGATGAAGGCGTCGGCAATGCGCCCTGCCCCCAGCCGGTAGAGCTCGGCGGCACCGGCAACGAGCGCCAGCTGCTCGACGAGCAGGCGGGCAGCGCCCTCGTCCTGTTCGCAGAGCGCGATTGCGGCGCGCAGCACGTCGATCGTCTTCTTGCCGGCCGGGCCGAGATCGCGGGCAAAGCCTGCGAAAACCGTCTCGAACAGATCCTTGCCGCGGTTCAGCACGCGCAAGACATCGAGCGCCATGACATTGCCCGAACCTTCCCAGATCGCATTGACCGGGGCCTCGCGATAGTGGCGGGCGATCGGGCGTTCCTCGATGTAGCCGCTGCCACCGATGCATTCCATCGCCTCGTAGATCAGCGCCGGGGCGATCTTGCAGCACCAGTATTTGGCGACCGGCGTCATGACACGGGCATAGGCGGCATCCTCGGCATTGCCGCGGGCCTTGTCGAAGGCGTCGGCCAGACGGAAGGAGAGAGCCGTGGCGGCTGCCACGTCGAGCGCCATGTCGGCGAGCACACGCGTCATGATCGGCTGATTGACCAGCATCTTGCCGAAGACGCTGCGACCGCGCGTATGGTGCACGGCTTCGGCGAGCGAGGCGCGCATGATGCCGGAAGAGGCCAGGGCGCAGTCGAGCCGCGTCAGCGTCACCATGTCGAGAATGGTGCGAATGCCGGCATCGGGACCGCCGAGCAGGAAGCCGAACGTATCGGTGAACTCCACTTCCGACGACGCATTCGAACGGTTGCCGACCTTGTCCTTCAGGCGCTGGAACTGCAGGCCGTTGGCAGAGCCGTCTTCCAGCAGGCGCGGCACGAGAAAGCAGCCCATGCCCTCCTTGGTCTGCGCCAGCATGATGAAGGCATCGCTCATGGGTGCGGACATGAACCACTTGTGGCCGGAGAGCCGGTAGATGCCCTCGCTCACCTTTTCGGCCGCGGTCGTGTTGGCGCGCACATCCGTGCCGCCCTGTTTTTCCGTCATGCCCATGCCGATCGTCACGGCGGACTTCTGCATGGCCGGCCGATTGGAGGAGTCGTATTTGCGCGACAGGATCTTCGGCGCCCAGTCCTTCTGCACCGCCGGCGACGCCGAGAGAGCGGCGACGGATGCGCTTGTCATCGTCAGCGGGCAAAGATGGCCAGATTCGAGCTGCGCCGTCAGATAGAAGCGGGCGGCGCGAATGTGGTGGGCCTGATCCTTGGCCTCGGTATCGGCCTGCGGATCCCAGACCGAGGAATGCAGGCCCGACGCCATGGAACGGCGCATCAGCGCGTGCCAGGCGGGATGGAATTCGACGACATCGAGACGCTCGCCGCGCGGGCCGTGGGTGCGCAGCTGCGGCGTGCCCTGGTTTGCCATGCGCGCCAGTTCCTGCGCTTCCGGCGAGGTCACGAAGCGGCCCATGTTTTCCAGGTCGTCGCGGATGGCGCGCGGCAGCGCGGCGGTCAGATCGACGATCAGCGGATCGGATCGATAGGCGTTGATTCCCGACCAGAGGCTCGGCTGGTTGAGTTCGGCGAGTTTGTCTTCAGTCCGGTTTGCGGCGGTCATTGTTCGCTTCTATTTCATGAGCCCGGCAAAAGGAAACCGGAAGTTCGTGATTGGCAGAATTCTGCTCTACGGCGCCATGCGTCTTCTCAGACGCGCAAAAGACGCTGTAGCACCTTAAATTGCTGCATAATTCCATCCTTAATCGATTCCGATTTAAGGAATCATGCAGTAGCGGGATTCGACGGAAAATGCATGGGGAACATAGGCATTTGCATATAGCACGCGCTTGCCCCTTTCCCCCGCACTCTTTATAGACCCCGCGAAGACAATAAGAGGCAGGGTCATGGTCTTTTTCCCCCACCGCCACCTCATTGGCATCAAGGGCCTCACCGAGCAGGATATTACCTATCTTCTCGACAAGGCCGACGAAGCCGTCAAGATCAGCCGACAGAGAGAGAAGAAGACGTCGACCCTTCGGGGGCTGACGCAGATCAATCTCTTCTTCGAAGCCTCGACGCGCACGCAATCCTCCTTCGAACTTGCCGGCAAGCGCCTTGGCGCCGACGTGATGAACATGTCGGTCGGCAACTCTTCGGTGAAGAAGGGCGAGACGCTGATCGATACGGCGATGACGCTGAACGCGATGCGGCCCGATGTCCTTATCATCCGCCACTCCAGCGCCGGCGCTGCGGCGCTTCTTGCCCAGAAGGTCTCCTGCTCCGTCGTCAATGCCGGCGACGGCCAGCACGAGCACCCGACACAGGCCCTGCTCGACGCGCTGACGATCCGCCGCGCCAAGGGGCGGCTGTCGCGCATCATCGTGGCGATCTGCGGCGACGTGCTGCATTCGCGCGTGGCGCGCTCCAATATCCTGCTTCTGAACGCGATGGGCGCCAGGGTCCGCGTCGTCGCTCCGGCGACGCTGCTGCCCGCCGGCATCGCCGAGATGGGCGTCGAGGTCTTCCATTCGATGAAGGAAGGCCTGAAGGATGCCGACGTGGTGATGATGCTGCGGCTGCAGCGCGAGCGCATGTCCGGCGCCTTCGTGCCTTCGGTGCGCGAATATTATCATTTCTACGGCCTCGATGCGGAAACGCTGAAAGCGGCGAAGGAGGATGCGCTCGTCATGCATCCGGGACCGATGAACCGTGGCGTGGAAATCGCCTCGGAAGTGGCCGATGGCCCGCAGAGCGTCATTGCCGAACAGGTGGAAATGGGGGTCGCGGTGCGCATGGCCGTCATGGAGGCCCTGCTCGTTTCCCAGAACCAGGGTCCGCGCACAGATGGAGCGGGCGCATGAGCAATCTCGTCCTCAGGAATGTCCGTATCGTCGACCCCTCGCGCAATCTCGATGAGGTCGGCACCATTGTCGTCAAGGACGGCCTCATCGCTGCGGCCGGCAAGGATGCGCAGAACCAGGGCGTGCCGGAAGGCGCTGTCGTGCGAGACTGCACGGGCCTCGTCGCAACGCCCGGCCTCGTCGATGCCCGCGTCCATATCGGCGAACCGGGCGGCGAGCACCGCGAGACCATCGCTTCGGCAAGCCGGGCCGCGGCAGCGGGCGGCGTGACGTCGATCATCATGATGCCGGATACGCATCCCGTCATCGACGACATCGCGCTCGTCGAGTTCGTCAAGAAGACGGCGCGGGATACGGCTGTCGTCAACGTCTATCCGGCAGCGGCCATCACCAAGGGTCTTGCCGGCGAGGAGATGACGGAAATCGGCCTGCTGATGGAAGCCGGCGCCGTCGCCTTCACCGACGGGCATTCCAGCATTTCCGATACGCAGGTGCTGCGCCGGGTGATGACCTACGCACGCGAATTCGGCGCCGTCATTTCCTGCGCCACGCGTGACAGATATCTTGGCGCCAACGGCGTCATGCATGAGGGCCTGCTCGCAAGCTGGCTCGGCCTTTCGGGCATTCCGAAGGAAGCGGAGCTGATCCCGCTGGAACGCGACCTGCGCATCGCCCAGCTGACGCGCGGCAACTACCATGCGGCAATGATCTCGGTTCCGGAATCGGTCGAGGCGATCGAGCTTGCCCGCTCGCGCGGGGCGAAAGTCACCTGCGGCGTGTCGATCAACAATCTGGCGCTCAACGAGAACGATATCGGCGAGTACCGCACCTTCTTCAAGCTCTATCCGCCGCTGCGCTCCGAGGACGACCGGGTCGCGATGGTGGACGCGCTGGCCAGGGGAGCGATCGATATCATCGTTTCCTCGCACGACCCGCAGGATGTCGATACCAAGCGCCTGCCCTTCGGCGAAGCGGAGGATGGTGCCGTCGGGCTGGAAACCATGCTCGCGGCGGCCTTGCGGCTCCATCACAGCGGGCAGGTCAGCCTGATGCGGCTGATCGATGCGATGTCGACGCGCCCGGCGCAGATCTTCGGCCTCGATGCCGGCACGCTGAAGCCCGGCGCAAAGGCGGATATTGCCCTGATCGATCTCGAGGAGCCTTGGCTTGTCGCCAAGGACATGCTTCTCTCCCGCTCGAAGAACACGCCGTTCGAGGATGCGCGCTTCAGCGGCCGGGCGGTCGCGACCTATGTCGGGGGGCGGCTGGTTCACGCATTGCAGGGCTGAGGCCTGCCCTGCCCTTGCAGGCGGGCTCTCGGCAAAGGATTGGGGAACAAAATGATATCAGATCTTGTCACCTGGCAGATTACGCTGCCTCTGGCGCTTGCCGCCGCCGTCGTCGGCTACCTGCTCGGCTCCATCCCGTTCGGTCTCATCCTCACGCGCGCCGCCGGCCTTGGCGACGTTCGCAGCATCGGTTCCGGCAATATCGGCGCGACCAACGTGCTGCGCACGGGCAACAAGAAGCTTGCGGCGGCAACGCTGCTGCTCGATGCGCTGAAGGCTGCCGCGGCGGCCTGGATCATGGCCTATTTCGCCGGTGAGGAAGCGGGCATCATCGCTGGCTTCTTTGCCTTCATCGGCCATCTCTTCCCGGTCTGGATCGGCTTCAAGGGCGGCAAGGGCGTCGCCACCTATATCGGCACGCTTCTCGGCGTTGCGCCGGTCATGGTTCTGCTCTTTGCCGCCGTGTGGCTGGGGACGGCCTTCATCAGCCGCTACTCCTCGCTGTCGGCGCTGATTGCGATGCTTGTCATTCCGGTTGCATTATGGATATTGGGCGACGAAAAGGTTGCGGCGATCATGGCGATCATGACCGTCATCTCCTATTGGAAGCACAAGGCCAATATTTCCCGCCTGATGAACGGCACGGAAAGCAAGATCGGGGCTAAGGGGTAATGGACGCGCTCAGCGCAAGGCCAAAGGGAATTGCGCTCACCGACAAACAGAGGATCGCCTGGCTGCGGCTGATCCGTTCCGACAATGTCGGTCCCGCGACCTTTCGCGATCTCATCAACCATTTCGGCTCGGCGGAAGCCGCACTTGCCATGCTGCCGGACCTTTCGGCCCGCGGCGGCGCGACGCGCTCGATCCGCATCGCCACCGAAGCGGAGGCCCATCGCGAGCTCGAGGCGGCACAGCGCTTCGGCGCCCGTTTCGTTGGCATCGGCGAGCCCGACTATCCGCAGGCGCTGCGCCAGATAGACGGTGCGCCGCCGCTGCTCGCGGTCAAGGGCGATCTTTCCGTGCTCAACAGGCCGGCGGTCGGCATCGTCGGTTCGCGCAACGCTTCCATCAGCGGCGCGAAATTCGCGGCAATGATTGCCCGGGACTGCGGCCGGGCCGGTTATGCCGTCGTCTCCGGCCTGGCCCGCGGCATCGACACGGCCGCCCACCGGGCGAGCCTTGATACCGGCACCATTGCCGCATTGGCCGGCGGGCTGGACCAGCCCTACCCGCCCGAAAATGTCGGACTGCTGGAGCAGATATGGAATGGCAACGGGCTCGCCGTCAGCGAGATGCCTTTCGGCTGGGAGCCGCGCGCGCGTGACTTTCCCCGCCGCAACCGGCTGATTGCGGGCATCTCGCTCGGCGTTGCGATCGTGGAGGCGGCGGTTCGTTCCGGTTCGCTTATCACGGCGCGGATGGCCGGTGAATTCGGGCGGCTGGTCTTTGCGGTGCCAGGGTCGCCGCTCGACCCGCGCTGCCACGGCACGAACGGCCTTCTGAAAGAAGGAGCGACCATCGTCACGTCGCCCGAGGATATCGTGGAAGCGCTGGCGCCGCTTTCCCAGCCCGATCTCTTCTCGCTGCCTTCAGCCGAGGAACCGAAGCGCGAAGCCAGAATAGCGCTTCCGCCCGACGAAACGGATCGCGCGCTCGTCATCGATGCGCTCGGCCCGACGCCGGTGGAGGTCGACGACATCATCCGCCATACCGGTCTTGCGGCTTCCGCCGTCTATCTCGTCCTTCTGGAACTGGATATGGCCGGGCGGCTGCACCGCCATGCCGGCGGGCTCATCTCAATTTCCATGGCCGACTGAGCCGCCGGCGATGCGCAGCTGCAGATCTCCAGCTTCGACACAGGCCATCTCGATGAGGTAACACAGCATTTCCGCATTCTCGCGTTCGGCCACCTGGCGCAACTCGGCGAGCATCTGCCGGATGAAAGCGATGTTTTCAAGCGATGCCGAGCGATCGGCGTCTTTTCCTGCAACCTTGGGCGCCATAATTATCTCTGCGAAATCGGAGAGGGCTGCTTTGCCGCAGAGCCCGAACCACACTTCAAAAACGATAACGCAATTATCCTGAATTGCAATAGGTTCAAAATCTCGCAATGGTTGCGATGCGCAGCAAAGAGCTAAAATTAAAGCAAACCTCTTGACCGGAGCGAATTCCCTGTCCATGTCGGAGGGCCGGTATTCATGTTGCAGTGCGTGTTGCGCCTGCTTCTTCGCCGGATCGGCATCTTTTTTAGAGAATCATCATGAATGTTGTAGTGGTGGAATCGCCTGCCAAGGCAAAGACGATCAACAAGTATCTGGGTCCAGGATACAAAGTGCTCGCCTCTTTCGGCCATGTGCGCGATCTGCCTGCCAAGGACGGTTCCGTTCTTCCGGACCAGGATTTCGAAATGCTCTGGGAGGTGGACGGCGCCTCGTCCAAGCGGATCAAGGATATTGCCGACGCGGTAAAATCCTCCGATGCGCTGTTCCTGGCGACCGACCCCGATCGCGAAGGTGAAGCGATTTCCTGGCATGTTCTCGACCTTCTGAACAAGAAGCGGGTCATCAACGGCAAGCCGGTCAAGCGCGTCGTCTTCAACGCGATCACCAAGAAGGCCGTGCTCGACGCCATGGCCGATCCGCGCGATATCGACGTGCCGCTGGTCGATGCCTATCTGGCGCGCCGCGCGCTCGACTATCTCGTCGGCTTCAACCTGTCGCCGGTGCTGTGGCGCAAGCTGCCGGGCGCGCGTTCGGCCGGCCGCGTGCAGTCGGTCGCGCTGCGCCTCGTCTGCGATCGCGAATCCGAGATCGAGCGCTTCATCTCCGAAGAATACTGGAACCTTTCGGCGATCCTGAAGACGCCGCGCGGCGACGAGTTCGAGGCAAGGCTGGTTGCCGCCAACGGCAAGCGGCTGCAGCCACGCGCGATCGGCAATGGCGAGGAAGCCGGCAAGCTGAAGGCGCTCCTGGAAGGCGCGAGCTATGTCGTCGACAGCGTCGAGGCAAAGCCCGTCAAGCGCAATCCGGCCCCGCCCTTTACGACATCCACGCTGCAGCAGGCCGCCTCCTCCAAGCTCGGCTTCTCGGCCTCGCGCACCATGCAGATTGCGCAGAAGCTTTACGAGGGCGTCGATATCGGCGGCGAGACTGTCGGCCTCATCACCTATATGCGTACGGACGGCGTGCAGATGGCGCCCGAAGCGATCGACGCGGCGCGGCGCGCCATCGGCGAACAGTTCGGCGATCGCTACCTCCCGGAGAAGGCACGCTTCTATTCGACCAAGGCCAAGAACGCCCAGGAAGCGCATGAAGCAATCCGCCCGACCGACTTCAACCGCTCGCCCGACCGTGTGCGCAAGTTCCTGGATGCCGACCAGATCCGTCTCTACGACCTGATCTGGAAGCGCGGTATTGCCAGCCAGATGGCGTCGGCGGAAATCGAGCGCACGACAGCGGAGATCCTGGCCGACAATAACGGCCAGAAAGCCGGTCTGCGCGCTGTCGGTTCCGTCATCCGTTTCGACGGCTTCATCGCCGCCTATACCGACCAGAAGGAGGATGGCGAACAGAGCGACGACGCCGACGACGAGGATGGCCGCCTGCCGGAGATCAATGCGCGCGAAAACCTCGCCAAGCAGAAGATCAACTCCACGCAGCACTTTACCGAACCGCCGCCGCGTTACTCCGAAGCATCGCTCATAAAGAAGATGGAAGAGCTCGGCATCGGCCGTCCCTCCACCTATGCCGCGACGCTGGCCACGCTGCGCGACCGCGACTATGTGACGATCGACAAGCGCAAGCTCATTCCGCAGGCGAAGGGGCGTCTCGTCACGGCCTTCCTCGAGAGCTTCTTCACGAAGTATGTCGAGTACGACTTCACGGCCGATCTCGAAGAGAAGCTCGACCGAATCTCGGCCGGCGAACTGAACTGGAAGCAGGTGCTTCGCGACTTCTGGAAGGATTTCTTCTCGCAGATCGAAGACACCAAGGAGCTGCGCGTCACCAACGTTCTGGATTCGCTCAACGAAGCCCTGGCGCCGCTGGTCTTCCCGAAGCGCGAAGACGGCAGCGATCCGCGCATCTGCCAGGTCTGCGGCACCGGCAACCTGTCGCTGAAGCTCGGCAAGTACGGCGCCTTCGTCGGCTGCTCGAACTATCCGGAATGCAACTACACCCGCCAGCTCTCCTCCGAGAATGGCGGCGAGGCCGAAGGCGTTGCGCTGAACGAGCCGAAGAACCTCGGCACCGACCCGACCACGGGCGAGGAACTGACGCTGCGTTCGGGCCGTTTCGGGCCCTATATCCAGCGCGGCGACGGCAAGGATGCCAAGCGCTCCTCGTTGCCCAAGGGCTGGAAGCCCGAGGATATCGACTACGAGAAGGCGATGGCGCTGATCTCGCTGCCGCGCGATATCGGCAAACATCCGGAAACCGGCAAGATGATCTCTTCCGGGCTCGGCCGCTACGGGCCGTTCCTGCTGCATGACGGCACCTATGCCAATCTGGAAAGCATCGAAGACGTCTTTTCGGTCGGCCTCAACCGCGCCGTGACGCTGATTGCCGAAAAACAGAACAAGGCGCCGGGCGGGCGCAATCGCGGCACGCCGGCAGCCCTGAAGGAACTCGGCGATCATCCCGACGGCGGCGCGATCACCGTTCGCGACGGCCGCTACGGCCCCTATGTCAACTGGGGCAAGGTCAATGCGACGCTGCCGAAGGGCAAGGATCCGCAGGCCATTACCGTCGAGGAGGCGCTGGCGCTGATTGCGGAAAAGGCCGGCAAGGCCCCTGCCGCCAAGACCAAGGCCAGGACGGCCAAGCCGAAGGCTGCGGCCGCCGAAGCCAAGACGACGAAGACCGCCGCGAAGCCGAAGGCAACCAAGGCAAAGGCGCCGGCGAAAACGAAAAAGAGCTGAGAGTGGCGAAAGAACCGCGCGAGACTACGAGAGCCATGGGCAAGCGCCCGGGAAAATTCGGACGCGCGAGCAGGGAACCTGCGCCTGAGCCGCTGAACATCGTGCACGGCATCCTGCCGCCGCGCGAGGTCATCCTGCGGTTCATCGCCGATCATCCGCAGAAAGCCTCCAAGCGCGAGCTTGCCAAGGCCTTCGGGCTGAAGGGCGAAAGCCGTGTCGAGCTCAAGCACCTGCTGCAGGAGCTGGAGCAGGAAGGCATGCTGCAGAAGACCCGCAAGTCGCTGATCCGGCCGGGCGCCTTGCCGCCCGTCACCGTGCTTGACATCACCACGCGCGACAAGGACGGCGAACTGATCGGCCGCCCGGCCGAATGGCCCGATGACCAGGGTGTCGCGCCGGCCGTCGCCATCCGCCAGCAGTCGCCGGCAGGCCGCCAGGGCAAGGGCAAATCGCCCGTTGCCGGCCTCGGCGACCGTATCCTCGCCAAGATATTCCCGGCCGTCGACCGCGGCGGGCCTGCCTACACGGCCCGCATCATCAAGGTGATCGACAAGCGGCGTGGCGCCACCATGGGCGTCTTCAAGGACGCGCCGGGCGGCGCCGGACGCCTGCTGCCGATCGACCGGCGCGGCGAGGAAATGGTGATCGATCCCGATTACAAGGGCGAGGCCAGGGACGGCGATCTCGTCGAGGTGGAAATTGCCCGTCTCGGCCGGTTCGGCCTGCCGCGCGCCAAGGTGCTTTCGGTCATCGGTTCCGTTGCCTCGGAAAAGGCGATCTCGATGATCGCCATCCACGCGCACGGCATTCCGCATGTCTTCCCGCCCGCGGCCGTCGCAGAGGCTGACGACGCCAGGCCTGCCACCATGTCGCACCGGGAGGACTGGCGCGACATGCCGCTGATCACCATCGACCCGGCCGATGCGAAGGACCATGACGACGCCGTCTATGCCGAGGACGATCCGTCGGAGGAGAATGCCGGCGGCGTCATCGTCACCGTCGCCATTGCCGACGTCTCCTGGTATGTGCGGCCGAACTCGCCGCTCGACCGTGAAGCCCTGAAGCGCGGCAACTCGGTCTATTTCCCCGACCGTGTCGTGCCGATGCTGCCCGAGCGCATCTCCAACGATCTCTGCTCTCTGAAGGAAGGCGTCGACCGCCCTGCCCTTGCCGTGCGCATGGTCTTCTCGAAGGAGGGCCGCAAGATCGGCCACACCTTCCACCGCATCATGATGAAGAGCGCCGCCAAGCTTTCCTACCAGCAGGCGCAGGCGGCGATCGACGGCAAGCCGGACGACAAGACCGGGCCGATGCTGGAGCCGATCCTGAAGCCGCTGTGGCATGCTTACGAGACGATGAAGCGCGGTCGCGACCGGCGCCAGCCGCTCGAACTCGACATGCCCGAGCGCAAGATCCTGCTCAAACCCGACGGTACCGTCGACCGGGTCTTCGTGCCGCCGCGTCTCGATGCGCACAAGCTCATCGAAGAAATGATGATCCAGGCAAATGTCGCGGCCGCCGAGACGCTGGAGAAGAAACGCCAGCCGCTGATCTACCGCATCCACGATACGCCGACGCTTGCCAAGCAGGAGGTGCTGCGCGAATTCCTTGCCACCCTCGGCATTTCGCTTGCCAAGGGCGGCAATATGCGCGCCAACAGCTTCAACGGCATTCTCGCCAAGGCGGACGGTACGCCGCACCAGACGATGGTCAACGAAATGGTGCTGCGCTCGCAGAGCCAGGCGATCTACAGCCCTGAGAATATCGGCCATTTCGGCCTGAACCTGATGAAATACGCGCATTTCACCTCGCCGATCCGCCGTTATGCCGATCTGATCGTGCATCGTGCGCTCGTCGGCTCGCTCGGTTTCGGCGAAGGCGGCATCACGCCGGACGAAGAGGCAACGCTCGACGATATCGCGGCCGAGATCTCCACGTTCGAGCGCCGCGCCATGGCCGCCGAGCGCGAGACGGTGGACCGCCTTATCGCCCACCACCTTGCCGGCCGCATCGGACAGGAATTCGAGGGGCGCGTTTCCGGCGTTACCAAATCCGGCCTGTTTATCCTCCTGCCGGACTATGGCGCGGACGGTTTCATCCCTATATCAACGCTCGGCACCGACTATTTCATCTATGACGAGGCGCATCAGGCGCTGACGGGTGAAAAGACCGGTCTCGGCTATCGTCTCGGCGACGATGTGACGGTGCGGCTGGCAGAGGCGATACCGCTTGCGGGCGCCCTGCGTTTCGAGATGCTGAGCGAGGGACGCAAGATGCCGACGGCGGTGCGCTCCTTCCACAAGGCGGGACGGCGCGACGCGAGCCGCGCACGCAAGAAGGTTGGAACAAGGCCGCCGCGCGGGCGGCGCTGAGGCAGTTCCGGCAAAACGAGCAGCGTTTTGCCGTAATTGCATGGAGTGACAGAGAGGAAGCCTTTCCGTATTTCCAGGGAAACATGGAAAGGCCTCATCTGCGGAAAGGAAAGGCCGATGAGCACACCGACAGACGAGGTCGTGCGCTACGGGGATACGCCCGATGCCGAGCGCCCGCTCGGGCGCTCGATCATGCGCGGCATGCTGAACCGCTGTCCCGCCTGCGGCAGCGGCAGGCTGTTTCGTGCTTTCCTCAAACCGGTCGATCACTGTGCGGCCTGCGGCGAAGCGATGTACCATCAACGCGCCGACGACCTGCCGCCCTATCTCGTCATTCTCGTGCTCGGCCACGTCGTCGTCGGCGGGTTCATGCTGACGGACATGGCTTTCGTGCTGCCGGTCTGGGTGCATCTCGCCATCTGGGCGCCGATCACCGTCATCACCGCGCTCGTCTCGATCCAGCCTATCAAGGGCGGGGTCATCGGCCTGCAATGGGCCTTGAAGATGCACGGTTTCGGCGGTCACGACGATGGACCCGACGATTACGAGACACCCGGCCGACAAGCTTGAGCACCTTCACCTTCCAGACATATTTCGCGTGTAGTGGCAGCGGCCAGAGCGCCATGGCCTGTAGCCGACTATCTGCAGAGGAACGACACGCTCATCATTTCTTGTACGGGGAAAGCTCACACTCAAGACATCGCCGGCGGACGCCGGAAATATTATGAAACCCTGCCCGTCACTTGGATTTGGCATGTCTATGTCTTTCTATGTGGCACCAGACGGACGATTCGTCCGCATACTTCTCTAAGGATGGATAAATGTCTCAGCCGAGGAACGGCACACCGGGCGATGTCGAGGAAATCCATTGGCCTTCTCTGGTGGCAGCCGTCTCTTCCATTTCCGCCGTCGGCATAGCGATCGGCCTGGGACTGCCTCTCCTCAGCATCATTCTCGAAAAACGCGGCATTTCCTCCACGCTCATCGGGCTCAACACCGCCATGGCCGGCATCGCGGCGATGGCCGCCGCGCCGATCACCACCAAGCTCGCGCATAAATACGGCGTGGCGCCGACCATGATGTGGGCGGTGCTGATCTCGGCGCTCAGCGCGCTCGGCTTTTATTATGCGCAGGACTTCTGGATGTGGTTCCCGTTGCGCTTCGCCTTCCACGGTGCGACGACCACACTTTTCATCCTCTCCGAATTCTGGATCAACGCCGCCTCGCCTCCGTCCAAGCGCGGATTCGTGCTCGGCATCTACGCCACGGTCCTGTCCATCGGCTTTGCCGCGGGACCGCTGATCTTCTCGTTGCTCGGCAGTGAGGGCATCCTGCCCTTCCTGGTCGGCGCCGGCGCGATCCTGCTTGCCGCCATCCCGATCTTCATCGCCCGCTACGAAAGCCCGGTTCTGGACGAGAAGCCCGAGCTGCATTTCATGCGCTACGTCTTCCTGGTGCCGACCGCAACGGCCGCCGTGTTCATCTTCGGCGCCGTGGAGGCCGGCGGCCTGTCGCTGTTTCCGATCTTTGCCGTTCGCGCCCACTTCACCGAATCGCAGGCCGCTCTGCTGCTCACCATGATGGGTGTCGGCAACGTCATCTTCCAGATTCCGCTTGGCCTGCTCTCCGACCGCATCAGGGACAAGCGCCCGCTCCTGGTCCTGATGGCGCTGACCGGTTTCGTCGGCACGATGATGCTGCCCGTTCTCGTCAACAACTGGCTTCTGATGGCCGGCATCCTGCTTTTCTGGGGCGGCTGCGTCTCCGGCCTCTATACGGTCGGACTGAGCCATCTCGGCTCGCGCCTGACAGGTTCCGACCTCGCGGCGGCCAATGCCGCCTTCGTTTTCTGTTATGCCGTCGGCACCGTCGCAGGCCCGCAGGTGATCGGCGCCGCCATCGACGTTGCCGGAAACAACGGTTTTGCCTGGGCAATTGCCTGTTTCTTCGGGCTTTATGCCCTGCTTGCCGGCATAAGACTGCTTTTCCTCGGAAAGCGGGCTTGACTTTTCGGGTCAGATTCGTAGTTTCGCGCCAGAATTTGCCGTGGAGCCTATCCGGCTTGCCACGGCTTTCATTTTCTTAAAGGCAGGACGACCATGGCCAAGGCTACCACTATCAAGATCAAGCTTCTGTCGACGGCCGACACCGGTTTCTTCTACGTCACGACGAAGAACAGCCGTACGATGACGGACAAGATGACGAAGACCAAGTACGACCCGATTGCCAAGAAGCATGTCGAGTTCAAGGAAACCAAGATCAAGTAATCAACTGATCCTGCGGTTTTTTTAAAAAGCGCGCGCCTTCGGGTTGCGCGCTTTTTGTTTGCAACGGGCCAGCCGGCGGTTCATGTTAGCGCAAACAAGAAAAACGCCGTCCTTCCTCTCTGGGAAGTGACGGCGTTTTTTTTCGAAAGGGGGTCGGCCAGCATGCAAAACGGCACGAGGAACCGTTTAAGATTGCGTACCAGCCGACCGACCCCACGACCCAGGAGATGCGGCGGACCTGAGCATCATGGGGTATCGACAGCTCCTCCTTGGGAGCGTTTTCTGTTCTGAGCCGATAATTTGCGCAAAAATGAAAGAAAATCAACAAATTCTTAATGGTAAAATTTCCGAGTATGATTCTATGGTTAAAAGTCCAGTTTTGGTACGTGTAAAGAAGCGCCCAATTCTCTTTTACCAAAAGGACAATATTTGAAGCCCCCAAGAATCTCTCGACTATATTTGAGTAACATCGCCATCCCCTTCCCTTAGGTAAGGTGCCGGCGTTACGTTTTTTGAAATACGATTTACCCAGCCACTCTCCTTACAGAGAAATTATAGTCCGCTCTTCTTGCGACATTCACGACCTCTAGTTTTTCATGGGCTAGCGATACGTCCCATCGAAAGAAACGGGCTTTAAAGTCCATTTTTGGGCTATAGGGTTGAAAAAACGGCGCCTTCGTTGCAGCCGTCAACATTAAATATTCGTAAGGTTCGGTCACCATCGGTGGATAACCGATGGCGGCGCATTCCGGAACGCATCGCTGTCAGGCGGCCGAGGCCACGACGCGGTTGCGCCCGGTATTCTTCGCCTCATAGAGCGCAAGGTCCGCCTGCTTCATCAGCTGGTCGGGCGTTATGACGGAGGCGATGCGCGAGGATATGCCGAAAGAGGCGGTAATGTTCAGCGTCTCGCCCGACGATTTCAGCAGGAAGGGCGTGCTTTCGATTGCCGCGCGCAGGCGCTCGGCAACGGCTGCGGCGACCTCCGGCGAGGTGTCCGGCATGACGACGACAAATTCCTCGCCGCCGTAACGGCAGGCGAGATCGGCGCCACGGACGGTCGAGCGCACGCGGTTTGCGAATTCCTTCAGGATCTGGTCGCCGCCGTCATGGCCATAGGTGTCGTTGACCTGCTTGAACCGGTCGATATCGGTGATCAGAACCGAGAGCGGCCGGCCGCGGGCCATCGAACGGTTGAAGAGCACGTTGAGATGGCTGTCGAGGTACCGGCGGTTGTTGAGACCGGTCAGCGGATCGGTGACGGCAAGCTCGATCGTCTGCTTGACGCTGGCGCGCAGGCGGTCGTTGTAGCGCTTGCGGCGGATCTGCGTCAGGCTGCGGGCGACGAGCTCGTTCGGATCGACCGGGCGCACGATATAATCGTTGACGCCGAGATCGAGCGCGCGGATGACCATGTCGTCGGCCCCCTGCTCGGTGACGATCAGGATCGGCAGAAAACGGGTCCGCTCCAGCGAGCGGAACTGCGAGCAGAGCCTGAGCGGATCGTATTCGTCGAAATTGGCGTTGACGATGACGAGTTCGAAGGCGTTCTCGGCGGCTTCGAAAAGTCCGGCCTGCGGATCGGAAATGGCGGTGACGTCGGCGACCGGTTTCAGCGTCTTGATGATGCGTTCCTGCGAATTGGCGCGACTGTCGACCAGCAATACCTGGCCGGCCTCGTCGGCGCGCCCGTCGCCGGTGCGCATCAGTTCTTCCATGCCCATCGTGTGGGCGGTTTCGGCGCGCATGCGCAGCTCGTCGCTCAGCGTCTTAAGGCGCAGCAGGCTCTTGACGCGCGAGATGAGCTGCAGGTCGTTGACGGGCTTCGTCAGGAAGTCGTCGGCACCGGCCTTCAGGCCGCGCACGCGGTCTGCCGGCTGGTCGAGCGCCGTCACCATGACGACGGGAATATGGGCGGTCTTCGGATTGGCCTTCAGCCGCTCGCAGACTTCGAAGCCGTCAATGCCGGGCATCATGATGTCGAGCAGGATGAGATCGACCTGGTTGCGGTCGCAGATCGCCAGCGCCTCATGGCCGTCGGCGGCGGTCAGCACGTCGAAATACTCGGCCAGCAGCCGCGCTTCGAGCAGCTTCACATTTGCCGGAATATCATCAACAACCAGTATTCGCGCCGTCATGAATCTTTTCCGATGCCCTAGGCGTCGCCCAGATAGGTCTTGATCGTCTCAATGAATTTCGGAACGGAGATCGGCTTGGAGACATAGGCCTCGCAACCGCCCTGCCGGATCCGTTCCTCGTCGCCCTTCATGGCAAAGGCGGTGACGGCGATGACCGGGATGACATGCAGGTCGTCGTCTTCCTTCAGCCACTTGGTGACTTCGAGGCCGGAAACTTCCGGAAGCTGAATATCCATAAGAATAAGATCGGGACGGTGTTTGCGCGCAAGATCAAGCGCTTCCATGCCGTTGCGGGTCTGGATCGTGGTATAGCCCGAGGCCTCGATGAGGTCGCGAAAGAGCTTCATGTTGAGCTCGTTATCTTCTACAATCATCACCTGTTTGGGCATGACCAGCTGTCCCTACGTCCGCTCTTGAAGCCAAATGTCCCATGATAAAGACATTAGCTGACAAATGGCTCCATGAAACCGATAGTGCAAGCTACCGGTATTTGGTTGAAGAAAAGGTAACTCGACCATCGCAATGCAAAGCAACTTCAAGACTTCGAAACAACTTGCGGCAGCAGCCGATCCGCAGGAAACGGCCATCGCCGTTCTCGGATGGCTGGCCAACGATGCGGATCTCTTCGGCCGCTTCCTGGCGCTGACCGGCGTCGAACCGCGGCAGGTGCGCAATGCCGTCAACGATCCTGCCTTTCTCGCCGGCATGCTGGATTTCCTCATGAACCACGAGCCGACGGCGATCGCCTTCTGCGAGGCGACGGGTACGACGCCGGAAGCGCTGACGGCGGCATGGCGCCACTTCTCCCCGCCCGGCCTCGATTCCGGGGAATATTGATCGTGAGCGACGGCAGCGAGCTCGACATTTCTCATATCCGCCTTGGCGACAGGCCGCTCATCGTCTGCGATGTCGACGACGTGGTGCTGCAATTCATCGATCCCTTTCAGCTGTACCTCAAAAGTCTCGGGCACGAATTTCTGCCGCGTTCCTTTCGCCTTCACGGCAACATCGTCTCGCTGGCGGACGGGCTTGCGCTGGAGGACCAGCATGTCAGCCGGCTGATCCTGGAATTCTTCGCGGCCCAGGAAAGCTGGCAGACGCCGATCGATCCGGTCGTTTCGACGATCGAACGCCTGTCCGGCGATGCCGATATCCTGTTCCTCACCGCAATGCCGCCGCAGTTTTCCGCCCATCGCCGCCGCCTTCTCGACAGGATCGGCCTGGGCTTCCCGTTGCTTGCCAGCGAACAGCCGAAAGGGCCGATCGTCCACGCCCTGCATGGCGGCCGCGACCTTCCGGTCGTCTTCATCGACGATATGGCGCGCAACCTGCATTCCGTGAAGGAGCATGTGGCCGATTGCCTGCTCATCCATCTCGTGCCGGACTCCCCCGTTCACCGCTTCGCGCCAACCGCCGGCGCCGATATTGCGCGGGCAAGGGACTGGCTCCACGCCGCCGAGCTGATCGACCAGTATCTTGCGGCACATGCCATCAGCCGCGCAAATCCAGCCGCATGAGCGGCCGGCCGTCCTTGCGCCTTGCGATCGTCTCAAAACCGGCCGTATCGAAAATCGCCGTCGAACCGATGCAAAGCGTGACCGATTTCGATTGCTTCACATGGTCGATCGGACAGGCTTCCAGGAGCCGAGCGCCCTGGCTGCGGGCGTAGTCGACGGCGCCGCCGAGCAGCTTGTGGCTCAGGCCTTTTCCGCGCAATTTCGGCAGCAGGAAGAAACAGCTGACGGCCCAGATCCCGGGATCATGCGCATCGCCCTCCTCCAGCGGCCGCGAGACGGTTCGCGGCGAATTGAATTGCGGCACGTCATGGCGCGGCCCCACCTGCACCCAGGCGACAGGCTCGCCTTCGACATAAGAGAGAAGGCCCGGCGGCGGGCCGGCCGCAATGCGGCCCTGCATATGGGCCTTGCGCTCCGAGGGCTCCATCTTCGTGCGCACGGCATGGGGAAGGCGCAGCGCCACGCACCAGCAATTGTAGAAGGCGCCCTGCGGGCCGAACAGCTTTTCGAAGTCGCCCCAGCGTTCGGCCGTGACGGGTTCGAAACGAAGATCAATATCCACGGCCAAGCGCTCCTCCCTCTCTTGAGACTCGAAAGCTTAGGGCGTAATGTTGCGATGTTCAACCTTTGTTCACGCCATGGCGCCTGCATCTGACAAGACACCCGGCTTCTGTCGCGACTGCCTTGCCGAGCAGAAAGGCGAGGCACGTCGCTGCCATGCCTGCGGCAGCCCACGCCTCGTACGCCATCAAGAGCTCTACGACCTGACGCTCGCGCATATCGATTGCGACGCCTTCTATGCCGCCGTGGAAAAACGCGACAATCCGGAGCTTGCCGACAAGCCCGTCATCATCGGCGGCGGCAAGCGCGGCGTCGTCTCCACGGCCTGTTATATCGCCCGCATTCACGGCGTGCGCTCGGCCATGCCGATGTTCAAGGCGCTGGAAGCCTGTCCGCAGGCGGTGGTCATCCGTCCCGACATGGAGAAATACGTCGCCGTCGGCCGGCAGGTCCGCGCGCTGATGCAGGAGCTGACGCCGCTGGTGCAGCCGCTCTCCATCGACGAAGCGTTCCTCGAACTCGGCGGCACCGAGCGGCTGCATCACGATCCGCCGGCCCGCACGCTGGCGAAATTCGCCCGCCGCGTCGAAAAGGAGATCGGCATTACCGTTTCGGTCGGCCTTTCCTATTGCAAGTTTCTCGCCAAGGTCGCCTCCGACCTGCAGAAGCCACGCGGTTTTTCCGTCATCGGACGCGAGGAAGCCGTGGCGTTTCTGGCGCCGCGTCCGGTGACGACGATCTGGGGCGTCGGCAAGGCTTTTGCCGCGACGCTCGAAGCAGACGGCATCCGCACGGTCGGCCAGCTGCAGCAGATGGAGGAGAACGACCTGATGCGCCGCTACGGCAGCATCGGCCAGCGGCTCTCCCGCCTGTCGCGCGGCATCGACGACCGCGAGGTGCATGCCAACGATCCCGCCAAGAGTGTTTCGGCCGAAACCACCTTCTTCGACGATATCTCGCGTTACGACGATCTCGTGCCGATCCTGCGCAACCTCTCGGAAAAGGTCTCGTGGCGGCTGAAGAAGAGCGGCATTGCCGGCCAGACCGTGGTGCTGAAGATGAAGACGGCCGATTTCAAGTCGCGCACCCGCAACCGGCGCCTCGAAGATCCGACACAACTGGCCGACAAGATCTTCCGCACGGGGCTCGATCTTCTGGAGAAGGAAACGGACGGCACGAAATTCCGCCTGATCGGCATCGGCGTCACCGATCTCGGCGATGCCGGCCGCGCCGACCCGCCCGATCTCATCGACCGGCAATCCGGCCGGCGCGCGGCGGCGGAAGCGGCCATGGACAAGCTGCGCGACAAGTTCGGCAAAGGCACGGTCGAAACCGGCTATACGTTCGGCGGCAAGGGCAACCGCTAGGCCGGAGCCATTTCCTTGAGCGCCGCCTCCCTGTTCTTCACGGCCTGCGCATAACCGGGCTCGATCGCGACGGCGTGATCGTAGCTTTCCACCGCCTCGTTCTGGCGCCCCAGCCGGCGAAGCACATTGCCGCGATTGTTGAAGGCGATGGCGTGGCCGGCGTCCAGGGCGATGGCCCGGTCATAGCTTCGCAGCGCCTCTTCGAAATTCGACAGAAGCGCAAGAATATTGCCTCGATTGCAATAGGCCGAAGCGGAGGTCGGCTTTGCTTCGATCGCCCTGTCGACACAGGCTGCCGCACCGTGCAGGTCGCCCTTCTGCAACAGCAGCAGTGCCAGATGCTGCAGGGCATCGAAATGATCCGGCTTGAGCAAGATCACGTCGCGATAGCCGGCTTCGGCGGCATTGAGATCGCCGGCGCGATGGCGTTCGGCAGCGGCGCTGAAATGGGCTTCCGGATCGCCGGTCGGCTTCGGCCGCCTCGCCGCCTCTATTTTCGCCAGCAATGCGCCGGCCTGCGCATGCGCATCGTCGGCGGCCAGGATCTGCCGGCAGCAGAGTTCGGCTGCGGCCAGGTTTTCGTTCCTGAAGAAATGCACCGCCTGATGCATGGCGATGCCCAGCGACCGCGGATCGAGGCGATCGCCGATATTGCGGCCTGTCAGCGTGGAGATCTGCAGCTTCTCGACGACATGGTTTTCCGATCCGAAGAGGTTCTTGTAGCCGTAATTGCCGGTGCCCATGTCGTAGATGCGGTAGCCGTTCTCGATCGCCCAGCGCAGATTGTAGCAATGGAGCATGAAGCCCGGGCTGATCGAACGGCGGAAAGTCAGATCGCGGCTTCCGAGGAAACACATTATCGACTTCCGGTAGGGATCCAGAAAGCTGATGAAGGTGGCGACCGGCTTGTCCCTGTGCCAGAGGATCGGCATGAAGACAGTGCCGTTCTCGATGCAGGCCGGCAGCATGTGGCGGCTGTTGTCGAGGATGAACTTGCCGTAGCGCGGCTGGCGCTCGCCCCACTGCACGTTCCACATCTCGTAGAAGATTTCGAGGTCGCGCTCCATCGTCTCCGGCGTGACATGCGTCATGCGCAGCTCGTTTTCCGGCGCGACGAGATCGCGCAGTGCCTTTCGCGCGTTGCGCCGCGTCTTGCCGCCCATGCGCTCGTTCAGGAAGGTTTCAAAATCCTCGCCGAGCGGCACATAGACATAGATGTCGTGATCGATGTTTTCACCGTCGGCCGTGATATGCGGCCGGCGCGGGACCTTTCTTCTTGAGAATTCCGAGGCGGGAAAGGCGGCCTGAAAGGCCTTCAGCCTCTCCGCGGACATGTAGACATCGTCGAGATCGAAATGTTTCCAGTTGAAGGTCTGCAGGCAGCCGGCAAAGGCGCCGAGCGCGGCTTCGGCATCCTCGGGCCGTGTCAGAACGCCGTTATAGCCGGCATAGGGCGTGCCGCCGAGCCTGACGATATTGACGAGACCCTGCCATTCCTCGAACTCGACATGCAGCTGGATGGGCAGGAAAGCCACGTAGCGCTCGTCCCCCTCCTGCCGCTTGGCGGCGAGAACGAACCAGGACGCGCGCCGCTCCAGCCATCTGGCGATCCAATGCCAGGAGAGGAAGTAGTTTGCCTCCGGATCGGCGGCGTACACCTCGTTCCAATTGTCCTTCAGGGCATGCAGATCATCGAACGCGGAAACAATATCGACATGCATTTCCAAGTCTCCCCCAAGACTCCTCCTAATTTAGATTTGCATAAAATTGAATATCCCACAATCTCGTGATCGTGACGCGCCGGCGTATTCAAGCCTTCGTTAAACTTCGCGTGCTTAACTCCGGTCGTTTTGTGCATGTGGTGTATTGCGTCATGTCTGTGCGTGTAAGCGTCCTCATCGGGTTGCTGTCGGCAACCGCTCTTGTCCATCCGGCTCTTGCCGCCGATGCGCGCACGCTGCAGATTTTCGTGTCCAAGGACAAACAATCGCTCGCCGTCTATGACGGTACGCAGGTCGTGGCGACGTCCAAAATCTCGAGCGGCAAGGACGGGCATACGACGCCGAGCGGCATCTTTTCCGTCATCGAAAAGCAACGATACCACGAATCCAACATCTATTCGAATGCGCCGATGCCCTTCATGCAGCGGCTGACCTGGTCCGGCATCGCGCTGCACGAATCCAACTCCGTGCCGCGCTACCCGGCCTCGCACGGCTGTGTGCGCATGCCCGGCGCCTTTGCCAAATCGCTCTACAACATGACCGAGATGGGCGTGCCGGTCATCATTACAGACAGCGAGCTGACGCCCGAGCCGATCGACCACCCGGCCCTCTTCCGCCCCGACCGGCCGGAGCCGGCGCCGCTGCTCTCGGACGTGGAGTTGCGGCCCGCCATCGGCGACGCCAGGACCCCGGTGCAGGTGGCGATGAACGAGACGACGGCTGCGCTGCCGATGCCGCAGATCCAGCTGCAGGCGCCCGCCGCAGAGGCCGCGCCGATCAGCATGCTGATTACGCGCCGCACGCTGCGCGAAAACGTCATCGATATCCAGACAATGCTGAACCGTCTCGGCTTTGCCGCCGGCGAGCCCGACGGGCTGGCCGGCCCTGCCACCGTTCAGGCCATCAATGCCTTCAAGGCGCTGCGGCCAACGGAATTTGCCCGCGACAAGAGCCTGATCAGCGACACTCTCCTCAGGGAAGTTTACGCTGCGGCAGGCAAAGGCGAACCGCCGAACGGCGTCATCATGGTGCGGCGGGATTTCAAGCCGCTTTTCGAGGCACCCGTTACCATTGCCGATCCGGGCCTTGCTCTCGGCACGCATTTCTTCTCGCTGCATGCTGTCGACGCGGCGGCCGGCACGGCGGACTGGCTGGGCGTGACGCTGGAAAACAATCTGTCGCGTGAAACGGCCAAACGGCTCGGCATCACCAGCCAGGAAAGCTCCATCATCAGCGGCCGTCCGATCGCCCGAGCGCTCAGCCGCATCTCGATGTCGGACGAAACCCGCCACCGGATCGATGCGCTGCTTGCGCCCGGCACGACCTTGACGATATCGGATACGGGGCTCGGTTCCGAGACCGGCGAAGGCACGGAATTCATCACGATTACCCGCGAGAGCTGAGGTCTACCAGAGCTTCTCGCTGGCGCGTTCGTCGTAAATTCGGCGGGCGGCGATGATCTTTGCCTGGTTCGTCTCTGTCCAGACCACGAGCGCCTTGATCGTGTCGTGCAGCGTGCAGCCGAGCTCCGTCAGAGCGTAATCGACCCTTGGCGGCACCACCGGATAGACATTCCGTTCGATCAGGCCGTCACGCTCCAGCTGGCGCAATGTCGTCGTCAGCATGCGCTGGCTGATGCCGTCGATGCTCTTGCGCAATTCGGTAAAACGCAAGGTGCGCTTTTCGAGCAGGGCGATGACGAGCAGCGACCATTTGTCGGCGATGCGATCCAGGATCTGGCGCACCTCGCAGTCCTCCCGCGCATCCCACTGGCGGATGTCGTAGTCACGATCGGTGCTGCAGCAGTCACTCGGTGAGTTTGAAGTGCCTTCTTCCATGGGATCGAACCATGCCTTATGTCAGCCTCGGTTACAATAGGGAACCGAGGATCAGTATGTAACCATTCTCGCTCTTCCCTGCTTCACGAACAAGGAATCGATGATGTCCACAAGTCCTCCTCTGGCAGCCGATAGCGGGAAAATGAGCGGCCGTGCCGCCGGCATGCTTGCCGTCCTGTGCGGCGCGATCTTCCTCGAAGGCATCGACGCCGCCATGCTCAATATCGCCCTGCCCTCGATCCGCGCCGAACTTGCGCTTTCGACCACGACGCTCAGCGCCGTGGTGTCGGCCTATGTGCTTGCCTATGCCGGGCTGATGCTGCTCGGCGGGCGCGTCGCCGATATGTACGGCAAGCGCAAGGTCTTCCTGACGGCGCTGACCGTCTTCCTGCTGTTTTCCGGTCTCGGCGGCTTTGCGACCGAGGGCTGGATGCTGCTGACGGCCCGCTTCGTCACCGGTGCTGCGGCCGCCTTCATGACGCCCGCCGGCCTCGCGCTCATCAACGGCAGCTTTCCCGAGGGGGCGCAGCGCAACAGGGCGGTGCTGATCTACGCCGGCACGGCCTCGGCCGGCTTTTCGCTCGGCCTCGTGATCGGCGGGCTTCTTTCCGCTGTCGGCTGGCGCTGGGTGTTCTTCGCGCCGGTCATCTTCTCGGCCGTCCTGCTCGTTGCCGGCACGAAGCTGATCGTGGAAACCCGGCAAGAGGCAGCCGCGCGCCAGAGGTTCGACATGGCCGGCGCGCTGACCCTGACCGGCGCCATGTTATCTGCCGCCTATGCCCTGACCCGGCTGGAGCACGCAGGCGACGACCTGAACCGGACGATCGGGGCGGCGGGGGCAAGCGCGCTGCTCTGGCTTGCCTTCATCCTCATCGAGCGCAATTCGCGGGCGCCGCTGGTGCGGCTCGGCATCTTCCGGTCTGGCGCACTGGTGTAATCCAACCTCGCAGCGATGCTCTTTACGGGCGCTTTCTTCGGCTTCCAGTTCATCGTTTCGCTCTATCTGCAGGAACTGCTCGGCTGGTCTTCCTTCCAGACCAGCCTTGCCCTGATCGTCATCGGCATGGACGCCATTCTGGCGCCGCTGCTGACACCCATGCTCGTGGAGCGTTTCGGCAACAGGCGCGTGGTGCTTGGCGGCTTTGCCTTTGCTGTCGCCGGCTACGCGCTCTTCCTCGGCATGGGTCTCGACTGGACCTATGCGGCGATGCTGCCGTCGACGATCCTGCTCGGCCTTGCCTTCTCGCTCGGCTACGGCCCACTGACGATCATCGCGACCGATGGCATTGCCGAAGGCGAGCAGGGACTGGCGAGCGGGCTGGTGAATACCTCGTTCCAGTTCGGCGCGGCCCTCGGCCTCTCCGCCGTCAGTGCCGTCGGCACGTTTGTCCTCGGCGACGGCGAAAGCCCGTCCGAACGGCTGGAGGCATTGCGCGCCGCGCTTCTCGTGCCGGTCGGGGCGACGCTGGTCGGCATGGTCATCATGGGCATGGGCCGGGGGCGCTGCACGGATACATCCTGCCGCCTGCAGGCCGGCTGAAAGGAGGGCAACCGGCACCCTGCCGGTTGCCGTTTCCGTCAGACGAGTTCAACATCGACGACGCCGGGTGCCGCCCGCAAGGCAGCGGCGATCTCCGGCGTGATGCGGTACTTGTCCTGCAACACCACCTCGACCTCGCGCTTGCCCTCCTCCTTGATGACGATGAAGGAGACGAGACCGTCGCCCTTGGCGTTCAGATGCGCGGCGACGGCGCGCAACGGGCCGGAATCGCGCACGTAGACGCGCAGCGCCTTCTGCATCTGCAGCGATTTTTCCTCCAGCGACTGGATTGTCTGCAGACGCAGGCTGACACCTTCCGGCCGCTCTTCGCCGGTTGCGGTGATGACGAAGGATTTGCCGGGCTCCAGCACGTCGCGATACTGGTTCAGCATTTCCGAGAAGAGCACGGCTTCATACTGACCGGAGGAATCCGAAAAGACGATGATGCCCATCTTGTTGCCGGTGCGCGTCTTGCGCTCCTGCTTGGAAATCACCGTGCCCGCCAGTCGCCCGTTGGCGGCCCCCTGCTTCACGGCGGCTGAGAACTCCTGGAAGGTCTGGACGCGCATCTTCTGGAGGATGTTGTTGTAGCTGTCGAGCGGATGGGCCGTCAGATAGAAACCCAGCACCTGGAATTCCTTGAGCAACCGCTCGGAGGCGAGCCAGGGCGAAAACGGCGGCAGGGCGATCTTTTCCGGCCCCGAGGACAGCGCGCCGCCGAAAATATCCGACTGGCCGCTCAGCTTGTTTTCCTGGGCGCGCTGCGCATAACCGAGCACGCGGTCGAGGCCGGCAGAAAGCTGGGCGCGATCCAGCTTGAAGCAATCGAAAGCGCCGGCATAGATCAGGCTTTCCAAGACGCGGCGGTTCACCTGGCGCGGATCGATGCGCAGGCAGAAATCCTCGATGCTGGCAAAGGGCTTGTCGCCGCGCATTTCGACGATGTGATCAACCGCGGATTCGCCGACGCCCTTGATTGCCGCCAGCGCGTAATAGATGCGGTTGTCGCCGGTCTCGAAATGGCGGAACGAGGTCTGGACAGAGGGCGCGATGACCTCGATGCCGAGACGCTTGGCATCCTGGCGGAAGTCGTTGACCTTTTCCGTGTTCGACATATCGAGCGTCATCGACGCGGCCAGGAACTCGACCGGATAGTGCGCCTTCATATAGGCCGTCTGGTAGGAGACGATGGCGTAGGCGGCGGCGTGCGACTTGTTGAAGCCGTAGTTTGCGAACTTCGCCAGCAGTTCGAAAATGTTGTCGGCCTGCGGCTTGGAGACGCCGTTCTTGACCGCGCCGTCAACGAAACGTTCGCGCTGCTGGTCCATTTCGGCCTTGATCTTCTTACCCATGGCGCGGCGCAGAAGATCGGCTTCGCCGAGCGAATAGCCCGACAGGACCTGGGCGATCTGCATCACCTGTTCCTGGTAGACGATAACACCCTGCGTTTCCTTGAGAAGATGGTCGATCATCGGATGGATCGATTCCAGCTCTTCGTCGCCATGCTTGCGGGCATTGTAGGTCGGGATGTTCTCCATCGGACCGGGGCGATAGAGGGCGACCAGCGCGATAATGTCTTCGATGCAGTCCGGTTTCATGCCGATCAGCGCCTTGCGCATGCCGGCACTTTCAACCTGGAACACGCCGACGGTTTCGCCGCGCGACAACATCTCGTAGGTCTTCTTGTCATCGAGCGGGATCTTGGCGAGATCCACCTCGATGCCGCGCTTCTTGCAGAAATCGACGGCGACCTTCAGCACGGTCAGGGTCTTCAGGCCGAGGAAGTCGAACTTGACGAGGCCGGCCTGCTCCACCCACTTCATGTTGAACTGCGTGACCGGCATGTCGGAGCGCGGATCGCGGTACATCGGCACGAGCTTCGACAGCGGGCGGTCGCCGATCACGATGCCGGCGGCGTGCGTCGAGGCGTGGCGATAGAGGCCTTCGATCTTCTGGGCAATGTCGAGCAGGCGGGCGACGACGGGCTCCTTGGCCGCTTCTTCCTGCAGCTTCGGCTCTTCCTCGATCGCCTTCGACAGCGGCGTCGGGTTTGCCGGGTTGTTCGGCACCAGCTTGCAGATCTTGTCGACCTGGCCATAGGGCATTTCCAGCACGCGGCCGACATCGCGCAATGCGGCGCGCGCCTGCAGCGAACCGAAGGTGATGATCTGCGCCACCTGCTCGCGCCCATATTTGCGCTGCACGTAGCGGATCACCTCTTCGCGGCGGTCCTGGCAGAAGTCGATGTCGAAGTCGGGCATCGAGACGCGTTCCGGATTGAGGAAGCGTTCGAAGAGCAGCGAGAAGCGCAGCGGATCGACGTCGGTAATCGTCAGCGCATAGGCGACCAGCGAGCCGGCGCCCGAGCCGCGGCCGGGACCGACCGGGATGTCGTGCTGCTTGGCCCATTTGATGAAGTCCGAAACGATCAGGAAGTAGCCGGGGAACTTCATGCGCTCGATAACGCTGAGTTCGAACTCCAGCCGTTCGCGATAGTCCTTCTCCTCGTAGCCGGCCGACATGCCAAGCGTCGCCAGGCGCATGTCCAGCCCCTCCTGCGCCTGCCGGCGAAGCTCGAGCGCCTCGGCGCGTTCTGCCTCTTCCGGATCGGCGGTGGCGCCGGTGAAGCGCGGCAGGATCGGTTTGCGCGTCTTCAGCACGAAGGAGCAGCGCCTTGCGATCTCGACCGTATTGTCCAGCGCCTCCGGCAGATCGGCGAAGAGCTTTTCCATCTCGGCACGGCTCTTCAGGTAGTGATCCGGCGAGAGACGGAAGCGGCTGTCATCGGAAACGATGGCGTTGTGGGCGACCGCCATCAGCGCGTCATGCGCGTCGTAATCGTCGCGCGTCGGGAAGAAGGCCTCGTTGGTCGCGACCAGCGGCAGGTCGTGCTTGTAAGCAAGGCTGATGACCTTCTGTTCATGGCGCTTGTCGTAAGTCCCGTGCCGCTGCAGCTCGACATAGAGCCGATCGCCGAAGATGCGCTTCAACGTCAGCAGCCGCGTCTCCGCCGGGCCGGCATGGCCGTCCTTGAGCGGCATGTCGACCGGGCCTGTCGCGGCGCCGGTGAGCGCGATCAGCCCGTCCGTGCCGATCTCCTCCAGCCAGGAGGAGCGGATATGGACGGTCGAGTTGCCCTCGCCGCTGAGATAGGCGCGGCTGACAAGGTCGACCAGCCGCTCGTAGCCAGCATCGGTCGCCGACAGAAGCACGATGGAAGGCAGCTTGACGAGCGCCTGCTGACCACCCCGCCGTTCGGTTTCGAGACCGTCTTCCATGTCGATCGACACCTGGCAGCCGATGATCGGCTGCAGGCCCTCGTCCATCGCTTTCTGGGAAAATTCCAGGGCGACGAAGAGATTGTTGGTATCGGTGATGGCGATCGCCGGCTGGCTGTCGCCGGAGGCCTTGTAGAGGATCTTCTTGAGAGGCAATGCGCCTTCGAGCAGCGAATAGGCGGAATGAACCCTCAGATGAACGAAGCCCGGCTTTCCGCCGATCGCACCCTGTTCCGCATCCGCCATGATATGCCCTTCCAACCGCCTCAATGAAGAGCGCGCATTGTCGGCATTGAAGGCGATTCTGTCCAGAAAAAGTCCCGCTTCAGGACCGCATGGCAGCCATGCGATCCCCCGAATTCTTACATTGCCATGACGATCAGCGAGAAGCTGGCGATGAACATTGCGATGGAGGTGAATGCTGCGATATCACGGATCATGTCAGTCATTTGGCTCTCCTTTGCTCTTATGTTTTTAATTTGTTCCATGTATGTTCTGTTGTCAACAGGATTCCCTCCCGCTTCCGCGGGACATGGTTAACGTCGGAGCAGAGAGACGATGGACGTTCTGGAACTCAATGGCTTCATAGTCGAAGCCAAATCGCAGACCTATGTCGCCGGCGCCAAGGCGCAGCCTTCCTATCGGATCGGTGCCCATGACCTCGGCTACAAGCGCGGCATCTGGCGCTATCTCGACAGCTATTTCGGCGGCACGGATTTTGCCGGTCAGGAAGTCGTGTGGCTGGAGGAAAAGCCGGTCTGGGCCATGAACTATTTCGGGCGGATCATCGAGCCCGACATCATCGATGCGACGGTCGCCGGCAGCATCATCCGCGCCGCCCTGTCACAGCTCTACAGGCAGGGCCGCTTCCTCGGCGGCATGGTCTTCGATCACGCGCTCGGCCACTATGTCGATACGAGCGAAGGCGATTGCACGCATTTTCGCGGGCACGAATCCATCGAAGTGAGTGGCCGGAAGGCTTACGAGCTCGATTATCGCGGCGGCCTGATCGTCGCCTGAAATTCAGAAATCCACGACCTTGCCGTCGGAGATCGTCACGCGCCGGTCCATGCGCCGGGCAAGCTCGTGATTGTGGGTGGCGATCAGCGCGGCGAGGCCTGACTGGCGCACCAGCGCTTCGAGCGCGTCGAAGACATAGTTGGCGGTTTCGGGGTCGAGATTGCCGGTCGGCTCGTCGGCCAGAAGCAGGCTCGGCGCATTGGCGACGGCACGGGCGATCGCCACACGCTGCTGCTCGCCGCCGGAAAGCTCCGCCGGCCGGTGCGTGCCGCGATGGCCGATGCGCATATAGTCCAGAAGCATCTTTGCCCGCTCGCTCGCCTCTTTCCACGAGAGGCCGGCGATGAGCTGCGGCATCATGATGTTTTCCTGCGCGGAGAATTCCGGCAGCAGGTGGTGGAACTGATAGACGAAACCGATCTCGCTGCGGCGGATCGCCGTGCGCTTCTCGTCGGAGAGGCCGTCACAGGGGCGGCCGTTGACCGTCACCTCGCCGCCATCGGGGTGTTCCAGCAGGCCCGCGACATGCAAAAGCGTCGACTTGCCGGTGCCGGACGGCGCCACCAGCGCCACCATCTCGCCGCTCGTCAGCGAAAAATCCGCGCCCTTGAGGATGGTCAGCAGCGTTTCGCCCTGTCCGTAATGGCGCTCGACGCCCGAGAGCTTGAGAACGACGTTGCGTTTCATGAATGCGGCATTCCTTGGATTGGGCCTTGAACGTGGCCTGTGGCACGGCCTTATTCGTAACGAAGGGCCTGGACGGGGTCGAGGCGGGAGGCGCGCCAGGCCGGAAAGATCGTTGCGATGAAGGAGAGCGTCAGCGCCATGACGACGACGGAGACCGTTTCGCTGATATCCATTTCCGCCGGCAGCTGGCTCAGGAAATAGAGCTGCGGATCGAAGAGCACCGTGCCCGATACCCAGGAGAAGAACTGGCGGATGGATTCGATGTTGATGCAGACGACGACGCCGAGCAGCACGCCGGCGATCGTGCCGACAATGCCGATCGCAGCCCCGGTCATGAAGAAGATGCGCATGATGGCGCCGGAACTGGCGCCCATCGTGCGCAGGATGGCGATGTCGCTGCCCTTGTCCTTCACCAGCATGATGAGGCCGGAAATGATGTTGAGCGCGGCGACGAGCACGATCAGCGTCAGGATCATGAACATCACGTTGCGCTCCACCTGCAGGGCGGAGAAAAAGGTCTGGTTGCGCTGGCGCCAGTCGGTGATGGCGATCTGCCGGCCGGCCGCCTCCTCCACCTTGGGCCTCAGGTTGTCGATGTCGTCGGGGTTGTTGACGAAGAGCTCGATCGACTGCACCAGCCCGTCCGCATTGAAATAGAGCTGCGATTCCTCGAGCGGCATGTAGATGATCGAGGCGTCGTATTCCGACATGCCGATCTCGAAAAGGCCTGATATCTTGTAGGACTTGATGCGCGGGTTGACGCCCATCGGCGTCACGTCACCTTCCGGTGACGTCAGCGTGATCAGGTCGCCGACGCGCAGGCCGAGCTGGTCTGCCATGCGACTGCCGACCAGGACGCCGTCGCCCGCGGCAAAGCCCACCATGTCGCCCGACTTGATATTGTCGGAGACGGTCTTGAGCTTGCTGAGGTCTTCAGCCCGCGTGCCGCGCACCAGCGCGCCCGTGCTGCCGCCCGTCTGCGAGGACGCGAGAACCTGGCCTTCCACCAGAGGCAGCGCCATCTTGATGCCGGGCACGGCCTCGAATTTCTTCACCAGGTCGGCATAATCTGTAAAGGGACCGTCGACCGGCTGGATGATCATATGGCCGTTGATGCCGAGGATGCGGGAGACGAGTTCGGTGCGGAACCCGTTCATCACCGCCATGACGATGATCAGCGTCGCAACGCCGAGCATGATGCCGACGAAGGAGAAGCCGGCAATGACCGAGATAAAGGCCTCCTTGCGGCGGGCGCGCAGATAGCGCCACGCCACCAGGCGTTCGAAGGTGGAAAATGGCTTGCCAGCCGGACCCAAGCCGGATTTGGAACTCCGGTCCACTGCTGCCTCTGCCATTTCGCCTCCGTCTTTCTTAAGCCACGAACCTGTTGATCGCCGCCTCGATGGTCATCGTTTCGCGGGCGCCGGTCTTGCGGTCCTTCACTTCCACTTCGCCGTTCGCGACCGCGCGCGGGCCGGCAATGATCTGGTACGGCACGCCGATCAGGTCGGCGGTCGCAAACTTGGTGCCGGCACGGTCGTCCGTGTCGTCGTAGAGCACGTCCTTGCCGGCCTTGGTCAGCGCCGCATAGATCAGCTCGCAGGTACCGTCGCAGGCCTCGTCGCCGGCCTTCATGTTGATGACCACGACGTCGAAAGGTGCGACCGATTCCGGCCAGATGATTCCGTTCTCGTCATGCGAAGCTTCGATGATGGCGGGAACAAGGCGCGTCGGGCCGATACCGTAGGAACCCATGTGAACGAAGTGTTCCTTGCCGTCGGGACCCTGCACCTTGGCACCCATCGGCTCGGAATATTTCGTACCGAAGTAGAAAATATGGCCGACTTCGATGCCGCGCGCAGAAAGACGCTCGCCTTCCGGAATGGCGTTGAAGGCCGCCTCGTCGTGCATTTCCGAGGTCGCGGCGTAAAGCGACGTCCACTTGTCGAAGACCCCCTTCAGGCCCTCGACACTGTCGAAATCGGTGTTTTCGGCGGGAATGTCGAAATCGACGAAATCCTTGTGGCAGAAGACTTCGGATTCGCCGGTATCGGCGAGGATGATGAATTCATGGCTGAGATTGCCGCCGATCGGGCCGGTATCGGCGCGCATCGGAATGGCGCGCAGGCCGAGACGATCGAAGGTGCGCAGATAGGCGGTGAACATCTTGTTGTAGGAATGTTCGGCGCCCTCGCGCGTCAGGTCGAAGGAATAGGCGTCCTTCATCATGAATTCGCGCGAGCGCATGGTGCCGAAGCGCGGACGGATCTCGTCACGGAACTTCAGCTGGATGTGATAGAGATTGAGCGGCAGGTCCTTGTAGGACTTCACGAAGGAACGGAAGATATCCGTGACCATTTCCTCGTTGGTCGGGCCGTAGAGCATCGGGCGGTCCTGACGGTCCTTGATGCGCAGCATCTCCTTGCCATAGGCGTCGTAACGGCCGCTCTCCTGCCAGAGTTCGGCCGACTGCAGCGTCGGCATCAGAAGCTCGATGGCGCCAGCGCGGTTCTGCTCTTCGCGGATGATGTTGTTGACCTTGTCCAGCACCTTCTTGCCGAGCGGCAGCCAGGAATAGATGCCCTGCGACTGCTGGCGGATCATGCCGGCGCGCAGCATCAGCCGGTGGGAGACGATTTCCGCCTCCTTGGGGTTTTCCTTGAGGATGGGCACGAAGAAGCGGGACAGACGCATGGCGGAATCCGGTACAGTTGAGACGCCGCTTACCCAAGCGGAATCGACGGTCTTTGTTAAAGATGGGAGCGTTCATAGCCGCTTCGCGGCAGGAAGGAAACCCGCGACCGACGCGAGCCGCCTCCCGCAGACGCATGTTAGCGCCCATAAATTCAGCAGGCACGAAAAAGCGCGTATTTATAAGGGCTTGAAGGTAAATCTTGTCAACAGAAAAATTTTGCGTGAGTGTAGCAAAAATGCAAAAAAAGCTGATGACAAAGCACAATCTTTGAGCTAGCTTTAGCTCACAAAACAGGCAAGAAGGTTAAATTCTTGCCGAACTCGCGGTCAAGTCTTGGGAGGATCAGATCTTAGGCGCGCTTGTCGCTGCCCCGGTAACGGTTAAGGATCACGCGATAATTAAAACAAGGCTTCCGGCCTTGTTTTTTTTTGCTTTTTCGGCTCCCGACACTCCCGAAAACCAGACCCGCCTTTCGCTAGGTAAGCCCGCCTTTCCGTTACGCAAGCTCTTTGCATGAGTTGCATGACGTGCGTATGACAGATTTTTCCGCGGTTGTATTTGCTTCTGCTCAAAGATTGAGCAAAAGTCACGCTTAGAGCCTTTCCTGGCTAGATTGCAGCATTCTGCTGGCTCAAACGGAGGCGGATGGTCGACCGGCCGGCGCGCGTCGTAGCCCAGATCTACGGCCAAGCCGGCCGGTCGATCAGGCGGCCCGTTTCAGCCGGCAAAATGCTTCAATCTAACCAGGAAAGGCTCTAATAGAAGCTAGGCCCTATTTGTGGAAGTTGACCTTGCCCCGTTGAAATAATCCATTTTGAAGTAAGCTCTGGCCCATTGAGAGGACCAGGGAATGAAGCGCAACCGTTTCACAGACGAACAGATCATCGGGATTCTGAAGGAGCACGAGGCTGG